>NZ_BAABFD010000070.1:0-510 GCF_039540635.1 Nonomuraea ferruginea | reverse complement strand
GGATACCTTGGCATTCAGAAGCGATGAAGGGCGTGGCTACCGACGAAACGCTCCGGGGAGCTGGAAGTAAGCTTAGATCCGGAGGTACCCGAATGAGGAAACTCTATATACTACTTGTTGAATTTATAGACAAGAAAGAGCAAACCTGGCGAATTGAAACATCTTAGTAGCCAGAGGAAAAGAAAGCAAAAGCGATTCCCTTAGTAGCGGCGAGCGAAGCGGGAACAGCCTAAACTGATTAAATACGTTTAGTCAGGGTTGTGGGACAGCAATCACTAAGATTAATAAAAGTTAAAAGAATTAGTTGGAATACTAAGCCATAGATGGTGAAAGCCCAGTATTTGAAAACTTGAGTTACTTAAGCTGTATCCCAAGTAGCATGGGGCACGTGAAATCCCGTGTGAATCAGCGAGGACCACCTCGTAAGGCTAAATATTACTGAATGACCGATAGTGAAATAGTACCGTGAGGGAAAGGTGAAAAGAACCCCGGGAGGGGAGTGAAATAGAA
>NZ_BAABFD010000069.1:0-515 GCF_039540635.1 Nonomuraea ferruginea | reverse complement strand
TCGAAGGCGTTGTCGTTGAAGATGTTGCAGTTCTGGTAGATCTCCACCAGGGACGCGCCCCGGTGCGCGGTCGCCTCCCGCAGCACCGCCTGCAGGTGCTTGCGGTCCGAGTCCAGGGTGCGCGCCACGAACGACGCCTCGGCGCCGAGGGCGAGGGAGATCGGGTTGAACGGCTTGTCCAGCGATCCCATCGGGGTGGACTTGGTGACCTTGCCGACCTCGGAGGTGGGCGAGTACTGGCCCTTGGTCAGCCCGTAGATGCGGTTGTTGAACAGCAGGATGTTGAGGTTGACGTTGCGGCGCAGCGCGTGGATCAGGTGGTTGCCGCCGATCGACAGGGCGTCCCCGTCACCGGTGATCACCCACACGCTCAGGTCCGGCCTGGAGGCTGCCAGCCCGGTGGCGATCGCGGGGGCGCGGCCGTGGATGGAGTGCACGCCGTAGGTGTTGAGGTAGTACGGGAACCTGGAGGAGCAGCCGATCCCGGAGACGAACACGATGTTCTCGCGCTTGAG
>NZ_BAABFD010000068.1:0-518 GCF_039540635.1 Nonomuraea ferruginea | reverse complement strand
AAACACTATTGTAATTTCCTGTCTACACAATATGGCTGCTATTCTATATTGTGGTCAGATACAGAAACTAGTAGTAGCAAATGCTCATTATCAAGTAAGTGATATCTACCTAGGTTGTGTTGATAAAATCTTCTCAGGAATAAATGCGGCATTTATTAACCTAGGAAACAATGAGTACAGTGCTTTTATACATATCAGTGATACCGCTCCGCTTAAAAAGAAATATTATGTCAATAATATTACTAACATTTTAACAATACGGCAAAAAATTTTAGTACAAATCATTAAAGAGCCAACTTTAAATAAAGGTCCAAGGCTCACTGCCAATATTACATTATCAGGTCGATATATTGTATTAATGCCTTTTAGTCAATCAATCTGTATATCTCGAAAAATATATGATGAAGATGAGCGTCATTATTTGAAATCTTTAGCTATTTTAATTAAACCGGCAACAATGGGCTTGCTATTTAGACCTTCTGCTGTAGGTGTCGATGAGGAAATAATATTAAGCGAAT
>NZ_BAABFD010000067.1:0-524 GCF_039540635.1 Nonomuraea ferruginea | reverse complement strand
ACTTCCTGAGAGCAATTAGTTAATCTCTTATTAATCTTTATAGAAGTTCTAACTAATAGCTCTGCTACCTCTTGATTGGGTGTTGGTCCCTGAGAGCTTGGCCAATAATTATTCACGTTATACCATAGTAAGAAATATTGAATTTAATGTTATACGATAACTTTTTAATATACTGAAAAGCAAGTTAATTACTCTATAGCAACTAGTTTTTACAGATCTTAATAGTTATTTATCAAATAAAGTTATATGATAGTAGCGACTGAGCTAATTTTATTAAAATTTATAATAATGACAACTTATTACTTCGCCCTTGCGAGTCAAAATTTTCTATTAGTACAAGAACCACTAGAAGAAGTTTTTAGAGAGAGAGTTAACTACTATCAGTCAAATAATAAAGCAATTGATTTTTGGCTAATACCAAACCCTTCTTTTCTAGAGAAACCAGAAATGATTTCATTTAAAAACCTTGTACCTAAAGACGCTGTAGCTATAATCTCTACTAATCCAATATTTATTAATTGGTT
>NZ_BAABFD010000066.1:0-531 GCF_039540635.1 Nonomuraea ferruginea | reverse complement strand
GGTCGGAGTCGGAGGGAGGACGTGAGGCGTCTCGCCTCGCCACAGACCCATTAAGCCTGCTTATTCAGAGTTGGGAAACCGGCCCTGTCCACCTATCCGGCGAGTCGCCGGTGCCGGTCATCGCGCCGATGTCGCCTTCGGATTGTTTCGACGCGGCGGTGGAAGCGGCTCGTATCGCGGTGGCCTATCGGACGCCGGTGATGTTGTTGTCGGATGGGTATCTGGCCAACGGTTCGGAGCCGTGGCGGCTGCCGGAGGTTGCCGCGCTGCCGGACATCAGTGTGCCGTTCACGACCGAGCCGAACGGCCAGGACGGGGCGTTCCTGCCGTTCCAGCGGGATCCGGAGACACTGGCGCGGCCGTGGGCGATCCCGGGCACGCCGGGGTTGGAGCACCGTATCGGCGGTATCGAGAAGGCCGACGGCACGGGCAACATCTCCTACGATCCGGACAATCATGACCGGATGGTGCGGTTGCGTGCGGCCAAGGTGGCCGGCATCGACGTGCCGGACGTGGCCGTGGACGACCCGG
>NZ_BAABFD010000065.1:0-544 GCF_039540635.1 Nonomuraea ferruginea | reverse complement strand
AGGGAGGAATGATAATTAACCTTGAAGGTATATCTGGATTTGTACCTAATTCTCATCTCGGTAATTTTCAAAAAAGTGAGCAATTTAATAATAAATTTATTAAGCTAAAATTACTCAATGTCGAAGAGAAATCTAATAATTTAATACTGAGTCATAGAAGAGCTCTAATATCTCAAGCATCATCTAATTTAATTGTTGGTAATATTATTGAAGGCATAATAAATCAGATTACACCTTACGGATTATTTATAAAGGTAGGAAATCTCAAAGGTCTTGTCCATATTTCTGAGATTAATATCAAAGAATTAGAGCAGATATCATCACAATTTAAAATAGGTGACACTATTAAAGCTGTTATTATTCATGTAGATAAACAACAAGGAAGATTATCTCTATCTATGAAACATTTGAGATAGAGAACTGTGTATGTACAAATAGATTATCCACCACCTACAATGGTAATAACCTCTAGCTTATCTTGATCATTCAAATAAGTTCAGTAAGTCGGATCGTAGCCATGTCGTTCTGTGAGCCAAGGAGTTGG
>NZ_BAABFD010000064.1:0-630 GCF_039540635.1 Nonomuraea ferruginea | reverse complement strand
ACCCGCAACGCCGGCACGTTCTTCGACGGCGGCATGAAGCGCTACTACGGCATCGGCGACGGCGGCCAGAGCGAGAGCCAGGACCCCATGTTCGTGGTGGCCAACGGCGGCACCATCCAGAACGTCATCATCGACGCGCCGGCCGGTGACGGCATCCACTGTGAAGGCTCCTGCACGATCAGGAACGTGTGGTGGAACGACGTCGGCGAGGACGCCGCCACCTTCCGCAGCTCCAGCAGCTCGGCTGCCTACCTGGTGGACGGCGGCGGCGCCAAGTCCGCCTCCGACAAGGTCTTCCAGCACAACGGCGCAGGCACCCTGACCATCCGCAACTTCCAGGTGCACAGCGCCGGCAAGCTCTACCGGGCCTGCGGCAACTGCTCCACCTCCTACCAGCGGCACGTGGTCATGGACGGCATCACCGCCCGTTCCACCAAGGTGCTGGCCGGGATCAACACCAACTGGGGTGACACGGCCAGGTTCAGCCGGATCACCGTGTACGGCAGCGCCACGATCTGCGAGAAGTACCGCGGCGTGCCCAAGGGCAGCGAGCCCACCAAGATCGGCGAAGGCGCCGACGGCGTCAACTGCCTGTACTCCTCGTCCGACATCACCTACCGGTAGCCCGCA
>NZ_BAABFD010000063.1:0-685 GCF_039540635.1 Nonomuraea ferruginea | reverse complement strand
TGGGACACGGGCCGGATGCGCTCCTCGACCTTGCCGTTGCCGGTGTTGCCCTCGATCGTGGTGATCGTGCCGTCGCCGTTGTCCTTCTTCACCAGGCCGACGTGGTCGACGGCGCTGATGTTCTTGCTGCCGCCCCAGTCGAAGAAGACGACGCTGCCGGGCTTGGCCTCGCTGCCCCAGCGGTTGTTGTCCTTGAACCACTGGGCGTGGGTGACGGTGTAGGCGTCCCAGCCGATCGTGGAGCGGGCACCGGCCTGCTCGCCGACCCAGGACACGAACATCGCGCACCAGGGGGCGTTGGCGTACAGCGAGGGCGTGCCGCCGCCGTCACGGGCCAGGGTCTCGGCCGCGCGCGGGGAGGACATGTACCACTGGTGGAACTTGGTGCCGCCGCCGGCGGCGTCCTCGGTGACGCCGATCTGCGACTCGGCGACCTGAAGGACGGTGCTCGCGCTGACGGCGGTGGACTGGTTCGCGCTGCTCTGCTGGTGGGCGACCGGGTGCGGCTGGGAGGGGGAGGCGGCGGCCGCGGTGGCGGCGGCGGAGGTGCCGGCGAAGGCGGCGCCGAGTGCCAGGGTGGCGCCCAGGGCCAGGCGGGAGGTGGACGGGATGCGATCGAAGATGTGCTTGACCATGCTCGGGGATTGCTCCTTGCTTCCATGCCGCCTACCGGGTTAGCTGTCGG
>NZ_BAABFD010000062.1:0-895 GCF_039540635.1 Nonomuraea ferruginea | reverse complement strand
GCCGTACCCGCTGGTCCCCGTCGCGTCTCTTTCTCGCGTATCCAGGAGCCGCTCGAAGTTCCTGACCTTCTCGCTCTGCAGACCGAGTCGTTCGACTGGCTGCTCGGCAACGAGAAGTGGAAGGGCCGGGTCGAGGCGGCTCGCCAGGCCGGTCGCAAGGACGTCCCGACCCAGTCGGGCCTCGAAGAGATCTTCGAAGAGATCAGTCCCATCGAGGACTTCTCGGGGACCATGTCCTTGTCGTTCCGCGACCACCGGTTCGAGCCGCCCAAGTACTCCGTAGACGAGTGCAAAGACAAGGACATGACCTACTCCGCCCCGATGTTCGTCACGGCGGAGTTCATCAATAACACCACCGGTGAGATCAAGAGCCAGACGGTGTTCATGGGTGATTTCCCGCTCATGACGCCGAAGGGCACGTTCATCATCAACGGCACCGAGCGTGTCGTGGTCTCGCAGCTGGTGCGTTCGCCGGGGGTCTATTTCGACCGCAGTGTCGACAAGACCTCCGACAAGGATCTGTTCGGCTGCAAGGTCATCCCGTCGCGGGGTGCCTGGCTGGAGTTCGAGATCGACAAGCGCGACAGCGTCGGTGTGCGCATCGACCGTAAGCGCAAGCAGGCCGTCACCGTGCTTCTCAAGGCACTGGGGTGGACCAGCGAGCAGATTCTCGAGCGGTTCGGCCGTTACGAGTCCATGCGCGCCACGCTGGAGAAGGACCACACCGCGGGTCAGGATGACGCCCTGCTCGACATCTACCGCAAGCTGCGGCCGGGTGAGCCGCCGACCAAGGAGTCGGCGCAGACCCTGCTGGAGAACCTGTATTTCAACCCGAAGCGTTACGACCTGGCGAAGGTCGGCCGCTACAAGATCAACAAGAAGCTCGGCGTCGGCG
>NZ_BAABFD010000061.1:0-936 GCF_039540635.1 Nonomuraea ferruginea | reverse complement strand
GGTGATGTTGTTGTCGGATGGGTATCTGGCCAACGGGTCGGAGCCGTGGCGGCTGCCGGAGGTGTCCGCGCTGCCGGACATCAGTGTGCCGTTCACGACCGAGCCGAACGGCGAGGACGGGGCGTTCTTGCCGTTCCAGCGGGATCCGGAGACTCTGGCGCGGCCGTGGGCGATCCCGGGCACGCCGGGGTTGGAGCACCGTATCGGTGGTATCGAGAAGGCCGACGGCACGGGCAACATCTCCTACGATCCGGACAATCATGACCGGATGGTGCGGTTGCGTGCGGCCAAGGTGGCCGGCATCGACGTGCCGGACGTGGCCGTGGACGACCCGGATGGGGACGCGCGGGTGCTGGTGCTCGGGTGGGGTTCCACCTACGGGGCGATCGCCGCTGGGGTGCGGCGGGTGCGGGCGGCGGGCGGGAAGGTGGCCCAGGCGCATCTGCGGCATCTGAACCCGCTGCCGGCCAACATCGGTGAGGTGCTCAAGCACTACGACAAGGTGTTGCTGCCGGAGATCAACCTGGGTCAGCTGGCGTTGCTGCTGCGGGCCCGGTTCCTGGTCGACGTCATCAGCTACAACCGGGTGCGCGGGCTTCCGTTCAAGGCCGAGGAACTGGCCGGAGTGATCCAGGACGTGATCGACAGTGACTGAACTGATCAACGGCAAGGGCCTGTCTCTGGTGCCCAAGACCGACGCCAAGCAGACCCTGAAGGACTTCAAGTCCGACCAGGAAGTGCGCTGGTGCCCGGGCTGCGGCGACTACGCCATCCTGGCCGCCGTCCAGAGCTTCCTGCCCGAACTCGGACTCAAGCGCGAGAACATCGTGTTCGTCTCCGGGATCGGCTGCTCCTCCAGGTTCCCGTACTACCTCAACACCTACGGCGTGCACTCCATCCACGGCCGCGCCCCCGCGATCGCCACCGGGCTGGCAG
>NZ_BAABFD010000060.1:0-1011 GCF_039540635.1 Nonomuraea ferruginea | reverse complement strand
TGAGGTGATCTCAGAGAAATAATTCAGGGCGATTGGGGATTTCTGGGACGCAGGCGGTGACGTATCGGGCCTTTCGGGAGGAGTCGTCGAAGGCCGGAGATGAGCGTGGAGCCTCCGGTAGATGAGTTCTCACCACAAGAAATCCCGCCGCCGAAAGGCTCCACGTGATTGCTCATCGTGCCACGCTCGACGTCTCTCGCGCACTCGTTCACCACGTCGCCCGACTCCTGCGAGATGAACGCCGACTGCGCGGCACGCCCAAAGACAGCCGAGCCCTGACCCCGTTCCGGCAGGCAGTCATGGTGCTGTGCTGGTTCCGCGGCGAGCACGACATCCCCAAACTCGGCCGCGATCACCACGTCTCCCGGGCCACCGCCTACCGCTACATCCATGAAGGCATCGGAGTTCTCGCAGCTCAAGCACCAGATCTACATGAAGCCCTCGACCGCGCCCAAGCCGCAGGACTGGCCTATGTGATCCTCGACGGCACCCTGATCCCCATCGACCGCTGCGCCGAGCAGGCCATCAGCGTCAAGGGCGAACCCATCGACGCCTGGTACTCCGGCAAGGCTCACCACCACGCCGGCAACCTTCAAGCCCTCTCGGCACCTGACGGGCTGCCGTTGTGGATCGGCGAGGTCGAACCCGGCTCCGTCCACGACCTGTCCGCCGCCCGCACGCACGTTCTGGGCGCGCTGTACGCCGCAGCCGCAGCCGGCCTGCCCACCCTCGCCGACAGCGGCTACGACGGCGCTGGAATCGGCGTCCACACGCCGATCAGACAACCCGAAGGAAACCAGATCCTCAGCCCGGACAACCGCACCTACAACCGGCTCCTACGCGCTCTGCGCTGTCTCGGCGAACGCGGATTCGCCCTGCTCAAAGGCCGCTGGCGAACCCTCCAGCACATCACCGTCAGCCCCAGCCGAATCGGCGACATCGCCCGCGCGGCACTTGTCCTCACCCGTTTCGAGCACGACTACCTGCCGGCAATTCGCTGAGATCACGTCA
>NZ_BAABFD010000059.1:0-1107 GCF_039540635.1 Nonomuraea ferruginea | reverse complement strand
GGTGATGTTGTTGTCGGATGGGTATCTGGCCAACGGGTCGGAGCCGTGGCGGCTGCCGGAGGTGTCCGCGCTGCCGGACATCAGTGTGCCGTTCACGACCGAGCCGAACGGCGAGGACGGGGCGTTCCTGCCGTTCCAGCGGGATCCGGACACCTTGGCGCGGCCGTGGGCGATCCCGGGCACGCCGGGGTTGGAGCACCGTATCGGTGGTATCGAGAAGGCCGACGGCACGGGGAACATCTCCTACGATCCGGACAATCATGACCGGATGGTGCGGTTGCGCGCGGCCAAGGTGGCCGGCATCGACGTGCCGGATCTCCAGGTCGACGACCCCCACGACCCGCACAATCTCGACGTCACCGACAACCCCGACGACCCTCACGACCCCGATGTCCCAGGCGGTCCTGGCGGGCCCGGCGGTCCTGGCGGGCCCGGCAGGTCCCGCGCTCACGCCGGGTCTGGCCGGTCTGGGTCTGGTGGTGCGCGGGTGCTGGTGCTCGGGTGGGGTTCCACCTACGGTGCGATCGCCGCTGGGGTGCGGCGGGTGCGGGCGGCGGGCGGGAAGGTGGCCCAGGCGCATCTGCGGCATCTGAACCCGCTGCCGGCCAACATCGGTGACGTCCTGGCGCGCTACGAGAAGGTGTTGCTGCCGGAGATCAACCTGGGCCAGCTGGCGTTGCTGCTGCGGGCCCGGTTCCTGGTCGACGTCATCAGCTACAACCGGGTGCGCGGGCTTCCGTTCAAGGCCGAGGAACTGGCCGCAGTGATCCAGGACGTGATCGACCGTGATGATCAGCAGGTGAACGGCAGTGACTGACATGAACGGGCTCGTCAACGGCAAGGGCCTGTCGCTGGTGCCCAAGACCGACACCAAGCAGAGCCTGAAGGACTTCAAGTCCGACCAGGAAGTGCGCTGGTGCCCGGGCTGCGGCGACTACGCCATCCTGGCCGCGGTGCAGTCGTTCCTGCCTGAGCTGGGGCTCAAGCGCGAGAACATCGTGTTCGTCTCCGGGATCGGCTGCTCCTCCAGGTTCCCGTACTACCTCAACACCTACGGCGTGCACTCCATCCACGGCCGCGCCCCCGCGATCGCCACCGGGCTGGCAG
>NZ_BAABFD010000058.1:0-1247 GCF_039540635.1 Nonomuraea ferruginea | reverse complement strand
TGGTGTGTCCCGGTTTGAGTGGAGTTGGGTTACTGGATTCTTGTGCCACTTGATGAGAGGAAAGTGGCATGGGACGACGGGGCTATCCGCCGGAGTTCCGGCGCAAGGTGCTGGATCTGCTCGAGGCGGGGCGTAAGGTCACCGACCTGGCGCACGATCTGGAGATCAGCAGTCAGACGATCTATACCTGGCGGCGGCAAGACCGCATCGATCGCGGCTTGGAGCCCGGCTTGACCAGCAGCGAGAAGGTCGAGTTAGCAGTCGCCAAGCGCCGCATCGCCGAGTTGGAGACAGAACTGCAGGCCACTCGGCGGGCGATCGAGCTGGTACGAGAGGTGGTGCCCCCAAAAGGCGGTTCGAGGCCATCGCGGTGATGGCCGGCGAAGGCATCCCCGTCGAGGTGGCCTGCCGCGTACTGGACGTCTCGGTGTCCGGCTACTACGCCTGGCGGGACCGGCCGCCCTCGCCGCGGACCATCCGGCATGTCTGGCTGACCGACCTGATCCAGCAGATTCACCAGCGTTCCCGAGGCACCTACGGCGCCCGGCGGGTGCATGCCGAACTGCGCCTGGGCCACCATGTCCCGGTGAGCCACGGAGCGGTGGAGTTACTCATGCAGCGAGCAGGGCTGCAAGGCCTCAGCGGCCGGCCCAAGTGGCGGCGCGCCAAGCCCGACCAGATCGCCGTCGACCTAGTGGACCGCGCCTTCGCCCGGACTGGTCCCAACCAGCTGTGGGTTACCGACATCACCGAACACCCCACCCGGGAGGGCAAGGTGTACTGCTGTGTGGTGCTGGATGCCTACTCACGCCGGGTGGTCGGTTGGTCGATCGACTCCGCCCAGACCGCCACCCTCGTCACCAGCGCCTTAGGCATGGCCATCGACAACCGCACGCCCGCGGGCACGATCATCCACTCCGACCAGGGTGTCCAGTTCGGCTCCTGGGCCTTCACCCAACGCGCCAAGGACTCCGGCCTACTGCCCTCGATGGGGAGCGTCGGGGACTGCTTCGACAACGCCATGATGGAGTCGTTCTGGTCGCG
The DNA here is from genome assembly GCF_039540635.1 of Nonomuraea ferruginea. Classification (NCBI taxonomy): domain Bacteria; kingdom Bacillati; phylum Actinomycetota; class Actinomycetes; order Streptosporangiales; family Streptosporangiaceae; genus Nonomuraea; species Nonomuraea ferruginea. The sequence continues at coordinate 203 of NZ_BAABFD010000058.1, read as the reverse complement.
CATGCAGGTCGAACTCCTCGACCGTCAGCGCTGGAACACCCGGATCGAGCTGGCGAACGCGATCTTCGAGTACCTGGAGATCTGGCACAATCGGCAACGACGGCACAGCAGCCTGGGCATGCTCACCCCGATACAGTTCGAGAACGCGTCTACCGTGGCATGACAATCCAGAAACGCGACTCCATCGAACCCAGGGCACACCA
>NZ_BAABFD010000057.1:0-1276 GCF_039540635.1 Nonomuraea ferruginea | reverse complement strand
CGGCCGGGTGAGCCGCCGACCAAGGAGTCGGCGCAGACCCTGCTGGAGAACCTGTATTTCAACCCGAAGCGTTACGACCTGGCGAAGGTCGGCCGCTACAAGATCAACAAGAAGCTCGGCGTCGGCGCCGACATCTCCCAGGGCACGCTGACCGAGGAAGACATCGTCTCGATCATCGAATACCTGGTGCGGCTGCACGCCGGCGAGACCTCGATGGGTGAGGCCGTCGTGGAGGTCGACGACATCGACCACTTCGGCAACCGCCGCATCCGCAGCGTCGGCGAGCTCATCCAGAACCAGGTCCGCCTGGGCCTGGCCCGCATGGAGCGCGTCGTCCGCGAGCGGATGACCACCCAGGACGTCGAGGCGATCACGCCGCAGACCCTGATCAACATCCGCCCGGTGGTGGCGTCGATCAAGGAGTTCTTCGGCACCTCCCAGCTGTCCCAGTTCATGGACCACACCAACCCGCTGGCCGGCCTGACGCACAAGCGGCGGCTGAACGCGCTCGGCCCCGGCGGCCTGTCGCGTGAGCGGGCGGGCATGGAGGTCCGCGACGTGCACCCGTCCCACTACGGCCGGATGTGCCCGATCGAGACTCCCGAAGGCCCCAACATCGGCCTGATCGGCTCGCTCGCCTCCTTCGCCAGGCTCAACCCGTTCGGCTTCATCGAGACGCCCTACCGCAAGGTCGTCGACAGCAAGGTGACCGACCAGATCGTGTACCTCACCGCCGACGAGGAAGACCGCTACGTCATCGCCCAGGCCAACTCCCCGCTGTCGGCCGACGGCGGGTTCGCCGAACGACGCGTGCTGGTCCGCACCAAGGGCGGCGAGTTCGAGTACGTACGCTCGGACGACGTGCACTACATGGACGTGTCGCCGCGCCAGATGGTGTCGGTCGCCACCGCGATGATCCCGTTCCTGGAGCACGACGACGCCAACCGGGCGCTCATGGGCGCCAACATGATGCGCCAGTCGGTGCCGCTGCTCAAGAGCGAGGCGCCACTGGTCGGCACCGGCATGGAATACCGCGCCGCGACCGATCCCGGTGACATGGTGATCGCGGAGAAGGCCGGGGTGGCCGAGGAGGTCTCGGCGGATTACGTCACCGTGGCCAACGACGACGGCACCCGCACCACCTACCGCGTGGCCAAGTTCAAGCGGTCCAACCAGGGCACCTCGTTCAACCAGAAGCCGATCGTGGCCGAGGGTGACCGGATCGAGGTCAACCAGGTCATCGCCGACGGTCCCTGCACCGAGAACGGCGAGATGG
>NZ_BAABFD010000056.1:0-1296 GCF_039540635.1 Nonomuraea ferruginea | reverse complement strand
CTCGATCGGGTGATCATCCGGTTCGCCGGTGACTCCGGTGACGGCATGCAACTCACCGGTGACCGGTTCACCGCGGGCACCGCCGAGTTCGGCAACGACCTGTCCACGCTGCCCAACTTCCCCGCCGAGATCCGCGCCCCGGCCGGCACCCTGCCCGGCGTGTCCAGCTTCCAGCTGCACTTCGCCGACCACGACATCCTCACCCCCGGCGACGCCCCCAACGTCCTGGTCGCGATGAACCCCGCCGCGCTCAAGGCCAACCTGGCCGATCTGCCGCGCGGCGCCGACATCATCGCCAACACCGACGAGTTCACCAAACGCAACCTGGCCAAGGTCGGGTATGCCGCCAGCCCGCTAGAAGACGGGTCGCTGGCCGAATGGCGGGTGCACTCCGTGCCGTTGACGTCGTTGACGGTCAAGGCGCTGGAAGACTTCGACATCAGCAAGAAGGACGCCGAACGCGCCAAGAACATGTTCGCGCTCGGCCTGCTGTCCTGGCTCTACCACCGCCCCACCGAGCAGACCATCAGCTTCCTGGAAACCAAGTTCGCGCGGAAGCCGGAGATCGCCAAGGCCAACATCGCCGCCTTCCAGGCCGGCTGGAACTTCGGCGAGACCACCGAGTCGTTCTCGGTCTCCTACGAGGTGAAGCCGGCCCGGCTGGCGCCGGGCGTGTACCGCAACATCTCCGGCAACCAGGCGCTGGCCTACGGCCTGATCGCCGCCGCCGTCCAAGCCCGGCTGCCCCTGTTCCTCGGCTCCTACCCGATCACCCCGGCCTCGGACATCCTGCACGAGCTGTCGAAGCACAAGCAGTTCGGCATCCGCACCTTCCAGGCCGAGGACGAGATCGCCGGTGTCGGTGCGGCGCTGGGGGCGGCGTTCGGCGGCGCGCTCGGGGTGACCACCACGTCCGGTCCGGGCGTGGCGTTGAAGGCCGAGACCGTCGGGCTGGCAGTGACCACGGAGTTGCCGTTGATCGTGGTGGACGTGCAGCGGGCCGGCCCTTCCACCGGTATGCCGACCAAGACCGAGCAGACCGACCTGCTGATGGCGTTGTTCGGCCGCAACGGCGAGTCGCCGGTGCCGGTCATCGCGCCGATGTCGCCTTCGGATTGTTTCGACGCGGCGGTGGAAGCGGCTCGTATCGCGGTGGCCTATCGGACGCCGGTGATGTTGTTGTCGGATGGGTATCTGGCCAACGGGTCGGAGCCGTGGCGGCTGCCGGAGGTGTCCGCGCTGCCGGACATCAGTGTGCCGTTCACGACCGAGCCGAACGGCGAGGACGGGGCGTTC
>NZ_BAABFD010000055.1:0-1300 GCF_039540635.1 Nonomuraea ferruginea | reverse complement strand
CGGCCGGGTGAGCCGCCGACCAAGGAGTCGGCGCAGACCCTGCTGGAGAACCTGTATTTCAACCCGAAGCGTTACGACCTGGCGAAGGTCGGCCGCTACAAGATCAACAAGAAGCTCGGCGTCGGCGGAGACATCACGCAGGGCACGCTGACCGAAGAAGACATCGTCGCCACCATCGAGTACATCGTCCGCCTCCACGCGGGTGAGGATTCGATGCCGGCCTCGGCCGAGGCGCCGATCGACACGGTGATCGTCGAGACCGACGACATCGACCACTTCGGCAACCGCCGTCTGCGCAGCGTCGGCGAGCTCATCCAGAACCAGGTCCGCCTGGGCCTGGCCCGCATGGAGCGCGTCGTCCGCGAGCGGATGACCACGCAGGACGTCGAGGCGATCACGCCGCAGACCCTGATCAACATCCGCCCGGTGGTGGCGTCGATCAAGGAGTTCTTCGGCACCTCCCAGCTGTCCCAGTTCATGGACCAGACCAACCCGCTGGCCGGCCTGACGCACAAGCGGCGTCTGTCCGCGCTCGGCCCCGGTGGTCTGTCGCGTGAGCGGGCCGGCTTCGAGGTCCGCGACGTGCACCCGTCCCACTACGGCCGGATGTGCCCGATCGAGACTCCTGAAGGCCCCAACATCGGCCTGATCGGCTCGCTCGCCTCCTACGGCCGGATCAACGCGTTCGGCTTCGTCGAGACGCCTTACCGCAAGGTCGTCGACGGCAAGGTGACCGACCAGATCGACTACCTCACGGCCGACGAGGAAGACCGCTACGTCAAGGCGCAGGCCAACACCACGCTCAACCCCGACGGCTCGTTCGCCGAGTCCCGGGTGCTCGTCCGCACCAAGGGCGGCGAGACCGAGCTGGCCAGGGCCGAGGAAGTCGACTACATCGACGTGTCGCCGCGCCAGATGGTGTCGGTCGCCACCGCGATGATCCCGTTCCTGGAGCACGACGACGCCAACCGCGCGCTCATGGGCTCCAACATGCAGCGCCAGTCGGTGCCGCTGCTCAAGAGCGAGGCGCCGCTGGTCGGCACCGGCATGGAATACCGTGCCGCGACCGACGCGGGCGACGTCATCAGCGCCGAGAAGGCCGGTGTGGTCGAGGAGGTCTCGGCCGACTACGTCACCGTGGCCAACGACGACGGCACCCGCACCACCTACCGGGTGGCCAAGTTCAAGCGGTCCAACCAGGGCACCTCGTTCAACCAGAAGCCGATCGTGGCCGAGGGTGACCGGATCGAGGTCAACCAGGTCATCGCCGACGGTCCCTGCACCGAGAACGGCGAGATGG
>NZ_BAABFD010000054.1:0-1383 GCF_039540635.1 Nonomuraea ferruginea | reverse complement strand
GGGGTCTGCTGTGCTGGGATGGCCGGGTGACCGAGCGCAAGCCGTACCCCAGCGACTTAACCGACGCGGAATGGGCGCTGATCGAGCCCGTGCTCACGGCGTGGAAGGCCGCGCACCCGTCCGTCAGCGGCCACGAGGGCAACTACGAGTTGCGGGAGATCGTGAACGCCATCCGCTACCAGGGACGAACCGGTGTCCAATGGGACTTTCTCCCGCACGACCTGCCGCCCAAGAGCGCGACGTACTACTACTTCGGCAAGTGGCGCGACGACGGCACCGACAAGACGATCCATGACCTGCTGCGCTGGCATCTGCGCGAGAGGAAGAAACGATTAGCCGATCCGAGCCTGGTGGTGCTGGACACCCAGAGCGTCCACGTCGCGGCCGGGGTCCCCCGCCTCCACGACCGGCAAGGACGCCGCCAAGCGCGTGCCGGGCAGGAAACGGGGCCTGGCGGTGGACGTGCTGGGCCTGGTCATCGCCGTGGTCGTCCTGGCCGCCTCGGCTCATGAGAACACCGCCGGGATCGCCCTGCTGGACCGGGTCGCCGCCGGCACCGAGGGCACCGTGACCAAGGCGCTGGCCGACCAGGGGTTCAAGAACGCGGTCGTCGCGCATGGCGCCGACCTGGGGATCGACGTGGAGATCGTCGAACGCAACCCCGCCGGCAAGGGGTTCGTCCCCCAGCCCAAGAGATGGGTCGTCGAGCAAACGTACGGCATCTTGATGTTCCACCGGCGTCTGGTCCGCGACTATGAGCACCTTCCGGCCAGTTCCGAAGCCCGCGTGTATTGGGCGATGACGGACGTGATGTCCCGCCGCCTGACCCGCGGCGCGTCCCCGTCGTGGCGGTGGGCATGATCGGGCCCGACGCCCGGCCGACCGACCCGGGTGCCTGGCTCCTGGACCGGATCGACGCCCGCGAGCAGGCCTTGACCTGCCAGATCGAGCAGACCCAGGCGGAAATCGACATGCTCACCGCGAGGCTGGGCCAACTCAGCGAGGCGATCGAGCACCTGCGGATCAGCCGCAAGACCCTCATCTCCCTCGCCGAGGAAGATCCCACCCCGATCCAACCGGCCGCGCCACCTCCCGCAGTTCCCGAGCACCCGGCCTACCAGCAGATTCTCACCGTCTTCGCCGAGGCCGGCGGCTCCCTGCGCGCCCGGGACCTGGCCAGGGCAATGGACCTGCCCCTGACGCAGAACGACATCCAGAACGTCCGCGCCAAGCTCAAACGCCTGGTCAGCCGCGGCATCCTTGTCGAGACCGAGCCGGGATTGTTCACCCAGCCACGCCCGTAGTCCGACCGGCGGGTCTCCGACCAGCCGACCTAACCCAACCCCACCGATGAAAGGGACATCAACTCGCAGAACGCACTCT
>NZ_BAABFD010000053.1:0-1450 GCF_039540635.1 Nonomuraea ferruginea | reverse complement strand
GGGCCGCGTCCAAGATCGTGGTGTATGAGAATGAGGCCACTCTGCGATCTGGTGCTATTTAAGCAGCAATACCATTCATTGTCACACTTGCATCATCTATGTCTTCTTCATCCTTTTTCTCGGTGGCTTTGCGGCACTCGGCCAGCACCTCCAGCCCGAGATAACGCCGCCCCTCGGTCCACTCGTCGTGTTGCTCGGCCAGCACCGCCCCGACCAGACGGACGATCGCGTCCCGGTTGGGGAAGATGCCCACCACGTCGGTCCGCCGCCTGATCTCCTTGTTCAGCCGCTCCTGCGGGTTGTTCGACCAGATCTGCCGCCACACGGTCTTGGGGAAGACGGCGAAGGCCAGGATGTCATCGCGGGCCTCGTCCAGATGCGCCGCCGCCTTGGGATACTTGGCCTCCAGCGCCTGAACGACCTGGCGGTGCTGGGCGTAGACCGAGGCGGCGTCAGGCTGCTCGAAGACGGTGCGCAGCATCGTCGCCACCCACGGCTGAGCGGCCTTCGGAACCACCGAGCTCAGATTCCGGGCATAGTGCGACCGGCACCTCTGCCACGACGCGCCCGGCAAGGTGGAGGCGATCGCGTCGCGCAGCCCGGCGTGACAGTCGGAGATCACCAGCGAGACGCCGGACAGGCCGCGGGCGACCAGGCCGCGCAGGAACGCCAGCCAGCCCGCCCCATCTTCGCTGGAGACGACGTCGATGCCGAGGATCTCGCGGTGCCCGTCGGCATTCACCCCGGTCGCGACCAGGGCGTGCACATTCACCGTCCGCCCGCCCTCACGCACCTTCTGCGTCAACGCGTCGATCCAGACGAAGGTGTACGGGCCGGCGTCCAGCGGCCGGTTGCGGAAGTCGGCCACCATCTCATCCAGCTCCCGCGCCATCACCGACACCTGCGACTTCGACAGCCGGGTCACACCAAGCTGCTCGGCCAGCTTCTCCACCCGCCGCGTCGACACCCCGAGCAGGTAGGAGGTGGCCACCACCGAGGCCAGCGCCCGCTCGGCCCGCCGCTGCCGCTCCAGCAGCCACTCCGGGTAGTACGACCCCGTCCGCAACCTCGGGATGGCCAGCTCGACGGTCCCGGCCCGGGTGTCCCACTCGCGCCGCCGGTAGCCGTTACGCGAGTTGACGCGGGCCTGGGACACCTCGCCGTAGCCGGCGCCGCAGCGCTGCTCGACCTCGGCGTCCATCATCATCTGCGCCATCCGCACGACCATCTCCCGCAGCACGTCGGGTGAGGCCTGGGCCAGGGTCTCGTCGAACCACTCACCCTCAGCAGGCAGAATGTCCATAGCGGCCACTTCTCGTTCTCCTTCTTATGCCTTCGACAGCTGTGAAGGATCGCGGAGTGGCCGCCCTCATGTCACATCGATCTTCCCTCACGGGCATCAAGGTGACGATCAAGGTCAAACCCGTACACCACTCCCGTGGACGCTAAC
>NZ_BAABFD010000052.1:0-1508 GCF_039540635.1 Nonomuraea ferruginea | reverse complement strand
TCTTCCACGCTGCTCGGCTCACGCCGGGACAGGTCGATGCCGAGCTCCTCCGCGGCGCGGAAGACGTCCTCGTCGGTGTCGCGCATCTCGATGGACATGCCGTCGCTGGAGAGCACCTCGACGTTGAGGCAGAGCGACTGCATCTCCTTGATCAGCACCTTGAAGGACTCCGGGATGCCGGGCTCGGGGATGTTCTCGCCCTTGACGATGGCCTCGTAGACCTTCACCCGGCCGAGAACGTCGTCGGACTTGATGGTCAGCAGCTCCTGCAGGGCGTAGGCGGCGCCGTAGGCCTCCAGCGCCCACACCTCCATCTCACCGAAGCGCTGGCCGCCGAACTGGGCCTTACCGCCGAGCGGCTGCTGGGTGATCATGGAGTACGGGCCGGTCGACCGCGCGTGGATCTTGTCGTCGACCAGGTGGAGCAGCTTGAGGATGTAGATGTAGCCCACGGCGATGGGGTGCGGGAACGGCTCGCCGGAGCGGCCGTCGAACAGCCGGGCCTTCCCGGTCTCCTGGACCAGCCGGTCGCCGTCGCGGTTGGGGACGGTGCTGTCGAGCAGACCGATGATCTCCTGCTCGTTGGCGCCGTCGAAGACCGGGGTGGCGACGTTGGTGCGCGCCTCGACCTTCTCGAAGCCCTTCTCGCGCAGCCGCTCGGCCCACGCCTCCTGGATGCCGGTGATGTCCCAGCCCCGGGCGGCGATCCACCCCAGATGGGTCTCCAGCACCTGGCCCACGTTCATCCGGCCGGGCACGCCCAGCGGGTTGAGGATGATGTCGACCGGCGTGCCGTCCTCCAGGAACGGCATGTCCTCCACCGGCAGGATCTTCGAGATAACACCCTTGTTGCCGTGACGGCCGGCCAGCTTGTCACCGTCGGTGATCTTACGCTTCTGCGCCACGTACACGCGCACCAGCTCGTTGACCCCCGGCGGCAGCTCGTCGCCCTCCTCACGGGAGAACACCCGAACCCCGATGACCTTGCCCTGCTCACCGTGCGGCACCTTCAGCGAGGTGTCACGCACCTCACGCGCCTTCTCACCGAAGATCGCCCGCAGCAGCCGCTCCTCCGGAGTCAGCTCGGTCTCACCCTTCGGCGTGACCTTGCCGACCAGGATGTCGCCGGGAACCACCTCGGCGCCGATCCGGATGATGCCGCGCTCGTCGAGGTCGGCCAGCACCTCCTCGGAGACGTTCGGGATGTCCCGGGTGATCTCCTCAGGGCCCAGCTTGGTGTCACGGGCGTCGACCTCGTGCTCCTCGATGTGGATCGAGGACAGCACGTCGTCCTGCACCAGCCGCTGGGACAGGATGATCGCGTCTTCGTAGTTGTGGCCCTCCCACGGCATGAACGCCACCAGGAGGTTCTTGCCCAGCGCCATCTCGCCGTTCTCGGTGCAGGGACCGTCGGCGATGACCTGGTTGACCTCGATCCGGTCACCCTCGGCCACGATCGGCTTCTGGTTGAACGAGGTGCCCTGGTTGGACCGCTTGAACTTGGCCAC
>NZ_BAABFD010000051.1:0-1994 GCF_039540635.1 Nonomuraea ferruginea | reverse complement strand
CCCGCGTTCCGCAGCTAATCCATGATCCAGGGCATGTTCGGGTGTGAAACCGCAGGTCGGTGGCTTACGACTTGGTGGAAACGGCGAAAGGCCCTAGTGACACGATTTCAGCGATAACACCATCACTGCCTGCGCACACGCTGCTACGGTCTGGTGACATGTTCGTCAGGACCACGAGCCGGAAGAACAAAAACGGCACCACGGTGCGATACCTCCAACTCGCCCACAACGAGTGGGATCCCATCGCCAAAGCCGCCAAGATGAAAGTCCTGCACAACTTCGGCCGCGAAGACCAGATCGACCGCGCCGCCGTCGAACGCCTGGTCGGCTCGCTATGCCGGCTGCTGCACCCGGGCCGCGCCGCCGCCCTCACCTCGGGCGCGGAACTGACCTTCATCGGCTCGGCCGCCTACGGCGGCGTCTATCTCCTCGACCAGCTCTGGCGGCAGCTGAAGATCGACACGATCATGACGCGCATCCTGGCCTCCACCCGGCGCAGCCCGTTCACCGAACGGGTGCTGTTCGCGCTGGTCGCCAACCGAGCCCTGGACGCCTCCTCCAAGCTGGCCGCCTCCCACTGGATCGGCCGCAACGCCCACATCGACGGCCTGCCCGCCTGCAGCGATGATGCCTGCTACCGGGCGATGGACTGGCTGCACCAGGTCCAAAACTCCGTGGAGCGCAAGGTGTTCGACCAGGTCGCCACCCTGCTCAACCTAGAAGTCGACCTGCTGTTCTTCGACACCACCTCCACCTACTTCGAGATCGACGAAGGCGATGAGCCGATCGCCCGCGACCAGCGCGGCGTCCCGCTTCCCGACCCCGGCAACACCGGTGAGGAGGACGGCAGCGGACCGGTGATGAAGGGCTTCCGCACCCGCGGCAAGTCCAAGGACCACCGCGACGACCTGCCGCAGATCGTCATCGGCATGGCCGTCACCCGCGACGGCATCCCCGTCCGCATCTGGTCCTGGCCCGGCAACACCACCGACACCGCCCTGATCCGCCAGGTCAAGGACGACATGCGAGACTGGACCCTATCCAAGATCGTGTGGGTCGGTGACCGCGGCTTCGCCTCCGCCGACAACCGCCGCTACCTGCGCCAAGGCGACCACCACTACATCATCGGCGAACGGCTGCGCTCGGGCTCGGCCGAGGCCAAGGCCGCCCTGTCCCGCCAAGGCCGCTACCAGGACGTGGCCGAGAACCTGAAGGTCAAAGAGGTCCGAATCGGCGAGACCGACCGGTTCGTGATCTGCTTCAATCCCGACGGCGCCGAACGCGATGCGGCCATCCGGGAACGTCTGGTCACCCAGTTGGAGGAGCTGATCGCCGGCACCGACACGCTCAGCGCCACCAAACGCGCCGAACTGCGCGGCGTCATCTCCACCAAACCCGGCCTGAACCGCTACCTGCGCACCACCCCCAACGGGCTGCTGCGCATCGACGCCGCCAAGGTCAAGGCCGAGACGAACCTGGACGGCAAGTACCTGCTGCGCTGCTCAGACCCCAAGCTGCCAGCCGAGGACATCGCCCTCGGCTACAAGCAACTGCTGGAGGTCGAGCGGGGCTGGCGCGACATGAAACAGGTCATCGACCTGCGCCCGGTCTATCACCGCCTCGAGGAACGCATCCGCGCCCACGTCATCTTGTGCTGGCTGGCCCTGCTGCTGATCCGCATCATCGAGACCACCACCGGCGCCACCTGGAGGCGCATCCGCGACGAGTTCGACCTCCTGACGGTCGCCACCTTCACCGGCCCGACCGGCACCTTCCGCCAGCGCGCCGAACTGACCAAGCCCCAGCGCGACATCCTGGCCAAACTCGACATCCCGACCCCAAAGAAGATCGTCGAAGCTACACCCGCCACAGACGCCTGACCAGCCACGACGCTGGCACCTAGTGACACGCCGCATCAGCATGCCTGCAAGCATTTCCGCAGCTCAGGCCACAGATCTATGTGCTTTTCTCGCTACACATCTGCGGAACGCGGG
>NZ_BAABFD010000050.1:0-2266 GCF_039540635.1 Nonomuraea ferruginea | reverse complement strand
CCCACAACTCCTCCGGACCACCCACCCCACCCGGAAAACGACACGCCATCCCCACGATCGCCACCGGCTCATGCCTGCGCCCCTGATCCTCAGCCAGCCGCTGACGCGTCTCCGCCAGCTCGACGGTCGCGCGCCTCAGGTAATCGCGAAGCTTCTGCTCGTTCTCCATCGCTCCGGCCCTTCCAGTCACAGGTCGTTGTCGATGAGGGCGAAGATCTCCTCATCAGAGGCGTCGTCGATCTTGTCCACCACCGTGTCGGGGCGGCCGCCGTCCGGTTCGGTGCCGAAGCGGGCCAGGCCGCTCTTCAGCACGGCGACGAGCTTGCCGCGGATGATCTCGCTGTCGTCCTTGGCGGTGGTGAGCATCGACCCCACGTGCTCCAGGGCGCCGCGCAGCATGTCCTCGGGCGACGGCTGCGTGGGAGCCAGCGCGTCGAACAGGTGCTGCGCCAGCACCCGCACGGTCGGGTGGTCGAAGACGAGGGTCGCGGGCAGCCGCAGCCCGGTGTCGGTGTTGAGCCGGTTGCGGAGTTCGACGGCGGTCAGTGAGTCGAAGCCGAGCTGGTTGAAGGCCCGGTCGATGCCGACCTTGTCCGCGCTGCCGTGGGCGAGCACTGCTGCGACGTGGTCGCGTACGGTGTCGGTGAGCAGCCGCAGCGCCTCGTCCCGGTTCAGCTCCGACAGCCGGGACACCAGCGACCCCGCGCCCTCGGCCCGTCCGGCGGCGCGGCGTGGCACGCGGACGAGGCCGCGCAGCATTCCCGGCAGCGTGTCGTTCTCCGCCCGCGCCCGCAGCCCCGCCATGTCCCAGCGGGCCGCCACCACCACCGGATCGACATCGCCGGCCAGGGCCGCGTCGAACAACGCCAGCCCTTCCTCCACCGCGAGCGGCGCGATCCCCGCGCGGGCCAGCCGCGCCTTGTCCGCCTCCGCCAGAACACCGGTCATGCCGGACTCCACGTCCCAGAGTCCCCAGGCCACGGAGACCGCCGGCAGCCCCGCCGCACGCCGGGCAACCGCCAGCCCGTCCAGGAACGCGTTCGCCGCCGCGTAATTGCCCTGGCCCGCGTTGCCCAGCACTCCGGCCAGCGAGGAGAACAACACGAAGAACCCCAGATCCCGGGTCAGCTCGTGCAGGAACCAGGCGGCGTCCGCCTTCGGCCCCAGCACCCCGCTGATCCGCTCCGGAGTCAGCCCCTCGACCAGCCCGTCGTCCAGCACCCCGGCGACATGGACCACACCGGCCAGCGGCCCGGCCGAGGCCACCACGTCCGCGAGTTGCGCACGGTCGGACACGTCACACGCCGCCACCCGCACTCGGGCACCGGCGTCCTCCAGCTTGGCCACCAGCTCCGCCGCGCCCTCGGCCCGAGGCCCGCGCCGAGACACCAGCACCAGATCCCGCACCCCGTGCAGTTCCACCAGCCGCAGCGCCACCAGAGCACCAAGTCCCCCGGTCCCACCGGTCACCAGCACCGCACCAGACCTGGAGGTGGCGGAAGGAGTGGTCGTGGGGCGGCGGATCAGGCGAGGGGCCAGGATCTGCCCGTCGATCACCCGTACCTGCGGCTCCCCCGAAGCCAGCACCGCGTCCCAGCCCGAGAACCCCTCCGGCACCTCCGCCAGCACGAACCGGCCCGGCTGCTCACTCTGCGCCGACCGCACCAGCCCCCACACCGCCGCACCGGCCACATCCCCCGGCCGCGTCGCGAACACGACCGGTGACGCCCCAGCCTGCTTCACCGCCGCAAGCACGCGCGAGGTCAGCTCCCGAACCGCCACCGGAACGTCCGCCGACCCGCTCACACACCACACCACCTCCGGCTCCACCGAGCCAGGCGCGGCGGGAGCCACCTCGGCCCACTCCACCCCGTACAGCGGCAGACCGGCCGTGGCGAGCGACTCGGCCGGCACCGGGCGCGCTCGCAGGGAGTCCAGCGAGAACACTGGACGCCCCGAGGGACCGGCCGCCTCGATGGCGCACCCGTCAGGACCGGTCCTGGTCAGGCGGACCCGCAGCGTGCCCGCCCCCGCCTCGTACAGCCGCAGGCCGCGCAGCTCGAAGGGCAGGCGCAGCTCGTCGGCGGGGTCGGCGACGAGCAGCGGGTGGAACACGGCGTCGAACAGGGCGGGGTGGATGCCGAAGCCGGTCACGTCCACGCCCTCCGGCGCCACCACCTCCGCGAACAGCTCCTCACCACGACGCCACAACGCCCGCAACCCCTGGAACGCCGCACCGTACTCGTAACCCCGCTCCCCCAGCCGC
>NZ_BAABFD010000049.1:0-2723 GCF_039540635.1 Nonomuraea ferruginea | reverse complement strand
TGTGGACGGTCAGGAATTTCTCCAGGTGGGCGGCCAGCCTGATCCAGGCTGGCGGCCATGAAATCTCCAGGTAGACGGACACGTAAAGTCCAGGTGGACGGTCAGGTGAGAGGGACGACACCCTTTCCGGCGAGTGCTTCGGCCAGGCGATGGGATTCACCGCTGGTCTCGACCATGTGGGCGTGGTGCATGAGCCGGTCGACGGTGGCGGTGGCCATGGTCTTGGGCATGATCGTGTCGAAGCCGGAGGGATGGATGTTGCTGGTGACAGCCAGGCTGCGGCGTTCGTAGGCGGCGTCCACCAGCCGGTAGAACGCCTCAGCGGTCTCGTGGCCGACCGGGAGCAAGCCGATGTCGTCGATCACGATGATGTCGGAGCGGCAGATCTTGGCGATGGTCCGGGCGATGCTGCCGTCGACGTGGGCCCGGCCGATGGTGACGGCCAGGGTTTCCAGGGTGAACCAGGACACGCGCAGGTCGGCGTCGATGGCCTGGTGACAGAGCGCTTCCATGAAGTGGCTCTTGCCGGTGCCGGACGGGCCGGAGATCACACAGTTCTCGCGGCGGCTGACCCATTCCAGGGTGCGCAGGGCGTTCTGGGTGGCCTGCGGGATGGACGACAGTTCGCTCTTCCAGGAGCCGAAGGTCTTGCCGTTGGGCATGCCGGCGCTCTTACGGCGGCTGCGCCGGGTGGCGTTGTCCCGGCCGACGACCTCTTCGGCGAGCAGCACCCGCACCACTTCGGCGGGATCCCAGCGTTGAGCGCGGGCGGTGGCCAGCACGTCGGGTGCGGCTTTGCGGGCGTAGGGGAAGCGCATCCGGGTGAACAGGACTTCCAGTTCGGCCGGGATGGGTGGCGCCTTGGGCAGCGAAACGCTCATGTGTAGTCTCCGAGTGTTGGTGTGATGGTCGGGCCGCCGAATCGGCATGGTGGTTGATGTCGGCGGCCTGATCGGTTCCTGGTCAGTCCCTGTTGTCGCGGTTTTGAGGTGTTGCTCGGATGGCGGCCCAGGAGGCGGTGCCGGGCTGGGCGGAGTGGTTTTCATCGGCCCTGGATGTGGGGCCGATGGTCGAGCTGCGGGCCAGGTGGTCGCAGATGGACGCCAGATCGCCGTCGCCGAAGCGGCCGTGGATGGCGGCCAGGCCGAGCGCGGCGTCGACACGTTCGACGCCGACCAGCGAGGCGAGTTCGATCGCGCGGGCCATCTTGGCGCGGATGCGGGCCACGCCGGTGGCCGCGGCTTCGATCAGCCAGGCCTCGGCGCCCGGGCCGATGGCCAGGAAGCGCTCTTCGGCCTTGGTCTGCGGGCGCGGTCTGGGCTGACGCGGCCCGTTGCCGCCGGGATGGTCGGGATAGTGCGCCTCGACGATGCGGGGCCGGCCCGGGGTCGACAGCTGGTGCCGCCAGAGTTCGGCCAGGCCTGCGCCGCCGATCTGCTGGCCCGGCCCGTCGTGTGCTCGCCGGCCGACGATGACCAGTTCGTCGCCGTGGACTCGGCACCAGACCTTGCGGCCCTCGTGGCCGGGCGGCACCGAGTAGCGGACATCGCCCCAGCGGATGGTGCGGTCCTCGCCGACCAGGCGTTCCTCGCCGAGCGCGAGCGCGTAGGGTTCGGCGGGCAGCGGGTGCAGGTGAGCGCGTTCTTCTTCGAGCATGTGGATGGGCGGGCGGTGGGTGGCCCGGTGCGAGCGGTGGTTGATCTGCTCGGTCCAGCCGGCGCAGGCGTCCTCCAACTCGGCGAAGCTGCCGTAGCTGGAGCGCAGGTTCGTGGTGGTGGGCACCAGGTCGGCTTTGGCGATCTTCACGGTGTTCTCCACGCCGCCCTTGGATTCGGGGTCGAACGGCTCGCAGGTGTGCACTACGCATCCGTAGTGGCGGCCGAGCTCGACCATCTGCGGGTGCCGGACCGGGATCTTGGCGATGTGCTCGACGGTGACCGTGCGGGGGTTGTCGGTCAGCAGATAGGTGGGCGCTCCGCCGATGGTCCGCAGCGCCGCGTCCAGGCAGGCGGTCAGCGAACCGAGCGTCTGGTCCCAGGCCGGCAGCACCACCCGGTACTTCGACCAGGCCAGCCAGGCGCAGAACAGCTGGGTACGGCGTCCGGCGATGCGTGGCCCTTCGCCCCAGTCCCACTGCAGCCACATGCCCGGCTCGGGAACCCATGGCCGGTAGACGCGCCGCCGGCCGGTCCGCCACGATTCCTTGATCGCCGCCACGGCTCGCCGGGTGGTCCGCTCCGAGCCGCGAAAGCCCATCGCCACCAGGTCTTTGTGCACCACGTCGGCGCGGACCTTGCCGCCCGAGCGCTCTATCTTTTCCTCGATCTTGGCCAGGAACGCGTCGATCGACCGGGCCCGCGAGGTTCGCTCCGGTGGGACGCCGCCCGTATCGCGCATCGTGACGTAGCGCTGCACCGTCTTGGGGTCACACCCGGCCAGTTGCGCCGCTGACCAGGCACATCCGGTCAGATCGTAGGCGCTGAAGATCTCCATCAACTCCGCGTCGGACTTGGTCACAAGGTTCCTCCCGGTCGAAACGGCTGGTTACCTCGTCTGCCACTCCAACCGGGTGAGGCGTCGCTGTGCGCCCGGGACACACGAGCAAGATCAAGAGATTACGTGGCCATCGACCAGGATTTCCGATGTCCGTCTACCGGGACCCTTCTGGCCATCTACCTGGAGTCACCTGTCCGCCGACCTGGAGTTTTAGATGGCCGCATACA
>NZ_BAABFD010000048.1:0-3029 GCF_039540635.1 Nonomuraea ferruginea | reverse complement strand
AACCCCGCTCCCCCAGCCGCTCGTAACCCCCCTCGACCTCCACCACCACCGCGTCGACGGGTGGCCACACCCCGGCCCACTCGCACACACCGGCACCCACGGCGCCGTCGGCCAGCGAGCCGGACGCGTGCCGGGTCCAGCCGGTCTCGGGGTCGTCGACCGGCCGCGAGTGGACGCGCACCGGGCGGGCGCCCGAGGAGTCAGGAGGGTCCACGACGACCTGGACCGTGATCGGGCCGTGCCGCGGCAGCACCAGCGGAGCCTCGAACATCAGCTCCTCGACCAGGTCGGACCCGGTCCTCGTGGCGGCTTCCAGGACCAGGTCGGCCAGCGCGGTGCCGGGCAGCACCACGGCGCCCGCCACCGCGTGGTCGGCGAGCCAGGGCGCGCCGTTGATCGACAGGCTGCCGGTGAACACGACCGGCCCGTCCCCGGCGAGGTCGAGCTCGGCTCCCAGCAGGGGGTGGGCGACCTCGCGCAGGCCGACGGCGGACAGGTTCGCGGCGCGGGCGGGCGGGCCGAGCCAGTAACGCTCGCGCTCGAAGGCGTAGGTCGGCAGGTCCACCCGGTTCCCGCCGGGGAGCAGCGCGGGCCAGTCGACGGACGCTCCGGCGGCCCAGGCGCCGGCCAGGCACGCGGCCAGCGCGTCAGGCTCGGCGCGGTCGCGGCGGTGCAGGGCGAGGATCGAGGCGTCCTCGCCGGTGACGCAGTCGTGCGCCATGCCGGCGAGCACGGCCTGCGGCCCGACCTCCAGGAAGAGGTTGACCCCCTGCTCCTCCAGCCGGGCGATCATCGGGTGGAACAAGACGGGCAGCCTGATCTGGCTCAGCCAGTATTCGGGGCTGGTCCACGGGGTGTCGAGGAGGCCGGTCACGGACGCGATCCGGGGCTTGCCGAACGTCACCGTGTCCAGCTCGGCGGCGAACTCGCCGACCATCGGTTCCATCAGCGGGGAGTGGAAGGCGTGGCTGACGGTCAGCCGCCGGGTGCGCCGGCCGCGCTCGCGCCAGTGGGCGGCGACCGCGAGACACGTCTCCTCGTCGCCGGAGATCACCACGCTGTCCGGCCCGTTGACGGCGGCGATGCCAGCCTTGTCGTCGAGCCCGGCCAGGGTGAGCCGGACCTCGTCCGGCGTGGCGGCGATCGCGATCATGGCGCCGGGCTCGCGCAGCCCGTGCATCAGCCGGGCGCGGGCGGCGATCAGGCGGGCGGCGTCCGGCAGCGACCAGATCCCGGCGACGTGCGCGGCGGCGAACTCGCCGACGGAGTGCCCGGCGACGTACGCGGGGGCGAGCCCGAGCGACTCCAGCAGCCGGAAGGCGGCGACCTCGAAGGCGAACAGGGCCGGCTGGGTGTAGAGGGTCTCGTCGAGCAGGGCGGCTTCCGGGGTGCCTGGCCCGGCCCACATGACCTCGCGCAGCGGCCGGTCCAGGTGGGGGTCGAGGGCGGCGCACGCCTCGTCCAGGGCCGCGGCGAACACCGGCGAGGCGGCGGCCAGCTCCCGGCCCATGCCGGGCCGCTGCCCGCCCTGCCCGGTGAACAGGAAGGCCGTGCGGGTGTGCTCGGCCGCCACGCCGGTGACCACCTCGGCCACGGGACGCCCGTGCAAGTGGTCGCCGAGATGGGCGACCAGGGTCTCATGGTCGCGGCCGAGCACGACCGCGCGGTGCGGGTGCGCCGTCCGGGTGGTGACCAGGGAGTGTGCCACGTCGGCGGGGTCGGGGCGGTCCTGCGCCGTGACGTGGCGGTGCAGCCGCTCGGCCTGCGCGCGCACGCCCTGGGCGGTGTGGCCGCTGACGGCCCAGGCGAGCGGGCCGGTGAAGACGCGCTCGGGGCGGGCTTCGGGCAGGGGCGCGGCCTCGGGGACGTATTCCTCGATGATGGCGTGCGCGTTGGTGCCGCTGATGCCGAAGGAGGAGACCCCCGCCCGGCGGGGGTGCTCGCCGCGCGGCCACTCGCGGGCCTCGGTGAGCAGCCGTACGCCGCCCGCGGACCAGTCGGCGTGCGGCGTCGGCTCCTCGACGTGGAGGGTACGGGGCAGCGTCCCGTGCCGCATGGCCTGCACCATCTTGATCACACCGGCCACCCCGGCAGCCGCCTGGGTGTGACCGATGTTCGACTTCAACGAGCCCAGCCACACCGGCCGCTCAGCCGGACGGCCACGCCCGTACGTGGCCAGCAACGCCTGCGCCTCGATCGGGTCGCCCAACGTCGTGCCGGTGCCGTGCGCCTCCACGACGTCGATGTCCCGCGTGTCCAGCAACGCGTCGGCCAGCGCCTGACGGATCACCCGCTCCTGGGCCGGACCGCTCGGCGCCGTCATCCCGTTGGAGGCGCCGTCCTGGTTCACCGCCGAACCACGCACCACCGCCAGGATCCGCCGGCCGTTGCGCCGCGCCTCCGACAACCGCTCCAGCACCAGCACCCCCACACCCTCCGCCCACGCCGCACCATCGGCAGTGGAGGAGAACGGCTTGCAGCGGCCGTCAGGAGAGAGCGCGCGCTGGCGCGAGAACTCCACGAAGGCGTCAGGTGAGGCCAGCAGGGTGACGCCGCCCGCGAGGGCCAGCGTGCACTCCTCCTGCCGCAGGGCCCGCACGGCCAGGTGCAGGGTGACCAGGGAGGAGGAGCAGGCGGTGTCGACGGTGAGCGAGGGGCCTTCGAGCCCGAGGGTGTAGGAGACCCGCCCGGACAGCACGCTGGGCGTGCTCGCCGACAGCAGCACCCCCTCCAGCGCCGGAGGAACCGCGCCGTGCACGTAACGGGAGGAGTAGTCGTTGAACATGTTGCCGGCGTAGACGCCGGTACGGCTGCCCCGCAGCGTCACCGGATCGATCCCCGCCCGCTCCAACGCCTCCCAGCACGACTCCAAGAACAACCGATGCTGCGGATCCGTCGCCAGCGCACTCCGCGGACTCATCCCGAAGAACGCCGCATCGAACTCACCCGCGTCATACACGAACCCCCCATGACGCGTATACGACTTCCCCACCACCTCCGGATCCGGATCGAACAACCCCTCCAGATCC
>NZ_BAABFD010000047.1:0-3321 GCF_039540635.1 Nonomuraea ferruginea | reverse complement strand
GCGGTGGGAGTGCGTTGCGGTCGAGCTTGCCGCTCGGCAGCACCGGGAAACCCTCCACCGTCACGAACGCCGCCGGGATCATCGCCTCCGGCAACCGCGCACGCAAGAACCCCCTCAACGAACCAGGATCAACCCCCGAACCCGCACCAGGCTGGACATACGCCACCAGACCACGACCACCCGGAGCGTCATCACGCACCACCACCACCGCGCGACCCACCCCCGGACACTCCCCCAGCACCGCCGCAACCTCATCCGGCTCGACCCGCACCCCCCGCACCTTCACCTGATCATCAACACGCCCCAGATACTCCAACTCCCCCGACGCACACCACCGCACCAAATCCCCCGTCCGATACAACCGCCCCCCACCACCACCGAACGGATCCGGAACAAACCGCTTTCCCGTCAACCCCGCACGACCGTGATAACCCCGAGAAACCCCCACCCCACCCAGCAGCAACTCACCCGGCACCCCCACCGGAACCGGACACAACCCCCCATCCACCACATACACCGACGTATTCGCCACCGGCGTGCCGATGGAGCCGCCTGCGTCGCCCGTGACCCGGTGCCCGGTGGACCACACGGTCGTCTCGGTCGGCCCGTACAGGTCCCACAGCTCGTCCGTCACCTTCAGGAGCCGGGCGGCGAGCCCGGCGGGCAGCGCCTCGCCCGTGGAGATGATCCGGGGGACGCGGGCGGCGAGCGCGGGCAGCAGGCCCTCCAGCATGGACGGGGTGGCCTGGACGGTGTGCACGTCCCCGATGAGCCGGTGCACCCGCTCGATCTCGGCGGAGGAGGCCACCACGACGGTCCCGCCGGTGACCAGCGGGCCGAAGATCTCGATCATCGCGATGTCGAACGACACCGACGTCAGGAACAGGTACCGCTCCCCCGCCGCCGGGCCGGGCGCCTCGCGGACGTGTCCCAGCAGGCTGACCAGGCCGCGGTGCGGCACCACGACGCCCTTGGCCCGGCCGGTCGAGCCGGAGGTGTAGATCAGGTAGGCGGCCTGGTCCGGGTGCGCGCCCGTACCGAACTCCTCCCCGTCCGCGGGGAGGTCTTCGAGCAGCAGGCGGCCGGGCCGGTCGGGGAGGCGGGCCTGGAGTGCGGCGGTGGTGACGGCGAGCGCGGCCCCCGAGTCGGCGAGGATCCCGGCGAGCCGCTCCGGCGGGTAGCCGGGGTCCAGGGGGACGTAGCAGCCGCCGGCCTTGAGCACCCCGAGCAGGGCGGCGACCAGGTCCGGGGTGCGGGGCAGGCACACGCCCACCCGGGTCTCGGGGCCGACGCCGAGCCGCCGCAGCCGCGCGGCCAGGCGGGCCGCCTTCGCCTCCAGCTCCGCGTACGTCAGGACGCGGCCGTGCGCGTCGGCCACGGCGGGCGCGTCCGGGGTGCGGGCGGCCTGCTCGGCGACCAGCTCGTGCACGCCGCGTTCCGGGTACGGGAGAGCCGGGCCGTCGCCTGCCCGCAGGGTGCGCTCCTGTTCGTCGGCGGGCATGAGCGGCAGCTCCGACAAGCGCAGGCCGGGATCGGCGACGGCGGCTGCCAGCAGGGTGCGCAGGTGGCCGGCCAGGCGGGCCATCCGGTCGTCGTCGAACAGGTCGGTGGGGTAGTCGAGCACGCACAGCAGCCGGCCGTCGGGGCGCTCCTCGACGATGAGGTCCAGGTCGAACATGGCGGTGCCGGGCCGCACGTCCAGCCGTTCCAGGCGCAGGCCGCGCGCGCCGCCGGGCAGCGGCGGGGTGTTCTGGTAGGCGAGCATCACCTGGAACAGCGGGTTCCTGGACAGGTCGCGGCCCGCCGACAGCTCCTCCACCAGGGTCTCGAACGGCAGCGCCGCGTGTTCGAACGCGCCCAGCGCCCGCTCCCGGGTGCGCTCCACCAGCTCGGTGAAGCTCGGGTCGCCGGACAGGTCGCCGCGCAGCACCACGGTGTTGAGGAACAGGCCGACGGTGTCGTCGAGCGACGGGTCGGGGCGGGCCGAGACGGGCGTGCCGATCGGGATGTCGGTCTGGCCGGTGTAGCGGGCCAGCAGCGCCTGCACGGCGGCGGCCAGCACCATGAACGGGGTGGCCCGGTGTCCGGCCGCCAGCGCGCGCACCCCGTCGGCGGTCGGCCGGTCCAGGTCGAACGGCAGCCTGCGCCCCGCGTTGTGGCGGACGGGCGGGCGGGGCCGGTCGGCGGGCAGGTCGAGCACGTCGGGCAGCCCGGCGAGGGTCTCGCGCCAGTGGGCGAGGTCGCCGTCCCCGCCGGCGGGGCGGGACCGCTGCCAGGTGGCGTAGGCGGCGTAGCCGGTCGGCGCCGCAGGGAGCGGGTCGCCGGCGTGCAGCGCCAGCAGGTCGCGCAGCAGGATCGCCACGGACCAGCGGTCGGCCAGGATGTGGTGCAGGGTCAGGATCAGGCGGTGTTCCCGCTCGGCGACCCGCAGCAGGCGGGCCCTGGTGAGGGGGCCCGTGTCCAGGGCGAACCGGTGCCCGGCCTCGCCGAGGGCCGCCGCGTCCGCCTCGGCGGGGGTGACGTCTTCGACGGTGAGCGCGGGCCTGACGGGGCCGGGCGCCTGCCAGGGCTCGCCGTCCTTGAGCGTGACCACGTACCCGAGTACGGGGTGGCGCTCCACGAGCGCGTCGAACGCCGCCGCCAGCGCGGCGGCGTCCAGCGGGCCGTCGATCCGGTACGCCCAGGACAGGGTGTAGGCGGGGTTGCCGGGGTCGAGCTGGTCGACGACCCAGAGCCGGCGCTGCGCCTCGGTCAGCGGGGCGCCCAGCCGGGGGTCGGCGTGCGGGATCGCCGGAGTGGGCGGGCTCGGCCGGCGGCGGCCGAGGAGGCGGGCCTCGAGTGCGGCCCGCTGGTCCGGGCTGAGCGCGGCCAGGCGTTCGCGGATCCCTTCGGCGTCGCTCACCGCTCCTCCTCAAGAAGCTCCAGATCGGTCCCGAGCGCGTGCTCGAGTACGGCCAGCGCCTGCTCCTCGACGGTGGTGGCGTCGAAGCAGCGGCGCAGCGGCAGTTCCACGCCCAGTTCGTCGGAGATCCGGGCGATGAGGCGGACCACGAGCAGGGAGTGGCCGCCCAGCTCGAAGAAGTCGTCGCGCGCTCCGACGCGGTCCCGTCC
Source organism: Nonomuraea ferruginea (assembly GCF_039540635.1). NCBI lineage: Bacteria > Bacillati > Actinomycetota > Actinomycetes > Streptosporangiales > Streptosporangiaceae > Nonomuraea > Nonomuraea ferruginea. The sequence goes on along the minus strand of NZ_BAABFD010000047.1, from coordinate 210 downwards.
GAGCAGGTCGGACCAGATGGCGGCCAGCGTCTCCTCCGCGGGGGTGGCCGGGGGCACGAAGGCGGGGGCGGTATCGGGGTGCGGCGGTGGGAGTGCGTTGCGGTCGAGCTTGCCGCTCGGCAGCACCGGGAAACCCTCCACCGTCACGAACGCCGCCGGGATCATCGCCTCCGGCAACCGCGCACGCAAGAACCCCCTCAACGAACCAGG
>NZ_BAABFD010000046.1:0-2500 GCF_039540635.1 Nonomuraea ferruginea | reverse complement strand
CCTACAAGCCGTAGGAGCTTACAGCAGCTTGCTGTTGTGTGATGTGACTGCGTGCCTTTTGAAGAATGAGCCTGCGAGTTATGGTGTGTGGCGAGGTTAACCCGTGTGGGGGAGCCGTAGCGAAAGCGAGTCTGAAGAGGGCGTTTGAGTCGCATGCTGTAGACCCGAAGCGAAGTGATCTACGCATGGGCAGGTTGAAGCTCAGGTAAGACTGGGTGGAGGACCGAACCCACCAGGGTTGAAAACCTGGGGGATGATCTGTGTGTAGGGGTGAAAGGCCAATCAAACTTCGTGATAGCTGGTTCTCCCCGAAATGCATTTAGGTGCAGCGTCACGTGTTTCTTGCCGGAGGTAGAGCACTGGATGGCCGATGGGCCCGACAAGGTTACTGACGTCAGCCAAACTCCGAATGCCGGTAAGTGAGAGCGTGGCAGTGAGACTGCGGGCGATAAGGTTCGTAGTCGAGAGGGAAACAGCCCAGATCACCGACTAAGGCCCCTAAGCGTGTGCTAAGTGGGAAAGGATGTGGAGTCGCAGAGACAACCAGGAGGTTGGCTTAGAAGCAGCCATCCTTGAAAGAGTGCGTAATAGCTCACTGGTCAAGTGATTCTGCGCCGACAATGTAGCGGGGCTCAAGTACACCGCCGAAGTCGTGGCATTGATCCCCATGTGGGGTTGATGGGTAGGGGAGCGTCGTGCAGCCGGTGAAGCCGCCGAGTGATCGAGTGGTGGAGGCTGTGCGAGTGAGAATGCAGGCATGAGTAGCGAATCGAGGGTGAGAAACCCTCGCGCCGGATGACCAAGGGTTCCTGGGGCAGGTTAATCCGCCCAGGGTAAGTCGGGACCTAAGGCGAGGCCGACAGGCGTAGTCGATGGACAACGGGTTGATATTCCCGTACCCGCTTCAATGCGCCCATACTGAACCCATTGATACTAAGAGTCCTTAAGTCAGCCGGCCCTTCGGGGCGGGTGTTAGGCCGAACGCTCGACCTGATTTGGTAGTAGGTAAGCGATGGGGTGACGCAGGAAGGTAGTCCAGCCCAGGCGATGGTTGTCCTGGGGTAAGCATGTAGCCCGTGTTGTAGGCAAATCCGCGACACTTGTGGGTGAGATGTGATGCCGAGCCGATTGTGGCGAAGTGGATGATCCTATGCTGCCGAGAAAAGCCTCTAGTGAGTGTTGTGGCGGCCCGTACCCTAAACCGACTCAGGTGGTCAGGTAGAGAATACCAAGGCGATCGGGTGAACTGTGGTTAAGGAACTCGGCAAATTGCCCCCGTAACTTCGGGAGAAGGGGGACCTCTGCTGGTGAACGCCCTTGCGGTGGGAGCTGGTGGGGGTCGCAGTGGCCAGGGGGAAGCGACTGTTTACTAAAAACACAGGTCCGTGCGAAGTCGTAAGACGATGTATACGGACTGACGCCTGCCCGGTGCCGGAACGTTAAGGGGACCGCTTAGCACGATTCGTCGTGCGAAGGTGAGAACTTAAGCGCCGGTAAACGGCGGTGGTAACTATAACCATCCTAAGGTAGCGAAATTCCTTGTCGGGTAAGTTCCGACCTGCACGAATGGCGTAACGACTTCCCCGCTGTCTCAACCGCAGACCCGGCGAAATTGCACTACGAGTAAAGATGCTCGTTTCGCGCAGCAGGACGGAAAGACCCCGGGACCTTCACTACAGCTTGACATTGGTGTTTGGAGCGTCTTGTGTAGGATAGGTGGGAGACTGGGAAGCTCGGACGCTAGTTCGGGTGGAGTCATTGGTGAAATACCACTCTGGTCGTTTTGAATGTCTAACTCTGGTCCGTGATCCGGATCGGGGACAGTGTCTGGTGGGTAGTTTAACTGGGGCGGTTGCCTCCTAAAGGGTAACGGAGGCGCCCAAAGGTTCCCTCAGCCTGGTTGGCAATCAGGTGTTGAGTGTAAGTGCACAAGGGAGCTTGACTGTGAGACTGACGGGTCGAGCAGGAGCGAAAGCTGGGACTAGTGATCCGGCATCGGCGTGTGGAAGCGGTGTCGCTCAACGGCTAAAAGGTACCCCGGGGATAACAGGCTGATCTTCCCCAAGAGTCCATATCGACGGGATGGTTTGGCACCTCGATGTCGGCTCGTCGCATCCTGGGGCTGGAGTAGGTCCCAAGGGTTGGGCTGTTCGCCCATTAAAGCGGTACGCGAGCTGGGTTTAGAACGTCGCGAGACAGTTCGGTCCCTATCCGCTGCGCGCGCAGGAGACTTGAAAGGGGCTGTCCCTAGTACGAGAGGACCGGGACGGACGAACCTCTGGTGTGCCAGTTGTATCGCCAGGTGCATGGCTGGTTGGCTACGTTCGGGAGGGATAACCGCTGAAAGCATCTAAGCGGGAAGCTTGCCTTGAGATGAGGTCTCCCACCCTGTGAAGGGGTAAGGCTCCCGGTAGACGACCGGGTTGATAGGCCGGAGGTGGAAGCGCGGTAACGTGTGGAGCTGACCGGTACTAATAGGCCGAGGACTTGACCACAAAGC
>NZ_BAABFD010000045.1:0-8241 GCF_039540635.1 Nonomuraea ferruginea | reverse complement strand
AAGGGTGTCGTCCCTCTCACCTGACCGTCCACCTGGACTTTACGTGTCCGTCTACCTGGAGATTTCATGGCCGCCAGCCTGGATCAGGCTGGCCGCCCACCTGGAGAAATTCCTGACCGTCCACAGGTACCGTCCCCGGAAGAGACGAGCCGCACCTGCCATGGGGGCGCTGGTGTGCGCCCTCATCCAGATGTCTTGTCTCGTTCGATCTCGCCTCCGGGAGGCGTCCTGACATGCGGAGATGCCAGGTCGGGTGAGACGCCGAAGTTCCGTCGTCTCACTTGATGTTGCCTGGCGCGCTCCGCCGCGGGACCCGGTCGAGCGCGCTGCACTGGGTGCGGGCTTCGACGACGGTGAGGTGCGTGCGGTAGTAGGGGAGGATGACGGCGTCGTGGCGGCTTCCGTGTGCCGGATTGAGCATCGGAGAACACGCAGATCTTCGAAGGCACCAACCAGATCCAGCGGCTGGTGATCAGCCGGCACTTGGCCAAGTAGCGTCTGACATGCGGAAACCCCGCTTCTCTGTGTCGGCGGGCGGGGTTTGTCGGCTTGGCAAGCGTGTCCCCGGGGAAAGGGACGCACGCCACCGGCGGCGAACAGGCGCAGCCATGCCCTTGTATCTCGTGGCGCTCTCGGAGTGCCCGATTGCGCAAGTATAGTATCCCCTATACTTGGAGTGTGCAGGACGAGTGGGGGATCTACGTTACCGATGAGGTCGATGCCTGGATCAGTGGCCTTGATCCAGAGGCGCATCGGCTGGTCATCGATGCGCTCGATCGGCTCGCGGAGAATGGTCCAGCGCTGGGTAGGCCACTCGTGGGCAAGATGAACGGCTCGCGCATCGCCAACCTCAAGGAACTATGCCCCCGGTCCACCGGGCGTAGCGCGCTTCGACTGCTGTTCGTCTTCGATCCGAGGCGGGACGCCATCGTTCTCGTTGCCGCAGACAAGATCAAGGCAAGCCCTCGCGATCCCAACCGCTGGTACGAGGAGGCCATACCGCACGCAGAGCGGCTGTACGAGATTTACCTGAAAGAACGCGCAGAAGAGGAGGGGCGGAACCCATGACGACGTTCAAGAAGTGGAACCGCGCCAAGCACGTGGAGCAGGCAGGAGGGGAAGCGGCACTTGTCGAGACCCGGCGCATGGTCGACGATTTCATCGATGCTTGGCAGCTTGCCCAGCGCCGTAAGAACGCCGCTCTGACGCAGAGCGAGGTTGCCGCCCTGATGGGTGTGACGAAGGCACGCGTCTCGCAGATCGAGCGTGGCGAAGTTTCTTCAGTGGATGTGGTGGCCCGTTACGTGGAGGCGATCGGCGGACGGCTTGAGCTCACAGCTAGCTTCCCTAGCGGTACTTACCGGCTACGGGCAGGCAAGATGAGCAAGGCGCGTAGGCGACACTTCAAGTTCATTCACTCGCATGGCAAGGCACGGCCTTCGCATCTCGCTGCAGGGACGCCGGGTTCCACGGGCCCGGGATGAGTCGTCGCATTTTGCGAGCCCGCGTGCGGCGCCCCTCTTTGTTGGTGCCTCTCCTGCTCGTTCGGCCAATCCCCGCAACCGCTGGTCATCGTAAGGATCAGGCTGTATCCGCAGGTGACTGATCGTGGGTCGGAGAACATGCAGATCTTCGAGGGGGAGGGGACGAACCGAATCCAGCGACTGGCGCCCAGCCGGCATCTGGCAAGGTAGTCCCTGATGTACGGAAGCCTCGCCTGCCAGGCGTGAAAAGCTGCTGGCTCGGGGTGCACGATCACTTCAGCGCTCAAGAGCCTTCATCAGCGGAGCCGACGCGACCGTTGCTGTCTACGCGAGATCCTCCGTTCGTCGGCCTTGAGACCGCGGAGTGTCCAGAGTCCGTACAGAGCCAGCAGCGGCTTGACGACCGTCCACTCGCCGGGGCGGTAGTCGTCCGCGCGTACAAGCCTCTCGGCGAGATCGGGGCGCTGCCGCCGCAGGTATGCGCGGGCCTTGAGGGCGTGAGCCGGCTGGGAGACGATCTTGATACGGTCGACGTCCTCAAGCAGGGGGATCACGTTCGTGATGTTCTCCCATGTCGTCGCGCTCTGGTCTTCGAGGAGCACCGCGCCGTCGAATCCGAGCACCGACTTCGCGTAGTCGGCCATCAACCGCGCCTCCGCGGCGCCACTGCCGGTCGCACCGCCGCTGAAGATCAATCGGGTGTCAGTAGCGACGGAGCGAATTCCAGCACGGACTCGCCATCGGTTGATGAAGTTCGCCGTGGGCTGGGGGTTCCGGTAACCCAACACGACCACGGCTTCGGCGGAGCCTTCACCGTTCGCCACGAGTGCGCGAGACCAGCGCCAGTTCACCCACTCGCCCCAGCCCAGGACCACAGCCCCGGCTATCAGCATTCCTGTCCTTCGCCGCATGCCGGCGACTCTAGAGCGCCTCGGTATCGGACCGCGAAGTCGCGCACCGTACCGCCAGCACGAGGAGGACGGCGGGAAGGAGCGTGAACAGTGCGCATGTGAGCGTGATCCGATCGGCCGGGGGCCGGGTGCATCCGAGCACGGGCATCCAGGTCATCATCAGGTCGCCGACCAGCAGGGGCACCAGCTTCAGCCAGCCCACCGCCCTGCCCAACAGCCGGTGGCTACGGACGTCGTGATGAAGGTGACCACGGACGCGATGCAGGTGTTCGGGGGTACGGGTACACGCGGGAGTAAAGCGGATGCCGCAGGTTCGAAGCCTGCCGGGGCACTCACCTAAATCGGCACTTTAGGCCCTGACCTGCGGTTTCTCAGCCGCAGGTCTTTTGTTTGATAGGCCTCGATAGGCAGCCGACAGTGCCCGTACGCCGCTGTACGACCATGATCAGGGGACATATGAGAGATGATCTTTGCGGTGTTTCCCCAGGTCAGAGCCAAACTTGGGGCCATTCCAACCTCCGACGACCCTCTACAAACCGCCCGAGCATGCGCTCAGCACAGGCGTCGATCATGCCAACTACGTGCGCAAAAATAGAGCGGTCGACGGTCCAATCCGCGCCTGCCACCCGCGATCACCCTCAACCGCATCGATGATCTGGGCTCGCCGACGACAGCGGACAGCAGCTCTATCGATCACACTTGCGTCCTGATCAACACGCATCAGGGCTGTCGTCGGGGTCGTTCACGCGACGGCCCGTTGCTTCCCGAAAAGAGAGAACCTGCTGTACCTGAACTTCCGGACCGTCGTGGCGCGCTACGAAGAGGTGCTCCGGGCGGACTCCGGATGGCTGCGAAGCAGAAGTTCATCTCCTGGGCGATGTCAGAGGAACCGACGAAACCTACTCCCCCCTGTCTGGGGCGGTCTCAGTGATCCGCGGGGATGTTCTGCCACTTGCCCCCGTTGCCATAGACCGGTTCGCTGACTTCGCTGAGCTGTGCGTCGTAGGACAGGTAGAAGACTCGTCCGCCCGGCTGCGGGAGCGCGTCGAGGGCCCACCACATGGACGATCTAGACAAGGAGGCTTTTCCAACCTGATCGCGCAGGTCAGCAAGGGCAGCGCCGAGACCGTTCGACATGAGAAGAGGCTCCCGGTAAGACAGCAGTCGACCAAGATCCGATGCCTCTACCGGAGAGCCTCGTTGCTGTCGTACCGTGCCTCGATTCCACTGTCCAATCACACCCTGATCCGCCTGGCCGGGCTCATCCGCACGCAGCGGGCCGATCGAGGCTGCCGATGGCGGCGGCTGGACCCGGCCCAGCAAGCGCTGCTGGTCCTGGCCCACCTGCGTAACGGCGACACCTACGCACGCCTGGCCGCCGGCTTCGCCATCGGCACCACCACCGCCTGGCGCTACGTCCACGAAGCCGTGGACCTTGTGGCCGTCCTGGCCGACGACGTGCACGCCGCCACAGCACGAGCAGGCCGGTTGGCCTACGCCATCCTGGACGGCACTCTCATCCCGATCGACCGCCTCGCCGACGAGCGGCCCTACTACAGCGGGAAACACAAGCAGCACGGGATGAACGTGCAGCTACTGGCCGATCCGGCAGGCCGGCTGGTATGGGCCTCACCCGCGCTTCCGGGCGCCGTTCACGACGTGACCACCGCTCGTACGATCGGCCTGATCGACGCCCTGACCAGCGGCGGCGTCAAGACCTTCGCCGACAAGGGCTATCAAGGCGCGGGCGGCACCATTCGCACGCCGTTCAAGCGGCATCGCCACCGTCGATGGCTGTCACGCGGGCAGCGAGAGGTCAACCGCTCGCATGCCCGTATCCGCGCCATCGGCGAACGCGCCGTCGCGACCTTGAAGGCGTGGAAGGTCCTGACCAAACTGCGCTGCTGCCCGCATCGCGCGACCACGCTCGTGCAGGCGATCCTCGTGCTGCAGCTCATCGAAGAAGGCCATTACCCAGGATGAAAAAGGCTCAAGGTGAAGACCTTGACGCAGCCAGGGCTCTGTCGGCCACCCACACGGCGTCCTCCGTAATAAGGGACGGTGCCATCGCCGCGCCTGGTCCAAGTCGCGGGAGAGCGTCTCCTCATCTGCTCGCAGGGCCGTGACCACCGCGCAGTGGTCGGGCGCCTCGACCCACGAGCACTCGAATGTGCGCGCCAGACCACGCTCGTCGAAATACGGCCACTGGTCGAATTTTCCATGGTTTGTCATGACGCTCGCATGCGATGTACCGGACGGCCGAAGGGCCCGCCGAGCTCACCGGGCCGAAGAGTCGCGGTACAGACCCATCTGACAGCAACTCTATCGCCAAGATCGGCCCTCCCAATCGTGCACACGTCCTCCTTCGCAAATCCGGAAACACGCGAAACATCGAGCCGAAAGGTGAAAGAATCACCACATCGGACAGACGTGCATAAGCATGAAGAAGATTCATGATATACAGTGAAGAGACTGGGACATACCGCACATAAGAGACAGCATCGGAGATGGGTTTATATATCTATAATGTCTCCAACGGCACTAGCCGCTTGACAAGTGAAGCGCCAGCGCTTTCACCAAAGTATCAAGATGTCCAGTTTTCGTCATATATTTTCGATTCCTCCCATTGAAGGTCCTTGCCTCCTAGGGTTGCACCCTTTTTGATCTGAAGCTCAGGAGCGGCTATGTCGAACCCACATTTCCAGCAGCCTGGAAACCTACCTCCCGAACACACTGACTTCGTCGGGCGGACCCGACTGCTCGCCAACCTCGAAAAGCGCCTCGGCGAGTCGCGGCTGGTGACCGTGACCGGTATTGGCGGGGTAGGCAAGTCGCGGACCGTGTTGCGGCTGGCGAGCATAGTGCGCTCCCAGTACCGAGACGGGGTGTGGTGGGTCGACCTGGGCCAGCTAAAGGAGGCGGGCATGATCAAGCATGCCATTGCTACGGCACTGGGCCTCGCCGAGCAGGCTTCACAGTTCGAGCCGAAGATTCTTTCGGAGTGGCTGCGCGCGCGCGACATGCTGCTCATTATCGACACGTGCGAGCACCTGGTGCAGGGCTGCGCCGAAGTGGTTCACGAGCTGCTGAAGGCTTCGCCTAACCTCAGGGTTCTGGCCACCTCTCGGCAGCGGCTGCACCTGCCCTACGAGCACGTCGTGCCTGTGCCGCCGCTGGGAGTCCCAGGCGACGACGCGACGGAGAGCTTGTTGCGCAATGAATCCATGCGGCTCATCATGGCCCGGACCAGCGTCAGCGTGCCTGATTTGGTACTCGACCAGGGCAAGGTCGTCAAGGCCCTGGCACAGCTATGTCGTCGACTCGACGGCATCCCGCTGGCGATCGAGCTGGCGACGGTTCAACTGCGAGGGCTGTCGATAAAGCAGATGCTGGCCGATCGATTCGACCTGCTGGACAGTACCGGGAATGGCAAGCTGCCGCGTCACCGGACACTGCGCGCCCTGATCAGCTGGAGCCACGAGCTGTGCGATCCCGCCGAGCAACTGCTGTGGGCTCGGCTGTCGGTGTTCGCCCGCGACTTCGACCTCGACGCGGTCAGAATCGTCTGCTCCGACGAAGGGTTGCCGGCGGACACTATTGCCGGTCTGCTGAGCAGGCTGGTTGAGAAGTCAATCGTGCTCTTCAAGAACGATCAGGGAAGCGGACGCTATGAGCTGATCAACATCCTGGCCGCATATGGCGTGGAGCGGCTCGACAAGCTCGGCCAGGCCGAGCAGATCCGCCAGCGGCACCTGGAGTACTACCTGAACCTGACGCAGCGCAGCGAGGACGCCTGGTCAGGGTCGCGCCAAATCTACTGGCACGTGCGCCTACGCCAGGAGTACGAAAACGTGCAAGAGGCCCTCGAATATGCGCTGAAGTCAAGCGGCAAGGGAGCGTTGGCACTACGACTGCTCTCCTCGCTGTGGTTCATGTGGGTGTGCTGCGGATTCGCCCACGACGGACAGCGGTATCTCGAACGGGCGCTGGAGGCCAACCTCATGCCGAGCAAGGAACGGTGCAAGGCATTGTGGGTCCTGTCCTACGTCCTCAGTGCCCAGGGTGACAGCATGGGCGCGCAGGCGATGGCCGAGGCCTGCCTCGATGAGGCGGCCAAGGTCGGTGACTCGCGAGCAGCCATGCTCGCCTCCAAGATGCAGGGAACTGCGGCGCTGCTACAGGGAGACTTGAACAAGGCCGGCGCGCTGCTGGGCATGGCGCTCGAGTTCAACACCGACAGCATGGAGCTCAATCCCGGCCTGCTACCCGCCGTCATCGAGTCGGCGCTGCTGCTGACGGCGCAGGGTGCAACCTCCGACGCCGAGGCGTTGCTACAGGACTGCCTGCAGATGTGCAAGGAGCGCGGCGAGCAGTGGGTCAGCTCTCACGCGTACTGGGCGTTAGCGGGCAGCATGCTCACAACCGGCCGCATCGACGAGGCTCTGCTGAACGTCAGAGAAAGCCTGCGCATCAAACGGCGCTTCCACGACACGCTCGGGACCCTGCTGGCTCTGGAGACGGCCATGCGGATCTTCGTGAAGCTCGGACAGTTGCCACTGGCCGCCCGACTCCTAGGGACGTTGCAGCACAACTGGCACATGGCAGGGGAACCCCAGATGGGCGCGCCATGGATGACGGAGCACCACAAGGAATGCCTGCGGGATTGCCGGCGACAGTTGGACGATCCGGCGTACAAGAGCGCCTTCGAGGAGGGTGCACGGCTCGACCTCGACGAGGCCTCCGCCCTCGCGCTCGGCGAGTGGGACGTCCCCGCGTCCACCGCGCTGGAAATCAGAGTCACGGACGACGACGACGATGCCTTCGCCAAAGTAGAGGACGCTGTCGTACAGGTCGCGGGGGCCTTCGGGTTCGAAGTACCCACCGCGCAGGGATCCCGCCACGAGCGCTATGTCATGAGATTCCGAGAGGCCGCTTCCGACGGAACGGCCGAGGAGCAACTCGAGGAGCTGGATCGAGCCCTGCGTGACGAGACTCCGCGTGGCGAAACGGCCCAGTCCAACGCGGTGGACTCCCTTATCACAGCACTGGAGGATGTGAACCGCGCAGTCGTGCTGGTCGAGCAGACGCTTCTCGTCAAGATGAACGGCCGAATCGTAACCAGGCGACTGTCCACAGCCGAACAGGCGTACCTGGATAATCATCGCCGCCTCTTCAACAAGCCAGCCGATCTGCTGCATGAGCTCGACCAACTGGAGGTGGATAGCACACCGGACTCCTCCCGCCGAGTCAAGCGCGATGATCGCGAGATCATCGTCGAACATCTAGGGGAGCCTGCTGCACAGGCTCTGTACGCGTGGGCCGATGCTGCAAACTATGAAATATCAGTCAATCTGCCAATCTGGGTGAAAAGCGGGCACACAGAGAGCTGCCTGCTGGCCTTGATCGTTAAAACACCTCGCGATAGCGGCCAGCGCACGAGCAAAGTCATCGCGAAAATGTGTCCTCCTGGCCCGTCATCACGTGAACCCTCACAGCATCAACGGGCGTGGGATGCGAGCCCAAGACAATTCCGCAGAGAGCACCTGGTCGCGGTCAAGCCGCATTCACCAGCCATCAGCGGTGCAGGAGGCTATGTACTCCTGCAAGAGATCGCCGGAGGCAGTTTCGCCGGCATGTGCCAGATGGCAGAACTGGAGTCCCCGTCGGAGATCATTGCCGCTTTCACCGCGGTGTTGGACGGGTTGATCTGTAAGTGGAACAGTGACGTGATCTCAGCGAATTGCCGGCAGGTAGTCGTGCTCGAAACGGGTGAGGACAAGTGCCGCGCGGGCGATGTCGCCGATTCGGCTGGGGCTGACGGTGATGTGCTGGAGGGTTCGCCAGCG
>NZ_BAABFD010000044.1:0-16708 GCF_039540635.1 Nonomuraea ferruginea | reverse complement strand
AACCCGGAAGTTAAGCTTCTCTGCGCCGATGGTACTGCACTCGGGAGGGTGTGGGAGAGTAGGTCACCGCCGGACAATTTTCATATGGGAAGGGCCCCGACAGTTTCTGTCGGGGCCTTTCCTTGTTTATGAGGGCTTCGAGGCTTCGGTCTTGGGGGCTTTTCTTGTGGGTGAGCCCTGAGGCTACAGCTTCGGGCCTTTTTTGTTTATGGGGGTTTCGAGGCTTCGGCCCTCGGGGCTTTTCTTGTTTTCTGGGGCCTCGGCATGCTTGCCGAGGCCCTTTTCTGTTTCAGGAGGTCGCCTCCTGGCGGAGTACGAAGACGCCCCAGCCCAGATACTCCCGCCCGTACTCCAGATGTGAACGCCTGGCCGTCGTCAGGAACTCACGCATGGCGTCGGCGTCGGGATCTCCGGGGTTGGCGCGAAGCCAGTCGCTTATCGTCCACCACTGGCTCGCCACGTACCGATCCCAGCTGTCCGGGCTGGCCAGCACCATTTCCAGCAGCTCGAATCCCGCCTGCTCGAAACGCTCTCCCGTACCGGAAAGAGAGGTGAAGGTATCCTCCTCCAGAGAGAGGGCCCGCACCGCTTCGGGCGGGGGCGGGGCCGTCCAGTAGCACTCTCCCACCAGGGCGAGCCCGTCACGGCGGAGGGGGCGGCGCATCAGGTCGAGGGTGCCGGAAAGGCCGCCGCCGATCCAGGTCGCGCCGATGCAGGACACGATGTCGAACGCTTCCGGTTCGGCGTCGTATGTGCCGGCGTCCGCTTCGACGAACTGTACGCGGTCGGCGACCTCCAGTTCACCGGCGCGATCTCTCGCCGCTTCCAGGAACACCTTGCTGATGTCGACGCCGATGCCCTGATGGCCGTAACGGGCGGACCAGCGATTCAACATTTCGCCCTTGCCGCACGCCAGGTCGAGTTGCCGCGTTCCCGCGTCGACACGGCAGATCTCGCCCAGCAGATCGAGCTTGTCATCGGTGAGCGGATTGAGTATGCGGTGACGGGCTTCGGCTATTTCATGGAAGCGCAGAGACATGGGGTCAGTCTCACGGAAGCTGTCTCGGCCCTGCCACTCAATATGCAGGTCACTCGGATGACCGGCGGCTTCGGGTCGGCCGTGCGGGTTCCGGACATGCCCCGGCTTGCTAGGCTGGGGGAGTACCGGGCCACCCCAACCACGGGTGGCCTTCGTCGCGTAAGGCCCGGGATGGGCGGCGACCAGCCACGGCGGGCCCGTACGGGTAATAGAGGCTCGCTGAGTGAGCCAACGAAATGGACCAGAAGTGAACAGAGATAGCGGATCGGACGGCGAGCAGCGCGGGCGCGGCGATAACGGGGGCGAGCGCTCGCATGGCGACAGGAACGGCGGATCCGGTTCCCGCGGGCGCGACGATCGAGACCGTCCGTTCCGTTCAGGCGGCGACAGGCGTTCCTATCAGGACCGAGGCCGGGAAGGCCAGGGGCGGGGCGAAGGCGGTAGCGGCCGGCCGTTCCGCGACCGCGACGATCGCGGGCCGCGCGGCGCCGGGGGTTACCGGGATCGCCGTGAGGGCGACGACCGCCGTTCCTATCGGGATCGTGACGAAGGTCGTCCTTCCGGAGATCGTGGCGAGAGCCGGCCGTACCGGGACCGTGATGACCGCGGTCCTCGGCAGGAGCGTGGTTACAGCGGCGAGCGCCGGTCGTTCCGGGATCGGGACGACCGTGGCCCGCGTGGTGAGGGCGACCGTCGTCCCTTCCGTGATCGGGACGACCGCGGCTCCCAGCGTGGCCCGTCAAGGGACAGAGACGAACGTCGGCCCTACCAGGACCGGGGGGATCGTCCGTCCTATCAGGATCGTGGGGAGCGTCGGCCGTACCAAGATCGTGGGGACCGTCCCTCTTACCAGGACCGTGGCGAGCGTCGCCCCTATCAGGACCGGGGAGACCGCCCGTCCTACCAGGACCGGGGTGACCGTCGGCCGCACCAGGATCGTGGGGACCGTCCGTCCTATCAGGATCGTGGGGAGCGTCGGCCGTACCAAGATCGTGGGGACCGCCCGTCCTACCAGGACCGTGGCGAGCGTCGCCCTTACCAGAACCGGGGGGATCGTCCGTCCCATCAGGATCGTGGGGAGCGTCGGCCCTATCAGGACCGGGGTGACCGTCCCTCCTACCAGGACCGAGGCGAGCGTCGGCCCTATCAGGACCGTGGGGACCGTCGGCCGGATCAGGATCGTGGCGAGCGTCGCCCTTACCAGGACCGTGGGGATCGTCCGTCCTACCAGGATCGTGGGGAGCGTCGGCCCTATCAGGACCGGGGTGACCGTCCCTCCTACCAGGACCGAGGCGAGCGTCGGCCCTACCAAGACCGTGGGGACCGTCGGCCGGATCAGGATCGTGGCGAGCGTCGCCCCTATCAGGACCGGGGTGACCGCCCGTCCTATCAGGATCGTGGGGAGCGTCGCCCGTACCGCGATCGGGACGAGAGTCGTCCTCCCAGGGATCGTGATGAGCGTCGTCCGTACCGGGATCGCGACGATCGCGGCTCCAGGAGCGAGGGTGAGCGCCGTCCCTTCAGGGATCGCGACGATCGCGGACCCCGGCGTGACGACCGTGGCCCGCGCCGTGAGGGGGGCTCGCGTCCGTTCTCGCGGGAGGAGCGGCCTGGCACTCGCGCCCGCTTCGGCAGGGACGACCGCGAGGGTGACCGGCCGCAGCGCGAGCCGCTGCCTGAGGTCGCGCCCGACATCAGCGCCGACGACCTCGACAAGGAGGTGCGCGAGGAGCTGCGGTCCCTGCCCACGGATCTTGCCGAGCTGGTGGGCCGGCACCTCCTCGCCGCCGAGCGCGCCCTCGAAGAGGACGATCCCGACAAGGCTCACGAACACACCAAGGTGGCGCGCAGGTTCGCGGCCAGGATCGGTGTCGTACGGGAGGCGGCCGGCATCGTCGCGTACCGGGCCGGACACTTCAGCGAGGCGTTGAGCGATCTGCGCGCGGCCAGGAGGATGACCGGTTCGGAGGCGTACCTGCCCGTCATGGCGGACTGCGAGCGCGGGATGGGACGTCCGGAACGGGCGCTCGACCTGGTGCGCTCGCCGGAGGCCGAGCGGCTTGACCGGGCCGGGCGGATCGAGCTGACGATCGTGGAGTCGGGGGCGCGTCGCGATCTCGGCCAGCACGACGCGGCGGTCATCACGCTCCAGCGGCTTCCGGAGCTGCGCGACCCGCAGCCCCGTCCGTGGTCGGCGCGCCTGGCGTTCGCGTACGCCGACGCGCTGGAGGAAGCGGGACACCACGACGCGGCGGTGGACTGGTTCGGCAGGGCGGTGGCGTTCGACGAGGACGGCGAGACGGACGCCGCCGAGCGGTACGCCGAGCTGACCGGCGCGACGATCGAGGACGTCGAGGAAGGCTACGACGAGGACTTCGTGTCCCCGGGGGACGCCGCTTCCGAGGCATCCACGGAGGCCGGCGGCGAAGGCGAACCGGAAGCTCGTGACGCCGGACCGGCCGCGCAGGATGCCGGCAAGGCCGGCAGCGAGGCGGAGCCGGACGCGCCGCGTGCTGAAGAGGCCGACCATGACGCCGAGCAGGGCAGGTCGTCCGAGCGGCCCGGCGCGGACAACCGCCGTGAGCAGGCCGAGAGCGTCCCGGCTGCGTCGCCTGAGCAGTCCGGGGACGACAGCGACTCGGCCACGTCCCCCGAGCAGGCTCGGGGGGAGGCAGGTACGTCGGCCGAGCGGGCTGAGGGCGAGAGCGACGCGGCCACGTCGCCGGGGCAGCCTCGGGAGGCGGGTACGTCTGCCGAGCGCGCCGGGGACGAGAGTGTCGCTACGTCGCCTGAGCGGGCTGAGGGTGAGAGCACCTCGGCCATGTCGCCCGGGCGGGCTCGGGAGGAGGCGGGTACGTCGCCTGAGCAGGCCGGGGGCGCGTCGTCCAAGCGAACCGGCGGGGCGGCACGACCCGGTCAGACGGGCGAGCCCGTAGCGGGCGAGCCGGACGCACCGACGGATGCCGAGCACGGAAAGCAGGGCGGCGCTTCATCGGTGCCGATCTCCCCGTCCTTCATCGAGCCGGACTTCGGTGACCATGCTGGGGACGAACCCGGCAAGCAGTCCGAGTAGGTGACGTTCTCGGGTACGCACTCCCGTTCTGGCGAGTGCGTACCCGAGGTCGCGTTCACGGGGAGACGCGGTCCAGCCAGTGGAGGATGCCGGCGACGTTCGACGGGGCGCCGCTGAGCAGCTCGAACTGCTCGGCCGTCTCGTCGTCGCCGACCAGCGCCTGGTAGCGCTCTCTGGTACGGTCCCGCACCATGGCCACGGCGTGGTCCAGGTCCAAGCCTTCGGCGTGGGCCTGGCGGGTGAGGTCCACCCAGATGCGCAGCTCCTCAGCGGATCGGTCGAGCGTGTCGCGTACCGCGTCGACCGGCCCGTAATGGCTGAACAGCAGCCGTTGTGGCTGCAATGCCTGGAACAGGGCGATCGAGTCGAGGGCGGTCTGCAGGTCGAAGTCCGGAGGCGGGGTGGCCGGGCGGAGATCGCCGGTCTGCGGCAGATAGACGCCCGCGGCGTCGCCGACATACAGGTCACCGGTGGCGGAGTCGATCAGCCCTACGTGGTGCTTGGCATGGCCGGGAGAGTAGTGGCTGCTCAGCGTCCTGCCGTTGCCGAGGTCGATGGCGCCGGTGTCGCCGAGGGCGACGATGCGTTCGGCCTCGGTGGGGGAGAGCTCGCCGAACAGCGTGTCCAGGCGGTCTCCCCACACCATTCTGGCGCTGGCCATCAGCCTGGCCGGTTCGGCCAGATGCCGGGCGCCCTTCTCGTGCACGACGACCTGCGCGGACGGGAAGAACTTGGCGATGTCTCCCACCCCGCCCGCGTGGTCGAGATGAATGTGCGTGACCACGACGGTGGCCAGATCGTCCGGGCCGACGCCCAGCGACGCGAGCGCGTCACGCACGACGGGGGCCGAGGTGGATGTCCCCGTTTCGACCAGGCAGGGACGATCACCCAGGATGAGGTAACCGGCGGTGATACCTGAGTATCCGGCCATCTTCGTGTCGATCTCATAGACGTCGCCGCCCAGGGCGGTGATGTTGTCCACAGGCACTCCAGAGCCGTGTCCGCTATCCCCAGAACGGCGTTCGAGCCGAACTGGACTTCCTCACATCGTAGAGAGTGATCTCCACCCGATCACCAATGGGAGGACGACAGTGGACCGCAACGAGGTCTTGCTGGTGGGACGGCTGTCCGCGGCAGTCGAAGACCGGAGTCTGCCGAGCGGCGACACCATGACGAAGTGGCGGCTGCTGGTGCGCCGCCGCAGGCACAGGCGGGACGGCATGGTCACCGACAGCATTCCGTGCGTCAGCTTCAACCAGGAGGTGGCCGACGTCCTCCACACTCTCCGACCCCGTGACGCCATGGAGGTCAGCGGTGCCTTCCGTTGCCGTGTCTTCGGTCCGGCGTCGGGCAAGGTCTGGGCCTACGAGGTCGAGGTGGCCACGGTCAGGGTCATCGAGGCCGACCCCCTCCCGGCGGGCGAGCCCGGCGAACCGCCGGTCCCTTCCGCGCCCCGCCCGGTCGCCGTCCTCGCCGCGGCGGGCTGACGCCGGGCGGTCCGTTCGGCGCGCCGTCCGTGATGGGCGGTCCGCTCGGCGGGCCGTCCGTGACGGGCCGGTGCTCTCCGCCGTCGGTGCTCGTGACGGGGGAGAACGGTCAGCGGATGGCGAAGGTTCGCAGGACCAGGCCCGTGCGGGGCTTGGGGCCGAAGGAGGTCGACTTGCGCGGCACCCGCTCGCCGCCCGACGCCACCGCGAGGACGTCGGCGACGTCCAGCGGCCTGAGGATCACGGCGGTGCCACCCGTGGCGGCGGCGAGCTGCACGGCGGCGTGCGGGTCGTGGTGCACGATCCGCACCGTCTCCTCGTCGTCGCGCAGGCCCCACACCTTGGGCAGGACGAACTCGGTGAGGATGGAGGTGTTCAGCGAGTTCCACCGGGCCGAGCGGTCCGCCGGCATGGCCTGCGCGAGCTGCAGCGGGTCGGGGCTGGTGAGGAGGTGCGCGCCGTTCTCGCAGGCCAGCAGGAAGGCCGGGCCTTCGGTGTGGTGGAGCGCGTGGAGGCCCTCGTCGAGGTCGCTGAGATCCTGTACGCGCCACGAGCCCTTGGCCCTGGCCACCGCCTCCTCAAGCGGGAGCCCGGGGATGACGCGATGGATGGCCTTGAGGTCGGGCGGGTACGCGTCGGTGTCCACGAGCAACGCCAGGCCGAAGTCCCACGGGCTCCGCTTGACCTGCTCCGAGTCCTGAGCGCCTCGGCCGTCGTCCTCACGGCCGTTCGAGGGGATCCCGTCCTGGGCGGGGTGGCCGGGTCCGGTGGGTTCGGCGTGCAG
This sequence comes from Nonomuraea ferruginea, assembly GCF_039540635.1. Taxonomy (NCBI): domain Bacteria; kingdom Bacillati; phylum Actinomycetota; class Actinomycetes; order Streptosporangiales; family Streptosporangiaceae; genus Nonomuraea; species Nonomuraea ferruginea. The sequence goes on along the minus strand of NZ_BAABFD010000044.1, from coordinate 10,325 downwards.
GGCGTGTTCGCGGCGCTGGAGCATGCGGTACGTCGCGTACCTGTGATGGCCGTCGGCGATGAGGGCCTGGCGGGGATGGAGGTCGGCGTTGACGGCGGCTATCTCCGCGTCGTCGGTGACCGCCCAGAGCCGGTGGGTGAGGCCGTCCTCGGTGTGCGCGGTGACCAGGGGCTCGCGGTGGGTGGCCACCTCGTCCACGAGGCGGGTCGCCGCGCCGTCCTGGCCGTTGTAGAGGAGGAAGATGGGTTCGAGGTTGGCCTGGGTGGTGCTCATGAGGGCCAGGCGGTCGGTGATGGGGCCGGGTAGCACGTCCTCGTGCGGCAGGATGATGCGCTGCGCCGGATCCGGGAGGCAGACGTCGCCGATGATGCCGCGCTGCAGCACCCCTGGGCCTCGCTGCTCGTACACGTAGAGCGCCGGCTGCTCGTCGGGGACGAGGACACCGGATGCGAGCCACGCTTCCAGCGTTCGTCTCGCCTCCTGATACCTGGAATTGGGCGAGACTTGGATCCGGCTTTGGGAGGAAACGAGAGGAATGTCAGAGTTAATGGTGTTCTGGTCTGTAGGGGTAGAGGGATCGGAAGGGGGCTTCTGAGCATCAGTGCCGGGTCTGCCGGGAACGATGAGACGGACGACGTTGTTGGGATGAGCGTCCAGCAGGGCGCTCACATCGCCGTCGGAGATCAGGTCGTAAGGCGGGGAGGTCACCTTGGCGGGATCGTCTACGGCGAAGCGGACGCCCCGGAACGGGCGAAGGATCAGCCCGTCCGGTATCGGCAGTTCAGAATTCCCCATACCGGGCATGTTGCCATAAACGCCCGAGTCTTCCCGTAGTCGCCTCAATGCCCCGCTGGGATCCGATTCCGTAACTCCGTCGTATGCCGATGTAGGAGGGCTCACGCATGATGGAAGGTGCCGACGGCCGCGCAGATTCCCCCGGCACCCCCCAGGGTGACGTGTACGACTGGTACCAGCGGGGTGTGAAGCTCTTGAAGGAGGGCAGCCCCGCAGCCGCCGCCGCGCTGCTGGAGCGTGCCGCCGACGCGGAGCCGGATTCGCGCAGCATCAGGGAGGCGCTGGCACGGGCCCAGTTCAACTCCCGCCGGTACGCGGAAGCGGCCAGCAGTTTCCAGTGGATCGTGGACGACAACCCGACGGAGGATTACGCGTACTTCGGGTTGGGGCTGTCGCTGTGGCGGACCGGCGACATCGAGGCGGCCCAGGAGCCGCTGGCGATCGCCGTCGCCATGCGGCCCGACGACCGCAACTACGTGTCGGCGTTGCGCAGCGTCCGGGCCACCTTAAAGGCCCGGAGGGACATGTGAGGCGCGGCTGCCGTCACGGAGGGCTGATCACGTACTGGAGTATGCCGTCCGCACCGCCCCTGGGCACGGCGCCCAGGCGCCGGGCCAGGCGCTGGGAGGCGACGTTGCCCTCGTCGGTCTCCAGCAGGATCTCCTTGAGGCCCGCTCGCCGGCCCGTCTCCAGGACGGCGAGGGCGGCCTCGGTGGCCAGGCCGGAGCCCCAGCGGGCGGGTTCGAGGCTGTAGACGATCTCCACCTGGCCGCTGTCGTGCCGGCGAAGGCCGCACACGCCGACGAGCTCGTCCCGTAGGTATGCCTTCCACAGGCCGTACCCGTGTTCGGTAAAGTCGTCAGCGCTGTCGGCGAGGAGCGTGGCGGCGAGTTCGGCGGAGACCTCCCGGTCGTCGAACAGGTACCGCCTCACTTCCGGCTGGTTCCAGTGCGCGACCAGGATGTCCAGGTCGGCCTGACCGGCCGGGAGTAGTTCCAGCCGGTTGGTACGAAGAACCGTCACACCATCCAGGAAACACGTGTCATCGCCGTCACGCAGCCCGTTAGAGCTCCTGTCGCTGCATGACGGCCTCTCCAGGGGAACTCGCCACCGGGGATGAGTGCACCGTTCGGCGTGCGGCCTCGGCGGGTCGGACGTGACTGACGGTAAGAGCAGCGCGCCTCGCGGCACTGTCCACGGCAGATCTGCAGGGTGTCTGCATGGCGGGTCTAGGCGGTGAGTCTGGGTGGCGGGTCTGCGAGATGCGTCTGGGCGGTGAGTCTGGGTGGCGGCTCTGCGCGGTGCGTCTGTGCGGCGGCTCTGCGTGGCGGCTCTGAGCGAGTGGGTCCGCGTGACAGGTTTTCGTGGCGGGTCCGCGTGGCGGGTCCGCGCGGCGGTCCACGTGACAGGTCTGTGCGGTGCGTCTGCATGTCGGATCAGCGTGGCGGATCTCCAAAGTGGATCTGTACGGAGATCCCTCACAGCGGTCTCCCGGGTGGGGTTCCACTGCGGGACCTGGGGTGTTGTGTGTCGACCTCTGAGTCGGTCGTGGAGTGGGGCCGGCAGCAGATCTCCACGGTGGGTCTCCCGAGGCGGGGCTCGACGGCGTCGCATGGGCCTGTGGGCGGTCTCATGTGGTTCTGGGCGTCCGGTGGCAGGAGCTCTGCGGCCGTGGTCTTGGGCAGCCGGTCGGGGTGGCAGGTGTGCGGGAATGGGATTCACGGGGATACGGGAACGGGACCCGCGGGGGGAAGGGGATTCGCGGGGGTATGGGCGCGGACGTGGCGGTGGGGCGGCGGGCTAGAGTCTCACAGGATGTGAGCCGGAGACGGAAAGAGGCGCGGTGCTGATCGACGGTTACGACACCCTGCTGCTCGACCTCGATGGCGTCGTGTACCTAGGGCCGCGGGCCGTGCGCGGCGCGGCCGAGGCGCTGGAGGAGGCGGGGCGGCGCGGGGTGAGGCTGGCGTATGTGACGAACAACGCCTCCAGGACGCCTGCCGCCATCGCCGCCCATCTGCGGGAGCTGAGGGTTCCCGCCGAGCGGGACGACGTGGTGACGTCGGCGCAGGCGGCGGCGCGGGTGGTGGCCGAGCGGGTGCCGGCGGGGGCGAAGGTGCTGGTCGTCGGCGGGGCCGGGCTGCGGATGGCCGTGCGCGGGCAGGGGCTGAGGCCCGTCACGGCGGCGGCCGAGGGGCCCGCGGCCGTGGTCCAGGGGATGTGGGCGGGGCTGTCGTACGGGCTGCTGGCCGAAGGGGCGCTGGCGGTGCGGCAGGGGGCGCTGTTCGTGGCCGCCAACCGCGACTCGACCATGCCCACCGGGCGCGGCGAGGTGCCGGGCAACGGGGCGATGTCGCGGGTGATCGCGTCGGCGACCGGGGTGGAGCCGCTCTACGCGGGGAAGCCTGATCCGCCGCTGCACCGGGAGTCGATGATCCGTACGGGGGCGCGGCGGCCGCTGGTGGTCGGCGACCGGCTCGACACCGACATCGAGGGGGCGCGGAACGCGGGCGTCGACGGGCTGCTGGTGTTCACGGGGGTGGCCAAGCCGCTCGACGTGCTCACCGCGCCGCCGCACCAGCGGCCGACGTACGTGGCAGAGGATCTGTCCGGCCTGCTGGCCCCGTACCCGGAAGTGCGGGACGGGGCGTGCGGCGGGTGGCGGGCCCGCTGGGTGGACGGGACGCTGCGGCTCGACGGCGACGGGAGCCGGATCGACGGGCTGAGGGCGGCGTGCGACGCGGCGTGGGCGGCGGCGGGGGACAGCCCCGCCGAGGAGGACGCGGTCAAGCCGGTGCTCGATCGGATCGGCTGATCCGGTGCTCGGGACGATCGGCTGATCCGGTGATCGGCGGAGGGCGCGACCCGGACCGGCCACGCCGCCTGCGGTGAGCGGGCGGGCGGCTCGGTCAGAGGAGCCGGCGCAGGCGGAGCAGGTCGCCGAAGCTGGCGTCGATCCTCACCCGGCCGCCGAGCAGCGCACGGGCCAGATCCAGCTCTCCGTCGACCAGCGCCACGAGGTCGTCGCTGACGATCGTCAGCTTCACGTCGGCCGGCCTGCCGTCGGCCGGCGGCGCCTCCAGGAACGGGTCCAGGCCCCCGTGGTGCAGGCGTCCGTGGAAGGTCACGTCGAGATCGGAGACGCGGCAGCTGACCGTGCGCTCGACCACATGCCTGGCACGGTCCTCCTCGTCGATCTCGTCGAACTGCGCGACGAGCTTGACCAGTGCCGCCCGGCACTCCTCGACGCTTGCCATGATCGCTCCCTTTCTACTTCCTTTACGGTCGGTAGCGTTCCACACCGAGCGCCCCGTATGACCCTTCAACGCGTGACACGCCTGCCAAGGTCCCGCGCGCTCGCCCGAGGCGTTACCGTCGAGTCATGAGTGAGCTGCCAGAGGAGACCGGCGACGCGCGGGTCGACGCGGTCCTCGCCGGGCTGGGCCGGCTGTCGGGCCTGCCGGTGAGCGATCACGTGGCGGTGTTCGAAGAGGCGTTCTCCGGGCTGGAGGCCGCGCTGGGCGCCGTGGACGCCCAGTGAGCCGCAGAGTCCGGCTCGACAGCGAGCTCGTGCGGCGCGGGCTCGCCCGCTCCCGGGAGCAGGCGGTCCAGCTCATCGAGGCGGGCCGCGTCACCGTGGGCGGACGGCGGGCGGCCAAGCCGGCCACCCAGGTCGACACCGCCGCCGCCGTCGTCGTCGCCGAGTCCCAGGACGGCCCCGACTACGTCTCGCGCGGCGCCCACAAGCTCATCGGGGCGCTCGACACGTTCGGGAGCCTCACCGTCGAAGGGCGGCGCTGCCTCGACGCCGGCGCGTCCACCGGCGGGTTCACCGACGTGCTGCTGCGCCGCGGCGCGGCGCACGTGCTCGCCGTCGACGTCGGCTACGGCCAGCTCGCCTGGTCGCTGCGCACCGACGAGCGGGTCACGGTGATGGAGCGGGTCAACGTCCGCGACCTCACTCCGGATCTCGTCGGCGAGCCGCCCACGCTGGTCGTCGGCGACCTGTCGTTCATCTCGCTGCGGCTCGTGCTGCCCGCGCTGGCCGCCGTCGCGGCGCCGCGGGCCGACTTCGTGATGCTGGTCAAGCCGCAGTTCGAGGTGGGCAAGGACCTCGTCGGCGCGGGCGGGGTGGTGCGCGACCCCGAGCTGCGGGCGGGGGCCGTGCGCGCGGCCGCGGCCGAGGCGGCGCGGCTGGGGCTGGCCGTGCGCGGCGTCACCTACAGCCCGCTGCCCGGGCCGTCGGGCAACGTCGAGTACCTGCTGTGGTTGGGCAAGGGGGAGGGCGAGCCGCCGGTCGCCGACCTCGAGCACGAGATCCGGCGGGCCGTCGCGGAAGGGCCGCAATGAACCGGACCGTCCTGGTCACCGTCCACACCGGCCGCGAGGCCGCCGTCGAGAGCGCCCGCCTGGTCATCCGGCGGCTGCTCGACGCGGGCCTGCGCGTACGGGTCCTCGACGTGGAGGCCGGCGAGGTCGGCGCGAAAGGCGTGGAGGTGGTGCCCGCGGAGCCGAGCGCCGCCAAGGATGCCGAGGTGATGATCGTGCTCGGCGGTGACGGGTCGCTGCTGCGCTCGGCCGAACTGGCCAGGCCGACCCGCACCCCGCTGCTCGGCGTGAACCTGGGCCACGTCGGGTTCCTCGCCGAGGCCGAGGTCGCCGACCTGGACGACGCCGTCGACGACGTGGTCGCCGGCCGCTACGACGTCGAGGAACGCATGACCATCGACGTGCTGGCCCGCCAGAACGGCAACGTCATCGCCGACACCTGGGCGCTCAACGAGGTCACCGTCGAGAAGCAGGAGCGCATGCTGGAGGTGGTGGCGGAGATCGACGGGCGGCCGCTGTCACGCTGGGGCTGCGACGGCGTGATCTGCGCCACCCCGACCGGGTCCACCGCCTACGCGTTCTCCGCCGGTGGGCCCGTGGTCTGGCCGGAGGTCGAGGCGCTGCTCATGGTCCCGATCAGCGCCCACGCCCTGTTCGCCCGGCCGCTCGTCATCTCGCCGCGCTCCACGGTCGCCGTCGAGATCCTGCCCGACACCCCGGGCGGGGTGCTGTCGTGCGACGGCCGCCGCCGCTTCGACCTGCCCTCCGGCAGCCGCGTCGAGGTGCGGCGCGGCGCCGAGCCGGTGCTGCTGGCCCGGCTGCACGGCGTCGAGAGCACCGGCGCCCCCTTCACCGACAGGCTGGTCGCCAAGTTCGAACTACCTGTGCAGGGCTGGCGTGGGAGGGTGCGACCCTGAATGAATTGAAGGGCCGAACACGTAGGATCGCATACGCACACGTGTTCGGGCCGCGGCGCGGTTGATCGTATTCTCGCAAGTGACGGGAGTGGGCAGTGCGACCAAGGGTCGAGGAGGTCCGCATCCAGGGGCTCGGTGTCATCGATGAGGCCGTGCTGGAGCTATCGCCGGGCTTCAACGTGGTGACCGGCGAGACCGGCGCTGGCAAGACGATGGTCGTCACCGGCCTCGGGCTGCTGTTCGGCGGCCGGGCCGACCCGTCCCGTATCAGACCGGGCGCCGACAAGGCCACCGTCGAGGGCACGCTCGTCATCGAGCCGGGCGGCCGCGTGTCCCAGCAGGTCGAGGACATCGGCGGCCAGGCCGAGGACGGCGAGCTGATCATCTCTCGGACGGTCTCCGCCGAGGGCCGCTCGCGTGCCTGGCTCGGCGGCCGCTCCGTGCCCGTCGGCACGCTGACCTACCTCGCCGACGACCTGGTGGCCGTGCACGGCCAGATGGACCAGCAGCGGCTGCTCCAGCCCGCCAGGCAGCGCGCCGCGCTCGACCGCTACGCCGGCAACGACCTGGTCAAGCCCCTGCGGGCCTACCAGCAGGCCTACAAGCGCCACAAGCAGGTCGGCGCGCAGGTCGAGGAGCTGACCACCAGGGCCAGGGAGCGCGCGCAGGAGGCCGACCTGCTCAGGTTCGGCCTGGAGGAGGTCGAGAAGGTCGACCCCAAGCCCGGCGAGGACGCCGCGCTGCGCGAGGAGGAGGAGCGGCTCTCCCACGCCGACGCCCTCCGCACCGCCGCGACCGGCGCCCACACCGCGCTGCTCGGCGACCCCATGGAGGCGGCCGACGGCGGCGCCCACGACGTGATCTCGCTGCTCGGCGAGGCCCGCGCGGCCGTCGAAGCGGTCCGCGACTACGATCCCGCGCTGGCCGCCGTCGCCGACCGGCTGGCCGAGGCCGGCTACCTGATCTCCGACGTGGCCACCGACCTGGCCTCCTACGCCGAGTCGGTCGAATCCGACCCCGCCCGGCTGGCCGCCGTCCAGGAGCGCAGGTCCGTGCTCACCGGCCTCATCCGCAAGTACGGCGAGGACAGCGCCGCGGTGCTGGCCTGGGCGCAGCAGGCGGCCGCCCGGCTGGCCGAGCTGGAAGGCGACGACGACCGCGTCGGCGAGCTCACCCGCGAGTACGACGAGCTGACCGAACGGCTGACCGAGCTGGCCGGCGAGCTGACCCGGGTGCGCGAGGCCGCCGCCGAGCGCTTCGGCAAGGCCGTCACCGAGGAGCTGACCGCGCTGGCGATGCCGCACGCCCGGGTCGTCGTCCAGCTCGCCAGGGCCGCCGAGTTCGGCCCCGACGGGGTCGACGAGGTGGAGCTGCGCATGGCGGCCCACCCCGCCGCGCCGCCGCTGCCGCTCAACAAGGGCGCCTCCGGCGGTGAGCTGAGCCGGGTGATGCTCGCCATCGAGGTCGTGTTCGCCGGCGCGGACCCGGTGCCCACGTTCGTCTTCGACGAGGTCGACGCGGGGGTGGGCGGCAAGGCCGCGGTGGAGATCGGGCGCAGGCTGGCCAGACTGGCGCGCACCGCCCAGGTGGTCGTCGTCACCCACCTGCCGCAGGTCGCCGCCTTCGCCGACCAGCACCTGGTGGTGGAGAAGGCCGGCGACGGCAGCGTGGTGCGCAGCGGCGTCGTCACGCTCGACCACGAAGGGCGGGTGCGCGAGCTGTCGCGCATGCTGGCCGGCTTGGAGGACTCCGAACTGGGCAGAGCGCATGCAGAAGAACTTCTAGGGTTGGCGGCGGCCGACAGGTGATTCCGTGTGACATAGCGGACACGCCCGGTCATGCATGGCCTCCCCGGTCTTTTGCTCTGGCAGGATGGTCTTGATGAAGGTTCCGGGGAACAGGATGCCGGGCCTCCGCGCGAAGAAGGCCAACGACCTTCCCGGCGTCACCGGTGTGGCGAGGATCGACCGGCGGACCAAGAGGCTCACCAAGCGCCTCCAGCCCGGCGAGATCGCCATCATCGACCACGTCGACGTCGATCGGGTCAGCGCGGAGGCCCTTGTGGCGTGCGGAGCGGCGGGCGTGGTCAACATCGCCGCCGGCATCAGCGGCCGCTATCCCAACCTGGGCCCCCAGATCATCGCCGAGGCCGGCATCCCGTTCGTCGACAATGCCAGCCAGGAGCTGTTCGAGCGGGTCAAGGACGGCGCCGTCGTCCGGCTCCACGAGGGCATCGTCTACCTGGATGACGAGGTCGTCGGCAAGGGCGAGGAGCAGACGGCCGAGTCCATCGAGGCGGCCATGGCCGAGGCCCGCGCCGGGCTGGCCGTGCAGATCGAGGCGTTCGCCGTCAACACGATGGAGTACGTCCGCGGCGAGGGCAAGCTGCTCATCGACGGCGTGGGCGTGCCCGACATCCGCACCAAGATCGAGGGCAGGCACGCGCTCATCGTGGTCCGCGGCTACCACTACAAGGAAGACATCGCCACCCTCCGCCCCTACCTGCGCGAGTACCGTCCCGTGCTGATCGGCGTCGACGGCGGCGCCGACGCGCTGCTGGAGGCGGGCTACCTGCCCGACGTCATCGTCGGCGACTTCGACTCGGTCTCCGCCAAGGCGCTCACCTGCGGCGCCGAGCTGATCGTGCACGCCTATCGCGACGGCCGGGCGCCCGGCCTGGAGCGGGTCCACCAGCTCGGCCAGGAGGCGGTCGTCTTCCCGTCGACCGGCACCAGCGAGGACATCGCCATGCTGCTGGCCGACGAGAAGGGCGCCGAGTTGATCGTCGCCGTCGGCACCCACGGCACGCTGGAGGAGTTCCTCGACAAGGGCCGCTCCGGCATGGCGAGCACGTTTCTCACCCGGCTGCGCGTCGGCAGTAGACTCGTCGACGCCAAGGGCGTCAGCATGCTCTACCGCAGTCGCATCACCACCTCCCAGCTGTTGCTCCTGGCGGCCACCGCGCTGGTCACCATGGGCGTCGCTCTCTCCGCCTCACCGCTCGGCCAGATCTGGCTGAACGGCCTGCAAGACGTCTGGAACGCGTTCATCTTCTGGTTGGTCGGGCTCTTCTCGTGATCGATTTCCGCTATCACCTCGTCTCCATCGTCGCCATCTTCCTGGCGCTGGCCGTCGGCATCGTGCTCGGCACGAACCTGCTGCAGGATCCAGCGATCAAGACGGCCAACGAGATGACGCGTCAGCTCACCCAGACCAACGAGGGGCTGCGCGGCGAACTCGACGTGATGAAGGGGCGCGAGCAGGTCCACCAGGAGTTCATCACCACCCTCACCCCGCAGCTCGTCCAGGGCGGGCTCGCCGGTGAGCAGGTGCTGCTGGTGGAGGCGCCAGGCGCGAGCTCCACCTATCGCGAGCTGACCGAGCAGGTGCTCGCCGAGGCTGGCGCGAAGGTCACCGGCCGGCTCCTGCTGCTCGACAAGTTCTTCGACCCCAAGAGCGCCGGCGTGCTCGACGGCCTGGTCAACCAGCTCAAGCCCGCCGAGATGGCCTTCCCCACCACGGCCACCGTGCACGACAAGGCCGCCACCCTGCTCGCCGCCACCCTCATGACCGCCGACCCGGCGCTGGCCGGCACCCCCAACGAGGCGACGTCCGCCGTCGTCGACGGCCTCCAGACGGGCGGGTTCATCGACGTCGACTTCATCGACGACAACGACGAGCCGCTCAACCGCGCCACGCTCGCCGTCCTCTACTCGCCCGACGCGCCGTACGAGGGGGACAACGCCGAAAGCCAGGCGGCGGCGCTCGTGTCGGTGGCGGGCGGGATCGACGCCGGCGGCAAGGGCGCCGTGATGGCCGGCGCCGCCGCGACCTCCGCCGCGCCGGGCGGCGCCATCACCGCCCTGCGCGACGACAGCGAGACCGCCAAGCGGGTCTCCAGCGTCGACAACGTCGATATGCCTGAAGGCCAGGTCGTGATCGTCTACGCTCTGCGAGAGCAAGCGACCGGGGGCGTGGGCCAGTACGGCACCGGCGCCGGAGCCACGGCGTTCCAGCCGGTGACACCCAGCCCGGCCCCGTCGTCCACCGAGTCAGGGAGCTGACATGGCCCGTGGCCTGCTCTACGCCCTCGCGGGCGCCGCGATCGGCGCCGCCGCGGCTCGTGCCGCCTACGCCGCGCTCACCCGTACGCAAGGCGGGGGCGGCGACCCCGCCAGCCGCTGGACCCGCAAGAACCACCGCGGCGAGCCCATCACGCTGCTCGAAGGGCCCGCGTTCGTGGCCTGGGCGAGCGCCGCGGCCGCGCTGGCGCCCGGCCTGCCC
>NZ_BAABFD010000043.1:0-22350 GCF_039540635.1 Nonomuraea ferruginea | reverse complement strand
ATCCTTGTCGAGACCGAGCCGGGATTGTTCACCCAGCCACGCCCGTAGTCCGACCGGCGGGTCTCCGACCAGCCGACCTAACCCAACCCCACCGATGAAAGGGACATCAACTCGCAGAACGCACTCTAAGACCGCGACGAAGAAGAACGTGTGGTTCCCCGGCCTCGCAATGTCTTGATCGCAAGCAAGACATCTTCAGATGCATCGCCGCTGCCGCTCAGATGGTCCGTTTACGATCACCTGACCCATGTTCACGACGATCAGCTGGAGGCCACATGTCAGTCAGCGGTTCACGTTCGAAAGCCTTTACGTTCGTCGGCGTCCTCACAGCCGCGGTCGTCGTGATCGTGGCAATCGTGGCCTTCCGCGGCACCGATGACCAGCGATTCATCCGCTCGGCGGCAGATATGGAGTCGTTCGCACGCACAATGAGGGACGGCGACCGACTCGGCCCCCGCACCGTCGGAGGGATGGACTTTGAGGAGGTCCGCCGCGAGCGCGGCGTTGTCGTCTTTCAGCAAGGCGAGGCGCTGGCCAGCCCTTACGGCCACGCCTGGAGTCCGCAGGGGGATCCAGCTCCGATCCTCGAGGACATGGAGTGGTCGGAAGACCACGTCGATCACTATTTCGAGCATCTGGAGGGCGCCTTCTACTCCTGGCAGGGAAGGCGCTGACCGCAGCGGGACCCAGGGCGAGGCGCCAGACGCGGCGCCTACAACAACCGCGTCAGGCACCGCAGCTTTCCATGATCATGCGCCAGGTGATCTGACACATTCGACCTGCCACGCCATGATTCTGGGACCGCCATGACTCCGGATGTCTCAGTCGACTTGGCGTCCACCAGGTCACACCTTGTCGCGCACGCCAACTCAATTGAGAAGGGACAGCATCATTCACGGTTGCGCTGCGAACAGCTGCGACAACCTCTCGCTGAGCTGGTCGTAAGGGCCTTCGGCGGCGACGCGTCCCTCCTCCAGCAGCACGATGTGGTCGGCCTGCCGGATGGTGGACAGCCGGTGCGCGATGACCAGCGTGGCCCGGCCCGCGGCTGCTCGCTGGAGCTCCTCGGTGAGGCGGGCCTCGTTGTCGGGGTCGAGGTTGGCCACCGCCTCGTCCAGGACGAGCACCGGCGCCCGCGTGGCCAGCGCCCGGGCGACTGCCACCCTGGCGCGCTGGCCGCCGGACAGGGTGACGCCTCGTTCCCCGACGGGAAGCTCCGGGTCGACGGTGAGCTGGGCGGTACGTAGGGCACCGGCCACGTCAGCGTCGGGCGCGCCGAGTCGTACGTTCTGCCCGATCGTGCCGGCGAACAGGTGTACGTCCTGTGGCACCACGGTGACGTGCCGGTGCGGCTCGGCGATGTTCGGCAGTGGCACGCCGCCCACCAGGATGCGCCCGTCATCCGGATCCCAGTGGCGCAGCAGCAGTGACACACAGGTGGATTTGCCCGCTCCTGAGACGCCGACCAGGGCGACGGTCCTGCCGTACGGGATGCGGAAGGACACCCCGCGCAGCACGTCCGGCCCGTCCTGCGTGTAGCGGAAACGTACATCCTCGAAGATCACGTCCGGCTGGGTGGCCACCTCGCGGGCGTCTCGTGGCGGGGGCACGTTCGCGGGCGCGGTGACCAGCGTGCGCACCCGGTCGGCGGCGGCGCGCAGTGTGCCGTACTCCTTGAGCAGCAGCGCCACCTGGGCCGCCGGGCCAAGAGAGCTGGCGGCCAGCACCATGGCCACGGGGGCGGCGGCAGGGGTCCGGATGACCGTGACGACCAGGAGCAACGTCCCCGCCGCCGCGACGGCGAGAAGCAGGTCGGTGAGGGCCGCCTCCAGCCCGCCGCGGGCGGCGTTCGCCGCGTGGGCGCGGGCCAGCCTGCGGGTCTTGCGCGCGAGCAGGTCCCGCCGGCGTTCGAGCGCGCGGAAGGCGGTGAGCTCGCGCATGCCCTGGACGGTGTCGACCACGTCGGCGGTCAGTTCGGCGGTGGCGGCACGCAGTTCGTCACCGTGCCGCCGCGACGCCTTGCGCAGCCACAGGGGAACGGCCAGCACACATGCGGCCAGCGGGAGCGAGACGGTCAGCAACAGGGGGTCGATCATCGCCGCGGCCACGCTTCCGGCCGTCAGCACCGTGCCCGCCGTGATGAGCTGTGCAAGGGTGTGCGCGAACAGCCATTCCAGGGTTTCGATGTCCGACAGCGCGGCCGCCGACAGGTCGCCGCTGCGGCGGCCCAGCAGGCGGGCCGGGGTGATCCTGGCGACCGCGTCGTACACCTGTCCCCTGAGTCTGGCCAGCACCAGGTACGCCAGGTCGTGCGCGACGTAGGTCTCCCACCAGGCGGCCAGCGTGGCCACCACGACCAGCGAGCCGAGCAAGGCGCCGGCCAGGTCGAGGGGCGCGACGTGGCCGGCGATCGCCCGGCCGGCCAGCCAGGCGCCGGTCACGGCCGCCCCGAGCGCGGCCAGCTGGCCGAGCAGGTTCGCGGCCAGGGTGGAGACGAAGGCCCGGCGATGCGCGCCGACGGCTCCCGCGAGCCAGCGGATGGACGGGTTCATGCCGCTGCCTCCAGGACGGTTCCGTTCTCCAGGGTCACCACGTGGTCGGCCTGCCGAATGGTGTCGGGGCGGTGGGCGATCATCAGGCAGGTACGGCCCCGCCGCACCTGCGAAAGGGCCTGCTCGGTGCGCGGGTCCACGTGCGAGGTGGCCTCGTCGAGCACCAGGACGGGCGCGTCTGCCAGCAGCGCCCGCGCGATGGCCAGGCGCTGCCGCTGCCCGCCCGAAAGCGTCGCGCCGCGCTCCCCCAGTGGCGTGTCGTAGCCGCCGGGCAGCTCGGTGATGAAGTCGTGGGCGGCGGCCAGGCGGGCGGCGGCGATCAGTTGCTCGTCGCCGGCGTCCGGCCTGGCCAGGCGCAGGTTCTCGGCCACGGTGCCGTGGAAGAGGTAGGTGTCCTGGGCGACGATCGCGACGCCGCCGCGCAGGGCGTCCAGGGAAAGGTCGCGTACGTCGACGCCGCCGATGCTGACCCGCCCCTCGTCGGGGTCGTGGTGGCGCTGCAGGAGAGCTGCCAGCGTGCTCTTGCCCGCGCCCGACGGGCCGACCAGGGCGACGGTGCGGCCCGGCTCGACGGTGAAGCTGACCTCGCGGACGGCGGGCCGCTCGGAGCCCGGATAGGCGAAGGTGACGCCCTCGAACGTGATGGCAGGTGGCGTGGGGAAGTCGTGCCGCGTTCCCCGATCCGCGACAGCAGGGGAGGCCGCCAGCAGGACCTCGATGCCGTCGACCGCCGTTATCCCGAGATATCCGGCATGCCAGGCGTCGGAGAGATTCTTCACAGGGCGGAAGCACTCGACGGCGATCACCAGGACCGCGAACACCTCCCACGCGCTGCCCGAGGTCGTCGCGGCGAGAACGGCCCCGGCAGTGCCCGCCTGCACGAAGAACGCGCTGACCCCGGTCTCGACAAGGGAGACCCTGAGCTGACGCATCGTGGTCAGATAGAGATCATGGGCTCGCCCGGCCAGCCGCGTCCCCAGGGTGCCGACCGCGCCGAAGGCCCGCAGCGTCGCCATGCCCTGCATCGCCTCCAGGTAGTCCGAGGCCAGCGCGGCGAACGCGGCCCAGCGGCCACGTCCCCGCCGCAGCAGGGTCGCGTCCCAGAACCTGGGGATGATCAGGACACCGGCCACGGCGACGGCCAGGACGGCGGCCGCTGCCGCGTTGACCGTGAACAGCCAGCCGACCAGCGCCACCGGCACGCAGAAGGTGACCATGACCTGCGGAAGGTAGCGGCTGAAGTACGGGTCGAGCCCTTCCACGCCATCCACCAGCGTGGTCTGCACATTTCCCGTGCGGGTGCCGGTCAGGTAAGCGGGGCCCAGCCGTCCCAGGTGGACGATCAGCCGGTCGCGCAACCTGGCTTTGATCAGCCCGCCCGCCCACACGGTCACCGCCTCTCTGGCCCACAAGAGCGCCGCCCGCACCGCGATCACCGCGAAGACCCAGGCCAGCAGGCGCACCGCGGCCGGGGTGTCACCGCGGATCAGGGCTGCCAGGGCCGCGGTGAGCAGGACCGCCTGGGTGACGTACGCGGCGCTGACCGCCAGGCCAAGCGCCACACAGGCCGCGAACGGCCCCCGCACGCTACCGGCCAGCTGCAGCAGCCGGCGATGAATGATCAACGCGCTGTCCTTCCGAGTCCCTGACGCACACGATGTGCCGACTTGATGCGAAGCGAGAGTAAATGATAACTATTTTCATTGTCCATTTCGACAATGATTTTCACTACCGGAGGCCCCATGCGCTACGGCGCTTTCTCCATCGGCGGATACCGCGCCCGGCCTGCGCTGAGGCGATGCCTCCTCGCCCTGATACCGCTCGTCCTGGTGGCGTCCTGTGGTCAGAGCGCCCCCCAAGCCGGCACCACGGCCACGGCACCTCCACCGGCCGCCACCGGGACCGCTGCCCCGGTCTCCCCGGTCCGCGCGGCCTTGACCATCACCGACCCGCACGGCAAGACGTTCACACTGAAGAAGAAGCCCGAACGCGTCGTCTGCCTGACCGGCCTGTGCGACGACGCCCTCGTCGAGCTGGGCCTGACCCCTGTGGCCACGACCACGCCCGGCCTGCTCTCCCACCCTGCCTACCTGGGCGCGAAGGGCTCCGACGTCCCGGTCATCCCCGGCAGCTTCGGCGGCGAGGACGTCGCCAGGATCGCCGAGGCGAAACCGGACCTGGTGATCGGCCTCGCCGGTGTGCACGACCAGCTCAGAACCGCCGTGGAGAAGTTCGCGCCGCTGTGGGTGGTCCAGGTCAAGTCGTACGACGACTCCATCGGCTACCTGCGCGCGCTCGCCCAGCTCACCGACCGCGGGCAACAGCAGGCCGAGGCCGAGACCCGCTTCCGCGCCAAGCTCGCCGACGGAACGACCCGGTCAAAGGCGGCCGGGCTGGACAAGACGCCGGTCCTGGCGATGTACGGGGGTACCTCCGTGGGCGTCAACACGACCGAAGACGTGCTGGGCCACTTCATGTCGCAGTTCTTCGCCTACCCCTGGCCCAGCAAGGGCGGCGGCTTCGAGACCGCGCAGGCCTACAGCATCGAGGAGATCCTGGCCAAGGCCCCTCAGATCATCTTCATCCAGTCTTTCGGCACCAAGGTCAGCGACCACTACAAGGACAACCCGGTGTGGAAGCGCGTTCCCGCCGTATCGGCCGGCAAGGTGTTCGAGGTGCCGACCGAACTGTGGGCGTCCGGCCGGGGCACCAGGGCGTTCGGCGTCATCCTGGACGAAGCGCTCGCCAAGGCCGCCGGGTGAGCGCTGCGCTCGGCGGGCGTCCGGTCGCGCCTTGGGCGGCCGGCCTCGGCCTCGCCGTCGCGGCACTGGCCGGCCTCTGCCTCGGCACGCCGTTCGTGGCTCCGCAGGACCTCCTCGCGATGGCTCCCGAGTCGATCGCGCACCTCGTGGTCTGGGAACTGCGCGTGCCCCGCGTGCTGATCGGCCTGGCGGGCGGCGCGGCGATCGGCACGGCCGGGCTCCTGCTGCAGGAGTCCCTCAGGAATCGGCTGGCCGTGCCTGAGATGCTCGGCGTCTCGACCGGGGCCGCACTAGCGGTGAGCGTATGCGTGATCTGGACGCTGCCCGTGCCGCCCTCGCTCTACCCGCTGGCGGGCCTGTCCGGCGCCGCCCTCGGCGGGCTCGTCACGCTGGCCGCGGCCCGTTCGGGCCGCAGCGCCGGAGGCGTCCTGCTGATCGGCGCCGCCGTCTCGACCGGCATCCAGGCGCTGCTGCTGGCCGTGATGGCTACCGCCGACCGCCTTCAGTACGACATGCTCTTCCGCTATCTCGTCGGCAGCCTGTCCGGTCTGATGTGGGAGCAGGCCTCGGAGACACTGCCGTGGTTCGCCGTCGCGCTCCCCCTCGTCGTGCTGTGCGTCCCCGCGCTCAGCCTGCTGCGCCTCGGTGACGACGCGGCCGCCTCGCTCGGCAGCCGGGTGAACCTCGCCCGTCTCGGGGTGCTCGCGGTGGCCACCCTGCTGATCGGCGCCGTGACCGGGCCGTGCGGCCCGATCGCGTGGGTGGGTTTCCTGGCGCCGGTGCTGGCCAGGCGGTTGCGCCCGCACGCGGGAGCCCGGGGCTGGCTTCCATGGTCGGCCGCGCTCGGGGCTCTGGTCACCGTGACGGCCGACCTGGCCGCCCGGCTGGCCTTCGATCCGGTGGAGACGCCTCTCGGGGCGTGGACGGCGCTGACCGGCGTGCTGGTGGGGGCCGTACTGCTGCGCCGGCGGGCGACCTCATGACGTCGGCGAGGCCCGCGCGGGGTGTCGCGGCGGCGGCCCTGCTCCTGGCGGTCGCGGCTGTGCACCTGCTCGCCTCCGGTCAGCCGCTCGGCGCGATCACCGGCCTGCTCGACGGCGCCGCGGACGGCCAGGCGGAGAAGATCGTGTGGGAGCTGAGCGTGCCGAGGCTGCTCACCGCCCTGCTCACCGGCGCCGCCCTGGGCGTCGCCGGATACGTGCTGCAGGCCACGCTGCGCAACACGCTGGCCGCGCCCGAGTTCTCCGGCGTGAACCCCGGCGCGGTGCTCGGCATCCTCGGCGGGCTCACCCTCGGCCTGTTCCCCGCCGACTCCGCGGCGGGGGCGCTGCTCGCCGCCCTCGCCGGGGGCGCGCTGGGCGGCGGGCTCACCTGGCTGCTGTCGGCGGGCCGTGACCCGGCCGGCCTGGTGGTGCACGGCCTGCTCGGCAGCGCGCTGCTGGCCGGGCTGACCACGATGCTGCTCGCCTACCAGCCGAGCAGGTTCGGCAACGCGCTGCGCTGGCTGATCGGCTCGGTGGAGGGAAGGGTGTGGGAGCACCTGGCCCTCACCTCCTGGTGGATCGCCGGCGGCATCGCCGTGGCCTGGGCGTGCTCGGGCATGCTGGCCGTCCTGTCGCCCAGCGACGACCACGCCGCCTCGCTCGGTGTGCACCCCGGCCTCGGCCGGGCCGTCGCGCTGACCGTGGCGATCGCGCTGACCGCCGGCGCGGCCAGCATGGCGGGGGCGATCGCCTTCGTCGGCCTGGCCGCCCCGCATGTCGCGCGCAGACTGGGCGGCCGCGTCCTCACCGTCGCCGTCGTCGGCGCCATCGCGCTCGCGGGCGCTGACAGCCTCGCCCAGCTCGCCGGGCAACTCCTCGACGGCACGCACCGGCTCGGCATCCCGACCGGCGTGATCACCGCACTGGCCGGCGCCGCCGTCCTCATCAGACTGGGAAGGTCACAATGAGCGTCAAGGTCGAGGACCTGCACTTCTCGTACACCACCCGCCCGGTCCTGACCGGCATCGACCTCACCGTCGAGCCTGGCGAGTTCGTGGCCCTGGTCGGCGTCAACGGCTGCGGCAAAAGCACGCTGCTGCGCCTCATCGCCGGCCTGCTCAGACCGTCGTCCGGCAGGATCCTGCTCGGCGGGGCGGAGCTGACGTCGCTGTCGCGGCGGCAGGTGGCGCGGCGGCTGGCGGTCCTGCACCAGAGCCTGCCCCCCGTCCCCGCGATGACCGTGCGCCAACTCGTCCGCCAGGGCCGCTATCCCCACCAGGGACCGTTCGGCCTGCTGCGGGAGTCGGACTCCATGGACGAGGCGCTGGAGCTGGCCGGGGTCGCCCATCTCGCCGACCGCGTCCTCGACACGCTGTCCGGCGGTGAGCGTCAGCGCGTCCGGCTGGCGCTCGCCGTGGCCCAGAACACCCGCATCCTGCTCCTGGACGAGCCGACCGCCCATCTGGACATCCGCCATCAGCTCGAGGTCCTGGAACTGGTGCGCGCCCTGCGTGAGATCCGCGGACTCACGGTCGTGACCGTCCTGCACGAGCTGGACCATGCGGCTCGCTTCGCCGAACGCATCGTCGCTCTCCACGAGGGACGGGTCTGGGCCGACGGCGCACCGAAGCACGTGATCACGCCGGAACTCCTGGCTGACGTGTTCGGCGTGGCCGGACGGGTGGTCACGGACGAACTGCACGGGTCACCCCGCTGCCTGCTCGACGCCGCCCTGTAGCCGCTGCCGAGACCGCGTATTCGCAGACCAGGTGGATCTTGCTGGTCAGCCCGCCGCGGGATCGGCCGAGGGCGTGATCTGCCGGCGAGCCTGTGACGAGCCCCCTTTACGGGCACCGGCGGCGTGCTGGTGCGCACGCACGATGGTCGAGTCCACCGCCACCAGTCCATCGATGTCACCGTGCGCATCGGCCCGGGCCTGCACCGCATGCGGCATCGCGGTGAACGTGCCGTCCCTGGCCCCGCGCCGGAACCGCGTGTACAGGCTCTGCCAGGACCCGTACCGGGGCGGAACGTCCCGCCATGCCGCACCGGTACGGATCTTCCACGTATCGGCTCCCGTACGGATCTGGCGCGGCCAGTAGTTCTACAGAAGGCGCCCGTAGCCGGGGACGGCATGCTCTGAGACATGCAGAACGTGGACATCTGGAGTGAAGAGTTCGGCGCCGCGACGGACACGCCGATCCTGCTGATCATGGGTTCGATGTCGCAGGGCGTCCTGTGGCCGGACCAGTTCGTCGGTCGCCTGACCGCCGGCGGCCGCCGGGTGATCCGGTACGACCACCGCGACACCGGCATGTCCGGCACGGTCGACTTCGCCGCCGAGCCGTACACGTGGGACGACATCAAGAGCGACGTCTACCGCGTGATGGACGCCCACGGCTTGGAGAGCGCGCACCTGGTCGGGCACTCGGCCGGCGGCCTGCTCGGCCAGCTCATCGCCGTGGAACGGCCCGAGCGGGTCCGTTCGCTGACCGTCATCGCCTCCTCGCCGCTCGGCGGCGGCGAGGGCCAGGTGCTCGTGCGGGCACTGACGGGACAGCCGCAGCCCGAGGGCAGCCTGCCGGAGCCGGCGCCGGAGTTCGTGGACTTCTTCCGCGCCCTGGTGGCCGCCCCACCGGCGCAGGACCGCCGGACGCTCATCGACGGCATGATCGCCGAGCAGCGGGTCCTGCACGGCACCGGACTGCCGTTCGACGAGGACGAGGCCCGCCGGTTGCAGGAGCGCGTCCACGACCGGGCTCGCGACCTGTCGGCTGTGGCCAACCACCGGCTGGCCGCGGCGGCCGACCCCGGCTTCGAGCCGGTGGGCGTACTGGACCAGGTGAAGACGCCCACGCTGGTCATCGAGGGCAGCCACGAGCCGGTCAAGCCGGGTCACGGCGCGATCATCGCCGAGCGGATCCCAGGGGCACGGCTGATGATCGTTGCGGGCATGGGGCACACGCTGCCACCGGAGACCCACCAGGAGCTGGCCGACGCGATCCTCGCCCACACGGCCGAGTGAGGAAGTCTGTTGAACGATCCCTGCGTCCCCGCTATCGAAGTACTGGACCTGACTCAGCGCTTCGGCGCCGTGCTCGCCGTCGACCGGCTCAGCCTCAGCATCCCGGCGGGGATGTTCTACGGCATCGTGGGCCCCAACGGGGCCGGCAAGACCACCACGTTGACGGCCATGTGCGGGTTGCGGGAGCCGACCGCGGGCACGATCCGGGTCGCCGGTCATGACCTGCGCACCGCGCGGGAGGCCGCGCTCGCGCAGCTCGGCGTCATGATGGACGGATTGTCCCTGCCCGAGCGGCTGACCGCCGCCGAGGTCCTGCGCTACAGCGCCGGACTGCGCGGCCTGGACGACGGCTGGCGGGCACGGGCCGGCGATCTGCTGGAGATCCTCGGACTCGACGCGGTTCCGCGCACACTGATCGTGGAGTACTCCACCGGCATGCGCAAGAAGATCAATCTTGCGCTGGCGCTGCTGCACCGGCCCCGGGTGCTCGTGCTGGACGAGCCGTTCGAGGCGATCGACCCGGTCTCGGCCCGCTCCATCGAGCAGGTGCTCAAGCAGTACGTCGACGCCGGCGGCACGGTGGTCCTGTCGAGCCACATCATGGACTTCGTCGAGCGTAACTGCCGTCGGGTGGCGGTGGTGGCCGGCGGCCGGGTGCTGGTTGAAGGGCCGGTGGCGGAGGTGGCCGCGGGCTCGACGCTGAACGAACGGTTCGTCGAGCTGGTGGGCGCCGATCCGGTGCGGCCGCTGGAGTGGCTGTCATGACCCGGGCCTTGCTCGCGCTCAAACTGCGCCTGTTGCGCAACGGCCCGCACAACGAGCGCGCCTTCAGCCTGGTCGCCGGGCTCGTCCTGGCCGCCCTGGTGATCGCGGGCGCGTCATCGACCGCCGATGGCGTGATCCACGAGGGCTGGATCGCCGTGGCGCTCACGGTATGGGGCGGCATGTGGCTGTTCGGGCCGCTGGCCCAGCCTCGCCATGATCCGTCGGTCATCTCCCGCGAGTGGTTGCGCGGTTATCCGCTGCGGTCGTGGCGGCTGGCGCGGGCCCTGTCGTGGACCGAACTGCTGGGCGTCGGCCCGCTGATCACGGTGGCGTGCCTGTCGTCGCTGGCGGTGCTGGCCGCGCCGGGTGGCACGGCGGCGGCCGCGACCGCCATCGCCGCGGTCGCGGCCCAGCTGTATCTCCTCACCTGGGCGGGCAAGACGGTGGCGGCGCTGGCGTCCTGGCTGCTGCAGACCCGGGCCGGGATGACCCTGGCCGCCGTACAGACCGCGATCATGCTCGCGCTGTCGTTCGCCGGATGGGTGCCGGTCGCGGCCTGGCTGCTGCCGCGTCTCGGCGAGGGGGACACCGCCCTGGTCACCCCCACGGCCGGGCAACTGCCCGAGCCGGTGATCGACGTCCTCGCCGCCTTGCCCACCGGCTGGGGGTATAGCGCGGCGCTCGCCGCCCGCGACGACGCCGGGACGGGAGCGGTCCTGCTGCCACTGGCGGCGCTGCTGACCTCGGGCGCCCTGTTACACCTGTGCTGGATCGCGCTGACGGCTCGCGCCCTGCGCCGGCCGCCTCACCGGGCGAATGCGCGGCGGCCGGCCGTACCGGCGCGTGGGCTGTCCTTGCCGTTCGCGACACCGCAGGTGGCCGCGGTCGTCTCGCGAGAGCTGGTCACCTGGCTACGTGACCCGGCGCGCGGCGTCGAGCTGCGCAGCGCCTGGCTGACACCGCTGCTGATGGCGCTCATCATCGCCTTCACCGACTGGAGCTGGGCGCTGCCCCTGGTAGGCCCAGCGGCCGCCGTGTTCGGCGCGATGGTCGCGATCAACACCTATGCCCTGGACGGCACCGCCCTGTGGCAGCTCCTCACCACACCGGGCGCCCTCAAGGCCGACGTGCACGGACGGATGGCGGCGTGGGCGCTGCTGTTCGGCCTGCCGGCCATCGCGCTGGCGGCCGTGCTGTGGGCCGCGACCGGCTCACCCTTGGGAGGTGCCGCCCTCGGCGGCGCCATCACCGCGGCCGCGGCGGTTTGCGCCGGAGCGCCGTTGCTCGCGCTCGTGATGCCGGCCGTGGGCACCGACGCCCGCGACCGCATCTACCCGGGACAGCGAGCGGGCGATCCGACGGGCGGACAAATGACGATCTTCCCCGTGGTCCTGCTGGCCGCCATCCTGCCCGGCGTCATCGGCGGTTCGTGGTGGGGGAACGTCCTCGTCGCCGTCCTTGTGGCCACCGTTCTGGGCGCGACACCCGCGCTCACCGTGCGCCTGCTCCAGCGGCGCGGCACCGGCCTGCTGGAGGCGATGACCACCGGCGACACCGGGCTCCTGCGCGCAGCCGCCCGCACGAAGAGCTGACCTACCTGGCCGCTCCATGATCCCTTCACCGGTCACCGGCGTCCGCTCAGGCCACGCAGACGTCCAGGCCGGGTTTCCATGTCCAGCCGGAACCGGCCGTTGAGTTCGAGACAGTCGTCAGCACTGAGCGGAGCTGCGGCGTCAATAGCAACGCATGTCCAACCAGGTGCCGTCGTACATGCCGTCCAGGTGGAGAATCATGGAGTTCGTGGCGGAGGTGCCATCCACAGGGGTGCCGGACTCGTCGAATGGTGTGTAGGCGACCAGCTCGTAGTCGCCGAGGTCTCCGTCGGGGTCCTCGATCTTCGCCTGGCGGTAGTGGTTCAGCACCTCCTGGATGGGCCGGTCGGTGGAGAGCTCGAAACGGATGGTGTACCAGCAGTCGCCGGAGTCGCCGCTCACCTCGACGTGCCGGTCGAAGTACCCGAGGTCTGCTCCCGCCGGCGGAGGATACTTCTGGATCCGGTCCACCATGCGCGCCAGCCGGTGGTCATCGATCCATGCCGGAGCCTTGACGATCGCCGCGAGCAGCAGGAGCGGCACTAACGCCACGGCCAGGCAGCCGATTCGGCGGGCCGTTCGTGACCGTCTGGACTCTTGCGGTGGTACGGGTGCGGGCGGGTCCGGGGGGATCGACATGAATCACATGATCGCGTATCCCGTTCCCCCTCTCGCACGAAGTCCCGCTCTGCTCGGCGACGGCTATCGCATCGACCGCCGTCGCGCAGGCGCTCCTGCGCGACCAGCACACCCGACGCGCAGCTGATCAGATCGACATCGAGGGGCCGTCCGGCAGCACGACACCACCACCAGAAGGGAATGGGCATAGTCGGCCGGACTCTTCCTCCTGCCTGCCACTCAGCCGAGGCAGAACTCGTTGCCCTCGACGTCTTGCATGACCAGGCACGACTCGTTCTCCTCATCGGCAGGCAGGAGCCGTACGCGTACCGCGCCGAGCGGGATCAGCCGCGCGCATTCGGCCTCAAGGGCCGCCAGGCGCTCCTCCCCCACCAGCCCGGTGCCGACCCGCACGTCAAGGTGCAGCCGGTTCTTGACGACCTTGCCTTCGGGAACGCGCTGAAAGTACAGCCGCGGACCCGCGCCCGAGGGGTCACTGCATGCGAACCATGAATCCCGCTGCTCAGGCGGCAGCGTGCGATTGAAGTCGTCCCAACTGGCGAACCCCTCCGGTGGCGGCGGCGCGACGTATCCCAGCACCTCACACCAGAAACGAGCAACGCGCTCAGGTGATGCGCAGTCGAAGGTGACCTGAATCTGCCTCACTGATGCTCCCACGGACCAATCCTCCCATGGGTTGCCATACGTCCCGCGATCACCCACTCAGAAGGTCGGAGGGACCCTGCGAGGGCCGGGTCTGATCAAGAGCGACTGTCCTTGATCGCGCTTGCGACGCCTCCCTTCAGGGCGCCGGGATTGGATCACCACGGCGTCTGGCGGGACGTGCTGATGGTCGAGCGCCGCAACGCCGTGACCGGAATCTGAGCCGCCGCCGCTCAGGCCCGCCGGCCGGGAACATCGGCGGCCGCCCCCACGTCCCTGCGTTCCCGCCCTCCCCCTATCCTCATGATTTTGATGCATGTCAATATAGAGAAGCATCGATATGGAGGGCGTGTGGAACCGCTGGAGCTTTTGGAGTGCAGCCCGCCGCTGACCCGCGAGCCGCTGAACGCCGCACAGGCGGCCGGGGTGGCGCGGGTGTTCAAAGCGCTGGGGGATCCGGTGCGGCTGCGCATCCTGTCGATCGTGGCCAGCCGCGCCGACGGCGAGGTGTGCGTGTGGGACATCCTCTCCCAAGCCGCACTGCAGGTGTCGGCCTTCGACATCGCCTTCTACCTTGGGAATGCCCGGCGACCACAACGTGGAGACAAGCCCGAATCAATGATCCTTCAGCGGCCCGTGACCGCATCCAGGGCCAACCTGGCCTGCTGCAACGCGCGGGCGGCGTCCACGCCAAGCTGCCGCGCCTGGACGGCGAACACCTGCGCCGCCTCCGCCAGGCGCTGCTCAGCGTCCACGCCGAGGGCGGAACCGGCAGTTTCGCGGACGTAGGTCCCGTGCCGCCCCCGGGTCTCGATGACGCCGTCACGCTCGAGCTCGCGGAAGGCTCGCGCGACCGTCGCCGTGGCCAGTCCCAGGTCCCGGGCGAGCTGCCGGATGCTAGGCAGGCGGGTCAGCGGCGGCAGCACGCCGGTGGCGGCCATAGTGGCGATCTGCGCCCGCAACTGCTCGTACGGAGGAAGCGGTGAGGCGGGGTCGAGATGGAGGATCATGTCGCCGTCCGGTCGGCTGTGTTGGAGGCCGCCTCGCCTGACGTGTGGCGCCTGACCGGCCACACGCGCGGATGCCCGACGCGCTGCCAGCTCAGAGGGGCGCCCACGAACACGCACGCCACCCCGGCCCACGGCAGGATGATCCGCAGGGCCTGGCCCTCGATGCCGCCCCCGATGGAGAAGAGCTCGTATCCGAGGAACAGGAACATCATGCCGAGACCGGCACCGGCCATCCGGTGGATCGCCGTGGAGCGCAGGGCATCGTCGAGCCTCATCTGTGACTCGGATCCCACGGGCTGGCGCCGGTGCACGATGAACCAGAGCGATGCCTCCATCAACACCAGCACGACCGCCGCCGTCACCGCCGGTACGGGTCCGAACCCGAACCCGGCGCGGAGATGGCCGGCGAGGAACCAGTGCCCGATCACGCCCACGGCGATGGTGGCCAGGCCCACGACACGGATGAGGACCAGCGCCGGGCGCCCGATGTAGTCGGCCACCCGCCTGGGCACGAGGGCGGCCGCCTTCTGGGTACGTGGACGGGTCCAGGTCACCTCGGCCAGGACCGCCCCGAGCAGGTACCCCACCAGCCAGGACGGCGAGCCCAGCAGGTCGAACGGGAAGGGCGGGGACGGCTGGGTGTAGACCAGCGCCCAGACGATGCTCGTCGTACCTCCCAAGAACAGGGGGATGACGAACCCGACAGTGCGCAGACACCGGCTGCGGTCGAGGTAACGGCTCGCCTGGTCCCAGTCGAGGCCGGTGGCGGGCAGGCCATGGCCGGCGGCCCACTCGACCACTTGGGCGCGGCGGTGGGGGCGGAAGGCCCGGTACAGCAGCAGCGCCACGATGGCCAGGAAGATCGCGATCCACAGACTCCAGCCGACCATGGCCACCCCAGATGTACTAATGATGCAGCACATTAGCACGCAACCCGGAAACCCAGGGTTGTCTGAACGGTGACTTCGGTGTTGCGTTGCAGACCCGGAGAATCGGCACCCGCCGTTCACACGGTCGGCGAAGATGAACCCGTGTCCTGGATCCAGGCCGGTGTAAGCGGCTTCACCGATCAGAAATCCCCCGCCACGTCGTCAGTTCTGTAAGCCCTCTCGTACCGGTGGAAGGATTGACGACCATGACCGACGCCACACTGCTAGGCGCCGACGAGGCCACATTCATCGCGGCGGCCCGCTCAGGCGACACGGCGCGGTTCGCACTCATCACGGAGCGCCACCGGCGTGAGTTGCAGGTGCACTGCTACCGGATGCTCGCGAACTACGAGGACGCCCAGGACATGACGCAGGAGACGTTCCTGCGAGCATGGAACAAGCGGGAGTCGTTCAAGGGCCACGCGGCCCTGCGGACCTGGCTGTACCGGATCGCGACGAACGCCTGCCTCGACTTCCTGGAGAAGCGCAACGACCGCACACCCGTACCGTCCGAGCTGCCGGACCCCGGCTCCGAGATGCTGTACCTGCAGCCGTACCCCGACCAGATGCTCCCCGAGGACCCACAGGAATCGGTGGTGGCGCGGGAGACGATCGAGCTGGCGTTCATCGTCGCCGTCCAGCACCTGCCGCCGCGGCAACGGGCGGTGTTCATCCTGCGCGACGTCCTCGGCTGGCCGGCGTCGAAAGCCGCCGACGCCCTCGAACTGACCGTCGCATCGGTGACCAGCGCACTGCAGCGGGCCCGTGTGACGATGCGCGAGCAACTGCCCGACCGCCGCCTCGACTGGCGAAGCCCCGCCACCCACGAGCTGTCGGATGACGAGCGCGGCGTGGTGAAGTCATATATGGACGCCCATGAACGCAACGACCTCGACAAACTGATGGCCCTGCTGCGCGACGACCTGCGCTTCACGATGCTGCCCGATCCGGGCACCCTGGTCGTCACAGCCAAGGACGCGGTGGACGGCTGGGTCTCCAGTGGACTCTTCCAGCGCGGCTACGACGACTGGCGCTGCACCGCCACCACGGTCAACCGCATGCCCGCCGCCGCACTGTACCTCCGCACCCCCGACGACCCGGAATACCGGCTGTTCAACATCGCGGTCCTGCACATCGTCGACGGGAAGATAGCCGAGCTCACCGGATTCGACGCCACCGACAAACCATGGCTGGACCTGCCCCCGACACTGTGATCAGACGAGTCCAGCGCACGGGCCGCCCCGCCGACGTTGCCGGCGGGGCGGCCCGTGCTCATCGCCTCGTCTCGTATCGGGTCAACACCAGGCCGCCGGAAAACGTCCGCGTCTCCACCAGGTTCAGGTTCACCCAACTGTCCAGGGCCGTGAAGAAAGGCGTGCCACCGCCCAGCAAGACCGGTGCGGTGACCAGCACATACTCGTCGATCAGCCCGGCCCGCATGGCCGCTGCGGCAAGTGTGGCGCCAACGATGTCCATCGGGCCGCCGTCCTCGGACTTGAGCCGGGTGATCTCGGTGACCGCGTCGCCGGTGACCAGACGGGTGTTCCAGTCGACCTTGTCGATCGTCGACGAGAACACCACCTTGGGCATGTCCCGCCAGCGGCGGGCGTACTCGATGTGCGCCGGTGTGGCGCCGGGCTGCTGGTCGGCGGTCGGCCAGTGGGAGCTCATCGCCTCCCACAGTTTGCGCCCGTACAGCGCCAGGCCGGTCGCCCCCACCCGGTCGGACCACCACTGGAACAGCTCGTCGCTCGGCACGCTCCAGCCGAGGTCCTCACCGGGCGCGGCGACGTAGCCGTCCAGGCTCAGGTTCATGCCGTAGGTCAGTTTCCGCATCATGTCAGCCTTCCGTGAGTCGATCTCACACGTACAGACGGGCACGACGCGGAAACCTAATCGGTGCGCGATCCGCGTCCGCAGGTAGCCCTGGCGTTCCGAACTCAGCACGGCGCACTCGGGCGCTACCGGCCAGATCTCGATTCCACCCTCACAAACGCCCGGTCACACAGCTGCAGCGCCGGCCCCTGTCACCGCGCTGGAGATTGCCAAGCAATTCCCGGCGGTGCCCGATGCCGCGAACCGCCGTATCGCCGGAAAACCGGGTCGGCGCGATGAGGAGCGAGCACCACTACTGTTGCCCGGCCCGGTAACAGTGGCGTTCTCATTGATCCGCGGCGAGCTCGCCATCTGGTGCGGTTTTGTTGTTGTGGTTGTCAGGTATGAGAGCAGGACTTCTACCAACCCAGGCCCTTTACAATGTAGATTTCTAAGCTGCTCCGCCCCACAACCACATCGATGATCACGTGCTGTTGTCCTCGACGCCCAGTGCACAATCCGCGTAAGCCAGCACCTTGCATCACTCCCCTGTCCCCCGTCGTGCAGCAGCGATGACGGTCCCACTCCCCCACCCTGCACACGCCTGGCGTTGCGGCCCAACTTCGGCCGCCGCACCAGGCGCAGGCGGACGACCTCCCCGACCGCACCCACACCTGCGGCCGACCCCAGCGCGCTGCTCCCTGCAGATCCGCCCAGCACATACGGCGTTCGGATGGTCGCGCGGTTATCGGGCTTCTTACGCAGAGGAGGCGTTCACGGCCTCTGGGTCGGCGGAGTCCCAGGTCACGTGAGGCGAGCCCGTCAGCGCAGTTGTGTCGAGGTATTTAGGTTCGAGGACGCGCTCGGTGAACTTCCAGCCATCCGGGGTGCGCTGGTAACGGTCGTGGAACAGGCCGTACATGACGACCGACCTGCCGTCGCGCTGGCGACCGATCTCGAAGACGGATTCCCGGCCGGTCGCGGTGTCGCCATCGAGTTGTATCGTGCCCGGGTGCACGGTCTGCACCCAGAACTCCCACGCATCCTGCAGCCGTTCGATACCGGCGCGGATCTCCTTCCGCCCGGTGAACTCGACGTCGGCGGGAGGGATCCGCCACACGGCGTCCCTGGTGAACAGCGACGCGAAACGGTCGTAGTCGCCGTTCATCGCCGCGTCGACGTGTTCGCCCCGCAGCGCCTCGATCTCGACGCGGTCGGCGACAGTCTGTAGATCTTTCATCGGTTTCCTCTCTCCTGCGAACGTGATGGATGACGACATCGGGCTCTTGCCGGAGGGTGCGTCCGCACCAGCAGCGCTTCACTGAACGTCTAGGTCTGAGGGCTGTATCTGAAAACTTCTTGCCGCGGTGGCGGGTACGGATCATTGACGAATGAGTCCGGCGCCTCGGGACGGCCGGCCAACGTGATAGGGCTCACACTGCACTGGCGAATTGACGCGATTGACGCGACGGCGTGCCCTCTTTGCCACACCTGACCAACACCCACTCCGCGGCAGCTCCGCTCCGCAACCCTGATGAGCCAGATGGGGACGTTCTCCAACCCGTCCAAACTCGAGGCGTCGCGGACGAACTGATCTCGGTTGGGGCCGGAACTCAGTAGTAGGCCACGTTCACGACCAAGGCGGCCGCCACCAGTGCGAAGAACACGGACCAGGCGCCGAAGTGGTGGTCACGAGCCCGCAGATGAACGCAGAACGCGCCGAGGAAGTACAACACGAGGCCGGCGGCGGCGAGCAGGCCCAGCACCGGAACGGCGAACCCGGCCAGCAGTCCCAGCGAACCCGCCGCCAGCATCAAGCCCAGCGGGAGCGTCCAGGAACGCGGCACGCGAAGCTGGTCCGCCTGCTTCTTGGGGTAGTCATGGCCGATGAGGTTGGCGATGGCGGCCAGGCCGACGACGGCCGAGGCGAGAGAGGTGATCACGAGGTAGACGGCGAACACGCTGATCCCCTTGTCCATGTGAGTGACAGGCCGGTCGCGCACCACGCGGACGAGATGAGCTGCCGAGACCCACCCGACCTCGGAGGGACCGGCAGGCTCAGAGCTGTTCGAGGCGCCGGGTCAGAAACCGCCGCTCGGGGGTCGAGTCGGCCAGCTCAAGGGCGCGCCGGTAGGCCGTCCGGGCCTCGGCATCACGGCCCAGACGCCGCAGCAGCTCCCCGCGCGTCGAGTGGAAATACAGGTAGCCGTCCAGGTCGAGGCCATCGACGGCACGCAACGCCGCGGCGGGATCGCCTGCCTGGGCGACCGCCACGGCACGGTTGAGCTCGACCACCGCCGAGCCGGTCAGGTCGGCCAGCCGCCGGTACAGCTCGGCGACCTGCGGCCAGTCGATCCGCTCACGCGCCTGGAGCGAGGCGATGGCGGCCTGCACGACGTACGGGCCGCGCCCGCCCAGCGCCATCGCCCGATCCAGCGCCGCCCGGCCCGCCGCGATCTGTGGCAGGTCCCACAACGACCGATCCTGATCGTCGAGCAGTACGAGATCGTCACCGGAGAACCGGGCCCGCCGCCGCGCGTGGTGGATCATCATCAGCGCCAGCAGCCCGTGTGCCTCTGGCTCTCGCGGCATCAGCCCGGCCAGCACCTGCCCCAGCCGGATGGCCTCGGCGCCGAAATCGACCCGGCCGCTGTAGCCCTCGTTGTAGATCAGGTAGATGACCGCCAGCACCGCGTCGAGCCGTTCGGGCAGCAGATGCGCGCCCGGGACCGCGAACGGGATCCCGGTTGCCTTGATCTTGGCCTTCGCGCGGGTCAGGCGCCGCTTCATGGTCTCCTCCGAGACCACGAACGCTCGGGCGATCTCCGCGGTCTGGAGGCCGCCGAGCGCACGCAGCGTGAGCGCCACCTGCCCCTCCAGCGGCAGCGCCGGATGACAGCAGGTGAAGATCAGCTCAAGCCGCTCGTCCTTGATCAGCGTGTCGTCGAATTCGTCCATGATGGCCTCCGGCGCCGCCAGCAGGATCTTCTGGGCCAGGGTGCGCTCCCGGCGGATCCGGTCGATCGCCCGGTTCCTGGCCGTCGTCACCAGCCACGCGCCCGGAGCGGCCGGCACGCCTGAAGCCGGCCAGCGCTCCGCCGCGATGGCGAAGGCCTCCTGCGCCGCCTCCTCAGCCCGGTCGAAGTCACCGAGGAACCCGACCAGCGAGGCCAGCACCCGGCCCCACTGCTCGCGGAACACCTCCTCCAGCACGCTCAGAGCCGCACCACCGGCCTGACCTCCACGGTGCCGCCGAACCGCAGGGCCGGGACGCGCGCCGCCCATTCGAGCGCTTCGTCCAGGTCGGCGGCCTCTATCAGGCAGAAGCCACCCAGCACCTCTTTGGTGTCGGCGAACGGGCCGTCGGTCATCAGCGTCCGGCCGCCGGACAGCCGCACGCAGGTCGCCGTCTCCGCGGGCTGCAACTGCGCGGCACTGACGTAGCGGTCGTCGTCGGCCATCGCGAAATACTCCGCGTACGCCGCCTCACGCTCCTCATCCGACGACGTCTCCAGGTAGCCGGGCTCGGCATAGATCAGCAGGGCGTACTGCATCGCGACCTCCAAGGCAGTGGGCTCTCATCAGTACGACGAACGAGCGGCCGCGCAGGGGACACCACCCGTTTGTTGCCAAGGTAGCGATTTTCCGCCCGCCCCCTGACTCCGTGCGGCACCTTTCAGGCGTGCGCGGGGGCCGGCCGCGCGGGACCGGGGTGGGCGAGATCCATCTCCTTCATCAACGCCACCTCGCGCTGCCGCGGCACGAACAACCCGGAGATCACCGGCATCTTGAGCATCGTGATCAGGTGGACGGGGGCGAGGCCTTGACGGCCCTGTTCCAGGCCAGCAGTACCGGCACTCCCGCGATCAGTCCAGCGGCGCCGGCTATCGCCAGGCCGTACTCCGGTCCGGCCGCTTCGACGAGAAGGCCGCCGAGCAGGATGCCCAGCCCTTGGGCGGCGACCATGCCGGAGGAGGCCAGGCCGACCGCCTGTCCCCTGCTCTCCGGCGGAGCGATCCTCACGTACTCCGCGTTGGCCGCCACGTGGTAGCCGGTGAGCACCCCGCACCCCGTCCACAGGAGCAGCAAGGGCACGTAGCCGGGGTCCGCCGCGCTGGCCACCAGCGGCACGCCGGCCAGCACCGCCATGGGGGCCATCAGCGCCATCCGCCGCGATTCGGTGAGGAATCTGGACAGCACGAACACGCCGATGACGTTGCCCGCGGGCAGGGCGGCCATGAGGAGCCCCGCTTGCGTGGTGCCCAGGCCCAACGAGGCGGCGTACGGCACCGCGATCGCCTCGGGGATGACGTGGAAGCCCGACAACATGGCCAGGCCGAGCAGGCTGCGCAACGCGCGATGCCCGGCCACCAGCCGCAGCCCGCCGAGGAGGGAGACCGGCTGCTTTCCCGCGGCCGCCGGGCGCCGGCGCCCTGTGGCCAGGGTGAGTGACGCGGCGGCGGCGAACGTGGCCGCGTTGATCAGGATGGCCGTTTCCGCGCCGACCAGCGCCACCACGATGCCGCCGCCGGCGAAGCCGAGCAGCGTCACGACCTGGTCGCTGAGCTGGTGGACCGCCACTCCGGTCTGGTAGAGCTCGCGGGGCACCACTTCGGGCGTCAGCGAGACGCGTGCCGCCCTGCTCGGCGAGTCGAGCAGTTGGGAGGCGAAGACCAGGGCGCACAACGCGGGCAGCGGGAGGCCGGGCAGTGCGATGAATCCGATGAGGACGGTCCTGATCGCATCGCAGGCGATCACGACCTCGCGCCGCGGGTAGCGGTCGGCCAGCCAGCCCAGCGCGGGCCCTCCGATCAGCGCGGGCACGAACGTCATCGCGTAGACGAGCGTGGTGACGGCGGCCGAGCCGCTGCGCTCGTAGGTGAGGACGGCCAGCGCGACGCGCGCCAGCTGGCTGCCCGCTCGCGACAGTAACCCGCCCAGCCATAAACCGCGAAACTCGCCTATCGCGAGCACTTTGGCGTACGACGATTCCGTCCGGTCCTCCTCGGCTGTCCTCGACGAACCAGCACTGCGGCAGGTCCTGCCATGTTTCCGGCAACCCGCGCGGGCAGGCGCCGGCTCACCGCGGTGGGTGGTGACCCGCCTGTTTCGTCGCAGACATCACCACCCCACCGCGGGATCACCTCGTCAGGTCCAGACGGGGTCGCGTCGCATCGGCCGCACCTCCTTTCAGGACAGGACGCCGTCCGCCGGTTACGGAAGGCACAGATCCCGGCTCGTACGTCCGCGCGCGTTGGAGCGGTCACCCAAGTACCGGACGCCCATGCCTGCCGAGGGCGGTCACCCGGCGTAGGGGTCGAACCGGCCCCAGGCGACGAGCGCGGCGAGCGCGAAGAGGATGACGGTGACCAGCAGCCCGGACGGCTCCTTGCGGCGGATGTGCCCTGGGTGCCTCACCATCGGCTGTCGATCTGGAGACCGACGTCGATGCCGCGCGGAAGGCCGGACAAGTTGTCGCTCACATCCAGGCGACGAATAGGCGGCCTCCTGTGGACGGTCAGGAATTTCTCCAGGTGGGCGGCCAGCCTGATCCAGGCTGGCGGCCATGAAATCTCCAGGTAGACGGACACGTAAAGTCCAGGTGGACGGTCAGGTGAGAGGGACGACACCCTTTC
>NZ_BAABFD010000042.1:0-27724 GCF_039540635.1 Nonomuraea ferruginea | reverse complement strand
GCGGCGCCGAGTGCCAGGGTGGCGCCCAGGGCCAGGCGGGAGGTGGACGGGATGCGATCGAAGATGTGCTTGACCATGCTCGGGGATTGCTCCTTGCTTCCATGCCGCCTACCGGGTTAGCTGTCGGGTTCGGGCGTGGAAGTGCCCTACGACGCGCCCTTGGTGAAGAGCGACCGATTCACCCCAGAGAAAGGTGGGTCCCCGGTTCCGCCAGAGGGCGGATTCGGCGGCCGCGCCGTGTTCCCGCAATGTGCGCGGGTGGGCGCGGTCTCGGCAATTCATCGGCAACGCGCGGGGGCTTACCTAAAAGCGCTGCTCAAGCGCGTGCCATCGATGGGTTCGAAGGTAATCGT
The DNA here is from genome assembly GCF_039540635.1 of Nonomuraea ferruginea. Classification (NCBI taxonomy): domain Bacteria; kingdom Bacillati; phylum Actinomycetota; class Actinomycetes; order Streptosporangiales; family Streptosporangiaceae; genus Nonomuraea; species Nonomuraea ferruginea. The sequence goes on along the minus strand of NZ_BAABFD010000042.1, from coordinate 27,371 downwards.
CGCGCAAGGGAAAGGGCAAGCGCGGAACGGGCCCCGACGACGGGATCCCCTATGGCATAGGGGTTTTCGGGGCGAATATTTTACCTTTGCGGGGGTTTCTACAGGTATCGGAACCACAGATACGGCGCCACCAGGGTCACCGTGACGACCGTGACGATCACCCCGTACTTGGTGAAGTGCCAGAAGCTGATCGGCGTGCCGTTGCGGGCCGCGATGCCCAGCACGACCACGTTGGCCGCCGCGCCCACCGCCGTGGCGTTGCCGCCCAGGTCGGCCCCGAACGCCAGCGCCCACCAGAGCACCTGCGCCGACTCGCCGCCCTGCGCCGCCACGAGCTCCGCCACGATCGGGCTCATCGTGGCCACGTACGGGATGTTGTCCACGACCGCCGACACCACGGCGGAACCGCCCAGCAGCCCCATAGTCGCCACGTCCAACCGGCCCGCCGTGGCCTCCACGGCGGCCCTGGAGACCTGGTCGATGACCCCGGTGTGGACGAGCGCGCCGACCATGACGAACAGCCCGGCGAAGAACACCAGCGTCGGCCACTCCACCTCGGCCAGCGACTTCTCCGTGGTCACCTTGGTGAAGGCCACCAGCACACCGGCGCCCAGCAGCGCCACCACCGACGGCTCGTAGTGCAGCACCGGATGGAGCACGAACGCCGCCAGCACCAGCACCAGCACGACGAGCGACTGCCACAGCAGCCACGGGTCGGCGATCGCCTCCTTCTCGTCCAGCGCCATGACCTCCTGCGCCCGGTCCGGGTCGTACCGGAACGTCCGGCCCCACATGAGCCAGCAGAGCCCCACGAACACCGCGACCAGCACGATCACCATGGGCGCCATGTGGATGAGGAAGTCGTTGAAGCTCAGCCCGCCCCGGCTGGCGATGATGATGTTCGGCGGGTCGCCCACCAGCGTCGACGCGCCGCCGATGTTGGAGGCCAGCGCCTCGGCGATCAGGAAGGGGACCGGCGACACGGCCAGCCGCTCGCACACCAGGAACGTCACCGGCGCGATCAGCAGCACCGTGGTCACGTTGTCGAGCAGCGCCGACGCGCCTGCCGTGATCAGGACCAGCAGGACCATCAACCGGAAGGGCCGCCCCTGGGCGCGTTTGGCCGCCCAGATCGCCAGATACTCGAAGACGCCGGTCTCTTTCAGCACCCCGACGATGACCATCATGCCGAGCAGCAGGAAGATGACGTTCCAGTCGATCCCGGCATGCTCGGAGAAGAACGCCGACCCGGCGTTGGTCGCGTGGATCAACAGCATGACCCACGCCCCGCCCAGCGCCGCCGCCACCCGGTTCACCTTCTCGGTGGCGATCAGCGCGTAGGCGGACACGAACACTGCGACGCTCGCCCAGGCGAGCGGGCTCATGTGCCTAGCATCCTGTCCAGCAGCGCCTGCAGCGTGACCGCACCCAGCAACCGGCCCTTGTCCACGATGGCCACCAACGGGCTGCGGGTGCGCGCCATCAGCGCGGCCAGCTCCAGCACGGTCGCGTCAGGATCCGTGACGGGTAGCTCCCGCCGCTCCCGGGGCAGCACCTCGCGCACCGTACGACTGCCCAGCGCGCGCAGGAACTCGTCGGCGTGCGCCTCGTCGACCACCCGGGCCAGCGCCGGATCGTCCATGATGTAGCGCGGCACGGCCAGTCGCAGTGCTTCCGTGCCCGGCAGAATGGTGAGCTGGTCGTCGTTCTTGACGATCAGACCGGGCAGATCCTGCTCGGCGAGCAACTGGGCTGCCTGGAGCACAGGCGTCTCAAGGGTCACGACGGGATAGTCGGCAAGCAGGTCTCTGGCGCGCATGGGCACATCCTTGACTCGTTGGATCTAGGACCTGCCGACCAGACTTACCAGCTCATGCTGGCCAAATCCTGCAAGACCATCTCATGAGACGTCTATCACGGCCGGGGTCCGATCTGAAAAACTACTCGGGCCGCACGCGTCGTGGCTCTCCGGGTGTGAGAAATTTCCGCCGGTCAGAGACCGCGAGATCTCACCCGCCTCCGCCCGGCCGGACGGTGACCGACACGGAGTCCGGCAGCGGGCCGAACGTCAGCTTGAGCCGCCGTCCCGTCCGCGCCCCTGTCAGGGCCGCCGGGCGTCCCGTCACCGCCGCCACCGGGCGGTTCCAGGTGACGGTCAGCTCCGTCAGGTCGCGGCGCGGGTCGGACACGGTGACGGTGGCCGAGCCGTCGCCGCGCTCGGTGACGAGCACCGCGCACGGCCCGGACGCCGACAGCGGGCCCGCGGTGCCCGGCTGCCAGAAGTTGACCGCCGTCACCCCCGCCGACGGCACGTGCACGCCCTGCTGGGAGGTCGTGTTGGCGAGCACCCGCGCCCATCCGGGGTCGGCGGCGCGGGCCCTGGTCGCCGCCACGGTGGCGTTCGGCAGCAGCAGGTAGTCGTAGCGGGCGTCGCCGGGGTCCAGCCCGTGACCGAGCCAGAGCGTGACGTACGGGCGCGTCATCCCGCCGCCCGGCCGGTGCTCGCGCAGGCGGCGCAGCACGCCGCCGTCGCGGACGACGTAGCCGCCGTGTCTCGCCAGATGGGCCCAGCCGTTCGCGTCGTCCACGGTGAGGAGCGCGGCGGTGCGGCGGTTGTCGACCACGGTCTCCACCGGCGCGCCGTCCCTGCCGGTGATGCCCGCGCCCAGGCAGACCACCGCGTCGTCGAGGAAGAACCACGACTTGAACGCCTCCACCGTGGACTCCAGCCCGCGCAGGTGCTGGCCGGCGGTCGCGTAACGGCCGTCGGTGGCTCCGCCGGCCCAGCGGAACGGCGGGCACGCGCCGCCCCACGCCTCGCCCGCGCCGTCGGGCAGCCGCCGGGTCGAGACGGTGGTGCCCGGCAGCCGGTAGGGGTCGACGGTGGCCCAGAACCCGTCGGCGTAGTGGGCCCCGTGGCCCTCGCCCCACCAATAGAGCATCCCCGAGCCGGTGTGCCAGCCGCGCAGGTTCTCGCCGTTGCCGTGCTCGTAGTGGGCGATCCGGTCGGAGGACATGCTGAGCGCCGCGCACCAGCCGGGCGCGCGGTGCACGGCGCGGGCGCTCATCGGGAACAGCCGGTGCCCCGTGGGCTGCTCGCCGGCCCCGTCCACCAGGGTTCGCCAGCGGCGGCGCTCGGCGGGCGTGGCGGTGAGGGCCAGCCGCCTCACGGCGCCGGCCAGGCGGCGGAACCTGAGCTCGCCGCCGGACGGGTCCCTGGCGATGCCCCGGCCGCTCACCAGGTCCATGACGTGACCGGCGTGCGTGAACGGGGCGAACGACCGCTCCACGCTGTCGTACACGATCCGCCGGTTCGGGTCGGCGACCTCCCACGGGCTCCCGCGCAGCACCGCGAACAGCGTCGCCACCCCTTCCAGCAGTACGAGCCCGTAACCGCCCTGGTAGGGGACGGTGTCGTGCTGGAGGAACGAGCCGTCCCGGTAGAAGCCGTCGCCTTCCGTCACGTACCGGAAGACCGGCGCGAGCGCCCGCACCGCGAGGTCCGCCCGCTCCGCGTCCGCGCCCAGCACCGCGCGCAGCAGCGTCACCAGGCACAGGTCCACCCGGTTCGCGCCCGTGCTGGTGCCGCCGTAGTCGCGCAGCCGGTCGGGCGGGACGAAGTGGTCGACGGCCTCCAGCAACGCGCCGCCCTGCCGCCCCGACAGGCCGACGAGGACGGCGGCGTCGAGCAGCCGCTTCGGCGCGCCGATCTCCCAGTCCCACCAGTTGCCCACCGGGTCCGCCCCGGCCGCGTACACGTGCTCACAGAAGTGGCCGATGCCGGTCTCGACCCCGGCGCGCAGCCGCGCGTCGCCGCTCACCGCGTACGCCCGCGCCATCGCGAGCAGCCGCCCCGGGGTCGCGCTCAGGGACGGGTACGGCAGATCCGGCCACAGATGGCGGCCGGTGGGCGCCATCTCCGCCAGCCGCCGCCTCGCCGGCCCCACCGGGTACGCGGGATCGACGGTCACCTCCCGCCACCGCCGCCGCACCCCCGCGAACGCCCCAGGCGACATACTCCCCCCGCCCCGAGCCGGAACCAGCGCCCCGACCCCCGCCCATAACAGCGCCCGCCTGGAACACCCCACCACGCACGGATTATCACACCCCGCCCCCAACACCCGGACCCATCCACCTCTTCGCAGGACCCCTCCGCAGGACAACCCACCCTCCAGGTGCGCAGCGCAACCCCGCAGAGAGCGCGCTCCTGGCCCAGCACCCCTTCAAGGCAGCGCACGCATCCTCCGGGAGACCACCCCACCCTCCAAGCGGCACCCCTTACGAGCGGCCACTCCATCCAGGGCAAGACGCCGCGTCCGCTGGTCGGGCTCGTGTACGGGACATCCTCCCCGGCGCATGCGTGGGGCTTCTCGGGCCGACGATCCGCCGGAGGCGACGGGCAGGGCCGGGGTCAGGCGTTCAGGTAGTGGAGGACGGCGGCGACGCGGCGGTCGACGCGGTCGGCGGGTGACAGGTCGAGCTTGGCGAAGATGCTGCGGATGTGCTTGTGCACGGCGCCTTCCGTGACCACCAGCCGCTCGGCGATGGCCGTGTTGCCCAGGCCCTCGGCCATCAGCGCGAGCACCTCCAGCTCCCTGGCGGTGAGCCGGTCCAGCGGCCCGTCGCGGCGGGTGAAGAGCTGGGCCACCACCTCCGGGTCGATGGCGGTGCCGCCGGCCGCCACCCGCTCCAGCGCGGTCATGAACTCGCCGACCCGGCCCACCCGTTCCTTCAGCAGGTAGCCGATCCCGTTCGCGCCGCCGGCCAGCAGCTCGGTGGCGAACGCCTGCTCCACGTACGCCGACAGCACGAGCACCGCCAGCTCCGGGTGCAGCCGCCTGGCCTCGACCGCCGCCTTGATGCCCTCGTCGGTGTGGGTGGGCGGCATCCGCACGTCCACCACCGCCACGTCCGGGTGGTGCTCGGCCACCGCCTTCATGAACGCGTCCGGGTCGGGCACGGCCGCGGCCACCTCGAACCCCTCACCGCCCAGCAGCAGCGCCAGCCCTTCGCGCAACAGAGCGTCATCCTCGGCGATCACGACACGCACGGCAACTCCACCTCGATTCTCGTCGGCCCGCCTGCCGGGCTGTCCAGGGTGAGGACGCCGTCGTGCGCCGCCACCCGGCGGCGGATGCCCGCCAGGCCGGAGCCGTCCCGCTCCGCCGCGCCGCCGTGCCCGTCGTCCTCGATCTCGACGCGCAGCGTGTCGCCGCGCCGGTGCAGCGCCACCCGGGCGTGCGTGGCGCCGCTGTGCTTGGCCACGTTGGTGAGCGCCTCCGCCACCGTGAAGTACGCGGTGGTCTCCACCGACAGCGGCAGCGCGCCCAGTTCGCCCACCGACACCTTGCACGGCACCGGGCAGTCGGAGGCCAGCGCGGCGAGCGAGCCCGCCAGGCCCCTGTCCTGCAGAATCGGCGGCAGGATGCCGCGCACCACGCCGCGCAGCTCGGTCAGCGCCGTCTCGGCGGCTTCCTGGGCGCGGTCCAGCACCGGGCCGGCCGTCGCGGGATCGCGCTCCAGCGCCCGCTTGGCGGCCGCGACCAGCACGACCACGGCCACCAGCCGGTTCTGCGCGCCGTCGTGCAGCGAGCGCTCGATGCGGCGCAGCTCGGCGGCGTGCGCCTGTAGAGCGCCTGCCCGGGTGGCGGTGAGCTGGGCGATCCGGTGCGACAGGTCGACCGACGGGTGCGGCGGCAGCAGCCGCCGCCCGGGCAGCGCCTGCAGCCTGGCCATGCCGGGGCCGATCGTCAGGCTGAGCAGCGCCCAGACCAGGCCGATCAGCGCCGTGCCCGCGATGCCCGTCCATGAGTCGACCGGCAGGTACATGGTGCTGGTCGTCTCGGTCTCGGGAAGCAGCCCGTACCACAGGGGGAACGAGAGGTCCCGCACGGCCATGACCGGGAAGGCGATGCCGAGCAGCCCCAGCACGAGGCCGGACGTCGCGTGCAGGCACAGCCAGCGCAGGTCGCGCCAGGTGGCCGGGTCGCGCCGGGCGGCGCGCACCGCGTCCTGCCAGGTCAGATCTTCGATGGAGGTCTCGTACGGGCTCAGCGCCTGTTCGCCCCAGCGGCCCAGCCTGACCCGCTCCTTGTCCGCCACCACCCTGGTCATCGCCATCACCGAGGGCAGCAGCGGCAGGCCGATCCAGAACAGCGACGCCGTGCCGACGATCACCCAGCAGGCCACGGTGGCCAGGGCGAGCACGGCGGTGCCGAGGCCGCCCGCGAGGCGGTCGAGCGCCTCGACGGCGTTTCTCATCATCACCGGCCAATCTACGGACAACCGGACAGGCCGTCACTCCAGCCTGCTGTACCGCGGAGAGGGCAGCGGGCGGGATTCTCCGGGGGCTGCGCCGTTCCTAACGTTGCCGCCATGACTGATTCATACAATTCCTCCGCCGCCCAGAAGTCCGTCATGCCGCGTATGGCCCTGTGGACCGGCCTGCTCGTCAGCGCCGCGGCCAACGTCGTCGCCAACGCCGTCGGCGGGTGGGGCATGCTCGTCGGCGCCGCCACCGGCGTGCTCGCCCTGGCGTGCATCGCCGGCCTCGTCGTCGACCACCGCAACAGGCGCGGCGCGTGACCGGAGCCGTGACTCTGGAGCACGTCAGCAAGTTCCACGGCGGGACGGTCGCGCTCGACGACGTATCGCTCACCGTCACCGCCGGGCGGTTCCTCGCCGTGGTGGGGCCGCCGGGGTCGGGCAAGAGCGCGCTGCTGCACTGCGCGTCCGCCCTCGACCTGCCCACCTCCGGCACGGTCACCGTCGACGGCGTGGACGTCACCGCGCTCGGCGAGATCGAGCGTGACGAGTGGCGGCGCGCGAACGCCGGTCACGTCTTCCCTTCCTGCAACCTGCTGCCGTCGCTCACCGTCGAGCAGAACCTCGCCCTGCCGCTCCGCCTGGCGCGGCTCCGCCCGGACCGGGCGTGGCTGCGGGAGCTGGTCGGCCGGGCGGGGCTGGCCGACCGGCTCCATCTCCGGCCCGCCGAGCTGTCCGGGGAGCAGCGGCAGCGGGCCGCCGTCGTCCGGGCGCTCGCGGCCCGGCCCGCGGTCCTGTTCGCGGACGAGCCCGTTGGAGGGCTCGGGCCCGGCCCCGCCGCCGGGGTCCTCGATCTGCTCGCGGAGCTGGCCGAGGACCTGGGACAGACGGTGGTGATGGCGACGCGCGACGCCGCCGCGCGCGCCCACGACACGCTCACGATGGCAGGCGGAAAGGTCGTCGGCGGCCGGGCGGCGCATGAGGCGCGCGGCTGGGGGTAGCCGCGAGCCTCATGCGGCGGTGGATGGCGACGCGACTCAGGGGTGAGCACGGGCTGCCCATCAGGTTGACGATCGCGTCGGTCACGGTGGTGACCCTCACGATCCCCTTCATGCTGCTGCTCGTGCTGGCCAAGCTGCCGCTCAACCCGCTGGACGCGCGGGTGGCGCACGACCTGCACGTGTACGCGCGGGCCAACCCTCTGGTGACGGACCTGCTCATCGTGTGGACGGACGTGTTCGGGCCGTGGTCGTGGCGGGCCGTCGTGCTCGTGCTGGCGGTCTGGCTGTGGCGGCGGCGGCGCGAGGGCGCGGCGCTGTGGGCGGTGACCACGATCGTGGTGGGCGGCCTGGTCGGCTGGCTCCTGAAGATCATCGTGGATCGGGCGAGGCCCAGCCTGCCCGATCCGGTGGCGCTCGCCCCGGGCATGGCGTTCCCGTCGGGCCACGCGCTGCACGCGACGCTCGGGGCCGGGATCCTGCTGCTGCTCGCCCTGCCCCATCTGCCCGCGTGGGGACGGGTCGCCGCGTGGGCGGGGGCCGTCTTCATGATCGTGACCGTCTCGTACACGAGGGTGGCGCTGGGCGTGCACTGGGTGAGCGACGTGCTGGGCGGGGTCGTGCTCGGCGTGGCCGTGCTGGCGGCGACGGTGGCCGCGTTCGAGACCTGGCGGCGGCAGCAGGGGCGCAGGCGGGCGTCGCCGCATCTGGAGGGAGTGGAACCCGAGGCGGTGAGGACGGGACATGACCGTTACTGATCTTCGATACTACGCTTTATCCCTGGTCCTGCCGCTGGCGCTGATGGCCGGGGTGACCTTCGCGGCGGGGGAGCTGATCCTCTCCGTGCCCACCGGTGAGGCCGCCGTCAGCGACATGCTGGCCGCCGGGCGGACCGGCCCGTGGAACGCGGCCACCGACTTCGGCAGCAGCCTGTCCGACACCCCGTACATCGTGGCGCTCACCGCGATCTCGGCCCTCGCCTTCCGGTGGGCCTTCGGGCGCTGGCGCGAGTCCGCCTTCCTCGTCGCGGCCGTGTGGAGCCAGTCGCTGATCTTCCTGGCGACGACCGCGGTCATCGACCGGACCAGGCCGGACGTGCCCCACCTCGACCCGGCCCCGCCCACGTCCAGCTTCCCGTCGGGGCACACCAGCGCCGCGGTGGCGTTCTACTGCGGGCTGGCGCTGGTGCTGTCCACGCGGACGCGCCATCCCGTGCTGCGGGCGGCCGTGTGGGTGGTCGCCGTGGGGGCGGCGCTCGCGGTCGCGTTCTCGCGCCTGTACCGGGGGATGCACTTCGTCAGCGACACCGTGTGGGGACTCCTGCTGGGGACCGTGTGCGTCCTGGTGGCGGCCCGGGCGATCCTGTACCGGCCCGCCCCCGCCACGGCGACCCGCCGCCGCGCCATGGACGATCTCCTTACGCCCTAAGGTATTCTCTCGTCGAGAATCCTTTACGGCGTATGGAGATGTCATGCCCGAAGCCAGGCTGCACGACGGCAGCACGATCGAGATCGTGGTGCACGGCGCCGGTCCCACGCTGCTGCTGCCCGTCAACCCCAGGCCCGCCGAAGGAGCGCAGGCCGAGGCGATGCGCGCCTGGGGCGCCGACCCCGCGCTGGGGCGCTCGCTCATGGAAGGGCTCGGCGACCAGGTCCGGGTGGCCACGTTCGACTACGAGGGCCATGTGCTCGCCCACCCGAAGGCCGAGACGCTCACCCCGGACAACGTGGCCGCCGACCTGCTGGCCGTGGCCGACGCCGTGGGAGCCGGCCGGTTCGCCTACTACGGCTACTCCTGGCTCGCCCTCAGCGGGCTGCAGCTCGCGATCCGCACCGACCGGCTCGACGGGCTCGTCATGGGCGGCTACCCGCCCGTCGAGGGCCCGTACGCGGAGATGCTCGACGTGACCAGGGCGACCCTCGCGATGGTGGGGTCGGCGACCGGCAAGGAAGCCACCCCCGGCGACTGGTCGACCGTGGAGGTCGACATGTCGGACGGCCAGGCGAGGCAGTTCGTCACCCTGTACGAGGCGCTCCAGGACTTCGACGACAGGGCCGCGCAGCGCGCGGTCACCTGCCCGAGGCTGTGCTTCGCCGGATCCGCCGACGTGATCGAGTACGACGAGCGGTGGGGCGGCACGCGCGTCGACATCGCCGGGCCGGTCGTCCGCCGCCGGGCCGAGCTGGAGGCGCTCGGCTGGGACGTGGTGGTGCTCGACGGGCTCGACCACGCGCGGGCCATGCAGCCGGCCGCGGTGCTGCCCGTGCTCCGCCCGTGGCTCGCCGCGCACGTGTGAACACCCTGGCCAGGGCAGGGAGACCGCTATGCAGACCTTCCTGCCCTACCCGGACTTCGCCCGCACCGCGGACGTCCTGGACCCGCTCAGGCTGGGCAAGCAACGGGTGGAGTGCCTGCAGGTGCTGCGGGCGCTGACGGTGCCCGGCTACGGCTGGCGGCACCACCCGGTGGTGAAGATGTGGGCCGGGTTCGAGGAGGCGCTGGTGAGCTACGGGCTGGAGGTGTGCCGCCACTGGTGCTCGCTGGGCCGGGCCGACACCTGCGCGGGCACCCTGACGCGGGAGCTGGCCGAGCACTGCGGCACCCCGGCCGCGCGCAGCCAGGCGGAGCTGGCCGGGTCGGGCGAGCTGCCGCCGTGGCTGGGCGACCCCGCTCTGCACCTCAGCCACCGCTCGGCGCTGCTGCGCAAGGACCCGGCGTTCTACCGGCCGATCTTCGGCGACGAGCCGGACGACCTGGAGTACGTGTGGCCGACCTCGGGCCGCCCGCCCGCCTGCATGCCCGACGGCTGAGCGGTGACGCTCCGTATACCGGCAGTCGACCGATACGGACACCACACCCGGTCCGTTTCAGTACTATCGTTCGGCCGGACCCACCACGCGCCTAGGGCTGCCACCCGCGGCCCCGTCTCCCTGGGGAGTCTCGTGACCAGCGGGCTCATCGACGCACCCCCGACCTCCAGCTCGCCGCCGCGCCGCCGCTGGCTGCGGCGGCTGGCGGTCGGCGCCGGTGCGACCGTGCTGCTGGTGACGGCCGCCGGAGTGGGCGTCGTGCTCAAGCTCACCGGCAACGTCCGCCACATCGACGTGACCGGCGAGCTGGGCGCCACCCGCCCGCCCAAGGTCGCCATGACCTCTGTGAACGTGCTGATCGTCGGCTCCGACCAGCGCGACGGCAAGAACGCCCGCTACGGCCACCGCATCGAAGGCGAGCGCACCGACACGATCATGCTGGCCCACCTGTCGTCCCGGCGCGACGACGCGGTCGTGGTCAGCTTCCCGCGTGACTCGGTGGTCCGCCTGCCCGCCTGCCGCCCCCGTGAGGGCCACTCCGGCCAGCAGCCGCACGTCGGCATGATCAACGAATCGTTCAACAACGGCGGCATCGCCTGCATCTGGAAGACCGTCGAGTCGCTCACCGGCATCCACATCGACCACTTCGTCAAGGTCGACTTCTCCGGGTTCAAGAGCATGGTCGACGCCATCGGCGGCGTCGAGGTGTGCCTGTCGCGCCGGGTCGACGACGACAAGGCCATGCTCCACCTGCCCGCCGGCCGCCACACGCTCAACGGCGAGCGGGCGCTCGGCTACGTCCGCGCCCGCTACTCCTTCGGCGACGGCTCCGACATCGGGCGGATCCAGCGGCAGCAGCGGTTCATCGCCTCGATGGTGAAGAAGGTGATGAGCGGCGACACGCTCACCGACCCGGCCCGGCTGATCGGCTTCCTCGACGCCGGCACCCGGGCCGTCACCACCGACCCCGACTTCACCCTCGGCGTCATGAAGGACCTGGCCGAGAGCCTCCAGGGCCTGAACGCCGGCCGGATCCGCTTCATCACCACGCCCTGGCACTACTCGACGACCCAGCCGGGCCGCGTCGAGTGGGAGCGCCCGCAGGCCGACCGGCTCTTCCGCATCGTGGCCAGGGACGGCAGCCTCGACGGCGTGCGCGGCGGCCAGACCCGGGTGCCCCGGTCGGAGGTGGCGGTGGAGCTGCGCAACGGCACCTACCGCCGCGGCATCGCCACCGAGGTCGCGGCGGCGCTGGAGCAGCGCGGCTACCACGTCACCCAGGTCGGCGACACCGCGCGCAAGCCGTACCGCAAGTCCGTGATCCTGTACGGGACGAACGGCGAGGCGCGCGTGCCGACACTCGCCCGCGACGTGCGCACGGCCACGCCGCGGGCGGTGCCGGGAGCCCGCACGGCCCGGCTGGTGCTGGTGGTGGGCGACGACTGGCGCGGCCTCAAGCCCCTGGACCCGGCCGACAGCGAGGCGCTCAAGGGCTTCGACGCCACCCACGACACCTGCGCCGCCACCTGATCAGGTCACCCGGGTGCGGGTCCCCAGGTCGGCGCCGAGGCGGGTGAGGGTGTCGGTGAAGGAGCGGCGGGTCTCCTCGGCGAAGCCGGCGAAGAACCGGTTGGCGAGACCCACGCCCAGCGCGCCCGCCGGGCGACGTTGTAGACGCGGTGCACCAGCAGCGTCCCCGACGGGTGCGGCGCGAGCGACCACTCGCCGCGGTACCACCAGCCGCCCTGGAACGCGATCACCGAGCCGGTGACCTCGACCGTGGACGTGTGGCCCGGCGCGTCCTGGACGGTGAACCGCCCGTGGACGTCCCTGCCGCCGGGCAGGAGAGCCCGTGCCAGGGCGGCGCGCACCTGGGCGGCGGGCGCCTCGACGACGCCCGACACCTCCGTGACGAGCTTCTTCACGGCCGGCTCACCCGGGTGTTCTGGAAGGAGGCGAACTGCCAGCCCTCCGGCGTCCGGACCGCCGTGTAGGTGAGGACGGAGTCGCGCTCGGGCTCGGGCTCGCCGTCGACGGTGGAGCCGCCGGTGGCGATGACCAGCGCGACCCCGTCGCCGAGCTCCCTGATCGCGGGCTCGCCCCGGCTCTCCAGCTTGATCGGCATCGTGAACAGCTGCCGGTGGGCGTCCTCGATGGCCTGCCGGCCCTTCAGGTTGGCGCCGAAGTAGGTGATGTAGTCGGCGTCCTCGGTGAACAGCGCCGCGTAGGCGGCGGCGTCACCGGCGTTCCAGATCTCGTAGACGCGGTCGAGCAACCGGCGGATCTCAGCGGACATGGCACACTCCCGTGGTCGGCGGCGCCTATCCTGGGACTGCGAGTCTGGACAGGGCAGGCGCCGTGTTCGGATGGGCCGCCGGGGTGTTGGCGCACTCCGGCGGCCGCTTCATTCGTCGAGCAGCTGCTCCATCAGCGACTGTTTGACCGTGCCCGACCAGTCGAGCTCGCCGCGCTCGATGCGGCCGATGACCGTGCGCACCCAGTCGAGCTCGGCGCCGTAGAGGGCGCGGTCACACTCCAGCTCCAGCATGAGCATCTCCGGCAGCCCGTTCTCGGCCAGGGTGGCCAGGTGCGCGTCGATGCCCCCGATCGAGCCCTGGAGTGCGGCCGTGCGGGTGCGCAGCGCCTTGAGCGCGGCCTCCGGAGCCAGCACCCCGATCATCGAGACGGCGGCGACGAACGTGCGCCGGTCGGGCTCCGGCTGCTCCAGCAGCCTGCGCATCCGGACGGTCAGCTCCTGCCTGCCCTCGTCGGTGATCTCGTAGACCGTGCGCTCCGGCCTGCGGCCCTCGCGACCGGTCTCCGCCGGGGTGATCAGCTCGTCCTTGGCCAGCCGGTCCACCGCGTGGTAGAGGCTCCTCGGCAGGCCGGTCACGTAGTCCTTGTGCGTGTCGACGATGAAACGGTGCAGCTCGTAAGGGTGGCTGGCGCGTACCGAGAGCATGGCGAGGACGGTGAGCCCCACCAGGTCGTGGCGTCGCGCCATCATGCCTCCCTTGATAGTGCAATATGCACTATAGCGAAATGCCCGTCTTCAGGGAAGCTCTCCGTCGAGCTGCGCGAAGGCCCTGCCGATCGCGGTACGGGTGACGTCCTCGTCATAGGGGAACTTCCCGATGAGGTCGCGCAGCCCTTCCACGTGGGCGCGGCGGGCCAGCTCGGCCACCACCGACAGCTCCTCGTGCTGCCCGATCACGAAGTCGCGGCCGACGACCGCGCCGTGGCCCGGCACGTACACCTGCTCGCGCATGTCGCGCAGCATCCTGGCCGTGGTGCCGGGCCAGTCGAGCGGGTACGCGTCGCCGAACGCCGGCGGCGCGCCCTCCTCGACCAGGTCGCCCGCGAAGACCACGCCCACGTCGGGCACGTGCGCCGCGATGTCGCCGGAGGTGTGGCCGAGCCCGAAATGGCGCAGGTGGACGATCCGGCCGCCGATGTCGAGCGTGGCGGCCGTGGTGAAGACGTGGTCGGGAGGCACGATCCGCACCTCCTCCAGCTCCGCCCGCCGTTCCTCGCCGAGCGCGGCCACCACGCCGGCCCGGTGGTGGGCCCCGCGCAGCTCGATCTCCTCGGCGCAGCGGACGTGTCCCCAGATCTCCGCCGGGCCGAACATCGCGTTGCCGAAGTAGTGGTCGAAGTGCGCGTGCGTGTTGACGACCGTCCACGGGCTGCCGGTGACCCGGCGGACTGCGGCGACCAGGTCGGCCGCCTCCCGGTGGGACATCCCCGTGTCGAGGACCAGGCACTGGCCGTCGCCGACCACCAGGCCCACGTTCATGTCATAGGACTCGTGGCGGCGGACGTAAACCTGATCGCCGATTTCCTGCCATGGTTCGTTCATGGTGCGATCCCGGAGCGGCGTACCGAAGTCATGATGAAAAGACCTTATTAGGATCGGCACATGGCGCACGACATCCAGGTGGTCATCGACTCACAGGACCCGCACAATCTGGCCGACTGGTGGGCCGACGCCCTGGGCTGGCAGGTCGAGCGGCAGGACGAGGCGTTCATCCGCCGGCAGATCGTGCAGGGCCACGCCACCGAGGCCGACACCGGGTTCCACAAGGGCGCGCTGGTGTGGAAGGAGGGCACCGCGATCCGCCACCCGGGCGGGCTGGAGCGCGCCCCGCGCGTGCTGTTCCAGCTCGTGCCGGAGCGGAAGACGGTCAAGAACCGGATCCACCTCGACGTCCGCGCCGGGGCCGGCAGCATCGACGCCGAGGTGGAGCGGCTGGTCGGCAAGGGTGCGAAGGTGCTCCACGAGGGGCGGCAGGGCCCCACCCGGTGGGTGACGATCATCGACCCGGAGGGCAACGAGCTCTGCATCGCCTGATGCGTGAGTTCTCCGGCGAGGGGTAACAGAAGGATCTCTGTCCGGAATCTGGAGGGCCTACGTGGATGTGCCGGCGCTCATATGGTGGCTGACGGTCCTCGGGATCGCCGGCCTCCTGCTGTTCGACTACGTCTTCCACGTACGCAAGGCGCACATCCCCACGCTCAGGGAGGCCGCGGCCTGGTCGGCCGCCTACGTGGGCATCGCCGTCGTGTTCGGGCTCGGCGTGTGGGTCTTCGGCGGCGGCGACATGGGGGCCGAATACTTCGCCGGTTACGTCACGGAGAAGGCGCTCTCGGTCGACAACCTGTTCGTGTTCCTGATCATCATCGCGAGTTTCCGGGTGCCTAGGGCCGACCAGCAGAAGGTGCTGCTGTTCGGCATCACGTTCGCGCTGGTGGCGCGGACCGGGTTCATCTTCCTGGGCGCGACGCTGATCAACACGTTCGCCTGGGTGTTCTACATCTTCGGCCTGATCCTGCTCTTCACCGCCGGACACCTGGTCAGGCCGGAGAGCGAGGAGAGCCACAAGGGCGACAACTTCGTGGTCCGCCTGGCCAGGCGCTTCCTGCCGACCTCCGAGCACTACGACGGCGACAAGCTGACCACCGTCGAGAACGGCAGGCGCGTCCTCACGCCGATGCTCCTCGTCATGGTGGCCATCGCCGGCACCGACCTGCTGTTCGCGCTCGACTCCATCCCGGCCATCTTCGGCCTCACCCAGAACGTCTACCTGGTCTTCACCGCCACCGCGTTCTCCCTGCTGGGCCTGCGTCAGCTCTACTTCCTCATCGACGGCCTGCTCGACCGGCTCATCTACCTCTCGTACGGGCTCGCCGCGATCCTCGGGTTCATCGGCGTCAAGCTCTTCCTGCACGCCCTGCACGAGAACAACGTGCCGTTCATCAACGACGGCGAGCCCGTCCCGGTGGTCGAGATCCCCACCGGCCTGTCCCTGATCGTGATCGTCACCCTCCTGACGATCACCGTCTTCGCCTCTCTGGCCAGCACCAAGGGCCGGGCGCAGAACATGTCCTCGGCCACCCGCCGCTACGCCACGAGGCTCCTGGACGAGGAGTGCTCCCCGGAGGAGTGCGCGCACTTCTACCGCAGGCTCCAGGACGAGGAGGAGGAGCTGCGCAGGCTGCCGGAGAAGTACCGGGCGAAGATCCGCGAGGACGAGCAGCTGATGGACATGCTGCGGCGGGTCCACGAGAAGTACGGGCCCGAAGAGGCCCGCCGGCCGAGGTGAGCGGTCAGCGCGTCCGGGCCATGAGCAGGCGCCAGATCGCCAGCTGGACCAGGGCCAGCGTGAGCGAGAACGGCATGAGCGTCCACACGCCGACGCCTTCGGCGACCGCCCCGGCCAGCCACGGGAACACCGCGCCGCCGACGACCGACACGCCGTTCATGACGCCGATGGCGGTGGGCACCAGCCTGGCCTCCGTGAGGTTCGGCACCACCGCCATCGCGGTCGGGAACACCGGCCCGAGGAAGAACCCGAGCAGCGCCAGCCCCGCGCCCGCCACCAGACCGGCCGGGGCCGCCCAGATCAGCGCCACCGACGCCGCGATCCCGGCCAGGCACGCGTACGCCATGGCCGCCGTGGTCCAGCCGAGCCGGGCGGCGACCGGGCTGATCAGGAACCGCCCGGCGGTCAGCCCCAGCCAGTAGCCGCTCACCATCGGCCCGGCCACCTCGGCGGCCTGGGCGTGCTCGTCCACCAGGAACGTGAACCCCCAGTTGCCCACGGCCGTCTCCAGCCCCACGTACACGGCGAGGAAGGCGCAGGCCAGCACCACCGCGGGCGAGCGCAGCGCCGTGCCGAGCAGCCCGCTGCGCGCCCCCTCTTCCTGCGACGCGGCCGCCTCCTTCGGGTACGTGAGCCCGAACGCCACCGTCAGCGGCGCGAACAGCCCGGCCAGGACCAGCCACACGGCGTTCCACGGCGCGAACGTCAGCATCCCCGTCGCCAGCAGCGGCCCCACCAGCGCGCCGACGCCGAAGAACGCGTGCAGCCGGTTGAGCAGCGTGGTCGCCGACGGCAGCCCCGCCAGGTACGCGTTGAGCACCGCCTCCAGCAGCCCCGTCCCGTAACCGGCCACCACCTGCACCGCCACGAACACCAGGAACGACGGCCGCGCCCCCAGCACCAACGCCGACAGCACGAACGAGCCCGCGCCCGCCAGCAGCGCCAGCCGCGTCCCGTACCGCTGCACGAGCGTCCCGGACGTCGACCCGGCCAGCAGGTAACCGGCGGAGAAGGTGAAGAACGTGATGCCGATCGTCGCCATGTCGACGCCGTAGTCGGCGATCTGCGTGGGCAGCAGCACCCCCGCGACCCCGGCGCTCACCCCGACCAGGACGAAGGCGACGTACGAGAGGAGGACGGGACCGCGCACGACCGACACGTCCGCCGATGCTACTGGAAGAGATCATCCACCGGCAGGGGTCAGAGCACCTGGAGCAGCGACTGTTCCCTGGCCGCGGACGGCTCGGTCAGCCGCTCGGTGACGCGGCCCCGCCGGTCGAGCACGGCCCAGGTGTTGGCGGCCTGCCCGCGCACCCGCACCACCAGCCGGCCGTCCGCCAAGTAGAAGGCGCCGATCGCCCTCTTCACCGGGATCGGCACCCGGCGCCCGGTGACGGTGTCGACCACCGTCGGCGTGAACCACACCGGCCAGCCGCCGTCACCGCCCGGGTCGTCGGGGCCGAGCGTCCGCACCACCACGTAGCGGCCGCCCGGCGACAGGCTCTGCACGTGGTTGGCCAGCTTCACGCCCTTGACCCTGACCGACTTCCCCGTCTTCACGTCGAGGCGGTAGACGCCGTCGGTGGTGCCGGCGTATCCGGCGAGGTAGCGGCCGTCGGGCGACCAGGTCAGGTGGCACACGCCCCGCGTCTTCCCCACAACCTTGGAGGTCCGCCCGTCGGTCACCCGCACCTTCGAGCCCGTCACGTACGCGACCCGCCGGGAGTCGGGCGACCAGGCGGGGGTCAGGCACGGCGTGCCGTCCTGCACCCGGCGTGCCACGGTCGTCACCTTGCCGCCGTCGCGCACCCGCAACTCGCCGCCCGCGACGTAGGCGACCTTCCGCCCGTCGGGCGAGGCCGCGAACTGCACGCTGTTCTTCAGCTCCGCCAGCGTCTTCAGGCCGGAGCCCGGGCGGTGGTGGGCGATCCGGTAGCCGTCGTCGTAGCGGGCGTAGACGGCGGCCCCGCTCACCGGCCCCGTCCGCTCCGCCGCCTGCGCCGGGGGTACGGCGGTGACCACGAGCGCCACGGCGCCCAGCACGCTCACGAACTTCACGACAGCCTCCCGTTGTCCGTCCACGTGGGTAGGACGCCCCGGATCCGCCCGGGGTTCGCGCGTGATCCTCCCACGGGCTATCCGGCGGGCGTGAGCCGGATGATCCGCACCTCACCCGCGGGGAGTTCGCCGGTGAACGGGTCGCCGGTGGCCAGGTCGGTGCCGGTGGCGTCGACCGTCGTGTCCGCGCCCGTGTGGTTGATGGCGAACAGGTAGGCCGGGCCGTCCGGGTGGGCTCGCCGCACCAGCTCGACGCCGGGAGCCGCCGGGGCGGTGACGCCCGCCTCGTCGCAGACCGTGCGGAGCACGGCCGCCAGGTCGTCGCCCGCGAGCAGGGTGGTCAGGTAGTGGGCGGTCCCGTCGCCCCAGGCGTTGCGGGTCCAGGCGGGCTCGCCGGTGGCGTACGTGTCGAGCACCTTGGCGGTGGTGGTGTGCGCGGTCTCGGTCCACACGGTCCCGGTGCCGCCGCCCGACAGCGTGACGCTCTCCCCCGGCTCCAGCGGGAAGAACTCCTCCACGGTCACCCCGAACAGGTCGCGCCAGGCGCCCGGGTAGCCGCCGAGCCTGACGCGGTCGTGCTCGTCGACGATGCCGCTGTACGGGCCGGCCAGGGCGGTCCCGCCGGCGGCCACGAAGCGTTCGAGACCGGCGGCGCCGTGGTCGCTGACCAGGTAGAGCGAGGGCGCCAGGACCAGGCGGTAGCCGGACAGGTCGGCTTCCGGGTGGACGACGTCGCAGGTGACGCCCTGCTTCCAGAGCTCGGCGTACCAGCTCTTGATCACCTCGACCGGCTTCAGCTCGGTGGTGGGCTGGGCCGGGTGGTCCTGCGCCCAGACGCTCGCGTGGTCGAGCAGGATCGCGACGTCGGCCTCGACCGTACTGCCTGCCACCTCGGCGGCGGCGCCGAGGAGCGTGCCGAGGGCGGTCACCTCGCGCCAGATCTTCGTGCCGGTGCCGGCGTGCGGGAGCATCGCCGAGTGCCACTTCTCGGCCCCCGCCCTGGACGCCCGCCACTGGAAGAACATGATCGCGTCCGCGCCCCTGGCCAGATGCTGCACCGAGTTGCGGCGCAGCTCGCCGGGGCGCTTGGCGCGGTTGACCGGCTGCCAGTTGACCGCGCTGGTGGAGTGCTCCATCAGCAGCCACGGCCGGCCGCCGCCGAGCGAGCGGGCGTAGTCGGCGGCGAACGCCAGGTCGATGTGCGGGTCGGGGCCTATCAGGTAGTGGTCGGTGGAGACGATGTCCACCTCCTTGGCGAAGGACCAGTAGTCCATGTCCCAGTGCGCGCCCGCCATCATGTTCGTGGTGGCCGGCACGTCCGGCGACAGCCCGGCGAGCAGGTCGCGCTCGGCGCGGTAGAGGTCGAGCAGCGCGTCCGAGCTGAACCTGCGGAAGTCGAGCTGCTGCCCCGGGTTGGTGAACGACGGGGTGGCGCGCGGCGGCAGGATCTGCTCCCACGCGCTGTAGCGCTGCGACCAGAAGGCGGTGCCCCAAGCGTCGTTGAGCGCGTCCAGCGTCCCGTGCCTGCCGCGCAGCCAGGCGCGGAAGGCGTCGGCGGAGGCGTCGCAGTAGCAGCGGGCGTTGTGGCAGCCGTACTCGTTGTGCACGTGCCACAACCTGAGCGCCGGGTGCCCGCGGTAGCGCTCGCCGAGCCGCTCCACCACGCGCAGGGCCTTGTCGCGGTAGATCGGCGAGCTGGGGCAGAAGCCCTGGCGGCTGCCGTGGTGGAGCCGCCGGCCGTCGGCGTCCACCGGGAGCGCCTCGGGGTAGGCGTGGCCGAACCAGGGCGGCGGCGAGGCGGTCGGCGTGGCGAGAAGGGCGCCGATGCCGTTGTCCGCGAGCAGGCCCAGGACCCGGTCCAGCCAGCCGAACTCGAACCTGCCCTCGACCGGCTCCAGCAGCGCCCAGGAGAAGATGCCGACGCTGACCTGGTTGACGCCGGCCTCGCGCATCAGGGCGACGTCCTGGGCCCAGATCTCCTCGGGCCACTGCTCCGGATTCCAGTCGCCGCCATAGCCGATCAAGGCTCCTCCTCCTGTCGGTGCTTCAGAGGAGGATTAAAACGTTCTTCCTTCTACCGCACAAGCCCAGGGGGGAGCCCTCGCTTACGCTCACGGTTGATGCTTGATTCGATTCAAGCCCCGGCGCCCACCGGGAACGAGTGGTGCTCGTGCGCCACCACCCACCGCCCACCCTCCTTGCGCAGCCCGAACGTGAGCCGGAGCAGGACCTTCGGGTCGTCGTCCGGCATCCCGCAGCGCAGCAGCGCGTACGCGTACGCGACGTCCTCGCCCGCCGTCACCTCCAGCGAGACGATGTCGTACGTGGCCCCCGCCGCCTGCCAGGTGAAGAACTCCGGCCAGGTGCGCCGGTAGGCCTCGATGCCGCGGACCCCTTCGTAGGGCGGCGGCACGTCGAACATGACGATGTCGTCGGCGTGGTCGGCGACCACCCCGTCCAGGTCGCCGGCGTGCGCGGCGCGCGCCCACCGCTCGACGAGTTCCCTGATCCGCTTGTCATCGGTACGCATGAGCTCCGGCCTTTCCTTGGATGGTCTCCCTCACCCGTACAACCCGGCCGGATCGGGAAACTCATCGCAGCTCGGCCGGCAACCCGAACGCGGTCAGGTCGGCCTCCAGGAACGACACCACCTCGGCCACCCGCCCGTCCCGCACGGCCAGCACGTCCAGCCCGCCGGGGACGTACGCGGTCCCGTCCCAGCGGTACGTGCCGAACGCGAGCTGACCGTTGGCCCGCGCCGGCACGAACCGCCAGCGCTCCCGGCGCGCCGCCTCCATGAGGAAGCCGCGGACGGCGTCGTGGCCCGCGTACCACTCGACCCGCGGCGGCATCGAGTATCTGATGTCCTCGGTCAGCATCGCCACGATCGCCTCGACGTCGCCCGCCTCCCACGCCGCCGCGTACCGCCTGGCCAGCTCCCGCTGCCCGCCGGCGCCCAGCTCGCGCCGCTGCGTCGTACCGGGCAGCAGGCCGGCCACGGCCTTGCGGGCGCGTTGCAGCGCGCTGTTGGCGGCCGGGACCGTCGTGTCCAGCAGGCCCGCCGTCTCGGCGGCGGTGTAGCCGAGCACGTCGCGCAGCAGCAGGGAGGCCCGCTGCACCGGGGGCAGGTGCTGCAGCGCGGCCACGAACGCCAGCTCCACGCTCTCCAGCTCCACCGCCCGCGCCTCCGGGCCCATCAGCCGGTCCGGGTACGGCTCCAGCCACGCCACCTCGGTCACCCCGGGCCGCAGGTCCGCGGGCAGCTCCCGGCGGCCTCTCCGCTCGGCCAGGGTCAACGCCCGGTTCGTCGCGATCCGGTAGAGCCACGGGCGGAGCGAGCCGTCCCGGTCCTCGAACCGGCCGATGCTCCGCCATGCCCGGTCGAGCGTCTCCTGCACGGCGTCCTCCGCGTCGTGCACCGAGCCGAGCATCCGGTAGCAGTGGGCGCGCAGCTCGTCCTGAAACGGGCCGACGAGGCTGCCGAACGCCCTCTCGTCGCCGCCGCGCGCCGCCTGCAGCAGCTCGCCGTACTCCATGCGACCGGCCTGCCCTTCCTTCCGTACGGTGACACGTCCACGGCCGTCAGAACAGCGTCGGCGGCTCGGCCGGGACAGGCTCGGGCAGCGGCTCCACCTGCGGCAGCCGGGCGCGCACGGCGTCGTGGAAGCGGCGGGCGAGCGTCAGGGCCTCGGCGTTGTCGGGAGTGTGCACGAACACCGTCGGCGAGCGGCCCTCACGCAGCCACTCCGTCACCACGCCCACCCAGTGGCCCCACCCCTCCACCGTACGGTCGACGTCGTCGCGGCCCAGGTAGCGCACGATCGGCCGGTCCGTGAGCGCGGCCGACCGGCGCGGCACCCGCGGCTTCTTCACCCAGGCGTCGCGCTCGGCGTCGGTGGCCGGCGGGGTCTCGAAGAGCGTCACCGTGTCGAACGGCACCCACTCGGCGCCGGCCCGGCCCAGCACGCCTTCCAGCGACCGGACGGCCCGGGCGTCCTCGAAGAACGCCTTGTGCCGCACCTCGACCGCGTAGCGGTAGGACTGCGGCAGCCGGTGCAGGAACCCCGCCAGCGTCCCGAGGTCACCGGGACCGAAGGATCCGGGCAACTGGATCCACAGGGCGTGCGTCCTGGGGCCCAGCGGCTCGATCGCGTCCAGGAACTCGCGCAACGGCTCGTCGGCCCCCGAGAGCCGGCGCTCGTGCGTGATCGTCTTGGGCAGCTTCACCACGAACCGGAAGCCGGGCGCCGTCTGGGCCGCCCACGTCTCCACCGTGCTCCTGGCCGGTGTCGCGTAGAACGTCGTGTTGCCCTCGACGGCGTTGCACCAGGTGGCGTAGGCCCGCAGCCGTTCCGCCGGCGGGAGCGGATGCGGCAGGAACCGGCCCTGCCACGGCCCGTGCGTCCACATCGCACAACCCACATGAAGCCGCATTCGCCCCACGTTACCGGGCTAGGGGACGACGACGATCCGGCCCCGGGCCGTGCCCCCGGTCAGGTAGCGGAGGGCGGCGGGGGCCTCCTCCAGGGGGAACGCGCGGTCGACGACCGGGGTGAGCCCGCCCGTCTCCAGCAGCTCCGTGAGCACGGCCATCGACTCCTTCCTGGGCGGCGGGGACCCGGTCGGTTTCGGCAGCTGCCGGTGGAACATGGACTGGGCCATCAGCTTGATCATGCGCGGCAGGCTGCCGAGCACCTGATGGCCCCCCGCGCCGTAGTGGTCGTGACCGATGAGAACGTACGTGCCTTCCGGCTTGAGCACGCGGCGGCATTCCGCGAACGGGCGGTTGCCCGGGATGTCGAAGACGAGGTCGTAGCGCTCACCGCGCCGGGTGAAGTCCTCCTTGGTGTAGTCGATCACGTGGTCGGCGCCGAGCGAGGTCGCCAGGTCGAGCTTGGAGGTGTGCTCGACGCCCGTCACCGTCGCGCCGCGGGCCTTGGCGATCTGCACCGCGAGCCCGCCCACGCCGCCGGCGGCGCCGTTGACCAGCACCTCACCCAGCGGGCCCGGCGGGAAGTTCATCAGGGTGATGAGCCCGGCGGTGGGCACGGTCGCGGCCTGCTCGAAGCTCACGTCGCCGGGCTTGGGCGCCAGGTTGTCCTCCCGTACGGCGACGTACTCGGCGAAGGTGCCGCCGTTCTTCCACTGCATGCCGTGCAGGGTCTCGCCGAACACCTCGTCGCCCGGCCGGAACCGCGTCACGCCCGCGCCCACCGCCTCGACCACCCCGGCCATGTCCGTGCCGGGAACGCGGACCTTCGGCCGGCGCAGCCCGGACCCCATGACGCGGAGGACGTACGGCCGGCCGGTCACGACATGCCACACGTCGGGGTGCACGGAGGCGGCGCGCACCCGGACGAGCACCTCGTCGTCCTTCACCGCCGGCATGTCGATGTCACGTAATTTCAGGACATCGAATGAGCCATACGCTTCCTGCACGATCGCTCTCATGCCGCCATTCTGCGTCGGCGGCGAACCCGGCGCTGGATCATGTCCGAACTGACGACATTCCCAAGTATTCGGACATGTAGGGCCGTGGGCCCGGAGGAGCGGCGGGCCTGGCGGTGATAGTCGGCGATATGCACGTCGCAAGCGAGACACCCGTATCCCCCGCCGCCCGATTGCTCAGGTCGCTGCCGCACCGGTGGCCGACGCTGGCCGGGCTCGCCTTCGCCGCATTCTCCGGGCTGAACATGGGAGACGCGCGGGACGAGGGGATGGTGGTGTTCCTCGCCGCGCTCGTCTACCTGGCCACCGCCGTCATCGGGAAGCCGGGCGTGGTGTGGACGCTGTTCTGCATGTCCGTGGTGGGGGTGACGGCGCTGCGGCTGTTCGACCTGGACGTGTGGCCGGCGCTGGTCGCGAGCGCCGTCACCCTGGCCGCGCTCGGCCTGGTCAACGGCATGCTGGGCGAGCCAGGGCTCAGGGCCGGCCAGCTCCCCGCGATGCTGGTGTTCGGCGGCGCCGCCCTGGTCGGGCTCTCCCTGCCGCCCGTCCTGGGCGGCTGCCTCGTCGCCGCGGCCCTGATCGGGCACGTCGTGCTGGACGTGATCGTCTGGCGGGCGGACAAGGTCGTGACCCGTTCGCTCGCCGAGTTCTGCGCCGTCCTCGACCTCACCCTCGGCGTGACCATCCTGCTCGTCGTCCTGACCTGACCGGACGCTCAGGGTGAGGCCCGCGCCGGTGAGGTGGGGCGCAGGGCGGCCTCGACGATGCGGAGCGCCTCGTGCGGGTCGATGCCGACGCTGGCGACCACGGCCGCGTAGTCGGCGGCGGCGCGGCGGGCGCGTTCGCGGCCCTCCTCGCCGGCGGCCGACACGAACGACCCGGCCCGGCCCCGGGTCTCGATCAGCCCCGCCTCCTCCAGCTCCCGGTACGCCCTGCCCACCGTGTTGACGGCCAGCCCGAGGTTGGCCGCGAGCTGGCGGATCGTCGGCAGCCGGGAGCCGACGGGCAGCGTGCCGTCGTGGATCTGGCCGGCGAGCTGGGCGCGCAGTTGCTCGTACGGAGGGACGGGTGAGGCCGCGTCGATGACGATCATGAAAGGCTCATCACGCGCCGCGCCGTCGTCACGCTCGACGGCGTCCGCATGGTGATCACGACGAGCGCGATCATCCCGATGATCACGAGGGCGATCGACGCGACCTTCCACCAGAGGGGCGCGGCACCGAAGATCAGCACCACCGGCAGCGACCACGGCACGGTCGGCATGCCGGCCTCGCGCGCGTCCTCGATCCGCATGATGACGTCGGCGGTCAGCGAGGCCTCGTCCTCGGCGACGATCGGACGCGCCAGCAGGTCGCGCAGTTGCAGGACGATCCCGGCGCCGGCCCCGGCGACGCCGACCAGCACGACCAGGGCCGCGTACCGCGCGTCGGCGTCCTGGACGGTCAGCGCGCTCACCACGAGCGCCGTCGCGCCGGCGAAGGTGGCGACGATGAACACGGCGCGCGGCCGGCCGAGCAGGGCCTGCCAGCCGGGCTGGGCCAGATGAGCCGTCCGGCGCGGCAGGGCCTCGCCGGCCCGCCGGTCGACCCTGCGCACCCACCGGTCGAGCAGCGCCTGCGCCAGCAGCATCCCGACCACCAGCACGATCAGGATCAGCACCGGCACCATGGCGTGCAGCCCGGATTCGCCGGAGACGTAGGCGAGGGCGGCCCCGATGAACAGGCCGGCAGGCAGGATCGCGTTGGCGAGCCGCGCCCGCCGGCGCACCGCGAGCCGCACGGCCAGCAGCGGCGTCGGCCGGACGTCGGGCAGGCCGTGGCCGGTCAGCCAGATCTCCGCCATCTTCAGGTCCTCCGGCCGCACCGCCGGGCCGTGACCGGATAACGCGTCGCTCGACATGACCCCTCCAGTTTGTCGCAAGCATTGTCTTAATATGATGCGTCAAAGGTTGCGACAAATCAAGCGCGTGGTAGAACCCTCGGTGTGGAGGATCGACTACGGACACCCGGTGAGCTGCCCCGGCGCGAGGACACCCGATGACGGGCGGCGGGCCGGCCGGGCGGGAGGCGGCCGAGGCGGCGCGGGTGCGGTCCGCGCGGTGGATGGCGGTGTTCTCCCCCGCGATGATCCCGCCACTGCTGCAGACGTCGGAGTACGCGCGCCTGGCCATCGGCCCGGACGCGGACGACGCGGTGGCCGCCCGGGTCGACGCGCAGGCGGTGCTCTTCGAAGAGGGCCGGCGGTTCGCGTTCGTGCTCACGGAGGGCGCGGTGCGCACCCGGCCGGGGTCACCGTCCCTGATGCCGGCGCAGCTCGACCGGCTGGTGGAGGTCTCGGCGCTGCCGCACGTCCGGCTCGGCGTCGTCCCCTGGAAGGCGGAGGCGGCGGCCTTCCCGCTCCACGGGTTCACCATCTACGACGGCACGGTCAGCGTGGTCGAGACCCTGACCGGTGATCTCACCCTGACCGGGGCGTCCGAGATCGCCGCCCACGAGGAGGCCTTCGAGGCGTTCGCCGCCGCCGCGGTGTACGGCGACGAGCTGCGCGACCTGCTGGCCGACATCGCGACGGACTACCGCACGCTGATCGACCGACTCAAGGCCCGTTGAACCACCGCGCGCCCGGACCCGTCTCAGAGGCATGAGAGGTGCCCTGCTCGTCGCCGTGCTGGTGACCGTCGTTTCCTGCGGGACGGCCCCGGCCGCGACCGTCACGCGATACCAGGCCGAAGGCACCGTGCTGTCCGACGACGAGCACGGACCCCAGCTCTGCGACCTGGTCATGGAGTCCCTTCCGCCCCAGTGCGGCGGGATCGACCTGGCCGGGTGGGACTGGGAGGCGGTCGAGCACTCGGCCCAAGGGGGCGTGCGGTGGGGCGAGTACCACGTGGTCGGCACCTGGGACGGCGCGAAACTGACGCTCACCGAGCCGCCGCGCCCCGCCGGGCAGCGCGACGCTCCGGGCGGCGGGCCGGACTTCACCTCGCCGTGCCCGCGACCCGCGGGCGGCTGGCGCCCGGCCGACCCGGCGAAGGCCACCCAGGAGGCGATGGAGGCCGCGCTCGCCAGAGCCCAGGAGCTTCCCGGCTACGCGGGCAGCTGGCTGGACCAGGGCTACCTGGAGGAGATGGAAGGCGACCCTGGGTCGGTCGAGCGCCACGGCAACGACCCGAAGCGGCTCGTCCTGAACGTCCGCTTCGCCGGCGAACCCGCCGCTCACGAGGCCGCGATCCGCGAGCTCTGGGGCGGCGCGCTGTGCCTGAGCCCGGCCGAGCACACCGAGGCCGAGCTCCAGGCGGTGCGGGAGCGGGTGGAGAAGGAGGTGGAGGGCCTGCGATCGGCCTCTGTCGACATCCTCGCGGGACGGGTCGAGGTAGGCGTCTGGGTGGTCACTCCGGAGCTGGAGCGAGAGGTCGCCGAGCGGTACGGGGAAGGGCTGGTCCACCTCTCGGGCATGCTCCGACCGGTGTGATCGTCCCCGGGAGGTCCCGGGGCCGATCAGCGGGTGGTCAGTCCTTGGCCACCGGTCTGAGGATCTTCCAGAGGAACCAGGCGACCGCCTTGCCCTTGCCGACGCCCGGCGTGTCCGACTCGAAGGGCTTGCTCGCGGGGCCGTGCCCGGTGCCCTGCCAGGGCATGAGCTCCGACTCGCTGCGCGCGGTGCGGGTGTGGGCACCCAGCTCCTCCGGACTGTAGCGGCGTGCTCCCATCTGCTCGTCGATGGAGCGTTTCTGCTCCTCGGAGAGCCCTCTTCGGGGCTGGGACTGGTTACTGGACGGATTTCGCTGTGCCTTGGGCGGGTTCGCGCGTTGTTGCGCCCGGCGGGTGGTGGGCCGGTGGTTGGGTCTGGCCCTGGCCGGTTTCGGACGCTGGGCGACGGCACGTTTGACCTTCGCCGCGGTTCTGGCGCGTGCCCTGGACGCGGCCGCCCGTGCGCGTGACGCCGCGGCGCGGGCGCGGGCCCGTGCGGCCGCCGCGCGGGCTCTCGCCGCGGCCGCTCTGCGCTTGGCCGCCTCGGCGGCGGCCTTGCGCATCTTGGCGATGGCCTTCTTCCTGGCCTCGGCGGCGGCCTTCTTCTTGGCCTGGGCGATGGCCTTCTTCCTGGCCGCCTCGATCGCCTTGCGCCGGGCCTCCACGGCGTGCGGCCGCTGCCGCTACTGCCGCACCGGCATGTACGGACAGTGCCTGGGG
>NZ_BAABFD010000041.1:0-29433 GCF_039540635.1 Nonomuraea ferruginea | reverse complement strand
CCCACAACTCCTCCGGACCACCCACCCCACCCGGAAAACGACACGCCATCCCCACGATCGCCACCGGCTCATGCCTGCGCCCCTGATCCTCAGCCAGCCGCTGACGCGTCTCCGCCAGCTCGACGGTGACCTTCTTCAGATAGGCGCGAAGCTTGTCCTCATTCGCCATGGTCCAGCCCTTCCTGTGGCGATCTCAGAGGAGATGTCATCGTTCGGTTGTCGATCAAGGCGAAGATCTCCTCGTCGGAGGCGGACACGATCTCCTCCGCGGCGCCGTTGGACCTGGTGGGCGCGGCGGCCAGCGTGTCCGCCGGGGTCGCGCCGATCCTGGTGAGAGCGCTCTGCAGAATGGCGACGAGCCGGTCGCGTACGGCGTCCGCCTCGCCGTTGGCGGCGAGCATCACGGATTCGGCCTGGTCCACCGCCGTCCGCAGGGCGTCCTCGGCGGAGGGCGTCTCGGGGGCCAGCGTGCGGAACAGGTACTCGGCGAGCGAGCGGACCGTGGGGTGGTCGAAGACCAGCGTGGACGGCAGCCGCAGCCCGGTGCCCGTGGTGAGCCGGTTGCGGAGTTCGACGGCGGTCAGGGAGTCGAAGCCGAGCTCGTTGAAGGCCCGGTCCACGTCGATCGAGTCCGCGCCGCCGTACGCGAGGACGGCGGCGACGTGCGAGCGGACCAGTTCGGTGAGGTGGGTCAGCGCGCCGGCCTCGCCCAGCGCGGCGAGACGCTCGGTCAGCTCTGCCGGTCCCGCCGAGGGCTGGGCCTCGGCCCCGGCCGCCGCCCGTCGGGGCATGCGGACCAGGCCGCGCAGCACACTCGGCAGCTCCGCGTTCTCCGCGCGTGCCCTCAGTCCCGCCATGTCCCAGCGGGCCGCCACCACCACCGGATCGACGTCACCGGCCAGGACCGCGTCGAACAACGCCAGCCCTTCCTCCACCGGCAGCGGGGCGATCCCCGCGCGGGCCAGCCGCGCCCGATCGGCCTCGCCCATGGCGCCGCTCATGCCGGACTCGACATCCCAGAGCCCCCACGCCACCGACACCGCCGGCAGCCCCGCCGCACGCCTGGCGACCGCCAGCCCGTCCAGGAACGCGTTCGCCGCCGCGTAATTGCCCTGGCCCGCGTTGCCGACCACCCCGGCCAGCGACGAGAACAGCACGAAGAAGCCCGGCTCGGAGGACGCGGTCAGCTCGTGCAGGAACCAGGCGGCGTCCGCCTTCGGCCCCAGCGCCCCGGCCACCCGCTCCGGAGTCAACCCCTCCACCAGGCCGTCGTCCAGCACCCCGGCGACATGCACCACACCGGCCAGCGGACCAGCCGACGTCACCACGTCCGCCAGCTGCGCGTGATCGGACACGTCACAGGCGGCCACCCGCACCCGGGCGCCGGCCTCCTCCAGCTCCGCCACCAGCCCGGCCGCGCCCGAAGCCTCAAGCCCACGCCGCGACAGGAGAACCAGGTCCCGCACCCCGTGCCGCGCCACCAGCCGACGCGCCACCAGAGCACCAAGCCCTCCGGTCCCCCCGGTCACCAGCACCGCACCAGCCACCTCAGCGGGCTCGGAGACGGCGGGAGCGGTGGCTGCCGGGCGGCGCACCAGGCGGGGGACGAGGACGGTGTCGTCGCGGCCAGCGATCTCGGTCTCGCCCGCGGCCACGGCGGCGGCCAGCAGCCCCCAGGCGGAGAACTTCTCGGGCACGTCGGCCAGCACGAACCGGCCCGGCTGCTCGCTCTGGGCCGCCCGCACCAGCCCTCGCACCGCCGCGCTCGCCGGGTCATCACCCCGGGTGAGGCAGACCAGCCGCGACCCGGCGAACCGCTCGTCGCCGAGCCAGCCCTGGACGAGGTCGAGTGCCTGGCCCACCGCGTCGTGCGCGGAGTACGGCAGGTCGCCGGGGTCGGCCTGGCAGGGGGCCAGGACCAGGTCGGGGACGCCGGCCGCGCTCATCTCGGCCAGTGACGCGAGGTCGTAGTAGCGGGGCGGCTCGATCCCGGCCGCCGCCAGCTCGGCGCCGATCTCGTCGGTCAGCTCGTCGGAACCGGCCAGCGCCCAGCGCAGCTCGGACACCCCGGCGACGACCGGCTCGACCCACTCGACGACGTGCGCCGCGGAGCCGGTGGAGCTGACGGGGGCGGCGTTCCTGGGCATCCGGCGCAGGACCAGCGTGTCCACGCCGCCGATCCACTGCCCGGCGCCGTCGAAGATCGTCAGCGAGACGCGGTCGTCGCCCGACCCGTCGATCCGCACCCGCAGCGTCCGCGCGCCGGTCGCGACCACCCGGACCCCGTTCCAGGAGAACGGCAGCAACAGGCCGGAATCGTCCGCCGACTCCAGCACCACCAGGTGCAGCGCGGCGTCCAGCAGCGCGGGGTGCAGCGTGAAGCGCCCGGCCTCGCCGCTCACCGGCTCGGGCAGGGTCACCTCGGCATAGGCGTGATCGCCCGCGCGCCAGGCGGCCCGCAGCCCCTGGAACGCGGGGCCGTACTCGTAACCGCGCTCGGCGAGCCTGCCGTACAGGTCGTCCAGGTCCACGGGCTCGGCCCGCGGCGGCCACGAGATCGGCGCGGCCGGGGCGGTGCCGGAGAGCCGACCGGCAGCCTGGGCCGTGCCGGCGAGCGGACCGGCGGCCTGGGCCGTGCCGGCGAGCGGACCGGCGGCCTCGGCGGTGCCGCCCAGAGGACCGGCGGCCGGGGCGGTGCCCGCGCCGAGCAGGCCGGTCGCGTGCCGGATCCAGCCCTCCTCGGCGTCGCCGCCCGTGCGGCCGTGGACGGTGACGGTGCGGCGGCCCTGCTCGTCCGGCCCGCCGACCGCGAGCTGCAGTTGTACGGCTCCCGTCTCCGGCAGGAACAGCGGGGCCTCCAGCGT
Organism: Nonomuraea ferruginea; assembly: GCF_039540635.1. Classification (NCBI taxonomy): domain Bacteria; kingdom Bacillati; phylum Actinomycetota; class Actinomycetes; order Streptosporangiales; family Streptosporangiaceae; genus Nonomuraea; species Nonomuraea ferruginea. Next base: position 26,569 of record NZ_BAABFD010000041.1, on the reverse strand, counting down.
CAGGTCCTCGACCTCGTCGCATCCGACCTTGGCCGCGGCCTCCAGTGCGAGCTCGACGAAGGCGGTGCCGGGCAGCAGCACCGCACCCTCCACGGCGTGGTCGCCGAGCCACGGCGCGGTGGCCAGGGACAGCTGCCCGGCCAGCAGGAACCCGTCCTCGGCGGCGAGCGGGACACCGGCTCCGAGCAGCGGGTGCCGGGACGGGGCCAGCCCGCCGCCGGCGGCGACCGGCTCCGCGTCCAGCCAGTGCCTCGCGGCCTCGAAGGGGTAGGTCGGGAGCCCGTCGTCGTGGCTCGTCGCCGGGCCGAGCGCCGCGGGCCAGTCCACGTCCACGCCGAGCACCCAGGCCTGGGCGGCGGACTTGAACAGGCGGGCCGCGCCGCCGTCGCCGCGCCTCAGCGTTCCTGTGGCGCCGCCGGACGCGTCCGCGAGCGTGTCCTCGACGTGCCCGGTGAGCACCGGGTGCGGGCTGCACTCCACGAACACGGGGGTGCCCGAGCCGGCGAGCGACTCCACCGCCTGGCGGAACAGCACCGGTCGCCGCAGGCTGGTGAACCAGTAGTCGGCGGTCAGCCTGTCCGTGTCGATCGTGCCGCCTTCCAGCGACGAGCAGAACGCGACCTCGGCCGGGCGAGGATGGACGCCGCCGAGCGTCTCCAGCAGTTCGTCGCGCAGGGCGTCGATGTGCGGGGTGTGGGCGGCGTAGCCGATCGCGACCCGGCGGATCCGTACGGTGTCGCCGTGGGCGGCGGTGAACTCCTCCAGCGCGTCGGCGTCGCCCGCCACCACCGAGCTGTCCGGTCCGCTGTGGATGGCGAGCCAGAGCCTGCCGGCCCACGGCTCCAGCATCCGGGCGGCCCGCTCCGCGTCGACGGGCACGGCGAGCATGCCGCCGCGGTCGCCCAGCCGGGTCAGCGCCCGGCTGCGCAGGGCCACGATCTTGGCGGCGTCCTCCAGCGAGAGCGCGCCCGCCACGCACGCGGCGGTGATCTCGCCCTGGGAGTGGCCGAGCACCGCGGCCGGCCGCACGCCGAGGGAGCGCCAGACCTCCGCCAGGGAGACCATGACCGCGAACAGCACCGGCTGGATCACGTCCGACCCCTCCAGCGCGGGCGCGCCGGGAGCACCGCGCAGCACGTCCACGACCGACCAGCCGATGTGCGGGCGCAGCGCCTCCTCGCAGCGGAGCAGGACGGCCCTGAACGTCTCGTCGTCATCCAGGAGTTCCACGGCCATGCCCGCCCACTGCGAACCCTGGCCGGGGAACACGAACACCGGCCGGACCCCCGAAGCCGCCACCCCGCTCACCACCGCGGCACTGGACCCGCCTTCCGCCAGCGCGGCCAGCCCCGCCAGCAACTCCCGCCGATCCCCCGCCACGATCACGGCACGGTGCTCGAAGCTCGCGCGCCGGGCCAGCGCCCGGCCCGCGCCTGGCAGGTCCCGATCAGCGACGCCTTCCCCGTACGCGAGCAACCGCGCAGCCTGCGCCCGCAACGACTCCGCCGACCTCGCCGACACCGGCCACACCAGCGGACCGTTACCGGCCGCGAACGCCTGCGCCAGCGGACCGTCACCGGCCGCCGACACGGGCTCCGGCGGACCATCACCGACTTCCGGCACGCGTACCAGCGGACCGCCAGATGGCGTCGCCGGCGCGCCCTCCACAATCACGTGCGCGTTCGTACCGCTGACCCCGAACGAGGAGACGCCGGCCCGCAAGGGATGCTCGCCGGGCAGTTCCACCGCTTCGGTCAGCAACCGCACGCCGCCGGACTCCCAGTCCACGTGCGGCGTCGGCTCGTCAGCGTGCAAGGTCGGCGGGAGCGTACGGTGCTCCAGCGCTTTCACCATCTTGATCACACCGGCCACCCCGGCAGCCGCCTGGGTGTGACCGATGTTCGACTTCAGCGACCCCAGCCACACCGGCCGCTCAGCCGGACGGCCACGCCCGTACGTGGCCAGCAACGCCTGCGCCTCGATCGGGTCGCCCAACGTCGTGCCGGTGCCGTGCGCCTCCACCACATCCACATCGCGGGCGTCGAGCATCGCGTCGGCCAGCGCCTGACGGATCACCCGCTCCTGCGCCGGGCCGCTCGGCGCGGTCAACCCGTTGGAGGCGCCGTCCTGGTTCACGGCGCCGCCGCGGATCAGGGCGCGGACCGGGTGGCCCAGGCGGCGCGCGTCGGAGAGGCGCTCCAGCAGGAGAACGCCCGCGCCCTCGGCCCATCCGGTGCCGTCGGCCGCGGCCGAGAACGCCTTGCAGCGCCCGTCGGCGGCCAGCCCGCCCTGCCTGCTGAACTCGACGAACATCCCGGGGCTGGACATCACGGTCGCGCCGCCCGCCAGCGCCATCGCGCACTCACCCCGCCGCAGCGCCTGCACGGCCAGGACGACCGAGACCAGCGAGGACGAGCAGGCGGTGTCGGTGGTGAGGGCCGGGCCCTCCAGGCCGAAGGTGTAGGCGATGCGGCCGGAGACGACGCTGAGCGCGGTGCCGGTCAGCAGGTGGCCGTCGGCGAGGCCGGCGGTCCGGTGCAGCCGGGGGCCGTACTCGGGGGCCATCGCGCCCATGAACACGGCGGTGGCCGAGCCGCGGAGGTCGGCGGGGTCGATCCCGGCCCGCTCGATGCTCTCCCAGCAGATCTCCAGGAGGAGCCGCTGCTGCGGGTCCATGGCCGCCGCCTCGCGCGGGCTGATGCCGAAGAAGGCCGCGTCGAACCGGTCGGCGTCGTACAGGAAACCGCCGTACCTGGTGTCGCTGGTGCCCGAGCGGTCGGGGCCGGTGGCGAAGAGCGCGTCCAGGTCCCAGCCCCGGTTGGCGGGGAACTCGCCGATCGCGTCCTGGCCGGTGCCGGCGAGCCGCCACAGGTCCTCCGGCGAGGCCACCCCACCGGGGTAGCGGCAGCCCATCCCGATCACCGCGATCGGGTCGTCGGCTTCCGCCTGCCTCGGTCGCGGCCGTACGACCGGCGTGTCCGGCGCCGAGGCGGTGAGCAGGGCGTACAGATGGTCGGCGAGGCGGGCGGGCGTCGGATGGTCGAACAGCAGCCCGGTCGGGAGCTTCAACCCGGTCGCGGCGCGCAGCCGGTCGCGCAGTTCGAGCGAGGTCGCCGACTCGAAGCCCAGGTCCTTGAACGTCCGGGCAGGCTCCAGCGCGGCCGCGTCATCATGGCCGAGCAGCCGGGCAGCGGTCTCCAGAACCAGCTCCCGCACCTCAGCCGAACTCCGCGCGGACCGCACCTCCCGCTCCTCGCGCGACACCGCGTCCGGCGTCCCGCCGTCGCCATCACGCACCACGTCCGGCTCTCGGCCGGGCACGCGATCGCCGGGGAGGTGTGACGGTCGGTGAGCGTCCGGGGTGGCGGGCCCGTACGACCGGCGCTGGAAGGGGTACGTGGGAAGGTCCGCGAGGCAGGAGCGCGGCGTCTCGCGCACGGCGGGCCACTCGACCGGGGCGCCCGCCGCGTACGCCCGGGCGAGCGAGCGCAGCACGCGGCCGGCCCCGCCCTCGCCGCGGCGCAGTGTGCCGATCACCACGGCCTCGCCCCCGGCGTCCTCCGCCGTCTCCTCCACCGCCGTGGCGAGGACCGGATGCGGGCTGCACTCCACGAAGAGGTCGCAGCGTTCCCCGATCGCCACCCGCACGGCCTGGGCGAACCGGACCGGGTTGCGCAGGCTGCGGTACCAGTAGCCGGCGTCGAGCCCCGAGGTGTCCATCGGCTCGCCGGTGAGCGTGGAGACGAACGCCGTCGCGGCGCTCACCGGGCGGATCGGGGCCAGCGCGGCCAGCACCTCGTCGCGTACCTGCTCCACCTCGGCGGTGTGGGAGGCGTAGTCGACCGGGATGGCCTTGGTGCGGTGGTCGGTGAGCCGACCGGCCAGCTCGTCGAGCAGCTCGCGCGGCCCGGCGACGACCACCGCGCGCGGCCCGTTGACCGCCGCCACGGACACCGCCAGCGGGCCGATCGCCCGCTCGACCACGTCGAGGGGCGCCGCGACCGACAGCATGCCGCCCCGGCCCGCGATGCCGGCGATGGCGCGGCTGCGCAGCGCCACGACCCGCGCCGCGTCGGGCAGGCTGAGCGCGCCGATGACGGTGGCGGCGGCGATCTCGCCCTGGGAGTGGCCGACGACCAGGTCCGGCTCGACGCCGTGGGAGCGCCACACCTCGGCGAGCGCGACCATGACCGCCCACAGCGCGGGCTGGACCACGTCCACCCGGTCGAGTCCGGGGGCGCCGGGCCGCTCGCCGAGCACGTCGACCAGGGAGAAGTCCGTGTGCGGCGCGAGCGCGTCCGCGCACTCGGCGACGCGGGCGGCGAACACCGGCGACGCGGCCAGCAGTTCGCGGGCCATCCCCGGCCACTGCGACCCCTGGCCGGGGAAGACGAAGACGCGCCGCCCGCCCGTCGCCGCGCCGAGCACGACGTCGTCGTGCGGCAGGCCGCCGGCCAGCGCCCGCAGCCCGGACAGCCTGGCCTCCCGGTCCGCGCCCAGCACCACCGCGCGGTGCTCGAAAGCGGTGCGGCTCCTCAGCAGGCCGGCCGCGATCCCGTCCGGCTCGGCGCCGGGCTCCGCCGCGACCTCCGCGAGCCGGCCCGCCGCCGCGCGCAACGCCTCCGGTGACCGCGCGGAGACCACCCACGGCCACCCGGCGTCCCCGCCCGCGCGGGCTCCGGGGGCAGGGGAGTCCCCGGACCGCCGCAGGTCAAGATCTTCGGGGCGGGTCCGGGCGAGGTCCTCCGGTTCGGGGGAGCGCGGGGGTGGTTCGGCGAGCAGGAGGTGGCAGTTGGTGCCGCCCATGCCGAAGGAGCTGACGCCCGCCACCAGCCGCCCGCCCGCGGCCCAGGGGACGGTCTCGCGTACCACGCGCAGGCGCAGATCCGTCAGCGGGATCTCCGGCGGCGGCGACGCGAAGTGCAGGCTGGCGGGCAGCTCGCGGTGCTTGATGGCGAGCACCACCTTGAGCAGCCCGGCGATGCCCGCCGCGCCCTCCAGGTGGCCGATGTTGGTCTTGACCGAGCCGACGGGCAGCGGGTCGCCGTCCTGCCGGGCCGTCCCGTACGCCGCCCCGAGAGCCGCGGCCTCCACCGGGTCGCCCACCCTGGTGCCGGTGCCGTGCAGCTCGACGTAGCCCACGTCGCCCGGCGCCACGCCGGCGTGCGCGCAGGCCAGCCTGATGGCCTCCTCCTGCGCCCGCCGGCTGGGCACGGTCAGCCCCTCGCCGCCGCCGTCGTTGTTGACGGCCCCGCCGAGGATCACGGCGTGTACGGTGTCGCCTTCGGCCAGCGCGTCGGCCAGCCGCTTCAGCACGACCACGGCCCCGCCCTCGCCGCGCACGTACCCGTTGGCGCGGCTGTCGAAGACGTGGCAGCGGCCGTCCGGCGACAGCGCGCCGAAGCTGCCGATGGCGTCGGTGGTCTCGCCGCTCAGGTTGAGGTTGACGCCGCCGGCCAGGGCGAGCGCGGTCTCGCCGCGGCGCAGGCTCTCGCACGCCAGGTGCACCGCGACCAGCGAGGACGACTGCCCCGCGTCGAGGGTGAGGCTGGGGCCGCGCAGGCCGAGGAAGTAGGAGACCCGGTTGGCGATCATGGCGCGGTTCGCCCCGGTGTAGGCATGCCTGCCCGGCTGGGCGCCGGCCCGCGCCAGCAACGCGGCGTGGTCGTTCGAGATGGCGCCCAGGAACACCCCGGCCGCGCTGCCGCGCAGCCCGCCGGGGGCGGTGCGGGAGCTTTCCAGGGACTCCCAGGCGAGTTCGAGCACCAGCCGCTGGTGCGGGTCCATCGCCGCGGCCTCGTTCGGGGAGATGCCGAAGAACGCCGCGTCGAAGCCGTGGACGTCCTGGAGGAAGCCGCCGCGGCGGTACTCCGTCGCCTCCGGCCACCGGTCCTCCGGCGCCTCGGTGACCGCGTCCACGCCTTCGCGGAGCAGCTTCCAGAACGCCCCGGGATCGGCGGCTCCGGGCAGGCGGCAGGCCATGCCGACGACGGCGATCGCGTCCGGACCGCCGGTGACCACCGGCCGAATCGACTCGTCACCCATCAATTCGCCACCCCAAGCCTCTGGCTTCTCGACGCCGCCGCTTTATCAGGAACGACTGTGCGGAACCGCCCGTCAATTGATCCGGTCGCGGGCTTTCGCTTAGTTATTGCGACTTTACGGGGCGACTTCTCGTCCGGCCCATGGCCCGCTGCTGGCACATTGTTGCCGCCATTACTTGCCATCGCGCGAGGCCTTGACCGGGGCGCTTCCCGTCCGCGATGAATAACGAGCGGAGAAAGCCGGTTCGAGGAGAGCACATGTCGGTCGAGGCACCCCTGAGTCACGGCCAGCTCTTCAGCTGGCGCGAGATCGAGCGCTACCCGCCGGGCTGGGGTCACGAGGCGAACCTGCCGTCGACGTGGGACCTGCGCGGCCTGTCCCCCGCGCTGGTGGACCGGGCACTCGAACGCCTCGTCCGGCGGCACGAGACGCTGCGCACCACCTACCACCTGCGCGACGGCCTGCCGGTGCAGCGCGTCCACGAGGAGGTGCGGCTGCCCGTCGAGCGGGTGGACCGCCAGGTCGCCGACCCCACCGAGCACGAGCGGGTCAAGCTGGAGCGGCTGGCGATCCCGTTCCCGATGACCGGCGACCTGAACTGGCGCGCGCTGATGGTCACCTACCGGGGCGCGCCGATGTACCTCAGCCTGACCTTCTCGCACCTGATCGTCGACGTGTGGTCGATCCATCACCTTCAGGACCAGTTCAAGGCCCTGGTGGCGGGCTCCGGCGCCGCCGTCGAGACCGGCTTCACCCCGCGCGAGCTGGCGCGCAGGCAGCGGGAGGAGTCGTGGCGGCCCAGGCAGGCCGCCTCCGAGCGCTACTGGCGCGACGTGCTGGCCGGCGGCCTCACGGACCGGCTGCCGACGCTGCCGGCGCGTACCGAGAAGGAGCGGCTGGAGCTGACGCTGACCTCCCGCCGCCTGGGCGGGCTGGCCGCGCAGGCGGGCAGGACGCACGGCGTCACCCCGCCGGCCGTGATCATGGCCTTCGTGGCCGCGGGCCTGGCCCGCCATCTCGACACCGACCGGGTCACGATGAGCCTGATGTCGTCCAACCGGTTCGCCCAGGAGGACCAGCACAACATCGGCACGATGAACCAGCTCATCCCCTTCGTCACCGCCGTGGACCGCGGCGCCACGCTCGCCGAGCACATCAAGCGCCTGCACTGGGCCGGCGCCAAGGCCTACCGCCACTCCTGCTACGACTTCGACCAGGTCACGGCGATGGCCGCGCGGGCCGGGGAGGACCCCGGTCACGACTGCTGGGTCAACCACCTGTTCCGTGCCTGGTTCAACTACGTCCAGGTGGACCGGCGCCCCGCCGACCCCGCCGACCAGACGCCCGCGACGCTGCGGTGGACGCCGCTGGCCCAGAGCTACGGGCAGGCGTTCCGGGTCCGCGTCGAGGTGGACGACGGCGAGACCCGCGTGCTGATGCTGGCCGACCCCGACGTCCTGCCCCCGGAGGCGATGGTCGACATCATGCGGACGCTGGCGCTCGGCCTGCAGCTCGCGGTGACCGACCCCGCCCGGGTGCTGAAGGACCTGTGGAGCGGGCACGGCTGGGACCTCCCGGAGGCGCTGTTCCCCCGCGAGCTGCCCGAGCGGGCGGCGCGCGCGAGCTGACCGACGATCGGAGACACCCGTGGCACGCACCCTGTACCAGTGGTTCGCCGGTTCCGCGGCGCGGTACGGCGACCGGATCGCGCTGGAGACCGGCGGCGTCCGTCTCACCTACGCCGAGCTGGACGCGCTGTCCGCGCGCCTGGCGGCGGAGCTGGTCCGCGCCTGCGACGGCCCTCCTGCCAGGGCCGGCCTGTACGCGGCGCGCACCCCGCTCGCCTTCGCCGGCTACCTGGCGATCCAGCGGCTCGGCGCCACCACGGTGCCGCTGAACCCGGCCGTGCCCGGCGCGCGCAACCGCACCGTGGCCGCCACCGCCGGGCTCGACGTGGTGCTGGCCGACGCGACGGCGCACCCGCCGCCGGAGCTGCCCGCCCCCGTGCTGTCGCTGGACACCGACGGCCTGGCCGCTCCCCTGACGGCCGCGGGTGCGGCCGATCCGGACGGTCTCGCGTACGTGCTGTTCACCTCGGGCTCGACCGGCACGCCCAAAGGCGTGCCGGTGCGGCACCGGAGCGTCGACGCCTATCTCTCGCACGTCGTCCCGCGGTACGGGCTGGGTCCCGGTTGCCGGGTCTCCCAGACCTTCGACCTGACCTTCGACCTGTCCGTCTTCGACATGTTCGCCACCTGGGGCGGCGGCGCGACGCTGGTCGTCCCCGGCAGGTACGACCTGCTCAAGCCGGTCGCGTTCGTGAACAGGGAACGGCTGACCCACTGGTTCTCGGTGCCCTCGGTGGTGTCGCTGGCCATGCGGCTGCGCCGCCTGACGCCGGCCGCCATGCCGTCGCTGCGCTGGAGCCTGTTCTGCGGGGAGCCGCTGTCGCTGCGGCAGGCCGCCGCGTGGCAGGCGGCGGCGCCGGAGAGCGTGCTGGAGAACCTGTACGGCCCGACCGAGCTGACCATCAGCTGCACCCAGTACCGGCTGCCCGCCGACCCGGCCGGCTGGCCGCGCACGGCCAACGGCACCGTGCCCATCGGCCTGCCGTACCCGGGGGTCGAGCACGTGCTGCTCGACGGCGACGGGCGGCCCGCGGCGGAGGGCGAGCTGTGCCTGCGCGGGGTGCAGCGCTTCCCCGGCTACGCCGACCCGGCCGACGACGCCGGCCGGTTCACCTCGTTCGACGGGGTACGCGCCCGCGACGGCGAGCCGGTGACCGGGGAGTCCTGGTACCGGACCGGCGACCGGGTCGCCTGGCGGGACGGCCTGCTGGTGCACCTCGGCCGGCTGGACCAGCAGGTGAAGATCTCCGGCCACCGGGTGGAGCTGGGCGAGATCGAGGCGACGCTGCGCGGCCTGCCGGGCGTGCACGAGGCCGTCGTCGTCGCGTTGCCGGGGGCGGACGGGGAGCTCGAACTGGAGGCGGCCTGCACCGGTCACGGGCTGGACGCGGTGGCCCTGGCCAAGGGGGTCGCCGCGGTGCTGCCCGGGTACATGGTGCCGCGCTCGGTCACCGTACTGGGGGAACTCCCGCTCAACGCGAACGGCAAGGTGGATCGGCGTGCGGTGGCGGGCGCCCTGCGCGGCTGAAGGGAGGCCTCACGGGCCGCGGGTCACCAGCGGCGACAGGGCCTCCCACAGCGAGCCCACGGTGGCGAACGTCCTCTCGTCCAGGATCTCGTCGGGCACCTGGACGCCGTAGGCGTCCTCGATGTCCACGATCAGCCGCACCACGCCCATCGAGTCGAGACCGAGGCCGGCCAGGTCGTCGAAGCCCGACAGCGCCCCCGAGTCGGCGAAGGGCAAATGCGACCGCAGAATATTCTGGAAATCGTGAGGTATTTCAAAAATCGCCATCGGGACCTCACAAATAAAGTCTGCTCGTATCGATTCTCGACGTCTCACGCGGCACCGGTCAAGGCGGCGGGCCGGCCCGCCACTGGCAGGTAGTGGCGGTCTGTTCCGGCCAGTGGCGACGGGTTGTCATACGCGTCCCGGCGGCGAATTCTCAATCATGTCGGCCTGTCCCTCACATGCGCGGCGGTGGAGGTCCCAATTGTCCGCTGTCAAGTCCGCGAACCTCTGCTGGGGGCATCGCTACATGTGGCTGAGGATTCACCAGCTGCCGCCCCGGCACCAGCCCGAGTCGCACATCCTGCTGCGCTTCTCCATACCGCCGAGCCTCACGGTGGCCCACTGCCGGGCGATGCTCACCTCCCTGACCCGCCGGCACGAGGCGCTGCGCACCACCTTCCACGCCGACGGCGGCCCGCGGCAGCGGGTGCACGCCCCCGGCCCCTGGCCCATCGTCCAGGCGAGCGTGGAGCGGGACGGCACGCCCAGCCCGGCCGAGGTGGTCGAGGACCTGACGGGCAGGCCGTTCGACCTGGCCGCCGAGTGGCCGATCCGCGCCTGCGTCATCACCTCCGGGGGTGCTCCCAAGCAGGTCGTCGTGGTCTTCAACCACCTGGCCGTCGACATGTGGACGCTGGAGAGGATCGAGCAGGAGCTGTGGGCGCAGGCGCAGGGCATCGCCTCCCGCCGCCCCGCCTCCCTGCCGCCGGTGCGGCACCAGCCCGCGGACCTGGCCCGCTGGGAGGCGTCGGCCGAGGCCGCCGCCCTGGCCGCCGAGGCGCTGGCGTACTGGGAGAAGCAGGTAGCGCTGCTCCCCGCCGACCCGTTCGCCACCCGCCGCACGCCGGAGCCGCCAGAAGAGGCCCGCTACGCGACGCCGACTTCGCCTTCGGCCGCCCGGCACGCGCCGCAGGAGGCTCGGCACGCGACGTTGACGTCGCCGTCGCTGTTGGAGGCCGGGCGGCGGATCGCCATCCGGCACAAGGTGTGGCCGTCGGCGGTGCACCTGGCCGCTCACACCGCCCTGCTGGCCGCCTACACCGGCCAGGGCGCGGTCGGGCAGCTCGCCTTCGCGGGCAACCGCGGGTCGCACGCCTACCAGGACGTGCTGACCTGCATGTTCTCCCCGATGCTGATGCGGGTGGACTGCTCCGACGACCCGCCGTTCAGCGAGCTGGTGCGGCGGGTGGCCGCCGAGAGCGAGCAGGCCGCCCGTCACGCGTACGTGCCCTATGACGAGGTCGTCGAGCTGGTGTCCCGCGAGGGCTCCCGGCGCGGCGTGCCGGTACGGCTGGGCTCGGAGGTCAACTTCCTCAACCAGCGCACCCTGGTCTACAAGGGCAGGCGCACCACGTTCACCTGGAACCGGGCGCCGGAGGCGTGGTCGCACTACGGCGCGGACACGTACATGCGGATCGACGAGTGGCGCGACGCGGTCGTGCTCGCGCTCCAGGCGGCATCCTCGATCATGGACGCGGCCGCCGTGGAGGCGCTCCTGCGCGGCCACGAGGCCCTGGTGCTCGCCCACGACGACCCGTCCACCGACCTGCGCGTCAGCGAGGTGGCCGCGCTGGCCGGCTTCACCCCGCCCAGCGCGTCACCGTACGCGACCGGGCCGGCCACCGAGGTGTCTCCTGAGGCAGTGGCGGAGCTGGTGCGGGCGGTGTCCGAGGTGCACGGGCTCGGCCGCGTCGACCCGTCGGACAGCTACGTCCTCGCCGGGGGCCGAGTCCTGCGAGCGCCCGAGGTGCTGGCCCGCCTCCGCGAACACGGCTGGGCGGGCCTGACGCCGCGCGCGCTGGCCGAGCCCACGCCCCTGGCGACTCTGGCCGGCCTGCTGGCCCCGGTACGCCCCGCCGAGCCCTTACTCCCGACCCACCAGAAACTCGGAGTGTAAAGATCATGGGTAACGTTCTCAGCGACCGGGTGACCAAGACTCACCGGCTCGTGGCATCAGAACAGGAGCTCCGCGAGGCGATCGGCCACGAACTGGCCGGGCAGGACCTCGGCGAGCCGGTCATCATGGGCGGCCACTTCATGCTCTTCGAGGACGACGCCACCGGCCGCCTCGTCCCCGGCGTCATCGAGGAGCAGCACGACGAGACCATGCGCCGCCGCGTCGCCGGCCGCGTGGGGATCTTCCCCGGCTACACCTGGCGCCTCGCGGCGGACCTGGCCAGGCCCTACGTCGAGTCCGGCGTCGGAGCCCGGCTGCTGCTGCTGATCAACGACTGGCAGTACGTGCCCAGGACGGGCCGTCCGGCCTCCGAGCTGCGCGCGGAGTTCTTCGAGGGGTTCACCGGGCTGCCCGCCGGATACCGCGACGACCTGGCCGCCGCGGGCCTGTCCGAGGACCTCGTCCTGCCCAGCCGCAAGCACCCGCTCGCCTTCCCCGAGACCTGGCTGAAGTACCGCTTCCAGAAGGCGGCCGACAAGTTCGTCAAGCAGGGCCTGCTGGAGAAGCGGTTCCTCGGCGCCGACGAACCGGAGGAGGGCGTCCGGGACACCGAGGTGGCGTTCGTCGACGCCGACGGCAACTACCGCACGCTGATCAGCTGCGGCGTGACCGGCTGCGCCGGCGAGATCACCGAGATGATCGCCGAGGTGCACCGGGCCGGTCACCGCACGATCTTGATCTTCGCGCCGGGTGAGTGCCTGATGCCGGTGCAGACCGGCGTGGAGATCGCGCTGAGCCTGTACGGCCTGCGCGGCATGCGGGTGGTCATCGCCGACCCCGGCGGCAGCGGTGAGATGTCCGAGGACGAGATCTACGGCAACCTCGTCTCGGTCAGCACCTTCAGGAGCTGATCATCATGAAGGTCATCTACCTGGACAACTGCGCCACGACCCGTGTCGACGACGAGGTGGTCGACGCGATGCTGCCCTTCCTGCGGGAGGACTTCGGCAACCCGTCGTCCCCGCACCTGCTGGGCAAGCGCGCCCGGCGGGCCGTGGACGGCGCCACCGAGTCGGTGGCCCGGCTCATCGGCGCGGACCCCGCGGACCTCGTGTTCACCTCCGGCGCGACCGAGAGCAACAACCTCGCGCTGCTCGGCATGTTCGGCCACGAGGACCGCGCCCCGGTCAACGCCGCCGTCTGCCCCACCGACCACAAGTCCTCGCTGTCGATCGGCCGCGCGCTGGCCGGCCGCGGCCTGGACGTCAGGACGATGCGGGTGCGCCCGGACGGCCGGGTCGACCTCGGCCACCTGGCGGGCCTGCTCGACCCGTTCTCCCGGGTGGCCACCGCCTCCTGGGTCAACAGCGAGATCGGCACCGTCCAGCCCGTCCGCTCGATGGCCGCGCTCTGCCACGAGGCCGGCGCCATGCTGCACGTGGACGGCGCTCAGGCGGCGGGCCGGATCCCGGTCGACGTCCGGGAGGCCGGGATCGACACCATGTCGATGTCAGGGCACAAGATCCGCGGTCCCAAGGGCGTCGGCGCCCTGTACGTGCGCCCGGAGATCCGGCACCGGCTGCGGCCCGTGCTGTTCGGCGGCGGGCAGTACGCACTGCGCAGCGGCACGATCCCGACCCACCTCGTGGTGGGCATGGGCAAGGCGTGCGAGCTGGCGTCGGCCGGGATGGCCGCCGGGACGCGGCGGGTGCGCGAGCTGCGCGCGACCGCGCTGGAGATGCTCATGACCGGCTTCCCCGGCGTCCGCGTGAACGGCGACCCGGACGGCGGCGTGCCGCACGTGCTGAACGTCGTGCTGCCCGGCGTGCGCGGCGAGAGCCTGGTGTCGAGCCTGCGCTCGGTGGCGCTGTCGACCGGTTCGGCGTGCAACTCCGGCTCCCAGGAGCCGTCCCACGTCCTGACGGCCATCGGCCTGGACGCGGAGGACGCCAACAGCTCCGTGCGGATCTGCCTGGATTCCCGGCTGCCCGCCGAGGACCTCGTACGGGGCCTCGAACTGGTCCTGGAGCGGGCCCGCGCGCTCGCCGACGTGGTCGTGGCACTGGACGGGCCCCGCAGATAGGAAGAGACCGTCCGTCCGCCGCGTTCCCGGGAACGCGGCGGACGGGACGTCAACCGGCGGCCCCGAGGTATCTCCTGGCGGCCTGCACCCCGGCCTGGAACCTGCTGGTCGCGTCCAGGTCGCGCATCAGCGAGGCGATGTGCCTGCGGCAGCTGCGCACCGACATGCCGAGCTTCCTGGCCACGACCTCGTCGGTGTAGCCCTTGGCCATCAGCGCCGCGATGGCCTGCTGCAGGTCGTCGGCCACGTTGGCGTAGCCGACCTCGACGCCCTCCAGCGGGGTGGCGGTCTCCCACAGGTGGTTGAAGAGGTCCAGCAGGAACTGCGCGATGCCGTGGTTGTGCACCCGGGCGACGCTCGCCTCCCCGTCGTCCTCCACGCCGAACATGACGACCAGCGCCCGGTCGAAGACGACCGCCGACCTGGGGACGTGGCTGACGGTGAAGACCGCCGCGCCGGCGTCCGTCAGCCGCTTCAGGAGCATCCGGGTGGACACGTCGGCCCGGTTGCGGTGCTGGCAGATGAGGCGCACCGTCACCCCTCTGGCCAGCAGCGTCAGATACATCTGTGACAGGTCCTCGACGTCGCCGCCACCGGCCTGCATCGCCAGCACCTCGTCGCGGCAGGCGTCGCCGGCCGTCTTCAGGAAGCCGCGCACCTCCATGGCCCCCACGAGATACTCCACCGCGCCGGCCGCCGAACCTCGGCCGGCGCCGGCGTACTCCGACTGCAACGCCCCCATCCGCTCGCGGATCTGGTCGATCAGCTCGCGGCGCTGGTAGATCTCCCGCTCCACCGAGGAAACCAGGGAGGCGGCGGCCAGCTCGGGGTCCACCGGCACGAACCGTACGCCCTCGCTGTCGTCGACCCTGAGCAGCCGGCTCTCCACCAGGTTCGCCACCGCCTCGCGCACGTCGCGGACGGTCAAGCCGAGATCTTCCGCGGCCACCTCGACGGCCTCGATCACGCCCTTGCGGGAGGCGTAGCGGTACACGTCGGTCACCAGATCGCCGAAGGCGGGCGATCTGCCCGGGAACAATGTCGTCACACTCATCGATCGGTCTTCCTCTCACCTGTTCATGAACTGCTCGGCCACCGAGATGACGTACTGGCCGTAGGTGGACTTCTCGAGTTCGACGCCGAGCCGATGACAGGCCTCGGCGTCGATGTAGCCCATACGGAGAGCGATCTCCTCCAGGCACGCGATGCGCACTCCCTGCCGGCGTTCCAGTAGCTGGACGTACTGGCCCGCCTGCAGCAGCGAGTCGGGGGTCCCGGCGTCGAGCCAGGCGAAGCCGCGGCCTAGGTCGACCAGCTTCGCCCTCCCCTGTTCCAGGTAGGCGCGGTTGACGTCGGTGATCTCCAGCTCGCCGCGCGCCGACGGGGTGAGGTTCTTGGCGATGTCCACGACATCGCCGTCGTAGAGGTAGAGGCCGACGATCGCCCGGTTGGACCTGGGCCGCTCCGGCTTCTCCTCGATGGACAGCAGCCGGCCGCCGGCGTCGGTCTCGGCGATCCCGTACCTGTGCGGGTCGTGCACCGGGTAGCCGAACAGCACGCAGCCGTCGACGGCGCGGCACTCCTCGCGCAGCAGCTCCTGGAAGTTGTAGCCGTGGAAGACGTTGTCGCCCAGGATGAGCGCGACCGGCTCGCCGCCCAGGTGGTCGGCGCCGAGCACGAGCGCCTCGGCGATCCCGTTGGGCTCCGCCTGCTCGGCGTAGGTGAGGCGGAGGCCGAGCCGGGAGCCGTCGCCGAGGAGCCGGCGGACCTGCGGCAGGTCCTGCGGCGTGGAGATCAGCAGGATGTCGCGGATCCCGGCCAGCATCAGCACCGACAGCGGGAAGTAGACGAGCGGCTTGTCGTTGACGGGCAGGAGTTGCTTGGAGACCGCCAGCGTCGCGGGCAGCAGCCGCGTGCCGCGCCCCCCGGCGAGCAGTATCCCCTTCATGCGAACCATCCCCTCCCGGCGTTCAGGTGACCCGGGTGCGCCGGTCGAACAGGATCAGGGAGCCGCCCAGCAGCAGGACGGCCATCCCGGCGAGCACGGCCACCTCGGTCAGGACCGCGCCGAGCCCGGTGCCCGGCCGGGTGAGCGTGAGCAGCGCGTCCATGCCCCAGGCGTGCGGGAAGGCGTGGCCGATGGCGTTGATGACCTCGCCCGAGGCCTCGCGCGGCCACAGGCAGCCGCCCAGCATGCCCAGCACGACGCCGAGCGGCGGGCCGATCGCGGGTGCCTGGTCGGGCGAGCGCAGCAGCGTGCCCACCAGGATCGCGGCGCCGGTGGCGACCAGCGAGAACACGCCCACGACGACGGCCACGGCGAGCGGGTCGCCCCACGAGACGCCGAACGCCAGCGAGCTCACCACCATGATCAGCACGGCCTGGGCGGCGGCCACCAGGAACCTGCTCACCGCCTCGCCGAACAGCACCGACCGCTGCCGCACGGGGGCGGTGAGCGCCCGCTGCAGCATGCCCAGCCTGCGGCTCTCCACCAGCGCCGCGGCGACGGCCATGGAGTTGATGAAGGTGAACAGCAGCAGGTTGGCCGGGGCGGTGTAGGCGAAGCCGCGCGGGTCGCCGCCGGTCGTGGCGGAGTCGTTCACCGAGACCCGGCCGGCCTCGGCCTGGGCCTGCCGCACGTACTCGGCGGCCTCGCTCTCGGTGGCGCCCGCGACGGTCGCCGCCCTGGTGGCCTCCAGCACGGCGGCCACCCGGCTCACCGAGACGTCCACCGCGCCGCGGGCGGCCATCCCGCTGCCGTTGGTCCCGGTCATGACCAGCTCCAGCCGGGTCGAGCCGGAGGGGACGACCAGGCCCGCCGCCAGCGATCCCTCCCGTACGCCGGAGCGCAGGTCGGCGGCGTCGTCCATGGGGATCACCGTCAGGTCCGGATGGCGGCGCAGCTCGGCCAGCACGGCGGTGGTGACCGGGTCCGAGCCCTCGGCGACGACGCCGACGGGCAGCCGGTCGGAGCCGGCGGTGCCGCCGCCGAGCGCCATCCCGACGAACGCGATGGACACGAACGGCATGATCACCATGAAGAACAGGCCGACCCGGTCACGCGTGAGGCGTCGCAGGTTGGCGGCCACGAGCGCCGCCACCGGCCGCGGGCGTCCGCTCATAGCAGCAGTCCCTTCCTGAAGCCGGCGACGGCCGTCCCGCCCGCCGCCAGCGCGATGGCGCACAGCACGCCGATCGGGCCGGCCACCGCGCCGACGGAACCCGCCGCGCCCGCGCCCGCCAGCTCGGTCAGCGCCGTGGAGGTCCAGCCGTTCGGGGTGAGCAGCGCCACCGCGCGCAGCGGCTCGGGAAGGTCGTAGAGCGGGACCAGGCTGCCGCCGAAGAACGCCGCCACGAACGAGACGACCATGATCACCCCGTCGGCCTGCGCGTCGGTCCGCACCCGGCTGGCCACCAGCATGGTGATCGCGGCGGCGGCCAGCACGTGCGCGACCAGCACCGCGAACACCGCGACCGGATCCCCCCAGGTGGTGCCGAAGATGAGCGTGGAGGAGGCCCAGCAGACGCAGACGCTGACCACGCCCAGCCCGAACCCGACGACCCCCTTGCCGGCGACCGGCACCCACGCCGCGACCGGACCGGCTCGTATCCGGTCGAGGGTGCCGAGCTTGCGCTCGGTCAGCAGGCCGCGGAACGAGGCGCCCACCACGAAGAAGGCGAACAGCGCCGCCATGCCGGAGCCGTAGTAGACCGACAGGTCCACCTTGCCGCCGGAGAGCGGGTCCTCGGCCAGGGTGAGCGCGGGACCCGCGGCCCCGTTCCGCTCCACCAGCTCCTTGACCCGCTCGCCGGGCACTCCGGCGAGCAGGACCGCGTGCACGGCGAGGGTCCTGGCGTCCACCACCGCCGAGATCCGGTCCACGACGGCGCCCGCGACCACCCCGGCCAGCGGCGACTCCGGCGAGGTGAGCACCGCGACGTCGCCGCCGCGCCCGGCCCCCACGCTCTGGCTGAACCCGGCGGGGAACACGATGGCCGAGCCGATCTCCCCGGCGTCCAGCGCCCGCCGCGCCTGCTCCTCGCCGGGCAGGTCGCGCAGGGTCACCGCCCCCTTCAGCTCCTCCGAGGCCAGCACCTCGCGGCGCACGGAGGCGGGGAACTCGCCGCGGTCCAGGTCCACGAAGCCGACGGTGGCGCGCAGCGGCGGATCGTCGCCGCCGAGCGCCAGGCCGAACAGGGTGGCCAGCGTCACCGGCACGATCACCGCGATGACGATCGCGGTGCCGTCGCGCAGCCGGGTGCGCAGTTCGAGTGCGCTCACCGTGAGCATCGCCCGCCACATGGTCAGTCCCGTAAGGAGGTGCCGGTGAGGTGCAGGAAGGTCGCCTCGAGGTCGGGCTCGATGACCTGGGTGGCGGTGACGGTGGCGCTGCCCTCCACGGCGGAGATCAGCGCGGGCAGCAGGTATCTGCCGCCCTCGGCGATCAGCCGTACGGACTCGGCGCCGGTCCTGGCCGCCTCGATGACGCCTTCGACGGTGCGGAGCTTGGCGTAGGCCGCCTCCACGTCCCCGTCGAGCACCAACTCGATCTTGTCGGCGCTGCCGACCATGGCGATCAGCTCGCGCCTGGTGCCCTCGGCGATGATCCGGCCGTGGTCGATGATCGCCACCCGGTCGCAGACCCGCTCGACCTCCTCCATGTAGTGGGAGGTGTAGAGCAGCGACATGCCGTCGCCGACCAGGAGTTCCAGGCCGTCGAGGATCGCCTTGCGGCTCTGCGGGTCCACCCCCACGGTCGGCTCGTCCAGGATCAGCACGTCGGGGCGGTGCAGGAGGGCGGCGCCGATGTTGATCCGCCGCCGCATCCCGCCGGAGTAGGTGTCCAGCCTGCCGTCGGCCCGGTCGGACAGCCCGATCAGGTCGAGCACCTCCTCGATCCGGGCGGCGAGCCCGCGCCGGGCCAGGCCGAACAGCCTGCCGAAGAAGCGCAGGTTCTCGCGGCCGGTCAGCTCCGGGTACAGGGCGATCTCCTGCGGGACGTAGCCGATCCTCGCCTTGGCGCGCCTCGGGTCGGCCGCCAGGTCCGTGCCGCCGACCAGGACGGTGCCGGCGTCGGGGCGCAGCAGGCCGACGAGCATGGAGATCGTCGTGGTCTTGCCGGCGCCGTTCGGGCCGAGCAGGCCGTAGGCCTGGCCCGGCGCTATCGAGAAGCCGACGTCCTCGACCGCCGTCACGTCCCCGTACCTCTTGCGCAGGCCCTCGCAGGCCAGCGTGGCCGTCACCGCGGGCCCCAGCCCTCGGCGGCGGTCAGCCCGGGCGGCTCGCCCTTGTCGGCGACGTTCCCGGCGAACACCTGCCGCGCCAGGTCGGTGCCGAGCTGGTGGTCGAGCGGGCTGTTGCCGGTGATCCGGTTCCACAGCACGTGGTTGTCCAGGGCGTCGTCGCCGCCCCACTCCTTGGAGGAGCCCATCACGAAACCCGCCCCCATCACGGACTCCCCGCTGGGGTGGTTGTCGTGGATGTGGTTGTCGACGACGCTGACCCGGTGGGTGCCGATCAGCGCCAGGCCGACGCCGGAGATCGGCGGCCCCGCCGCGCCGAGGCCGTCCGGCTCCACGCCGGCGGCCAGGTCGTTGCCGTACAGGTCGTTGCCGGCGACCAGGCAGTCGCGCACGCCTCCCTCCGGCTCGCCCTCGTAGACCTGGTTGAGCAGCAGCACGCCGATCGCGTTGCCGTGGCAGGAGTTGCGCACCACCCGCGCGCCGGAGGAGTTGTCGACGAAGATGCCGAAGGCGTTGGCGAAGGTCTCGTTGCCGTCGAGCAGCGCGCCGGAGCGGGGGCAGAAGCTGAGGGCGACGCCGCCGTACTGGCTGCCCGAGGCCCGGCAGCCGGTCACCGCGCAGCCGCTCGACTCGCGCAGGTAGACGCCCCACACGGCGTTGTCCTCGGCGGTCACCTCGTGGACGGTCACGCCGGAGACGGTGTGGGCGTAGATCCCCGCCCCGGAGAAGCCGCGCACGGACAGCTTCTCCACCCGCACGTCGGCGACGCCCTCGCCGTGCACGGTCACGCCGCTGACCACGTCGTCGCCCGCGTCGTGCAACCTGGGCACGCCGACCGGCCCGCCCTCGCCGGGCGCCAGCACGGTCCGGCCGGCCCCGGCCCCGGTCAGGGTCACCCCCGGGTGCCTGATCCACACGTGCTGCCGGTGGACGCCCTCCGCCAGCGAGATCCGCGCCCCCGGGCCCGCCTCGTCCAGCGCCCGCTGGATCGACTCCCCGGGCCGTACCGTCATCGTCCGCGTCATCCCACGCTCCCGTCCACGAACACGATCGCCAGCGATACGAACAGGCCGTCGCCGCTCCCCCAGCGGGCGGCCCCGGCCACGATCCCGCCGTCGCCGCTCCGCCGTCGGGCCGCACCCGCCGCGGTCCCGGCGAGGGTTCGGCCCGCGCCGTCCGGGGCTGGGCGCAGCCGCGCCAGGGCGGCCCGGCCGCTCGCGCCCCGGACCGTGTACGCCGCGCCTCCGGTCAGCCGCAGCCCGGTCGAGGCGGCCAGTTCGCCGGCCGCCTCCTCCAGCAGGGAGGCGCTCCAGCCGGACGGCGGGCGGGCCTCGGCCTCGAAGTCGTGCCAGGTGAACCCGGGAGGCCGGCTGCCCACGGCCTTGATGAGGCTCTCCTTGACGGAGAACGCGGCCGGTCCGGGCCCCAGCGCGCGCTCGGCGGCGGTGGTGAGCCGGCGGGCGAACACGTCCCCGCCCCGGCGGGCCGCGCGGGCGATCCGGTCGACCTCCACGATGTCCACGCCCATGAGGGCGGCGCCGGCGCTCACGCCAACGCCCCGGAACAGCGGTCCGCGAAGGGCATCAGCGCGGCGGTGTACTCGTCGGCGCGCTCGACCATCGGGATGTGCCCGCAGTCCTCCACGAGCAGGATCTCGTTGCCCGGGTAGCCGGCCAGCACCTCCAGCCACGGATCCACGGGCGTCATCCTGTCGTGCCTGCCCCAGAGGTACATGGCCGGGCAGGACACGCGGTCCAGCGCCGCCCGCACCCGGTACCCGCGGGTGGCCTTGAGGCTGCGGGCCATGCTCACCATGGACTCGGGCCGCCGCAGCATGTCGCCGACCTCCGCCATGCGGTCGTCGGAGAACAGGCTGCGCCCGCCGTGGAACAGCGCGGCCACCATGCGCTCGCCGAACTCGTCGCCGAACGGCCGCACGCTCCCCCGCCGGTCGAAGCTGAGGCCGACGTCAGGGTCGGCGGTGAGGCCGGGCGCGCCGCTGACCACGATGCCGAGCACCCGGTCGGGGCGGCGGCCCGCCAGGTCGATGGCGACCAGGCCGCCCAGCGAGTTGGCGCACAGGATGATCTCGCCGGCCCCCGCCTCGTCGCAGGCGCGCAGCAGTGCGTCGCCGAGCCGCTCGATCGAGCCGGCGACCCGGCGGTCGAGCGCGCAGATAGCCTCGTTCGTACGCAGCACCGGCAGGCCGGCCCGCTCCAGGTGGCGGTAGGGGTGCTCCCAGATCCAGCCTCCCGCGAACAGCGCGGACATGAACACCACGGCGGGCCTGGGGCTGTCGCCGAGCCGGTGCTCGGCGGTGAAGTCCATCATCGAGGCTCCGGTCACTTCCGTCTCCACATGGTTCGCAGGGGGCTCGGGCATCACAGCGTGGCGGCGTCCTCCGGGGTCCACCCGCACGCGCACGCCGCGCCTTCGCGGGTCGCGACGACGGCGGCGCAGCTTGGGCAGCGGGCGTAGTCCCGCGCGGAGGCGGGGTACCAGACGCTGGTGTGCACGCGGGTGCACAGGCCGCTCCTGAAGAAGCGGCGCATGGCCCGCTGGTGCGGCCGGGCGTGCACCGCGCGCAGCGACTCCGGCCGGTCGAAGGCGCTCAGCGTGAACTTGCGGTCGCCGGCGTCGAAGGTGGCCGCCCCGAGGAAGCCGCGCGACGCCCGCAGCGACTTGACGATCTCCACGCTGAGCAGGTCCACGTCGGCGGCCTCCGCGTCGTCGCGGATCTCCAGCCAGGTCAGCACCAGCGCGCCGGGGCGCTCGGTGCGGCCCGTGGGAACCCTGGCGCTCATGCCGTACTGGCGGGTCTCGTCAGCGGCCGGTACGAATCGCGCCGCGTAACCGAGCGCCTCGGCGAGCGCGAGCCTGTCGTAGCTCCTGCGGACGTGCGCGCCGTCGTGGTCGAGCGTCACCAGGTCGGTGCCGGACACCGTGACGGTCCCGTTCGTCGCCGGCATCCCCAGGTACGCCCCGCGATGATCGGCCCGCAACGTCCAGAAGACGGCGACCTCGTCCTCCCCGCCCACCATCCGCTCCACGAGGAACCGCTGACCGGCGAACCGCCCCAGCACCCGCGCCGCGTACCCGGCCAGCCCGTCACCGCTCAGCACGCCCCCCGAGTCGGGATCGGCATAGGACGCCACCGTGGCCGCCACCGCCGCCGGATCCCCCGCGCTCCAGGCCGCCAGCTGCGCCTCCACGACCTTCCGCACCTCCACGTCACCCACGCGCCCCTCCCCACTCCAGAAGGCGGGAGGAGAAAGGCACGACGCCCTCCACCACCCCACCCCGGCGGTCCTCCTCCGCTCCACCCCGCTCCGTCGAGCCGCGCACCACGCGGCGGTCGTCCTCCGGGAGGTGGGGGGAGGAGAGGGCGACGGCCAGGGCGTGGCTGCCGGTGTGGCTGATGGAGACGCGGATGCCGCGGGGGTCGGTCCGCCGGGCAAGGTCGGCGTGCAGGTGGACGGCCGGGGGGTGGCCGTCCAGGCAGGTCGCGCCGGCCTGGCAGGCCGGGGTGGGCAGGGGCAGGATCTCGACCTGGCCGAGGTGGGTCGCGGTCGGCGGCAGGCCGAGGAGCCGCAGCACCGCCCGCTTGCCGGCCAGCCGCCCGGCCCAGTGGTCCAGGGTGCGCCCCGACGACCGCACCCGCTCGGCGGAGGTGAAGACGTCCTCGACCCGCATCCCGTCGAGCAGCTCCACCGGCCGCCTGAGCCCGGCGTAGCCGACCGCCGCGCCGCCCCAGCGCTTCACGCCGCCACCTCCCTGGCCAGGCGGCGCAGGGTGCCGGGATCGGCCATGCTCAGGCAGCGCGCCCCTGCCCGGCGGGACAGCCCGGCCAGGACCTTGCTGTCGCCGACCTCCACCCCGGGCGCGACCGCGTCGACCGCGCCGACCGTACGGGTCCACAAGACCCTGCCGGTGAGCTGCGCCACCAGCGCCCGGCGGAGCGCGCCGAGGTCCGTGGTGGGCTCGCCGGTGACGTTCGGCACGACGGGGACGCGGGGCTCCCGCATCGGGGCCGCGTCCACCGCCGCCGCCCAGCCGGGCACCGCGCCGGCCATGAGCGGGGAGTGGTAGGCGCCCCCCACCTTGAGCGGCACGATCTTGGTGGCGTCGGTGGCGAGCTTCTCCAGCCGGTCCAGAGCCGGGACCGCACCGGAGACGACCACATGACCGGGCGCGTTCTCCAGTCCCACCACGACGGGCTCCCCCGGCGCCGCGGCCGCCGACGCCAGCTCCTCCACCCGCTCCGCGGACAGCCCCATCACCGCGCGCATACCGCCCGCGATCCGCCCGGCACCGGCCATGAGCCGGGCGCGCGTCTCCACCAGGCGTACGGTCCCGGCCAGGTCGAGCACGCCCGCCGCGTGCAGAGCGGTCAGCTCGCCCACGCTGTGCCCGGCCACGACCGCGGGCTCGTACCCCTCTTCCGTCAGCACGGCCAGGGCGGCGAGGTTGCAGGCGGTCACCGCCACCTGGGCGTGCTCGGTCGACACCAGCCGGTCGAGCGGGCCGCGCGCGCACAGCGGCGAGATCGGCCGCGACAGCAGCGCGTCGACCTCGTCCAGCCGGTCGCGGGCCACCGGCCTGCGGCGCAGCCACGCCCCCATGCCGACCCGTACGGTGCCCTGGCCGGGGAAGAGATAGCCGAACATGAAGTGAGCTCCATTCACAGGCGGCGGCGCGGCCGGCGCTCCTCGTGGGCCGGCCGCTCGGTACCGAGGAAGCCGAGCAGCAGCTTGTTGACCTGGTCGGGGGCGTCGAGGGGCAGCCAGTGCCCGGCGTCCTCGATCCGTTCGTAGCGCCAGGGCCCCTTGACGAACTTGCCGGAGGCGGCCATGCCCTCCTCCAGCAGCGCCTTGTCGCCCGCGCCCCAGATGCCCAGGGCCGGCGCGAGCACCGGCGGGAAGCGGCGGGTGATCCGCAGCTCGGAGGCGGGCGAGCGGTTGGCGCGGTACCAGTTGAGCCCGGCGGTCAGCGCGCCCGGCCTGGCCAGGTCGCGCAGGTAGCGGTCGTGGTCGCCGTCCCTGCCCATGATCTCCTTGAACAGCCGCCAGCCGTTGCGGCGCAGCAGCTCCTCGCTCACGCCGGGGAACTGGTAGAAGAGCATGTACCAGGAGGCCGCCCGCTGCTCGATCGACGGCGTGGCGAAGACGCCGGGGTGACCGACCGACAGGGCCACCAGGTGGTCGATCCTGCGCGGCATGAGGAAGGCGTACATCCAGGCGATGGCGGCGCCCCAGTCGTGGCCGACGAGGTGCGGCCGTCTCACGCCGAGCTCCATCGTCAGCGCCACGACGTCGTTGACGATGGTCTGCATGCCGTACGCCTCGACCTCCTGCGGCTTGCCGGAGTCGCCGAAGCCGCGCAGGTCGGGCGCGATGACCCGGAAGCCGCCTTCGACCAGCGCGGGGATCTGGTTGCGCCACAGGTAGGAGGAATCGGGGAAGCCGTGCAGCAGCACGACAGGAGGGCCCTCGCCCTCGTCGACGTAGGCGAGGTCGACGCCGTTGACGTGGACCGTCTTCTTCTCCATCATGCCGTCTCCCTGAACAACCGCTCAGCGAAGAACTCGCTGAAGCCGAACTCGGGCACCTCTTCGGGGGCGACCATGTTGAGCAGTCCCGTCACCTGCGCGGCGAAGTTCCTGGCCATCAGCCGGCGCACCCGGCGCCTGCGCTCGACGGCGGCGGGCCCGAACTCGACGTGCAGCCTGCTGATGATGGAGGCGCCGAAGTCCAGCCGCTCCAGGCGGAACTCCCGCTCCTCGACGTACGGCGCGAAGGCGGCAGGCGACCAGTCGGCCGAGCCGAGCAGGATGTCGCAGACGGTCCTGGAGTCGCGCAGCGCGCAGGACAGGCCGGTGCCGAGCACGGTGTCGGCGTTGCCGGCCTCGTCGCCGATCAGCACCACGCCCTCGGTCAGCGGCGGCCCCTCGGGGACGCTGGACACCGAAGGCCACACCGACAGCGGCCCGGCGGGCGTGGCCGCGGTCACCGCCTTGCCGTGGTCGGGCAGGCACTTGAGCTCGTACGCGGCCAGGAACCGGTCCACGCCGCCGGGCCCCCGGTAGCGGTGCTTGTTCACGGTGGGGAAGTTGAGATAGAGGCGGGCCCGGCCGTAACCCTGCGGGAAGACCATGAACATGACGTCGCCCTCGGTGCCCATGGCCTGCACGTCGGGCGGCCAGCCGTCCATGCCCTCGACCATCATGCCGCCGCCCCAGTGGTGCATGGAGTTGCGCATCGTGATGCCCACCTGGCGGCCGACCGTGCAGCCCCGGCCGGTCGCGCCGAGCACGATCCGGGGGCGCAGCTCGCGCGGGCCCAGCGGCGTGCCGTACGAGACGACCGGGCGCGGCCCCGGCCTGACCGTGATCTTGGCGGCCGCCATCTCCAGCCGGGCGCCGGCGGCCACGGCCTGCTCCGACATCAGCTCGCACACGGCGTGGTGCGGGAAGGCCATCGGGCCGCCGAAGCCGGGGATGAATCCGGTCATGTCCACGGCTTCGACCTCGTCGTCGGCGACCGCCTCGTCCCAGGTCATCCACTCGCGGATCTCCCAGCCGCCGCCGTCCCAGAAGCAGTCCTCCACGCCCAGGCGGCGGGCCTCCCTGATACCCCACGGCGCCAGCCACTCGCCGCGCACCAGGTCCTTGTAGGCCTCCTGCTTCTCCAGCACCACCACGGACAGGCCGCCCGCCGCCAGCTTGCAGGCCGCGGATGCTCCGGCGATGCCGCCGCCCACGATGACGACGTCGGGCTGCTCGGACACGTGTGTCAACTCCCCCACCTCTCCCAGTAGGTGCGTTCCTCCGCGCTGTAGCGCTCAGCCGGGCGAAAGTCGGTTCCCAGGGTGTAGGCGACCGGGATCATGCACACCTGCGTGACCCCCGACGGGATGCCGAGCAGGCGCCCGACCTCCCGTTCGTGGGGGACGTGCAGGCAGGTGATGGTGCTGCCGAGGCCCCTGCTGCGCAGCGCGAGCTGGAAGGACCAGATGGCCGGGAAGATGGAGCCGTAGAAGATGCTGGCCCTGGTCTCGCCGTGCCGCACCAGGTGGCCGGGGTCCTCCGCGACCTTGTCCGCCATCCGCACCCGCCACGCCTCGTTGATGGCCGCGATGTCCGGCGGTCGGCCGAGCACGCACGGGATGACGAGGACCGGCACCGCTTCGAGCGTCTCGGTGAGCGCGAGCGCGGAGGCGTAGTTGCGCTTGGCGCGGGCGTCGTTGCGGCGGCGGCCGGCGTTGGTCCAGATGTCGTTGCGGTGGAAGGTCCAGGAGGAGCGGATCATCTCCGCCAGCTTCGCCTTCACCGCCGGTTCGGTGATCACCAGCCAGCGCCAGTTCTGGTGGTTGTTGGCCGTCGGCGCCTGCACCGCGACCTCCAGCGCCTCCCGTACGATCTCGGGCGGCACCGGCCGGTCGAGGTCGAGCCGGCGGCGCACGGACCGCGTCGTCGTCAGCAGCCGGTCGGTCTCGGCCACGTCGAAGGGCGGTGTGCTCATACCGCCCCCAGCAGAACGGCGCCCGACACCGACCCGGGGGCGGCGGTGAGCGCGAGCGCCTGCTCCACCGGCCCCGGCAGCACGGGATCGGTCAGATACCGGCCGAGGTCCCCGGCGACCGGCCGGGCGAGCCCGGTGAGCGCGGGCGCGATCCCGTCGCGGACGGCCAGCGCGGCCATGGCGATGTTCATCGCCCCGCTCGCCGCCTGGCAGTCGCCGATCAGCGCGGCCGACGAGGTCAGCACCCCGCCCGCCGCCCCCAGCACCGCCGCCGCCTCCTCGCGGTCCCGCGACGAACCAGCACCCACCCCGACCACCACCCCCGCCCGCAACCCCAGCCCCCGCGCCACCCCGCCCAAT
>NZ_BAABFD010000040.1:0-30508 GCF_039540635.1 Nonomuraea ferruginea | reverse complement strand
GCAAGAACATCAGCGCCGTCGACCACGTCGGCCTGGTGAAGAAGGACAACGGCGACGGCACGATCACCACGATCGAGGGCAACACCGGCAACGGCAAGGTCGAGGAGCGCATCCGGCCCGTGTCCCACGTGGCCGGCTACGGCTACCCCGAGTACAAGGCCGCCTGAGCACGTTCTCCGCACCCGTCATTCCTCCGGCGATCCGGTCAGGTCTTCCCTGACCGGATCGCCGTCGTCCGCGGCCCCGGTCAGGACCGCGTTTTGACCGGCCGTTGGCCTGCCCGGCGACGACCCCGGGGGAGATCCAGGGAGTGGAAGCGCGTGCGACATGACGACGGTCCCCTACCAGCAGGACCCGGCCAAGACCAGACGGTCGCCGCTCAGCGGGCGGCGGCTGCAACTCCGCCACGGTGAGGGCGACAAGCGGCACCTGACCAGCCTGCAAGGACTGTCGGCGCTGTCGCTGGACGCCCTCAGCTCGGTCGCCTACGGGCCGGAGGCCGCGGCGCTCGTCCTGGCCGGGGCCGGGGCCGCCGCCGTGGCGCTGACGCTGCCGATCACGATCGCCATCGCGGTCCTGCTGCTGATCCTCGTGTTCTCCTACAGGCAGGTCATCGCCGCCCACCCCGACGGCGGCGGGTCGTACGGGGTCGCGAAGGCGGAGCTGGGCCGCCGGGCGGGCCTGCTGGCCGCCGCGGCCCTGGTGGTGGACTACGTGCTGACCATCGCGGTCAGCCTCGCCGCCGCGGCCGCCAACCTGGCCTCGGCGTTCCCCGTCCTGCGACCGTACCTGGTGGAGACCTGCCTGGCCGGGGTGCTGCTGCTGACGGTCATCAACCTGTTCGGGGTGTCCGACAGCGCGCGGTTCCTCATGCTGCCCATGAGCCTGTTCGTGGTGTCCGTCCTCGGCGTCGTGGCGGTCGGCCTGGCGCGGTCCGGGCCCGCCGCCACCGTGGGGACGACGGAGCAGATCGTCGCCACCGAGGCGCTGACCGTGATGCTCATCCTGCGGGCCTTCTCCTCCGGATGCTCCTCGCTGACCGGGATCGAGGCCATCGCCAACGGCGTGCCCATGTTCCGCAAGCCCCGCGTCAAGCGCGCCCAGCACACCGAACTGATGCTCGGCGCGCTGCTCGCCACCATGCTCATCGGCCTGGCCGTGCTCATCCGCAGGGACCACGTGGTGCCCCGCGAGGGCGTGACCATCCTGGCCCAGCTCGTGGCCGGCTCGTACGGGACCGGCTGGGCGTTCTACGGCACCAACATCGTGGTCGCCCTCGGCCTGGGCCTGGCCGCCAACACCAGCTTCGGCGGCCTGCCGGTGCTGCTGAGTCTGCTGGCCAAGGACAGGCGGCTGCCCTCGCTGTTCGCGCTGCGCACCGAACGGCCCGTCTACCGGTACGGCGTCGCGGTGGCGGGCCTGCTGGCCGCCATCCTGCTGATCGCGGTGGACGGCGACCCCCAGCGGCTCATCCCCATGTTCGCCATCGGCGTCTTCATCGGTTTCACCATGAGCCAGGGCGGCATGGTCAAGCACTGGCACCGGCTGCGCCCGCCCCGCTGGCGCCGCGACATGCTGCTCAACGGGACCGGGGCGGTGCTCACCTGCGTGGCGGCCCTCGTGCTGCTGGTGTCGAAGTTCACCGAGGGCGCCTGGGCGGTCGCCATCGTCATCCCCTTGCTCATCCTCCTGTTCGCCCGGATCGAGCGTTACTACGGAGAGGTGGCGGCCGAGCTGGAGATCGGCGCCGTGCCGGCCAGGCCCGCGCGGCCGCCCGCCGCCGACCGTCCCGGCAAGAAGATCATCATCCCCGTCGGCGGGATCGACGCCGCGACGCAGCGGAGCGTGAGCGCCGCCATGGCCCTCGGCGGGGAGATCGTGCTCGTGTCGGTCTGCTTCACCGAGGAGTCACGGCGCGCGCTGCACGAAGCCTGGGACCGGTGGGATCCCGGAGTCCCGCTGGAGGTCATCGTCAACCCCGCCCGCACGGTGATCCACCCGCTGCTGGACTACATCCGCCAGGTGGACGAGTCGGGGAGCTGGACCGTCGTCCTCATCCCCATCCTGGAACCCCGGCACTTCCGCTACCGGTTCCTGCACAACCAGCGCGGCCTCCTGCTGGCCGCCGCCCTGCGGGAGCGGTCGGACGTGGTCGTCTGCCTCCTCCCGTTCCACCTCCGCCCGTGAACGGGTTACCGGCCGGTTCACAGGGCACGGGAAGCGCATGGTCGTCACCACCGAATCCCGCCGCTGGGTCGCGCTGCCGGTCTTCCTGGTGGCCGTGGCCCTGGTCGCCGTCATCGGGTCGCTGGCCGCGTCCGGCGCCGGGGCCGAGTATCTGGCACTGGAGCGTCCCGCCTGGGCGCCGCCGCAGTGGCTGTTCGGGCCCGTCTGGACGGTGCTGTACATCATGATCGCCGTGGCGGGCTGGCTCGCCTGGACGGCGCGCGGCTGGTCGCGGGCGCTGACCGCGTACGCGGTGCAGCTCGTGCTCAACGCCGCGTGGACCCCGTTGTTCTTCGCCGCGGGCTGGTACGGCGTGGCCTTCGCCGAGCTGTGCCTGCTGTGGATCGCCATCGTGGCGACCATCGTGCTGATGTGGCCGGTCAAGCGGGCGGCGGCGCTGCTGATGGCGCCCTATCTGGTCTGGGTGACCTACGCCGGCGCGCTCAACCTGGCCATCTGGCAGCTCAACTGATCCCGGTCCTTGGGCCGTCAGACGAACGCGCCGTGGCCGGTGATCGCCCGGCCGACGATCAGGCTGTTGATCTCGCGCGTCCCCTCGTACGAGTAGATGGCCTCGGAGTCGGCCACGAACCGGCCCATGCCGTAGTCGAGCACGATCCCGTTGCCGGCCATGATCTCCCGGCCCCAGCCGACCGCCTCGCGCATCCGGGCCGTGCAGTACGCCTTGGCCATGGCCGAGTGCTCGTCGCGGTAGACGCCCGCGTCCTGCAACTGCGCCAGCCGCACCACCATGCCGAGCGAGCTCGTGACGTTGCCCAGCATCCGCACCAGCAGGTCCTGGACGAGCTGGAACGCCGCGATCGGGCGGCCGAACTGCTCGCGCTCCCCGGCGTACTCCAGGGCCCGCTCGTAGGCGCCCATCATGCAGCCCACCGCCTGCCAGGCCACCCCGCCCCTGGTCTGCCGCAGGATCGTGGACGTGTCGCGGAAACCGCGGGCCCCGGCCAGCCGGTTGGCCTCGGGGACGCGGCAACCGGTCAGCGTGATGTCCGCGTTCTGGACCGTACGGAGGGCGATCTTGTTCTCGATCTTGGTGGCTTCGAAGCCGGGCGTGCCCTTCTCCACCACGAAGCCCTTCACCTGGCCGTCGGCCTCGTCCTTCGCCCAGACCACGGTCAGGTCGGCGAAGGTGGCGTTGCCGATCCAGCGCTTGGCGCCGTCGAGCACCCACGTGTCGCCCTCGCGCCTGGCCGTGGTGCGCAGCCCGGCGGCCACGTCGGAGCCGCCCTCCGGCTCGGTCAGCGCGAACGCGCCGATCTGCTCCATCGCGGCCATCCGCGGCAGCCACCGCTCGCGCTGCTCCTCCGAGCCGAGCCCGGCGATGCTGCCCATGGCCAGACCGCTGTGCACGCCGAAGAACGTCGCGATGGACGGATCCACCCGGTTCATCTCCAGCACGATGAAACCGGTCAGCAGGCTGCTCGCGCCCCGGTGCTGGAGCCCCGCCACGTCCAGCTTGGCCATCTCCGGCACCACGTGGTGCGGGAAGCTCGCCTTGGTCCAGGCCTCGTCCGCGATGGGCGCGATCTTCTCGGTCATGAAGTCGCGCACCCGCTGGACGATCTGCTTCTCCTCCTTGTCCAGCAGGTCGGCGTAGTCGTAGAAGTCGCCGTTCCGCACGCCGTCCCCTCTCACGCGCCCAGGTCCCTGGCCAGGGTGTCCAGACGGGCGGCGAGCGAGTCCAGGTCGTGGTCATCGGTCACGTGCCGCACCTCGCGGCGGCGGGCGAGCACCAGGCCGCCCTGCCGGTCGGCCTGCTCCTCCGGCATGACGACGCATTCTCCTCGTACGAGAACGAGAGCGGCGTCCTGGTCTTGCGTGTCGACGAGCTTGCGTACGGCGGCGCGGTCGATGAGTCGCATACGCCGCCGACTGCCCCGCCAGTCCCTTTCGAAACGGTCTCGGTAGATAGTCCAGCTCCATGAGGAAAGAGCGCTTGGTGCTGTACCGTCTGGAAGGTCCGGCATGATCCTTCCAACGGAAAGTCACGATGAGCGACAGCGATGCCGCCGAGTCGGCCTGGTCCAGGGTCGACACCACTGTCCCGCACTCCGCGCGGGTGTGGGACTTCCTGCTGGGCGGGAAGGACCACTTCCCCGTCGACCGCGAGGCCGGGGAGACCCTGCTGAGGCTGTTCCCCGACTTCGCCATGGTCGCCAGGCTGCAGCGGGAGTTCCTGGTCCGCGCGATCCGCTACTTGGCGGGCGAGGCCGGGATCCGGCAGTTCCTCGACATCGGCACCGGCCTGCCCACCGCCGGCAACACGCACGAGATCGCGCAGGGTATCGCCCGCGAGTCGCGGGTCGTGTACGTGGACAACGACCCGATCGTGCTGGCGCACGCCCGCGCGCTGCTCACCAGCGCGCCCGAGGGCGCCACCGACTATCTCGACGCGGACGTCCGCGACCCCGAGGCGATCCTGGCCGGGGCCGCCGCGACGCTCGACTTCAGCCGGCCCGTCGCGGTCATGATGCTGAGCATCGCCGGGCAGGTGACCGACGACGAAGACCCGCGCGGCATCGTCGACCGCCTGCTTGAGCCGCTCGCCCCCGGCAGCTACCTGGCGCTGAGCGACGGCACCAACACCAACCCCGCCCTCGTGGAAGCGGTCACCGGCTACAACAAGAACGCCCGCAACTCCTACCAGCTGCGCTCCCCCGACGAGATCGCGCGCTTCTTCACCGGCCTCGAACTGGTGGAGCCCGGCGTGGTGCCGACACCGGAATGGCGCCCCGCGCCGGACCGCTGGGACGAGCCGCCCACCGTGGTGAGCGCCGTCTGCGGAGTCGCCCGCAAGCCCTGACGTCACCGGACGACCCCGTCGAGCTGGAGATCGCCTTCACCATGGGGAAGGCGTAGGGCCAACTTCTGGCGATTACTTCCACAAGTGCGGGACGCGCCGCCGACGGTTCCGCTCTCCGGCTTCCTACTCTCCTGCTGACCGGTGAGTCGGGAGGCAGGAGACGCCATGTCGGGCAGCGACGTCCGCGGACTCCTGCAGCCCTTCCTGCTCCTGCTCATCTGCGAGCGGCCGGGTCACGGATATGACCTGATCGAGCGGCTGGCGCGCCTGGGGGCGGCCGACGCGGAGCCCGGCCAGGTCTACCGCGTGCTGCGCTCGCTCGAACGCGCGGGTCATCTGGCCTCCGCCTGGGTCGCCTCCGAGGCGGGGCCGGCGCGCAGGCGGTACGAGCTGACCACCGGCGGCATGGCCGAGCTGGAGGCGTGGATGGGCCGGTTGGCCGACGTCCGCCGGTTGCTGGAGACCTGCCTGAACAGGTGGACGCGGATCGCGCCGGAACCCGGCGGCTACGCGGTCCCGCGCGAGCAGGTGGCGGGACCGGAGAAGGAGGAGTGCCATGGGTGAGGACCCGGCGACGACCGCCGTGGCCGCCGCGTTCGAGCGGCGGACGGGACCGGCGGCCGCCATGGGGGAGGACGCGGACCGGATCGTCCGCGCCTGCCAGGAGATGGCGGAGCGCTTCCGGATGGGCGGCAAGCTGCTGGTCTTCGGCAACGGCGGTTCGGTGGCCGACGCCCAGCACGTCGCCGTCGAGTTCGCGCACCCGGTCATCGTGGGCAAGCCCGCGCTGCCGGCGATCTCGCTGACCACCGACATGGCCGTGGCCACGGGGATCGCGCTGACCGAGGGCCTGGACGGGATCTTCGCGGCGCAGCTCCGGCTGCTGGCGTCGCCATGCGACATCGCGCTCGGTCTCTCCACCGACGCGGGGTCCGCGAACGTGCGCGGCGGTCTCGCGGCGGCGCGCGAGCTGGGGCTGCTCACGGTGGCGCTCACCGGGGGCGAGGCGGGCGCCGAGGCGGACCACGTGCTGGCCGTCCGCTCCGCCGACCCGCTGATCGTCAAGGAGGTGCACGTGACGATGTACCACGTGCTCTGGGAGCTGGTGCACGTCTTCTACGAGCTGGAGGCGGCCCGATGACGGAGCCGTGCCGCGACGGGGTCTGCGTGACCTGCTCCGACGTCGCCGTGCCGGTGCGCGTCCTGCGGCTGCTGGAGGACGGGCTGGCCGTGGTGGAGACGGAGTCCGGGCCGGAGGAGGTCAGCGTGGCGCTGGTGGACGCGCGGCCCGGCGACATCGTGCTGGTGCACGCCAAGGAAGCCATCGCGGTCCGCCCGTACGGAGGAGAGACCCATGAGCACGGTCAGTGAGCCCGGCGGCATCGAGGCCCTCTACCCGTTCCTCGCCCCGGGACCGGTCGACCGGGAAGCGGTCCTCGCCGATCTGCGCGAGTCCACCCGGAGGAAGGCCGCGGAGATCGTCGAGCTGCGGCGGTCGCTGGTGGCCCTGCACGCGGAGCGTCTCGTGGCGTGCGCGCGGGAGATGGCGGCGGCGTTCGACGCGGGGGCGCGGCTGTTCGCCTTCGGCAACGGGGGCAGCAGCACGGACGCCCAGGCCGTCGTGCAGCTGTTCGCCCACCCTCCGAGCCCGGCGCGGGCGGTCGCGGCGGTGCCGCTCGCCCAGGACGTCGCGCTGCTCACGGCGCTGTCGAACGACGTCGGGTACGAGCTCGTGTTCGCCCGCCAGCTGGCCGCGCTCGGACGGCCCGGTGACGTGGCCATGGGGCTGTCGACCAGCGGCGGCTCGGCCAACGTGCTCAACGCCATGGGGGAGGCATCCCGGCGCGGCCTGCTGACCGTCGGGCTGGTCGGCTACGACGGCGGTCCGATGGCGCAGGACGGTCGCGTCGCGCACCTGTTCGTGGTCCCGTCGGTGTCGGTGCACCGCATCCAGGAGGCCCAGATCACGCTCTGCCACGTGCTGTGGGAGCTGGCCCAGCGGGCGCTGACCGGCGAGCTGTGACGTCCGTGCCGGGTACGGGGGCGCGCCGGATCCGGGTGCGGGTCGAGGGGCTGGTGCAGGGGGTGGGGTTCCGGCCGTTCGTGTGCGGGCTGGCCGGGGCGCACGGGTTGTCGGGGTTCGTGGGGAACGACCCCGGAGGGGTGTTCATCGAGGCCGAGGGCGAACCGCCGATGCTGGACGCCTTCACGGCCGGGCTGACCGGCCAGGCGCCGCCCCTCGCCCTGGTCGAACGCGTCTCCGTCGAACCCGCCGAGCCCCAGGGGGAGACCGGCTTCCACATCGTCCCCAGCCGCCGGGCCGGCGTGACGATCGGGCTTCGTGATCTGGCGGGTGGTGAGTTCGCGCTGGTCTCGGCGGATGTGGGGACGTGTGACGCCTGTCTGGGGGAGGTGCGCGATCCGGCCGACCGCCGTCATGGTTACGCGTTCGCGAACTGCACGGACTGCGGGCCTCGGTTCACCATCGTCAGCGGCGTGCCGTACGACCGGTGTGCCACGACGATGGCCGACTTCGCGATGTGCGCCGCGTGCGCACGGGAGTATCGGGATCCGCTCGACCGGCGCTTCCACGCGCAGCCGGTCTGCTGCCCGGCGTGCGGGCCGGCGCTGCGGGCGCTCGGCGCGGACGGGGGGCCGGTTCCCGGGGATCCGGTCGAGGTGGCGGCGCGGTGGCTGGAGGAGGGGCGGGTCGTGGCGGTCAAGGGGCTCGGCGGCTACCACCTCGCCGTCCTGGCCGCGCACGGGCCGGCCGTGGCCGTGCTCCGGGCCCGCAAGCGGCGTGAGAGCAGGCCGTTCGCCGTGATGGCGCGGGACGCGGCGGCGGCCGGGGAGCTGGTGCTTCTGGAGCCCGCGGCTGAGCGGCTGCTCACCGGCGTGCGCAGGCCGATCGTGCTGGCTCCGCGACGGCCCGGCGCGCCGGTGGCCGACGGCGTGGCGCCCGGTGGCCGCGACCTCGGGGTGATGCTGCCGTACACGCCGCTGCACCACCTGCTCGCCGACCGGCTGGCCGCGCCGTACGTGCTGACCAGCGGCAACCTGTCGGACGAGCCCATCGCGCACCGCGACGAGGACGCGCTGCGGCGGCTGCGCGGCGTGGCCGACGGGTTCCTCGTGCACGACCGGCGGATCCAGGTGCCCGCCGACGACTCGCTGGTACGGGTCTTCCGCGGGCGGGAGCTGGTCGTACGGCGATCCAGGGGGTACGCGCCGGCGCCCGTCGGCGTGCCCTGGCCCTTCCCCCGGCCGGTGCTGGCGTGCGGCGCCCAGCTGAAGAGCACCTTCTGCGTGGCCAGGGGCACCCGGGCCTTCCTGTCGCAGCACATCGGCGACCTGGAGAACTACGAGACCTTGCGCTCGTTCACCGAAGGCGTCGAGCATTTCTGCCGGCTCTTCGGGGTGCGCCCGGCGGTGGTGGCGCACGACCTGCACCCGGAGTACCTGTCGACGTCGTACGCGCTGGACCGGGAGGGCGTGGACCTGGTGGGCGTGCAGCACCATCACGCGCACATCGCCTCCTGCCTCGCCGAGCACGGCCACGCCGGTCCCGTCATCGGGGTGGCGTTCGACGGGCTCGGGCTGGGCGACGACGGCACGCTGTGGGGTGGTGAGCTGCTCGTCGCCGACCTCCTCTCCTACCGGCGGGCGGGGCACCTGGAGCCGGTGCCGATGCCGGGCGGCGCGGCGGCGGTCCGGCAGCCGTGGCGGATGGCGGCGGCCTGGCTCGACCGGGTCCACGGTGACGCGTCGCCCGTCCTGCCGGTGGTCGCCGGGCATCGCGAGCAGTGGCCGATGATCGTCGCGATGGCGCGGGCCGGGACGAACTCGCCGCCCACGTCCAGCGCGGGACGGCTCTTCGACGCGGTCGCGGCCCTCGCGGGCGTCCGCGACACGATCAGCTACGAGGGCCAGGCGGCGGCCGAACTGGAAGCCCGGGTGGACCCTGCCGAGCGAGGCGCGTACCCGGCGGGGCTGGTCGAGGGGGAGCGGGTGGTGATCGCTGGGGGCGACCTGGTCAGGGGGGTGGTCGAGGACGTCATGGGCGGGGTGGACGTGGGGCGGGTGGCGGCGCGGTTCCATCGGGGGCTGGCCGCGGTGGTCGTCCGGGCGGTGTGCGTGGTGGGTGAACGGGCCGGGCTGCGGACGGTGGCGCTGTCCGGTGGGGTCTTCCAGAACACCGTCCTGCTGGAGGCGGTGGTGTCCGGGCTGGAGGGGGAGCGGTTCGAGGTGCTGGTGCACTCACGCGTGCCGCCGGGCGACGGCGGGATCGCGCTGGGCCAGGCGGTCGTCGCCGCCGCGCACGACCGCCTGAGCCGGTAGGGGGCCCGATCCTGGGGTCGTTGGAGTACTGGCCGATTCTGTCCTAATATCCGGAGGTACGGCGGTGCTCTCCCGCCGAACCTCCAGAGCGGGTCCCCACGCGGCCCGCCGATCGCGGAGGCAAAGGGGACGCCACGAGCCTCGGGAGCCGCGCTCCGAACGGTCGACGCTCCATCACGGCCGCCACGGCCGCGGGCGTGGGCCGGGTCCTGGCGACGGCCGTGGGAAGAGCCGGACATGACCAGCAAGAAGCAGCTCAAGGCCCGCATCCGGGCCCGCATGGCCAAGACGGGGGAGAGCTACACCACCGCCCGCGCCCATGTCGCGGGCAGCGCCGAGACCGCCTCCGACGGCGGCTGGCGCTTCGCCGGCGGGCGGCACCCGTCCAGCGCGGCGATCACCTCCGTCCTGGTCAACCAGGGCGTGGCCGTCAGCGAGCCGCTCGTGTTCCTGGCGGGTGGCGGGATCGGCGCCGGCTACATCCTGTGGGAGTTCAAGCACGACCAGTCCCGTCACGTGGTCCTGGCCTTCCGCAACCAGTGGCAGTACCACGACCGCTGGATGGCCAAGACGCTCACCCGGCTGGGCGTCCCGTACGAGGAGCACCGCACGTCCGGCCTCCGCGCCGCGAGCGACCGGCTGACCGCCGAGCTGGACGCGGGACGGCCGTGCGTGGTCCTGCCCGACCGCTACCACACGGGCTACTGGCAGGTGCCCGCCTTCCTGGAGGGGCACGGCGGGCATCCGGTGGTCGCCTACCGGTACGACGCGGACGGGGTCTACCTGGACGATCGCGGGCAGGCGCCGATCCGCGTCCCGCGTGAGCGGTTCGACGCGGCGCGGGCCCGGGTGGGGTCGTACAAGAACGTCATGCACGTGCTGGGCGAGGCGAAGCTGACCGAGGCGGCGCTGGCCGAGGCCGCCCAGGAAGGGCTGCGCGACTGTGTCACGCACCTGTCGGCCACCTCAGACTCCTTCTCGCTGCCCGCCTGGCGCAAATGGGCCAGGCTGCTGGTCGACACCCGCAACGCCAAGGCGTGGCCGAAGGTGTTCGCCGACCGGCGCGCCCTGGCCGACGCCCTGCTGTCGATCTGGGAGGGGGCCGAGCCCGTGGGCATCGACGGCGGAAACCTCCGCGACCTGTTCGCCGACGCCCTCGACGAGGCCGCCGGCCTGCTCGACCGGCCGTCGCTGGCGGAGTCGGCCGGGCGGTTCAGGGAGATCCGGGCCCTGTGGCACGAGCTGGCGGAGGCGGCGCTGCCGTCGGAGGTGCCGGAGTTCGCCACGATCCGCGAGCTGACGGCGGCGATCAAGGAGAGCGTCATGGCGGACGGCACCGCGGGCGGTCCGCAGGCGGCTCAGGCGGCCGAGGAGCTGTGGGCGGCCCGCGCCGCGGCCAACGACTCCCTGTCCGCTCTAGCCGACACCGGCCCTCTGTTCGCCGGCCTCAGCTCCCGGCTGAGCACCATCTACGAGGCCGAGCGCACCGAGATCGCCCACCTCGCCCAGCGCCTCTGACGGCGCGAGCGCGGTGACCCGCCCGTACGGACAGCTGTCCTGTCCGTACGGGACGCGCGGCGTCGTGAAGGTCAGCAGATGCGCGGGAGCGGGTCGCCGACCAGCAGGTCCACGATCCTGGTGCCGCCGGAGGCGGTCTTGAGCAGCACCATCCCCGGCGGCCCCGCCTCGACCGTGCCCACCACGGCGGCGCCCTCGCTCACCGGATGCCGCCGCAGGGCCCGGACCGCGGCCGCCGCGTGGTCCCCGTCGACCACGGCCACGAACCTGCCCTCGCAGGCCACGTACAGCGGGTCCAGGCCGAGCAGCTCGCAGGCCCCGCTCACGACCGGCCGCACCGGGATCGCCCGCTCGCCGGCCGTCACCGCCAGCCCCGCGCCGACGGCGATCTCGTTCAGGATCGTCGCGACCCCGCCCCTGGTGGCGTCGCGCATCATCCGCACCGGGACCGCGTCGAGGAGGGCGGCGACGGCCTCGTGCACGGGCGCGGTGTCGGAGGTCAGGTCCGCCTCGATGTCCAGCTCGCCACGGGCGATCATGACGGTGACGCCGTGCTCGCCGACCGGACCGGACACGATCACCGCGTCCCCGGGCCGCACCCGGGACTCGCCCAGCGTGACCGGCCGTTCCAGGGCGCCGATCCCGGACGTGGTCACGTAGCAGCCGTCGGCCTTGCCGCGCTGGACCACCTTGGTGTCGCCGGTCACCACCCGCACGCCGGCCCGCTCGGCGGCGGCCGCCATCGAGGCGGTGATCCGGCGCAGGTCGGCGACGGGGAACCCCTCTTCCAGGACGAACCCCGCCGACAGGTACATCGGCCGCGCCCCGCAGACCGCCAGGTCGTTGACCGTCCCGTTCACGGCCAGGTCGCCGATGTCGCCGCCCGGGAAGAACAGCGGCGAGACCACGTACGCGTCGGTCGTGAAGACCAGCCGGCCGGTGCCCAGGTCGAGCGTGGCGCCGTCGTCGAGCCGCTGGAGCGCGGGGTTGGCGAAGGCGTCGACGAAGACGGCCTGGATCAGCGTGCGCGAAGCCTTGCCGCCCGCGCCGTGCGCCATGGTCACCCGCTCCTCGGTGACCTTCGGCTTGCGGCGGCGGGCGCGTTCGATGCGTTCCAGCACCTGTTCCTCGCGGGACAGCGGCTCCTGCCCGACCGCGGCCTCCGCCAAGGCCCGTTCCGCCCACTCCGCAGTGTTCATGGCCTCACTTCGTGAGGCTGCTCGGTCGCTCAAACCCGTCGCCTTCCCTCGTCGCTCTGGTCGCTGCGCTCCCGCCGCTCCTCAGTCCAGGCGACGGCGCGACCTCGCGGCGCCGGGTGAAGCGGCCGAAGTTGTAGTAGGCCGCGCAGGCGCCTTCCGAGGAGACCATGCAGGTGCCGATGGGCGTCTCGGGCGTGCAGGCGGTGCCGAAGACCTTGCACTCCCACGGCTTCAGCACGCCTTTCAGCACCTCGCCGCACTGGCACGCCTTCGGGTCGGCCACCCGGACCCCCGGCACCGGGAAGCGCCGCTCGGCGTCGTAGGCCGCGTACGACTCGCGCATCCGCAGCGCCGAGTTGGCGATGAACCCCAGCCCGCGCCATTCGAAGTGCGGCCGCAGCTCCATCACCCGCGAGATCGCCGACAGCGCCCTGGGGTTGCCGTCCCACGGCACCACCCGGGTGTACTGGTTCTCCACCTCGGCCCGGCCCTCGGCGAGCTGCCGCAGCAGCATGTGGACCGACTGCAGGACGTCCAGCGGCTCGAACCCGGCGCACACCAGCGGCTTGCCGTAGTCGCCGGCGATGAAGGAGTAGGGCCGGCAGCCGATGACGGTGGAGACGTGACCGGGCCCGATGAAGCCGTCGAGCCGCATGTCGGGCGAGTCCAGGATCGCCTTGATCGCCGGGAGGATCGTCACGTGGTTGCAGAAGACCGCGAAGTTCCCGATGCCCTCGGCCTCGGCCCGCAGCACGGTCATCGCCGTCGACGGCGCGGTGGTCTCGAACCCGATGGCCATGAAGACGACCGTGCGGTCGGGGTTCTGCCGGGCGATCTTGAGCGCGTCCAGCGGCGAGTACACCATGCGGATGTCCGCCCCCGCGGCCTTGGCGTCGAGGAACGACCCGCGGCCCCCGGGCACCCGCATCATGTCGCCGAAGGACGTCATGATGACGCCCGGCTCGTGGGCGATGGCGATGGCGTCGTCGATGCGGCCCATCGGGATGACGCAGACCGGGCAGCCGGGGCCGTGCACCAGCGAGACCGTCTCCGGCAGGTGGTCCTCCAGCCCGTGCTTGTAGATCGTGTGGGTGTGGCCGCCGCACACCTCCATGAACGTGTAGTGCCGGCCGGGCTCG
This sequence comes from Nonomuraea ferruginea, assembly GCF_039540635.1. Lineage (NCBI taxonomy): Bacteria > Bacillati > Actinomycetota > Actinomycetes > Streptosporangiales > Streptosporangiaceae > Nonomuraea > Nonomuraea ferruginea. Next base: position 17,264 of record NZ_BAABFD010000040.1, on the reverse strand, counting down.
CACAGGTCCCGGATCCGCGCCGCGAGCTGCCGGGCCTGGCCCGCGTCGCGGTACTCATCGACGAACCGCAATGCCCTGCCTTTCAGGTGATGTCCGATTCGGCGAGCGCTTCGAGCTCGTCGGTGTACGCCTGTCCCAGACCGCGCAGGAGCGCGAGCGTGGCCGCCGCCTCCTGCTCGTCGATCTTTGACATGGCGAAGCCGACGTGCACCAGCACCCAGTCGCCTGGACGGATCCCGTCCTGGCTGACCAGTCCGACGTTGATGGCCCGCCGGACGCCCGCGACCTCGACCTTGGCGAGTTCGGGCTGTCCGGGGATGAGTTCGACGATCTCGCCGGGGATGCCCAGGCACATCGGCCGCCCCGCTCCTTCCCGTTCACATTCGTGTCATCTTGATGTATCGCTTCACGGCGGGCAGTTCCCGCCAGAACATGGCGACGAGCGCGGCCCCGGTGAACAGGGCCAGCAGTTTGCCTGAAAGCCGCATGTCGGCTTGCACCTCCTCTCGATCTAGCTCGGCGACAGGTTCGGCATGATCGGCAGGATCGGGTTCTCCTTGCCGGGCCGCACGCCCGTGGAGCGGCGCGCGTCCGCCGTGTCGTCCTCGTTGTGGCCCACCTGGTGCTTGTGCGCGCGCTTCTGGTTGCCCTGCCGCACGCCCTTGACGTGCGACGGCGTGTCGGGCGCCACGTCGGGCTTGCCCACGCGGATCTGTCCCATGTCGTCCTCCTCCTCATCTGCCGAGTTCGGCGAAGAAAGCTGCGATCCGATCCCAGAGCCGCTGCCCACCGGACATGCCCGTCCATTCCTGGCGGACCAGGGCGACGAGCCGGTGACAGTCGTCGATGGGTACGAGCCAGCGCTCGTCCATGCCGCGCACGATCGCGACCAGGAAGGCCTCCACCGACGTCCGCATCGACTCCAGCTCCCCGTACCGGCCGACGAGCCGTTCCCACGCGGCGGTGTCCACCTCCCAGCGGGTGGCGCCCACCGGGCTCGGATAGTTGGCCAGGACCGTGCCGTCGGCCCGGCGTACGAAGAACGCCAGGCCCACCGGCACGCCCAGCTCGGACGGCGGCGGGCCGGTGAGGCGGATCCGCCGGTTCGGCACCAGCCGGAAGCGCCCGAGGCCGCCCTCGCCGCCCTCGCCCCGCTCGAACAGCAGCGCGCAGGCGCGGCAGGCGCACAGCACCTGCTCCTTCCGCTCCTCCAGCAGGTGGGCGTGCTCGCCCTGCAGCGGCTCGCCGCACAGCTCGCACGGCTCGGCGGCCCGCCGGCGCCGGGCGACCGGCCGGTTGACGACCCGGCCGAGCGCGCCGTTGGTCACGCTGTGCGTCACGGGGCCGCCCTCGACGTGGCGGGCCGCCGCGCCAGCGTGTCGAGCGGGATGAACGCCGTGCCGGGATCGCTCGCGGGCGGCTGGCCCGTGGGCACCCCGTGCAGCGCGAACAGGTGCGCCAGCAGGACGTCCCCGGCCGCCGCGGGGCCGAACCCGGGGTACGCGGCGGCGCGGTCCATGACGCGGGCCAGCGCCTCCCCGTACACCTCGGCGAGCGTGGCGACCGCGTCGAGCGCCAGCTCCGCCGTCGGCCCCGAGGTCGTCTCCAGCTCGTTCAGTATCTCTTCCAGCAGCTCCAGGCGCCCGGCGACGGCGCGCTCGTCCAGCCGCGGCCGGTCAGTCATGGCCGCCCCCGAACATGGGCGAGTGCACTTTTCGCAGCGTGCGGCCCTTGCCGAGATACATGTGCACGCCGCAGGGCAGGCACGGGTCGAAGCTGCGGACCGCGCGCATGATGTCGACGCCCTTGAAGTTCTCGGGCCCGTTCTCCTCGAAGATGGGCATGTCCTGCACGGCGTCCTCGTACGGTCCCGGCGTGCCGAAGCGGTCGCGCGGGCTGCCGTTCCACGGGGTGGGCGGGTACGGGTGATAGTTGGCGATCTTGCCTTTCTCGATGACGAGATGGTGCGACAGCACGCCGCGCACCGCCTCGTGGAAGCCGACGCCGATCGCCTGCTCCGGCACGTCGAAGTCCTGGAACACCTTGGTGTCGCCGCCGCGCACGCGCTCCAGCGCCCGCTCGACGAAGTACACCGCCATGGCGGCCGCGTATGCCACGAAGTACACCCGGGCCCGGTTGCGCTCGATGGCGTTGGACCACTGCGGGATCCGCCACTCCAGCGTCGTCTCCGGCAGCGAGTTGCCCTTCGGCAGGTGGATCTGCACGCTGGAGCCGGTCGACTTCACGTACGGGGTGTCCACGAGGCCGGCCAACGCGGTGGTGTAGAGCCGCGCGAACGCGCCGCCGCCGGTGTCCAGCGGCAGGTGGTCGCCGGTGCGCGGGTCCAGCCAGCGCGGGCTCATCACCCAGCTGTAGTTGCCCTCGAAGTCCCGCTTCTGCGGGGCGGGCAGCGTGGTCTGGTTCCACGGGTGGCGCATGTCCACCGGGTTGCCGAGCGGGTCGTGGGTGACGAACGGCTTCTCGTTCACCCAGTCGTCGTAGTAGGAGCTGCCGAGCAGGATGCGGATGCCGAGGTTGATGTCGACCAGGTTGGTGGTGATCAGCTCGCCGTCGACGACGATGCCGGGGGTGACGTACATCGCCTTGCCCCACTCGTTCATCGTCTCGTAGCGGTAGTCGACGACCTCGGGGTCCTGGAACGCGCCCCAGCAGCCCAGCAGCACCCGGCGGCGGCCGACCTCCTCGTAGCCGGGCAGCGCCTCGTAGAAGAAGTCGAAAACGTCGTCGTTGAGCGCGACGGCCTTCTTGACGAAGTCGATGATGCTCATCAGCCGCGACAGGTAGTCGGTGAAGACCGTCGGCGACGGCATCGTGCCGACGCCACCCGGATACACCGTCGACGGGTGCACGTGCCTGCCCTCCATCAGGCAGAACATCTCCCGGGTGACGCGGCTGACGACCAGCGCCTCCTTGTAGATGTCGCCCTCGAACGGGTTGAACGCCCGCATGATGTCGGCGATCGTGCGCTTGCCGTGGATGGCGGCGTTCGGCGCGTCGGTGGTCTCGGCCCGGCTCAGCACGCTCGGGTTGGTGCCCTTGACCATCGCCTCGCAGAAGTCGACGAACACCAGGTTGTCCTGGAAGAGCGTGTGGTCGAACATGTACTCGGCGGCCTCGCCGAGATTCATGATCCACTCGGCGAGTTTCGGGGTCTTGATCCCGTACGCCATGTTCTGCGCGTAGACCGAGCACGTCGTGTGGTTGTCGCCGCAGATGCCGCAGATGCGGCTGGTGATGAAGCCGGCGTCGCGCGGATCCTTGCCCTTCATGAACACGGAGTAGCCGCGGAACAGCGAGGACGTGCTGTGGCACTCCACCACGCGCTGGTTCTCAAAGTCGATCTTGGTGTAGATGCCGAGGTTGCCGATGATGCGGGTGATCGGGTCCCACGACATCTCGACGAGCTGGCCCGGCTTGGGCGTGACTCTTTCCTGCTGTTCGATGGCCATCCGCCGTACTCCCTCTCTCTTCGCGTGTCGGCGGTCTCTACGGACGCCAGCGCGGGTCGTAGCCGCTGGTCAGCGCCTCGCGGTTGTGCCGCCACCGGGGTTCCCTGTTGGCGGTGTGGTTGGTGATGCCGCGCATCCGGCGGATGAACGCGCCGTACGGCTTGATCAGCGTCGAGGACAGGTTGCCGCCGGGCGGCATGTCCATGAAGGGCATGAACTTGTCCGGGAAGCCGGGCATGGTGCAGGCGATGCAGATGCCGCCCACGTTCGGGCAGCCGCCGATCCCGGCCATCCACCCGCGCTTGGGCACGTTGCAGTTCACCACCGGGCCCCAGCAGCCCACCTTCACCTGGCACTTCGGGGAGTTGTAGTCACCGGCGAAGTCGCCCTGCTCGTAGTACGCGCCCCGGTCGCAGCCCTCGTGGACCGTCTTGCCGAACAGCCACTGCGGGCGCAGCATCTCGTCCAGCGGAGGCGGCGGCGCGCTGCCGGCCGCGTGGTAGAGCACCCAGGTCAGGGTCTCCATGAAGTTGTCCGGCTGGACGGGGCAGCCCGGCACGTTGACGATCGGCAGCCCGCCGGTCGACCGGAAGTCCCAGCCGAGGTAGTCGGCCAGGCCCATGCAGCCGGTCGGGTTGCCGGCCATCGCGTGGATGCCGCCGTAGGTCGCGCAGGTGCCGATGGCGACGACCGCCCAGGCCCTGGGGGCGAGCCGGTCGATCCAGGTGTTCACGGTCATCGGGTCGCCGGTCGCCGGGTCGTTGCCCAGCGACGTCCAGTAGCCGTCGCCGTTGATGTTCTCGTTGGGGACCGAGCCCTCGATGACGAGCATGAACGGCTCCAGCTCGCCGCGGGCGGCGGCCCTGAACGGGGCCAGGTAGTCCTCGCCGCCGAGGCTGGGCGAGAGCACCTTGTTGTGCAGGTGGACCTTGGGCAGGCCGGGGATGACGCCGCCGACCACGTCCTCGATCGCGGGCTGGGTCGCGGCGGTGATCGAGACGGTGTCGCCGTCGCAGCTCATGCCCTCGGATATCCACAGGATGTGCATCTCGTCGTAGCCGGCGGCCTGGCCGCTCCGCTCGTGCGTCTGCGTCATCACGGCACCTCGCTGGTGAGCACGTCCGACTGGTAGGTGATCGACTCGACGACGACCCCGGTGTCGCCGGCGACCTCGACGTCGACGCCGCCGCAGCGCGGGCAGGCGACGAGCACGAGCGCGCTGGCCGCGGGCGTCCTGGCGCCGCAGTCGTGGCAGCTCATCGTCGGCGGCGCGGCGACCAGTTCGAGCTGCGCGTCCTCGGCGGCGGTCCCGGCAGCGGCCACCCGGAAGCCCTGGTCGACGACCGCCGGGTCCACCGCGTGCCCGGTGACGGCGGCACGGACGCGTACCGCGGCCACCCGCCGTCCCTCGGCGCGGAGCAGAACCGCCCGGACGATCTCGTCGCACATCCCTGTCTCATGCATCAGCGCGTTCCTTGTCTTGTCGGGTCGCCTCTGGTCGGGCGGCCTCGTCGCGGGCCAGCGCCGTCACCGCGGCGACCGCGCCGTCCACGGCTGCGGCGACGGGCTCGGACAGGCCCATCACCTCGTCGATCACCTGCGGCCGGCAGCCCACCAGGAGCACCCGGCCGACGCCGCCGCCCAGCTTGCGGAGCAGGTCGAGGACGGCCTGCGGGTGCATGCCGTGCCCGTCCACAGGCGGCGGGGCGTCCGGGGCCGGCTCGTCGTCGATCTCCAGGACGGCCACGGTGCCCGGCGGGCCCTCGACCTCGACCGCGTCCACCATGATCAGCGTGTCGTACGTGCCGCCCAGCAGTTCGTAGGCCAGGTGGACGCCTCGGATGCCGTAGTCGGCCACCACCACGGAGCCGGGCAGGGCCGCCGGGTCCATCCGCCTGACCACCTCGACGCCGAAGCCGTCGTCGCCGAGGAACACGTTGCCGATCCCGGCCACCAGCACCCGCTTCATCCCGGCACCCCCTGGTCCAGCGGCTCGGTCTCGTCGGGGGCGAAGTAGCGGTACCGCCCGTACCACTGGTTCAGCTCGGCCGCCGGGTCGTCCTCCAGGGTCACGGCGAAGTGGCGGCTGCCGTCCACGTCGAGCAGCACCGCCTCCACCAGGGCCGTCCTGCCGTCGAGGAACATGTCCTGCGGGTCGGTGCCGCGCAACCGGGGTCGCAGCCGCACCCTGCTGCCCTTGCGCACCGGGACCCCGCCCACCTCGACGCAGTCCGTCTCCGGCCGCACCGAGGCATCCGCCTCCGGATCCCACCAGGGCACCTGCGACTCCACCCCGGTTCCCTCGGGACGCGGGTCGCGGGTGGTGCCGTGCAGGCGGGCCAGGTCGTCCGGGGTCATCGACTCGACGCGGTCCAGGATGGCGGCGGCCCGCGGGTCGGTGGCGCGCGCCTCCTGCTTCTCGGCGTCGGTGAGCGTCAGCGTGCGCAGCGACAGGATCTCGTCGATCTCCGCCGCGTCGTGCAGGTCCCCAGGGCTCTCCGGCGCGACCCGCGGGTTGTCGTAGAGCAGGATGGGCGACGACAGCATCACCTGGTCGCCGCTCAGCACGGGGTACGTGTGCGCGTTCGCGCAGTCGCGGGCCGCGATCTCCGCCCAGGCCGGGGGTTCCAGCAGCGAGACGAACCGGCCGCCGGGCACGGCGAGGAGCGTGTGGCAGGCGATCAGCGCGTGCCGGAGCGCCTCGTCCCTGGAGGCCTCCGGCGACGGCTCCCGGCCGACGTTCTCAACCCGTACACACAACTTGAACAGCGGCACGGGCTCCTGGCCGCCGTGCTCGTCGCGTACGGGCGTGTGGAGGTCCGGGGGCGCGCAGGCCGTCAGGGACATGGTGGCGCGCGCGAGCAGGGGCCACTCGCGCCACCGCGTCCGCCCGGCCGAGCCGGGCAGCGGGGTGATCGTCTCGAAGCCGGGCACCCGCAGGTCGAGCCGCTTCGGCCCGGACAGCAGGTCCGCGACGGACGCCGTGAGGTCGAACTCGCGGGGCACGGCCTCGTCGAAGGTCAGCGCGTCCCCGACCCGGTCGGCGGCGCGGTGGCCGCCGTCCGGCAGCAGCTCTTCAGGGGTACGGCGGCGCAGGTGCAGGAAGCGGAGCCGGCAGTGCACCAGGGCGTCGGCGGGCCCGGTGAGCAGGCACTCGGTCCGCTGCCACCACGACTCGGCGGAGCCCGCCACCCCGCCGCCGTCCAGCCCGTGCGCCCTGGCCCACGGCTCCGGCAGCAGCACGCCGAACTGCCACCGGATTCGGTTCTTCGGAGAGGAACGGCGATAGGGGTACAGCAGGTAGCCCTCGTACAGGACGGAGTCCGCGACCGCCAGCGCCGCCCGGAAACCGGGCGCGGCGTCGATGCCGTTCGCGTCCACGGAGGGTGGCCCCTTCCTGTCCCTGGTCATACGTGACTCTTCTGGTATTGCCACGCCGTCTCAGGACAAGTAGGTGGATCGCTCCCCTAGGTGCCGTCCTCACTTAGCGGTTCTTGATGATTCATCCGAGGGGAAATCGGACTTTCTCCGACGTAAGCCCGCTTCGTCCCAACAGGATTTGCCCGCCGCTTTGCCGCACGGTCGCGCGCCCGGTGCGGCGGGCGACAGGGATCCCCAACCGACTAATTTGCTGCCAAAACGGCACTTATCGGTAAAGATCGTCAAATGACGCTTGAGGTGCCTCACGGGGGCGGCATGACGTTCAGCGTTCTCGGGCCCGTACGGGTGCGCGGCGGCGGCGCGGTGAGCGCCCTCGGCCGGTCACAGCGCCGCGGCCTGCTCGGCTTCCTGCTGATCAACGCGAACAAGGTCGTCACCATGGAGACGGTGATCGACGCGCTGTGGGGCGGCGCGCCACCGCCTTCGGCCCGCGCCCAGATCTACTCGGGGATCCACGCCATCCGCCGCGAGTTACGCGCCCTCGGCCTCGACGAGGTGGCCTCCTCCCGGGGCGGCTACACGTTGCGGGCCGACGCCGCGACCCTGGATCTCGCCCTGTTCGAGGGGTACGTCCGGCAGGCCGGGGCGGGGCAGCCGCCCGAGCAGGTGGTCCGGTCGCTGCGCCGGGGACTGGCGCTCTGGAACGGCCCGGCGCTGAGCGACGCGTCCGGAGCCTATGTCGAGGCGGTCCGGGTCCATCTGGAGGAGACACGGCTCGGCTGTGTGGAGACGCTGATCGACGCCGAGCTCGCGCTCGGACGGCACGACCACGCGATCGGCGAGCTGCGGCGGCTGGTGGCGGAGCACCCGCTGCGGGAACGGCTGCACGCGCAGCTCATGCTCGCGCTCTACCGCGGTGGCCGCCGGATCGAGGCCCTCGACCTCTCCCGCGACCTGCGCCGCAGGCTGGTGGAGGAACACGGGCTCGACCCGGGCCAGGCGGTGACCGAGCTGGAGCAGGCCATCCTGCGCGCCGATCCCGGCCTCGCCCCGCCGCCGAACGGGTCCGTGACGGCCACACCCGGCGGCGCGCCCGCGCAGCTCCCTGCCGACACCACCGACTTCACCGGGCGGGATCGTGAGCTGGTCCAGGCGCTGTCCGCCCTGGCCGGCCCACGGGGGAGCGCGCCGCCGATCTGCGCGATCACCGGCCCGCCGGGGGTGGGCAAGACCGTCTTCGCCGTGCACGCGGCCCACCGGGTCCGCGAGAGCCACCCCGACGGCCAGCTCTTCGTGGACCTCCGGGGGGCTGACAGCAGGCCGGCCGAGCCGGACGAGGTGCTCGCCGCCTTCCTGCGCGCGCTGGGCGTCGACGGGAGGAGGATCCCGGAGGCCCGCGAGGAGCGGTCCGCGCTCTACCGGACCATGCTCGCGGGTCGGCGGGTGCTCGTGGTGCTCGACAACGTGACCGACGAGAGCCAGGTGAAGCCGCTCCTTCCCGGCGCGGGCACCTGCTCCGTACTCGTGACCAGCCGCAGGCGGCTGGCCGGACTCGGCGCGCCGACCACGGTGGAACTCCTCCCGTTCGACGGGGAGGAGTCGGTCGAGCTGCTGGGCCTGATCGCCGGGAGCGCACGTGTCGCGGCCGAGGACACGGAGGCCCGCGAGGTGGCGCGGCTCTGCGGCGGGCTGCCGCTCGCGCTGCGCATCGCCGGGTCGCGGCTCGCCGCGCGGCCCCACCGCCGCATCGCGGAGCTGGCCAGGCGGCTCGCCGACGAGCAGCGCCGTCTGGACGAGCTGTCCTACTCGGGGCTCGGCGTACGGGCCGGTCTCGATCTGGCCTACCAGGCGCTCGGCGAGGCGGAGCGCCGCCTGCTGCGACGGCTGGCCTTCCTCGACGTCCCCGAGGCCGGGCCGTGGCTGGCCGTCGCGGTCGGCGGCGAGCGGCCGGCCGACACGGAGGAGACGCTGGAGCGCCTGACGGACATCCACCTGCTGCGGGTGGCCGGCGTCGACGGCACGGGGCAGATCAGATACGGGATGCACGACCTGGTCCGCACCTACTGCCGGGAACGGATGGCGGAGGAGGAGACCGCGGACATGGCGGTGTCCGTGGTCTCGTCGGCCGCCAGGCACCTGCTCCGGCTCGCCGCCGAGGCCCGGAGCGCCGACCGGGGCCACGACTACTACGCCCGGCTCGCCGGGGAACTGGCCGTCGCCGTGGACGAGAGGACCGTACGGCACGCGGCGGAGCATGCGGTGAACTGGCTGGAGGCCGAGGCCGCCACCGTCCACGGCGTCCTGCGGCAGACGGAGGCCCATGGGCTCTTCGACGAGGGCTGGCGGATCGCCCTGATGGGAGGCTGGCTGTACGACATCCGGTGCTGGGCGGGCGAGTACCGGAAGATCCTGACGATCGCGTACCGGATGGCGGAGAAGTCCGGAGACCGCCGGGCCCAGGCCATCGTGCCGGCGCTCTCCGCGGAACTGGGGGTGCTCGCCGGCGCCCTGGACGAGGCCGCGCGGACGCTCGCGTCGTCCGAACGGATCTTCGCCGAGATCGGGGACGAGCACGGGCTGGCGGAGGTCTGGCGGATGCTCGTCACCCTGGAGCGCACGCGTGGCGAGCACACCGTCGCGCTGCGCCGCTGCGAGCGGATCCGCGAGACCTTCCGCGTCATGGAGGACCACTCGGGAGAGGCCCACACCCTGCGCTGCGTCGGGCAGATCCACCTCGTCGAGGGTCGCGTGCCCGAGGCGCTGCGGTATCTGGAGGAGGCCCTCCGCGTCGCGGGCAGGAGCCGCGGCGGCTGGAAGCGGCTCAACACCCTGTACTGGCTGGGCGAGGTCTACCTGAGGGTGGGACGCGCGGGGGAGGCCAGGGACGCGTTCCTCAAGGTCGCGGAGGCGGCCGACCGGGTGGGCGACTTCACGGGAGGCGCCTTCGCCCGGCTCGGCCTGGCCCACGTGGCCATCGAGGCGGGCGAGCGCCGGCAGGCCCGCACCCTGCTCGCGGCGGCGCTCGACCATGCCGAACGCTCCGAGCTGGCACTCGTGCTCTGCAAGATCGGCCTGGCGGTCGGCGAGGCCCTGGCGCGGCTGGGCGAGCTCGCGCGGGCGGGGGAGACGATCGAGCGCGTGCTGCCGGGGATCGACGGCCTGGCCTCCCCGCCGATGCGGGCCGAGGCCATGGCCCTGCTCGCACGGGTCCGCGAGGGCCGGCGTGTAGCTCGCGTATAGCTCCCGCATCAACCCGGCCTGGCAGAAAGGGAGACGAGGTCCGCCTCTCTGCCGGCGGGGGTCTACGAAGGGGAGGAGCGCCATGCGCGACATCATCTGGAACTGATCGGCCGGACGACCACGACTGGACATGGACAGGGGGTGTCTCCTATGCGCGATCTCATCTGGACCTGACCAGAACAGGCCGGCCCGGTGGGGCCGGACCGTGGTGACGACCTGATGGCGGCCGGCGGCGCTTTCCACGCGCCGTCGGCCGCCTCCGCGTGACGGGCGGCTGACAGGAGGCGGCGATGGAGAGCGGGGCCTTCCGCCACGCGTTCGCCGTCACGGAGTTCCGGGCGCTCTGGGGCGCGATGGCCGTCGTGCGCGCGGGGACGCAACTGGGCCGGGTGGCGCTGGCGGTGCTCGCCTACGAGCGCACCGGGTCCGCGGCGGTGACCGCGCTCGTGTACGCACTCACCCTGGTGCCGGCGCTGGTCGGCGGGCCGCTGCTGGGCGGGCTGGCGGACCGGTACCCCCGCCGGAGGCTGATCGCCGTCTGCGGCCTGGCGAGGGCCGGGCTGATCGCGCTGGTGGCCGTGCCGGGGATCCCGCTGCCGGTACTGTGCGCCCTGGTCTTCGCCTCGCAACTGCTCGAATCGCCGGCCGTGGCCGCCCAGATGGCGCTCACGCCCGACATCCTGCCCGAGGACGTCTACCAGGCGGGCATCGCGATCCAGCACCTCACCTCCCAGATCGTCAGCCTGGCCGGTTTCGCGGCGGGGGGCGTGCTGGTGGCGGCGGTGGGCACGAGCGGGTCGCTGACGCTCAACGCGGCGGCCTTCGCGCTGGCCGCGCTGATCGTGCTGCGCGGTGTCCGGCCGCACCCCACCGCGCGAACCGCGGGAGACGGCGAGGGGCGGCGCGGCGGCCCGCTGGAGGGACTGCGCCTGCTCGTCTCCGACCACCGGCTGCGCAGCCTGCTGGCGCTGGCCATGCTCGCCGGGTTCCAGGTGGTGCCGGAGGCGCTGGCCGCCCCCTACGCCGCCGGGACCGGCCAGGGCACCGCGATGGTGGGCCTGCTCATGGCCGCGATACCGGTGGGCAACGTGCTGGGCGTGTTCCTCTTCACCCGGTTCTGCTCCACGGAGGCGCGGCTGCGGCTGCTCGGACCGCTGGCGTGCGCCGCGAGCGCGCCGCTGGTGGCCTCGGCGCTGATCCCGGGCCCGGTCGCGGCGCTGGTCCTGTGGGCGCTCGTGGGGATGCTGGGCGCCTACCAGGTGACGGCGAACGCGGAGTTCGTCCGGATCGTCCCTACGGAGCGGAGGGGGCAGGTGCTGGGGATCGCCTCCGCCGCCCTGGTCGCCGCTCAGGGGTTGGGCATGATCGTGGGCGGCCTGCTGGCCACGCACCTGGGGGTGACGGGCGCGCTGGGTGTCGCGGGGGCGGCAGGGCTGGCCGCCGGAGTGCCGGCCGCCCTCGCCTGGCGGCGGGCCCGCGCCCGCGCCGGGGAGGTCGTCCCCGGGACGGCCGGGCCCAGCGTGGGATGAGAGCGGCGCCCCGCGATCAGGCGCCGTAGAGCCAGTCGACGTGCTTGTGGTCGCCGGGCTCGCGGCTCAGGAAGAGCTCGTTGCGCAGCAGCCGCGCCACGCCGTCGACGTGCCAGATGTCGCCCCAGACCCGCGCCGACGTCTGCACCCGGGCCGTCCGCTCGGTCCGTACGCGCTCGTACTCCTTGAGAGCGACCGGCCAGTCGCCGGAACTGGCGGCGGCCTGCGCCGCCAGGCAGTGCGCGTCCTCGATCGCCTGGCAGGCGCCCTGCGCGAGATACTGCAGCATCGGGTGGGCCGCGTCGCCGGTGAGCGCCATCCGGCCGTCGACCCAGTTCGGGACGGGCACGCGGTCGAACATCTTCCAGTGGCGGACCCGCCACAGCGACCTCAGCCCGTGCCGCACCTGCGGGCAGGCCCCGGCGAAGACCTCGTCGAGCTCCTCGGGGCCGCCGTACTCGGCCTCGCCCCGCAGGAATCCCGGCGACCGGAACACCGCGACCGTGTTGAACATCTCCCCGCCGCGCAGCGAGTACTGCACCAGATGGCAGCCGGGGCCGATGTAGGCGACCACGTCGGTGAGCGCGCGCTCGTCGGGCTCGGTCTCCAGCTCCTCGACCGGGAACGCGCCGCGGTAGGCGACGTAGCCGGAGTTGACCGGCTCGTCGTCGCTCAGCCGGGCGCGCAGCCGCGACCGCAGCCCGTCGGCGCCGATCGCCACGTCCGCCCGCTGGACGCCCGCCGCGCTGCGCACGACCGCCGTGTCCTGCGCGGTCTCGACGTCCGTGACCTCGCAGTTCGGGACCAGGTCCACGCCCGCCCGATCGCACGCGCGCTGGAGCACGCCGAGCAGGTCGCTGCGGTGGATCACCACGTACGGCCCGCCGTACCTGGCGACGAACTCCTCGCCGAGCGGCAGGTGGGTGAGCTCGCGGCCGTCGACCGCGTCCCTGAACACCAGGCGTCGCGGCAGCACCCCGAGCCCGATCACCTCGTCGAGCACGCCCCACTCGCGCAGGATCCTGGTGGCGTTCGGGGCGATCTGCAGACCGGCGCCGACCTCGGCGAACTCCGGCGCGCGCTCCAGGACGCGCACCCGCCGCCCGGACCGGGCCAGCGCGAGGGCGCTCGACAGCCCGCCGATGCCCCCGCCCACGACGATGACGTCCACATCCCTCTCGGACACGGTCATTCCCTTCTCACTAGAGCCAGCGGCCGAGTACGGGCGCCTCACCGGCGCGTCCGGTCAGCCAGGCGGCGAGGGCGGCGCCCTCACCGCCGGCGGCCCGCATGCGTACGACGTCGACGGCCAGCGCGGCGTTGAACCCGGCGGGCAGGTCGTCGAAGCCGAGGCCGGTGCCGAGGTCGACGGCGTGCACGGCCACCTCGCGGGCGCGCATCCACGGGATCTCGGTGGCGGGGACGGTCCGGCCCTGCGCCGTGACGACCTCGTTCGTCCATGCCCGCTCCGGCAGCGCGTCCAGGTCGGCGGCGAGGGCCGCCGCGGAGCCGCGCACCAGCGCGCGCAGCTCTTCGGCGGGGATTGCCGAGCCCGCCTCGATCTCCGCGTTCCGCTGCTCGGGGCTCGCGTACATCGGCGTCCTCTCGCCGGTGCGCGCCCAGTGCAGCAGGCGGCGCAGCGCCTCGGCGTTGTGGTGGACGTGCGCGACGACGTGGCGGCGGGACCAGCCGGGCAGGCCGGTCGCCGCGCCGAGGTCGTCGTCGGCGAGCCCGTCGACGGCGTCGAGGAAGAGGCCGGTGCAGTGGTCCATCCACTCCCGGATCTCGGTCATGACCTGCGCGCCCTGTTCTCGAGCCGGCCGATGCCCTCGATCTCGGTGACGAGCGTGCCGCCGTCGGCGAGGTAGCGCGGGGGCTTGCGGGCGTGGCCGACGCCGCCAGGGGTGCCGGTGGCGATGACGTCGCCGGGCCGCAACGTCATGATCGTGGAGACGTAGCGCACCAGCGCGACGGGGTCGAAGACCAGGTCGCCGGTGTTGGACTTCTGCACCTCCTCGCCGTCGACCGCGCCGCTGATCGCCAGCTCGGGGCGGACGCCGCCGGGCAGCTCGTCGGGGGTGACCAGCACCGGGCCGAGCGGGGTGGTGCCCTCGAACGTCTTGCCCTGGAGCCACTGGGCGGTGCGGTACTGCCAGTCGCGCATGGTGACGTCGTTCAGCACCGTGAAACCGGCGATCGCGGCGGCGGCCCGGCTCTCGTCGGCCCGCCGCACGGTCGCGCCGACGACCAGGGCCAGCTCGGCCTCCCAGTCGACGGCGTCGGACTCGGCGGGCAGCGCGATGTCGTCGTACGGGCCGATGAGCGCGTCGGCGTACTTGGCGAACAGCGTCGGGTGCTCGGGCAGCTCGCGGCCCATCTCCAGGATGTGGTTGCGGTAGTTCAGGCCGACGCAGACGATCTTCCCGGGGCTGGGCACCACCGGCGCGAGCCCGGCCGTGCCGGCGGCGTGCGCGGGCCCGTCGGCGGACTCGGCGAGCGAGCGCCAGTCGTCCCGCGCGAGCAGCTCGCCGACGTCGCCGAACCCGGTCTCGACGTACCGGTCGCCGTCGACGCGGACGGCGCGGGTGCCTTCGGCGGTGCGGATGGTGGCGAGTCTCATGCGTGCTTCCTCGGGTCGATCTGGACGCGGTGCTGGTGGAGCTTCTCGATGACGGGGGTGTCGCTGAACCGGAAGAGGTCGAGGCCATGCTCGGTCTCGACGGTCAGCGGCTGCCAGGACGGGACGACGAAGAGGTCGCCGCGCTCGACGTCCCAGCTCGCCGAACCCACGGTGACCCGGCCGAGACCGTCGAACACCTGGAAGACCGACGAGCCGACCTCCCGGCGGGTGGCGGTCCCGGTGCCGGGGGCGAGGCGGTGGAACTCGGCGCGGATGGTCGGCATGACGTCGCCGCCGGTGGTCGGGTTGGTGTAGCGGACCGCCGCGTGTCCCGGCTCGGTGGTGGCGGTGTAGCCCTCGGCTTCCAGCCTGAGCTGCTCGGACAGCGCCCGGTCGGTGTGCTCCCAGCGGTAGGCGAGCAGCGGGGTCGCCGGGGACGGGTCGAGCTGGGTAAGCGGACGCAGGCCGGGGTGCGCCCACAGCCGCTCCGAGCGCGACCGGTCGGGTGCCTCCCTGCTCTCCACCTCGTCCGGGCCGAACTCGAAGAACGTCGAGTCGGTGTAGTGCTGGAACGGGATGTCGAGGCCGTCGATCCAGGCCATCGGCTCGCTGCTGGTGTTGTGGTGGCCGTGCCAGTTCCAGCCCGCCTGCGGCAGGAAGTCGCCGCGCCGCATCGCGACCGGGTCGCCGTTCACCACGGTCCACACGCCCTCGCCCTCGACGACGAAGCGGAAGGCGTGCTGGGTGTGCCGGTGCACGGGGGCGTCCTCGCGCGGGTTCAGGTACTGGATCGCCGCCCACAGGGTCGGCGTCGCGAACGGGCGACCGCCCAGCCCGGGGTTGGCCAGCGCGATGGCGCGCCGCTCGCCGCCCCGGCCGACCGGGACGAGCGCGCCCGCCTTCGTGGCCATCGGGAGCAGCCGGTTCCAGCGCCACAGGTGCGGCACGGCGGCGGACACCGGCGCGTGCGGCATCAGGTCGCCGATCTCGGTCCAGAGCGGGACCAGCAGCTCGGACTCGAACTCGCGGTAGAGCCCGTCCAGCTCGGGAGTGCGGTCGGGCTGGTCGGGCGCGTCGCTCGCGACGATGCTGACGGGACTGGTGACGGTCATCGGTGTACGGCTCCTTGACAGATGCGCTGCAGTGACCGGTTACCATCCTGGTCTAGGTTCCTCCTGATGGAATAGGTTGTTCTGCTGTGAAGAATCGCCCGTCGTACGCGATCGAGTCGGTCGATCACGCGCTGCACCTGGCCACGCTGCTGCAGCAGGAGGGGCCGCTGCGGCTGAGCGACGTCGCCGAGCGGCTGGGCGTCTCGCGCTCCACCGCGCACCGCCTGCTGGCGATGCTCGTCTACCGCGACTTCGCCGAGCAGGACTCCGACCGGCGCTACCGGGCGGGGCCTGTCCTGCGGCCCGCGCCCGTCTCGGAAGCCCCGGTCACGCTGCTGCGCACGGTGGCCCGCCCGCACCTGGAGCGGATGGTCGCGCACGTGCGCGAGTCGGCGAACCTGGTGGTGCGCGCGGGCGCCGAGGTCCGCTTCGTCGACACCGTCGAGTGCGACAACGTGCTGCGGGTCGGCGACCGTACGGGGCGCTCGTTGCCGGCCCACCTGACCTCGGGCGGCAAGGCGATCCTGGCCCTGCTCCCGCCCGCCGAGCTGGCGCAGCTTTACGCGGACGAGGCCGAGCTGGCCCGCGTCCGGCGCGACCTGGCGGCGGTGCGCCGGCGCGGCGTCGCCATCAACGACCAGCGGACGGAGACGGGCCTGACGGCGGTGGGGGTGGCGCTGCGCGACGGATCGGGCCGTCCGTACGCGGCGATCTCGATCGCGCTGCCCACCGCGCGTTTCACCAGGGAGCGGCTGCCGGGCTGGATCAGCGCGCTCACCCTGACCGCGGCCGCGATCGAGGCCGACGCGATCTGACCGCTCAGGCGCGCACCGGCTCGTAGTGGAGCGCGAGGATCCCGCAGTCGAACGTCCGCGTGCCGGCCACGCGGAAGCGGTGGTAGGCGTCCGCAGGGAACACCGGCATGCCGGCCCCGATCGAGGTCGGGTTGACGAACAGGTGGAGCTCGTCGACGAGCCCGGCGGCGATCAGGCTCGACACGAGCGTGCCGCCCCCGTACACGATGAGGTCGCCGCCCGGCTCGGCCTTGAGCCCTTCGATGATCTCGGTCAGGTCGCCGCCTGCCACGGTGGCGTTCTCCCACGGCGACTCGGTGAGGCTGTTGGAGATGACGGTCTTGGGCGTGTCGTTCATCCAGTCGATCGACTCCTCGTCCTCGCCCTCGGGCCTGGACGCCCAGGCCGGGATGAAGCCTTCGGCGAGCTTGCGGCCGAGCACGATGCGGTCGACGGACTTGGTGAGCGCATTGATGTGGTCGCTGAGGTCGTCGGTCCAGGGGAACGTCAGCCAGTCCATCTCCCCCTGCGGGCCGGCCATGAAGCCGTCGACGGTCGTCTGGACCTGGAGCTTGAGCTTGCGCATGGATGAGTCCTTTCTGGTTCGCCGCTTCCGATGGTGGCGGAGCGTTCTTACGACCTTCTTACGCTCCTCTTCCTGGCTGAAAGTTTCAGGGGCCGTCGCAGGTCACCAGGGGGAGGGCGCCCGCCTGGTTGACGGCGGGCCGACGGCGTGGGATCAATCGCCCGGAAAGCGCTTACCTGAAGGGAGATGGTCGTGTTACCTCAACCTCGAAGGGCGGGCGGCTGGCGGCGTCTGCTGCTGAGCCTGGTCGCCCTGGCGACCGCCATGGCCGGCGCGGTCGCCGTCCAGCTGCCCGCGCGGGCGGCCAGCGTCGACACGAACGCCTGGTACGTGCTGGTCAACCGGCACAGCGGCAAGGCGCTCGACGTGTACGAGTTCGCCACCCATGACGGCGCGCCGATGGTGCAGTGGGCCCGCAACGACGGCAACCAGCAGCAGTGGCAGTTCGTCAGCTCCGGCGACGGCTACTACCGGCTCAAGTCCCGCCACAGCGGCAAGGTCCTGGACGTCTACGAATGGAACGCCAATGGCG
>NZ_BAABFD010000039.1:0-31256 GCF_039540635.1 Nonomuraea ferruginea | reverse complement strand
GAGATCTGGCACAATCGGCAACGACGGCACAGCAGCCTGGGCATGCTCACCCCGATACAGTTCGAGAACGCGTCTACCGTGGCATGACAATCCAGAAACGCGACTCCATCGAACCCAGGGCACACCAGAGTCTCCATCAATCCCGGCGCAGTTCAGCCCGCCAACCCGGTGCACAAGGTCAAGTGGAAGCCGCCCAAGACCACGGAGACGGTGGATCCGCGGGTGGTCGTGAATCCCCGCCAGGCCGAAGCGCTGCTGACCGCAGTGGCCTCCATAGGCGGACGGGGTCGAGGGCGTCGGCTCCAGGCCATGTTCGCCTGCATGTACTACGCCGCCCTCCGGCCCGGCGAGACTGTCGCGCTCAGGAAGCAGGACTGCCATCTTCCGGCAACCGGCTGGGGCCGCATCCTCGTCGATGTCTCCCGTCCCGAGGTCAACGTCCAGTGGACCGACACGGGCGACGCCCACGAGGAACGCGGCCTCAAGCACCGGGGCCGCGATGACGTCCGCCCGGTTCCCATCCCGCCCAAGCTGGTCCAGATCCTTCGGCAACACATCGCAGAGTTCGGCGTCGCCGAGGATGGCCGACTGTTCCGCAGTGAGCGGGGCGGAGTCGTCGCCTCGACGGCTTACACGGAGGTCTGGCAAGACGCCCGGAAGCTGGCCCTGACACCCGCCCAGTTCGCCTCACCGCTCGCTCGCCGCCCGTACGACCTGAGGCACGCGGCGGTGTCCCTCTGGCTGAACGCGGGCGTACCTGCCCCCGATGTGGCCGAGCGAGCCGGGCACGGTGTGGATGTGCTTCTCAGGGTCTACGCGAAGTGCCTCGACGGCCACCAGGAGATCGCCAACAAGCGGATTGAGGACGCCCTCGCCGCCTGATCACCCAGCATCACCACGAAGGGTCCCGGACCGCCACCGGGGCCCTTCGCCGTTCCCCATACGTTCCCACGAGCACGCGATCCGCGGATGTTCCGGATCAAGGCCCTCGACCAGGGGAAACACCCATGATCCATTCCGGGCATATTCCGGGACCTGCGACAACGGGCCGCTCACGGCGGCATCCGGCTGCATGACCCCTGAAACGCAGAAGAGGCCCCGAAGGGCCTCTGACCTGCAGCTACTGCTGGTGGCAGGTGCAAGGTTCGAACTTGCGTAGGCTGAGCCGACGGTTTTACAGACCGCTCCCTTTGGCCACTCGGGCAACCTGCCGTGTCTTCCGCTCTCGCGGCGACAGAGAAAAGGATAGCGGACTTCCGCAGTGCACGTGACACCAGTTTGTCCCCGTCCCGAATCACTCCGACCCCCTCGTTCCCGCGGGCACCCCACCGAGGTCAGCCCCAGGACACGGAGCTTTTCCACAGGGCCGGAGGCGGACCCTGCACCGGGCGGAGATGCTGGCTAGGCTCGTGGGCTGGATGCGTTCGGAGTCGGACGCTCACCGGTGCTGACGCAGCTGAGAGGAAGTGTGCTTTGGCCGATTCATCGTTCGACATCGTGAGCAAGATCGACCGGCAGGAGGTCGACAACGCGCTCAACCAGACCGTGAAGGAGATCGGGCACCGCTTCGACTTCAAGGGTACGGGGGCGAGCATCAGCTGGTCCGGTCAGGAGCATATCGAGATCAAGGCCAACAGCGAGGAGCGGGCGAGCGCCGCGCTCGACGTGTTCAAGGAGAAGGTGATCAAGCGCGGCCTCTCCCTGAAGATCCTCGACGCGGGCGAGCCCAAGCTGTCGGGCAAGGAATACAAGATGCTGGTCGCGCTCAAGGAGGGCATCGACCAGGAAAACGCGAAGAAGATCTCGAAGATGATCCGCGACGAGGGCCCCAAGGGCGTCAAGGCGCAGATCCAGGGCGAGGAGCTGCGGGTCAGCTCGAAGAAGAAGGACGACCTGCAGGAGATCATCGCCCTGCTCAAGGGCAAGGATCTCGACATCGCCCTTCAGTTCACGAACTACCGGTAGCGGAGCGGGGCGCGAGGCCGTGCGCGGTCGTCGCGCTCCCGCCGGCACCGTGCGCGGTCAGGAGCCCTTCCCCCCACCCGGCCGAACACGCTGGTCAGGAGGGTGCCGTGGCCTGTTCCAGCACCTCCAGCACCGTGGCCGTCAGCAGCGTGACCTTGTACCCGTTCGAGGCCGTCGGCGCGCACCGGGAAGCGGCTCGCCCGGCCGCCACCTGCATGGGCTCGCCCGCGGCGAGAGCCTGTTCCACCTCCGGCAGCCGCAGCGGGACGCGGGCGACGCCCCCGACGCTCACGGCCGCCGCGCCGTCCGGCGTCACCCGTGCCACGGCCTCCACGAGCGGCCACTCGGCTTCGGACCGGCTGGTGGCGCGGTGGTACGCGGCCCGTTCGCCGGCCACGGGCGGCGGCAGGTGGACCGCCAGGAGGATCTCCCCGGGGTCGAGCAGATGGTCACGGGTCGGGTCGGATCCGTACAGCGAGCCGACCGGGAAGGGGCTCCTCCCGTGCACCTCCACGTCGGCGGCGTAGACCAGCAGCGCCATCGCCAGAGACGACGGATGGGGGGCGACGCACGGGCTGGTGTCGATCACCGCGGAGTAGAGGCCGAGGCCGTCCCGGGCGGGGCAGGAGTCGCCGCCGTTCTGGTGGCAGGAGAAGGCGGGGTTGCGGAAGTACGAGCAGCGGTTGCGCTGGAGCAGGTTGCCGCCGATGGTGGCCACGGCGCGGATCTGGGGTGTGGCCAGTGCTCCCGCGGTGAGGGTCAGCGCGGGGTAGGCGGCGCGGAGCCGTTCGTCGCGGGCGATCTCGGCGATCGTGGTCAGCGCGCCGATGTGGGCGGATCCGTCCGGCTGCCAGGTCACGCCCGACGGCCCCGGCAGGTCCCGCAGGTCCACGTACGGTCCGGTGCCCGGCAGGCTCATCAGGTCGGTGCCGCCCGCGCGGAGCCGGCCGTGCGGCGGGTTCTCAAAGATGGTCACGCTCTGATCCCTTCGAGGAGCCGGTCGGGGCGGATGGGCAGGTCGTGGGGGCGCCAGCCGGTGGCGTTGTGCACGGCGTTGGCGACGGAGGCGGCCACGCCGATCGTGGAGACCTCGCCCAGGCCGACGCCGCGGCCGTTGACGTGGTCCCAGCCGTCCTGGTGGAAGTGGATGGTCATCTCCGGGGTGTCGCCGATGCCGGGGATGCGGTAGTCCTCCAGGTTCGCGGTCAGGACGGTTCCGGTGGCGGGGTCGACGTGGCGTTCCTCGTACAGGGCGTAGCCGATGCCCTGGATGATGCCGCCCTCGCACTGGTTGCGGGCCGGTCTGTCGGCGTAGATGTGGCCGGTCGCGATGCCGCCCCAGACGCGCAGCGGCCTGACCGTGCCCATGCGGGTGTCGACCTCCACTTCGGTGACGTGGACGGCGCCGCTGAATCCGCGGCCGAGCGCCATGCCCTGCACCGCGAACGGGGTCACGTAGCCGCCCCGGTCGCGTCGCCGCTTGCCGACCACCTTGGTGCCCGGAGTCATGCCCTGGGCCCGCAGGCGGCGGGCCGCGTCGCGTGCGGCGGGGGCCACCGAGGTGGTGGTGCGGCTGCCCAGGGACGCCGGTCCCGGCACGGTGCCGGATCGGCCGATCTCGACGCGGATCCGGTCGGCGGGCAGGCCGAGCTCCTCGCGCAGGATGCCGGCGATGACGCTGCGGATGCCGGTCCCGATGTCCTGCGTGGCGGTGCGGGCGACCACCACGTCGTCCTCGACCTCCAGCTCGACCTCGGTGCCGGGGCTGACCGCGTAGAACCAGTTGGCGGCGGCCACGCCGACGCCGCGGCGGTGGCGGCCCGTCTGCGATCCGGTGCGCGGCCTGTCACGCCAGAGGGGCAGCTCCGCCGCCCGGTCGTAGAGGGCACGGCGCTTCGGGTTGCCATCCCAGCGGCGGCGCAGCGCGATCGGGTCCTCCTCCAGGCGGTGGGCCATCTCGTCGACGGCCTGCTCCAGGGCCCACAGCAGGGGCGGGGCGCCGGGGCCGCGGAACGGCGTGCCGGGCGGTTCGTTCGTGACGACGTCGAAGTCGCGCAGCCGCCGGGGCGCGGTGCCGTACACGAGGCGGGCGTGCAGGGCGACGGCGGATCCGACGGACACGCCGCCGCGGCCGTGCACGTCCACGGCGAGGGCCGACAGATCGCCCTTCTCGTCGGCGAGCAGGGCGATCCCGGCCCGGGTGCCCGGCCGGTTGCCGGCGTCGGTGAGCTCCTCGGCGCGGCTGAGCACGACGCGTACGGGGGCCCGGCAGGCGCGGGCGAGCTCGACCGCGGCGACCGTCTCCACGGTGATCCCCGCCTTGGCCCCGAAGCCGCCGCCGACGTGCTCGGCGACGACGTGGACCCGGTTCGCGTCGAGCTTCCAGCGCTTGGCCGCCCGCTCGGCGGCCATGGCCACCGTCTGGGTGGACAGGTGCAGGTGGAGGTCTCCCCGCTCGTCCCATCGAGCCACGCACGCGTGCGGCTCCAGCGGCGTGTGGACCTGCACGGCGGTGGTGTACGTCCCGGTGACCAGGAGCGGGTCGGCGCGCCGGCGGGCGGCCTCGATCCGTTTCACCGCGGTGCCGCCGCGCCGGCTCGCCCCGGTGAACGGGCCGTGCACGTTGCCGTTCCAGCCGCCGGGCAGCGTAAGCCCTTCCCCGGAGGACGGGGCCTTCTTCCTGGTCCGCTCGTCGTAGACCGGCGGGGCGCCGGGCGTGTCGTCGAGCGCGGCGGGGAGCGGCTCGTAGCCGATCCTGGCGGCCTCCGCGACGGCCAGCGCCTCGCGGCGCGTGGGCGCGGCGACGGCGGCGATCGGCTGGCCGGCGTAGCGGACGATGCGGTCGGCCGGGAGCAGGTCGACCGTGGTCCCGTCCACGTCGACCGAGGTGACCAGCGCGTGCGCCCGGGTCGAACGGATGATCACGCCTTCCCACTGGCCGTCGTGCCGGATGTCGGTGGTGTAGCGGGCGCGGCCGGTGACCTTCTCGACGGCCTCGACCCGGGCGGGCGTCGGGGTGCCGGAGTCGTGCTCGCCCCGGCACGCGGCCTCGATCGCGGCGTAGATCCCCGCGTACGCTCCGCAGCGGCACAGATGACCGGCCATGGCGGCGGCGATCCGCTCGCGCGGCGGCGCGACGTCGCCGTGCTCTTCGCGCCAGGCGTCGACGAAGGCGGCGGCCTCCACCACGAAGCCGGGCGTGCAGTAGCCGCACTGCAGCCCGTCATGGGCCATGAACGCCCGCTGCACGGGATGGTCGAGTCCTTCGGCCGTGACGACGGCCCGTCCCTCCACCGCGGTGGCCGGGAGCAGGCAGCTCACCTGCGGGGTTCCGTCCACCTTGATCGTGCACGCTCCGCAGACTCCGGTACGGCAGACCGCTTTGGCCCCGGTGAGGCCCAGGCCGTCGCGTAGGACGTCGACGACCACGTCGTCCGGGCCGGCGTCCGCCTCGGTGGGCACGCCGTTTATGGTGATTTTCATGTCACTCCTGCTGACGCCGTCAACATCGGATGTTGACAGTGTCAGCTACCATCGCTGACGTTGTCAACATGGGAGGTCGTGAGAGGGTGGACGCATGGTGGACGACACCAGGAAGCGGCTGATCGAGAGCGCGCTGAGCCTGCTGCGCGAGGAGGGCCTCGACGCCGTGACGTTGCGTGCGGTCGGCGAGCTGGCCGGTCTGTCGCGGATGGCCCCCTACCGGCACTTCACCGACAAGACCGCCCTGCTGGCGGCCCTCGCCGCCCGGGTCATCACCGACCTCAGCACTCACGTCGCCGCCGCCGTCCTGCGCCACGCCGGCCGTCAGGAGCGGCTCCGGGCCTTCTACGGCAGCTACGTCGAGTACGCCGTGGCGCATCGCGAGGAATACCGGCTCGTCTTCGCCTCGGCGTTCTCCGCCGGCGACCATCCGGAGATGGAGAAGGCGCTCGACGAGGTGATGACCGCGCTCAGCCTCGACATCACCGACCACGGGCCGGTCAACAAGGCCACGATGATGGCCCTGATGTCCACCGCCCACGGCCTCGCCGAGCTGGCGACGGCGGGCCACCTCGCGCACAAGGCGATCAGCCTGGAGGACGTCATCGACATCATCATCAGGGGCGTCGGCCGGTCCGGTGCTCAGCCGGGGGCCACCAGGCGGTAGCCGACTCCCCTGACGGTCTGGATGAGCGTGTCGTCGGTGTCGCCGAGACGGGCGCGCAGGCGCTTGACGTGCACCGCGATCGTGTTGGTGGCGATGTTGTCCCCCGAGGCGTGCCAGACGTGCCGCATGATCTGCTCGCGGGTGACGGTCCTGTCGAGGTTGCGCATCAGGTAGTGGAGCAGCTCGAACTCGCGCAGCGGCAGGTGGACGACCCGGCCGGCGACCTTCACCTGGTAGGCGTCGGCGTCGAGCTCCACGTCGCCCACGGCGATGAGCCGGCCGGCCTCGCCCGCCGCCGTCGCCTGGATCAGGGGCAGCAGCTCGTGCAGCCGGTACGGCATGGCCACACAGGCGGTCGCCCCCGCCGTGAGCGCCTGCACGGCCAGCTCCGCGTGCCCCTCCCCGATGCCGAGGAGCACCGGCATCGGATGGCTGATGCGGATGGCCCTGACGAAGTCCACGGCGCTGATGAGCGGCAGCGACGCGCTCACCAGCACCACGTCCGGGCGCAGCGCTCCCGTCTGGATGAGCGCCTGGGCGCCGTCGGCCACGCCCGTGACCTCCACGCCCTCGCGGGCCAGGGCCGCCGCGAGCACCTCGACCCCGGCCGAGTCGGGGTCTGCCACCAGCAGCAGCGGCACCGAAGGCGCCCCCGCCCGCGCGCCCCCGCCGAGCGTCGCCTGCGGCTGGATCACCCGGGTCCTCCTCTGAGTCGGGTCACCCGAAGCGACCGGTGATGTAATCCTCGGTGCGCTTGTCGGTCGGGTTCGTGAAGATGCGGCTGGTCTCGTCGAACTCCACCAGGCGGCCGTGCCGCTCGCCCTTGTCGTCCACCTCCGCGGTGAAGAACGCGGTGCGGTGGGAGACGCGGGCGGCCTGCTGCATGTTGTGCGTGACGATGACGATCGTGTAGTCGCGCGCCAGCTCCTGCATCAGGTCTTCGATCTTGGTGGTGGCGATCGGGTCGAGCGCGGAGCAGGGCTCGTCCATGAGGATCACCTCGGGCTTGACCGCGATCGCCCGCGCGATGCACAGCCGCTGCTGCTGGCCGCCGGAGAGGGACAGCGCGTTCTGCTTCAGCTTGTCCTTGACCTCGTCCCACAGGGCCGCCCGGGTGAGCGCCTCCTCGACGAGGTCGTCCATCTTGCCCTTCAGGCCGTTGACGCGGGGGCCGTAGGCGATGTTGTCGTAGATGGACTTGGGGAACGGGTTCGGCTTCTGGAACACCATGCCGATGCGCCGCCGGACCTCGATCGGGTCGACGTGGTCGCCGTAGAGGTCCTCGTCGTGGTAGAGGATCTTGCCTTCGGCGCGGGCGCCGGGGATGAGGTCGTTCATCCGGTTGAAGCAGCGCAGCACGGTGCTCTTGCCGCAGCCGGACGGGCCGATCATGGCAGTGATCTCACGATTGCCGATGATCATGTCGACGCCGCGGACGGCCTCGTACTCGCCGTAGAAAACACTGAGACCCGACACGGTGAAGACCGGGTCGAGGGATTCGATGGTACGGGGGGCGCCGGGGGCGTTGACCGCGATGTTCTTCATGGTTGTCGTCTCTGTCTCGCTCATGTTTCTTCCCTCACCAGCGCTTCTGGTAGCGGTTACGAAGCCAGATGGCGGCGGAGTTCATCAGCAGCAGGATCGCGAGGAGGATCACGATCGCCGCGGCGGCCAGGTAGTGGAACCCTTCGCGCGACTGGGAGATCCAGTTGAAGATCTGGATCGGCAGGACCGTGTAGCTGGCGAAGACGCCGTCCGGGTTGAAGCGGATGAAGGACACCGCGCCCAGCATCAGCAGCGGGGCCGCCTCGCCGATCGCCCGGGAGAGCGCCAGGATGGAGCCGGTGGCGATGCCGGGGATCGCCGCGGGCAGCACCTGGCGGGAGATCGTCTGCCACTGCGTCGCGCCCAGGGCGAGCGAGCCTTCACGGATGGACGGCGGGACCGCGCGGATCGCCTCGCGCGAGGCGATGATCACGACGGGGAGCACCAGCAGGCCCAGCGTGATCGACGCGGTGATGACGCTGAATCCCAGGGCCAGGGCGCGGGCGATGATGCCGAGCCCCAGGATGCCGTAGACGATCGACGGCACCGAGGCGAGGTTCTGGATGTTCAGCTCGATGACCCGGTTCCACCAGCGGGACTTGTCCGCGTACTCCTCCAGGTAGATCGCGGCCGCGATGCCCGTGGGAATGGTGAAGAGCGCGGTCAGCGAGATCACCCAGAGCGTGCCGGTGATAGCCGACTGCGCGCCGGCGATCTCGGGGTCGCGGATCGACGGCATGTTCTCCCACAGGCGGGAGTCGAGCCTCGGCCAGCCTTCGACGAGCACGTAGGTGAGCAGCGCGGCCAGGAAGATGAACGCGATCGCCAGGCTGGAGATCAGGGCGATCCTGAACAGGTGCTCCCGGACCGGCTGCCCCTTGCCCGCCAGCTGCACGGCCGAGCGCGGGGTGGAGAGGACGGCCATTATTCGTACACCTCACGGAACTTGCGCACCAGGCGGGCGCTGACGAGGTTCATCAGGAACGTCATCACGAACAGCAGCGAGCCCACCGCGAAGATCGTGTTGTAGTCGACGGTGCCGACCGGCACGTCACCCGATCCCGCCTGGGCGATGAAGGCGGCCATGGTCTGCATCGCCTTGCCGATGTCGAGGGTGAAGTTCGGCTGACCGCCACCCGCCATGTAGACGATCATCGTTTCGCCGGCACCCCGCGAGATCGCGAGGATGACGGCCGCCACGATGCCGGAGAAGGCCGCGGGCAGCACCACCCGGAGCGAGGTGACCATCTTGGAGGCGCCGAGCGCGTACGAGCCCTCGCGCAGCCCGGCCGGGACGGCGGCCATCGCGTCCTCGGAGAGCGAGGCGACGATCGGGATGATCATGAACCCGACCACGAGTCCCGCGCTCAGCGCGTTGAAGATCTCGATCTCGAACGGCAGGATGCCCCGCAGCAGCGGGGTGATGAAGCTCAGCGCGAAGAACCCGAAGACCACGGTCGGGATGCCGGCCAGCACCTCGAGCGCGGGCTTGCAGAACTTCCTGACGCGCGGCCTGGCGTACTCGGACAGGTAGATGGCGGCGGCCAGCCCGAGCGGCACGGCCACCACCACCGCGATCCCCGTCGTGATGAGCGTCGCGCTCACCAGGGGCAGTACGCCATAGGTGGGAGGCTCGAACAGCGGCCCCCAGTTGGTGGAGGTGAAGAACTCCAGCGCGCTGACCTCGGTGAAGAACCGGAGAGTCGGCTCCAGCAGCGACACCACGATGCCGATCGTGGTCGCGATGGACACGAGGGCGGCCAGCATGAGGACCGCCTTGATGAGCGCCTCGCCGTAACGCGGGCGCGACCGCGCCAGGGACGAGGGTGCCCCTGACGCGGTCGCCGAGTGTCGCGCGGCCATCTAGCCCTGCTTCAGAGTGTCGAGGTCACTCTTGAGCTTGGCCTCCTGCTCGGAGTTGAGCGGGATGTACTTGGCGTCCGTCGCGATCTTGGCGATGTTGGCGACGTAGAAGTCGAGGAAGGCCGCGACCTCGGGGCGCTTGGCGGACTCGACCGACGGGTAGAGGAACAGCGGCCGGGCCAGCGGGGTGTAGGTGCCGTTCTGGGCGTTCTCGGAGCTCGGCGCGACGCAGCCGTTGCCGGAGTCGATCTCGACGGCCTTCAGCTTGTCGGCGTTCTCCTCGAAGTAGGTGAAGCCGAAGTAGCCCAGCCCGCCCTTGGTGCCGGTGACGCCCTGGACGATGATGTTGTCGTCCTCGCTGGGGCTGTAGTCCTTGCGGCTGGCGCCTTCCTCACCGTTGATCTCGTCGGTGAAGTAGTCGAAGGTGCCGGAGTCGGTGCCCGGGCCGAACAGCTTCAGCGGCTCGTCGGGGAACTTGGCATCGACCTGCTTCCAGCTGGTGATCTTGCCCTCGGCGCCCGGCTCCCACATCTTCTTGAGCTGGTCGGTGGTGAGGCAGCTCGCCCAGGTGTTCTCCTTGTTCACCACGACGGTGAGGGCGTCGGTGGCGACCGTGAGCTCCGCGTACTTGACGCCCTTGGCGTCGCAGGCGGCCTTCTCCTCGTCCTTGATCGGGCGGGAGCCGTTGGAGATGTCGGTCTCGCCGTTGCAGAACTTCTCGAAGCCGCCGCCCGTGCCGGAGGTGCCGACGGTCACGTTGATCTTGGGCTGCTCCTCGGCGAAGAACTCGGCCGCCGCGCTGGTCAGCGGCGCCACCGTGCTGGAGCCGTCCGCCTTGACCTGGCCGGACAGTTCGCCGCCCGCTGCCTGGCTGGCGTTCGCGCTCGCGGTTCCTTCACCGGCGGGCGGAGTGGTGTTGGTGCCGCCACATGCGGCGGAAAGGGCCACGACGATGGCGGCCGTCGCCGCCGCGCTGAGGCGGCGCTGTCCACTGGTCACGGTGTGCGTCCTTCTCCGTATGAGATCCGTAGTCGATGCACTTCGATAGAACCGGTCCAAAGTGAACAGACGGAGAACAGGCCATGACCACAACCGGAAAGCGTGTATCGAAGCGCGTGAACCCTTGGCCAGAGATACACGCTCACCTGGGCGTCATCCCGGGTTCATTGCCCCTTCATGGCCCTGACCCGGCGTAAGCTTCATAGACGTGACGATGATCCCCCTGCGCCGTTACACCGCGCGCGCCCTGCCGATCGACGATCTGGGCCGCGTCCTGCTGCTCAACGGGTTCGACCCGGTCCGCCCCGACCAGCCGTTCTGGTTCACGATCGGCGGCGCGGTGGAGGGCGAGGAGAGCCTGCGGGAGGCCGCCGCGCGGGAGCTGTTCGAGGAGGTCGGCATCCGGGCGCCGGCCGACGCGTTCACCGGGCCCTACGGCACCGGCACCATCGAGTTCTCCTGGGCCCAGTACGCGATCGTCCAGGACCAGACGTTCTTCGCCGTGCGCGTCGGGCGGGCGGCGGTGTCGTTCGAGCACATGGAGCAGATCGAGAAGGACACCACGATCGGCCACCGCTGGTGGGGCGTCGAGGAGCTGGAGACGACCGACGAGGTGATCTTCCCGGCGGACATGGCGGCGATCCTGCGCGCGATCACGTCGGGCGCAGGACCCGCGTAGCGCCCGCGATCAGCGCCGTCGCCAGGATCCACCCCGCCACGACCAGCCCGTACGCGAGAGCCTGCGTCCAGCCGGCCGGGTCGAACATGTCCCGCTGCCCGAACGCCGACCACGGCAGCAGCAGGTCGAAGGTGTAGGCGAACGGGTCGAAGCCGGGGGCCTCGTCCGGTTTGACGGCCCGCGGCGGGTTCAGCCCGAACACGACCGTGCCGATCACCAGCAGGATCCCGAACCACACCGCCGCCAGCCAGGGGCGGTAACCGTAGCCGACGGTGAAGTCGAGCAGCCGCCCCCACAGCCGGCCGCCCAGCCCTTCCGTGCGCCGCCGGTTGCGCAGCTTGGCGAGCTGGGCGCGGCGGGCCAGCGCCTCGTTGCCGTCACGGCGGTACCACGCCACGAGCTGTTCGTACGGTTGCGGCCGGAATCCTTCCGGGTCGCGGCTCACCCAGTCGATCCGCCGGGCGACGCCGCTGCCGCGCAGCCGCTCGTACGTCAGGCCGTTCAGGCGCAGCCTCTCCGGCCAGGTGTCGGGCGAGTCCTGCAACGTCCCGACGGTCGAGTGGGCCAGCGTCACCACGCCGTCGATCGGCTCGTCCGGTTTGAGGTAGAACTCGCGGACCTCCATGTGGCTCGCGTGCAGCGCGTACGGGGTGTCGGGGCTGCGGATGACGCCCCTGATCGCGAGCAGGCCGTTCACCCGTGACCCCCGCAGCCGCACGCAGCCCAGCGACAGGAAGTCGCCGGTGCACCGCAGCGCTTCCTCGACGACCATGCCGTCGGCGTCGAGCGCGAGCCTGCCCGGGTTGCGGAGCTTCGCCCCCGTCAGGGAGAGCCCGCCGTTCAGCCGGGCGCCGGCCAGCCGCGTCATGCCGGTGATGTCGGCGTTGCCCAGGTAGGCGACCGAGTCGACGATCATGGCGGTGCCCTGCAGCGCCGGCTCGGTCTCGTGAGGGTGCTCCACCTTGGTGCCGGCGAGCCACAGGCCGGTCGCGAACTGGGCGCGCATCACCTGCACCGGCCCGGTGACGTGCGAGCCCGACAGGCTCAGGTGCCCCTCGACCCGCATGCCGACGCCGCCGAACGACGGCAGCCTGCAGTCGGTCAGCCGTACGGTGCGCGTCCGGCAGTCGGTGAGCCTGACCGGCCCTTCCAGGTGGCAGCCGCTGAGCACCAGCTCGTGCTCGACCGTGCCGCCGAAGATCTGCAGGGCGCCGGTGATCCTGGCGCCGCTGACGCGCACCGCCGGGACCGCGCCGGCGCCCGCCTCACGGGCGCCGAGCAGCAGCTTCGCGATCACTTCCGCCCGGACGGTGCGCTCGGGCCCCCACGTGTCGCCGTCCTTGGGCGCGTTCACCCCCGCGGTACGGGTCGAGCCCGGCTTGACGTCGGCGAACTCCACCATCTCCCCGGTCGGGAAGGCGTTCCACACCCTTCGCTCGGCCTTGGTCAAGCGTAAAGATCGCGCCATGCGTCGATTCTCGCCCTTCCGTGTCCGGTCAGCGCCGGTAGCCGGCCATCCGCTCCAGCCTGGCCACGCGCTCGGAGGTGGGCGGGTGCGTGGAGAACAGGCGGCCCAGACCGGCGCCGCTGAACGGGTTGGCGATCATCATGTGGGAGGCGGAGGTGAGGCGGCTGTTCTCCGGCAGCGGCAGCCGCCGCGCGCCCATCTCGATCTTGCGCAGGGCCGAGGCGAGCGCCAGCGGATCACCGGTGAGCATGGCCCCGGACTCGTCCGCCTGGTATTCGCGGGTACGGGAGATCGCCATCTGGATCATCCCGGCGGCGACCGGGCCGAGCAGCATCATGAGCAGCGCCCCCAGGAAGCCGGGGCCCTCGTCGTCGTCGGATCCGCCGAAGAACACCGCCACGTAGCTGATCCAGGTGATCATCGTGGCGAGCGCCCCGGCCACCGAGGAGACGAGGATGTCGCGGTTGTACACGTGGGACAGCTCGTGCCCGATGACGCCGCGCAGCTCGCGCTCGTTCAGGAGCTGGGTCAGCCCGTACGTGACGCACACCGCGGCCTGGCGGGGGCTGCGACCGGTGGCGAACGCGTTCGGCTGCACCGTCGGCGAGATGTAGAGGCGAGGCATCGGCTGGCGGGCCTCGGTGGAGAGCTCGCGCACGATCCGGAAGAGCGTGGGCTGCTCGACCTCGCTGACCGGCCGCGCGCGCATCGCCGACAGCGCGATGCGATCGGAGAAGAAGTAGGCGAAGCCGTTCGTCGCGAGAGCGAGCAGGAACGCGATCTGCAGACCGGTGCCGCCACCCAACCACCAGCCCAAGGCGATGATCGACGCGGACAGGCCCCCGAGCAGGAGCGCGGTGCGCAGACCGTTGTGGTGCAAGGTTCCCCCCTTCGTGGTCCGGGTGCAACCAGTACAACGACGATCCCCTGCCCCAACGTTCCCCGCAGTGCACAAGCCTGGGCGTAGAGCGACGATTCGTACGGACTACTCCGACAGAAGGGTCAAATCGAGGACGAGCTGGGGCGCCACCGAGAACAGCACCGCCGCCGCCACCGCGAGACCCGTCGCCGCCCACACCGCCGGGAACACCCGGCGCGCGGCGGGCGCCGGGCCCGGCTCGGGGGCGAACAGCCGGGCCGCCCAGACGACGTAGTAGTAGAGCCCGATCACCGTGTTGACCGCCATGACCACGGCCAGCCAGGCGGCCCCGCCGTGGACGATCTCCCGGAACACCACCACCTTGGCGAACAGCCCCGCCAGCCCCGGCGGCAGCCCGGCCAGGCAGATCAGGCAGAACGCCAGCGCCAGCCCCGCCGCCGGCCGGCGGAACACCAGGCCCCGGTAGTCGGCCAGCTCGTTGCGGGCGGCGGTCCGCGAGACGAGCATGACCACCGCGAACGCGCCCAGGTTCATCGCCGCGTAGATGACCAGGTAGGCCACGGACGCCCCGACCGCGCTCGCCCCCCAGCTCCGCGCCCCGGAACCCTGGAACGCCACGGCCAGCGGCGCCAGGATGTAGCCCGACTGTGCCACCGACGACCAGGCCAGCAGCCGTACGGCGGAGCGCTGCCGCATCGCCAGCAGGTTGCCCGCCGTCATGGTGAGCGCCGCGACGATGGCGACGACCGGGGTCCAGGTGGCCGCCTGCCCGGGCATGGCGAGGACCAGGACGAGGATGAGCCCGGCGAACCCGGCCGCCTTGGAGATCACCGAGAGCAGCGCCGCCACCGGGATGGGCGCGCCCTGGTAGACGTCGGCGGCCCAGGCGT
Source organism: Nonomuraea ferruginea (assembly GCF_039540635.1). Taxonomy (NCBI): domain Bacteria; kingdom Bacillati; phylum Actinomycetota; class Actinomycetes; order Streptosporangiales; family Streptosporangiaceae; genus Nonomuraea; species Nonomuraea ferruginea. The sequence continues at coordinate 16,817 of NZ_BAABFD010000039.1, read as the reverse complement.
GGAACGGCACTGCCGCGATCTTGAAGGCGAAGCCCGCCACGACGAGCACGATCCCGACCGTCACCACCCCCGGCAGCCCGTGCTCCGCCGCCACGAGCGACGCCGAGCCCTCCGGCCAGCCGGGAGCCGGGGCCGTGCCGCTGAGCACCTCCGCCAGCCGGGACAGGAACACCGTGCCGCCGACCCCGTACAGCAGGGACACCCCGAACAGCATCACGGCCGTCGAGACCACCGACACGACGAAGAGCTTGACCGCGGCCTCGGAGGCGCGGCCGTCGTACCGCTTCAGCGCGGTCAGCGCGAAGACGGGGAGCGACACCAGCTCCAGCGCCACCACCAGCATGATCAGGTCTCGGGCGGCGGGCAGCGTCACCGCGCCGACCAGCGTGCAGAGCAGCAGGAAGTACCACTCCCCGACCGGGATGCCGCCGCCGGCCAGCTCGGTCATCGACATCAGCACGATCACCACGGCCGCCACCAGGACGAGCCCGGCGATCACCAGCGTGAACCGGTCCACGACGAACGAGCAGAGCCCCGGGTCGCCGTCGCTGAGCCGCTCGGGCACGCAGAACGTCGGCAGGGTGCGGCCCGTGAACGCCTGCGCCGCCACGAAGCCCAGGGCCACCATGACGCCGCCGAGCGTGACGGCCCCGAGCCTGGCCGTGACCCTCGGCCCGGCGGGCAGGAAGGCGTCGAGCAGCAGCACCAGCCCGGCGACCAGCGCCAGGGTCAGCGGCGCGGCGATCGCGAAGTAGTCGATCTGCTGGATCATGGCAGGGCTCCCAGCAGGATCTGCACGGCCGGTGTGGTGAGGGAGAGCAGCAGGCCGGGCCAGAGCCCGAACAGCAGGATGAGCCCGATCAACGGCACCCAGGCGACGAGCTCGTGCCGCCGGATGTCGGCCATCCCCGGGGGTCCCGCGGCGGCGGGCAACGCATGAACCGGCCGCTCGTCCGGCGCTTCCGGAAGCGGATGCACCAGCCGCTCGTCCCGCGCTTCCGGAAGCGGATGGACCGGGCGCTCGTCCGGCGCTTCGGGGAGCGTCGCGCTCAGCCGGCCGACGACCCCTTCGCCCCCGGCTCCCGGCCCCGGCACGCCGACCGGCACCACCCCGCCGGCGGCCGCGGGGGCGCCGTGGGTGACGCGGGAGAGCATGACCAGGAAGTACGCCGCCGTCAGCACCGCGCCCAGGCCGCCGATGACCATGAAGGTGAGGAACAGCCCGCGGGGCAGCGACTCGGCCGGTTGGAAGGCGCCGAACAGCGCCAGCATCTCCCCCCAGAACCCGGCCAGCCCCGGCAACCCCAGCGACGCGATGGCGGCGAACGTGAGGACCGCGCCCAGACGCGGCAGCGTGGCCAGCATGCCACCGCCCAGCGAGGGGATGTCGGCCGTGTGGTAGCGGTCCTTGATCGCCCCGGCCAGGAAGAACAGCAGGCCGGTGATCAGGCCGTGGGCGATGTTCGCGAACAGGGCGCCGTTGATGCCCGTGGGCGTGAGGGTGGCGAAGCCCAGCAGCACGAAACCCATGTGACCCACCGACGAGTAGGCGATCATCCGCTTCAGGTCGCGCTGCGCCAGACAGGCCAGGGCACCGTAGACGATGCCGACCACGGCGAGCGCCCCCAGCCACGGCGCGACGACCGCCGCGCCCTCGGGCAGGACCGGGATCGCGATCCTGGCGAAGCCGTAGGTGCCCATCTTCAGCAGCACCCCGGCCAGCAGGACGGACCCGACCGTGGGCGCCTCGGTGTGAGCGTCGGGCAGCCAGGTGTGCAGCGGCCACATCGGCGTCTTGACCGCGAGCCCGAGCCCCACCGCCACGAACGCCACCACCTGCACCGCCCGGCTCATGCCCGTCCCGTGGCCCTGGGCCAGGGCGACGATGTCGAGCGTGCCCGCCTGCGCCCAGATGAGCAGCAGGCCGAGAAGCATCACGACGGACCCGAGCAGCGTGTAGAGGATGAACTTGATCGCCGCCGCCCTGCGCCTCTCGCCGCCCCAGATGGCGATCAGGAAGTACATCGGCACGAGCACGATCTCGAAGAACACGAAGAACAGCAGCAGGTCGAGGGCGAGGAACGTGCCGATCATGCCGACTTCGAGCACCAGCAGCGTGAACACCAGCGCCCTCGGCCGCGCACCGCCCGCCCTGGGACGCAGGAGCTGGCCCGGCCCAGCTCCGTCGCCCCAGCCCAGATAGGCGAAACAGAGGAACGTCAGCAAGGCCGTCAGCGCGATCAACGGCAGCGAGATGCCGTCCACGCCGAGCTGGAAGCGGAGGTCGAGCCCCGGAATCCACGCCACGTCCACGGTGAACTGCGGCCGCGCCGCCTGCCCGTAGTCGAACATGGCGACCATCACCACGGCCAGGCCCAGCGTCACACCGGACACCGCCATGCCGTACACGCGCAGCACCGGACGCAACGCATCGGCCGCGACCAGAAGCAGCAGCGCCCCCAGCAGCGGCACCGCGACCATCCCGACGGAAAGCCAGCCGCTCATGCGAACACCACCGCCCTCACCACGCCAAGCGGCCAGCCGCTCATGCCAACACCACCGCCCCCACCGCGATCAGGAGGACCCCCGCCAGCAGGCCGCTCAGGTAGAGCTGGACGTTGCCGTTCTGGGCTAGTCGCAGCAGGCCGGAGAGCCCGCGCGCGGCACGGCCCGAGCCGCGCACCGCGCCGTCGACCACCACGTCGTCGGTCCGCAGAACCCCTCTGGCCAGGGCCAGCACCGGTCTGACCACGACCGCCGAGTAGAGGCCGTCGACGTAGAACGCCCGCTCACACGGCACCCGCAGCACCCCCAGCAGCCGGGCAGGGTCGGCCAGCGGATCGGCGCGCCAGGCGACGTACACCACGCCCGCGCCGAGCAGCGCGAGGGCCACGCTGACGACCGCGACCGGCAGGTCGAGATGCGACTCGGCGGCGAACCCGAGCAGCAGGGCCGGGACCGCGAGCAGCGCGACCGGCACCAGCATGGTGCGGGGGCCCTCGCGGGTGTCGATGACGTGCGCGGTGCCGGGCTCGGGCTCCGGCAACGCGACCGTCCGCGGCGGGCCGAAGAACGTGCGCAGCCAGGCTCTGGTGGCGTACGCGCCGGTGACCGCGACGGTCGCGAGCGCGCACCCGTACAGAAGGAGGGCGGCGGCGTCCGTGAGGCCGCCCGCCAGCGCGCCCTCCATGGCCACGAGCAGCGCGTCCTTGCTGAAGAAGCCGCTGGACGGAGGCAGGCCCATGAGGGCGGCGAAGCCCACCGTGGTCGCGGCGAACGTGACGGGCAGGTCGCGCCGGAGCCCGCCCATCTGGCTCATCAGGTTGGCGCCGACGTGGTGGATCACCAGGCCGGCGCAGAGGAACAGCAGCGCCTTGAACGCGCCGTGCGTGACCAGATGGAAGATCGCGGCCGTGTCGGACCCCGCGGCGAGGCCGCCCGCCATGTAGGCGAGCTGGCTGACCGTCGAGTACGCCAGGACACGTTTAAGATCGTCCTGGGCGAGCGCGGCCAGAGCGGCCCCGAGCATGCCGAGCGCGGCCATGACCGCGAGCACGTCCATCGTGGGCCCCGCGGCGGTGAAGGCGGGGAACAGCCGGGCGACGATGAAGATGCCTGCGGCGACCATGGTCGCGGCGTGGATCAGCGCGCTGATCGGCGTCGGGCCCGCCATCGCGTCGGGCAGCCAGGTGTGCAGCGGCACCTGCGCGCTCTTGCCCGCGACCCCGGCGAGCAGCAGCAGCGTGGCGGCCACCAGCGTGCCCGAGGACATCTGGGGCACGGCGGCGAGCACGTCGGCGATGCGGAAGCTGCCCGCGCCGATGCCCAGCACGAAGATGCCGAACAGGAAGCCGACGTCGCCCAGCCGGGTCACCAGGAACGCCTTGATGGCGGCGCGGGAGTTGCCCAGGTCTTCCCACCAGTGGCCGATGAGCAGGTAGGAGCAGAGACCCATGATCTCCCAGCCCACGTAGAGGACCAGGAGGTCGCCCGCGTACACCACGAGCAGCATGGCCGCGGTGAACAGGCTGATGAAGGCGCTGTAGGACGGGTAGCGGGGGTCGTCTCTGAGGTATCCGATCGAGTAGACCTGGACGGCCAGCGCCACGAGCGTGACCAGCACGCCGAGCAGGGCGGACAGGTCGTCGGCCTGCAGGGTGAGCGAGATCGGGACGCTGCCGGTGACGACGGTGCCGTAGGTGGCGCCCACCGGCGCCGGCCGCGGCCCGCCCTCCAGGAACGCGAACCCCTGACCCCACGCCAGCCAGACGGCGAGCACGGCGGCGCCGGCTGTCGGGATCACCGCGATCCAGGCGGCCCTGGTGTTCGCGCCCTCCGCACGTCCACGCCGGGATAGCAACAGTCCGGCGGCGGCGGCCGCGAACGGCAGGAGCACGGTCAGCAGCGGAAAGTTCGTCACGACCCGCCCCCTCGCCTGACATGTCGCCCATCCTCAGCGGACGGCCCCTCTGAGGTGGACGGGGCGTCCTCATCGGACTGCCCTTCCGGGGTGGACGAGTCGTCCTCAGCGGGCTGCCCCTCGCCTCGGCCCACCGGCGTGCTCGCGTCGGGGGCGCTGCTGGTGCCGGCACTCCGTGATGGGCTTCGGAGCGGTGCGACGCCGGCGAGGGCGGGCACGGCGTCGGCGGGTACGTGGGCGTGCGGGTCGGTGTTTCTCGTCTCGTCTTCGGGTGTGGGGTCGTCGGCGGGCTCGGCCAGGTCGCGGAGGTGGTCGATGTCGACCGTCTTGCGGTTGCGGAACAGGGCCAGGATGATCGCCAGGCCGACCCCCACCTCGGCGGCGGCGATGACGATGACGAACAGGGTCAGGACTTGGCCGCTGTGGAGCCTGTCCCCCAGCCACACGTCGAACGCGACGAGGTTGAGGTTGACGGCGTTGAGCATCAGCTCGACCGACATCAGCACGAGGATCGTGTTGCGCCGGGCGAGCACGCCGTAGACGCCGATGGAGAACAGGAGCGCGGCGACAACCGCCGGGTAGACGATGTGCACTAATGACCCCCGGTCTGATCGGGCGGTGAACCGCCGGACGTCCCCGTACGGGATGGATCGTCCACAGGGTCGGCGACGGTCGGAGGCTCCTCGGGTGCGGACACGCTGGAAGAGGACGTGTCGGATGCGCCGCCGCGGGCGGTCGCACGACCTAGGTCATCCTGGGCAGGCCCGGGCAAGCTAGGCGCGCCTCCTCGGGCGTCTGGACGAGTCGGATCCCCTGGGTCGGTGGGTTCGGGAGTGCCGCCGCGGATGTCGGTGCGGGACAGGACGATGGCGCCGATCAGAGCGGCGAGCAGCAGGACGGACAGGGCCTCGAAAGGGAGCACCCACGTGCTGAAGATGCTCGCCCCCAGCGCACTCGCCGCGCCCGCGCCTGGGGTCAGCGGCGCGTAGGCGGTGCGGAAGCCGTCGATCACCACCGTCACCAGGACGCCTGCCGTCGCCAGCGCCACCACGGCCGCTGCAACCCGGTTGCCGCTGTCGAGATCGGTGGAGCGGCCGACCGGGGCCCGGGTCAGCATGATGCCGAACAGCAGCAGCACGATCACGGCGCCCACGTAGATGAGCACCTGCACCCACGCCACGAACTCGGCGGTGAGCACCAGGTAACAGCCCGCCAGCGCGCCGAACGCGACCACCAGCCACAGGGCCGCGTGGACGAGCTGTTTCGTCGTGACGACGAGCAGCGCCGAACCTACCGCCACTGCCCCCAGCAGCAAGAAGACGATCTCTTGTCCTGTGGGTGACAGATAGGAGGGCACCGCCTCGGTCACTATTCCTCCTCGCGCTCCTTGGGCTCTTCCGGGCCGAGCCGACCGGGCGGGCGGATGGAACGAGGATCGGCCATCCTCCGCCTTCGCGGTCTCGCGCCTGAAGTTTGCTCCCCCGAGCCAGGCTCCGGCTGCGATCGCGCCGAGCCTGTGGACAGCTTCTCCCCCGACTCCCCGCCTGTGGACAACTCCGGTCCAGGCGTCCCGTCCGTGGACGGCTCGCGTCCAGGCGTCCCCTCTGTGGACGACGCCTGGCCAGGCTCTCCGGCTGTGGACGACGCCTGGTCGGACTCTCCCGCCTGGGACGACGCTTGACCAGACTCCTCGACCGTGGACGACGGCTGCCCGGAATCTCCCGCTAGGGACGACGGCTGCCCGGACGCCTCGGCTGTGGACGACGTCTGGTCGGACTCTCCGGCTGTGGATGGCGTCGGGCCTCCACCCGCCGACGGTGTCTCGGTGGGCGCACCGGATGTGGCGGAAGGCCTGTTGCCATGGTCCGTCGTGGAAGTCGCCGGAGGCGCGGAACCTGCGCCGGGCGAGGCGTCCGCGCCTTCGGTCTGCGTCGGGCCTTCTGTTCGCGGCGCGCCTTCCGCGCGGCGCCCCTCTCCGTGGGGCCCTTCCGCGTGGGGCCCTTCCCCGTGGGACCTCCCCGTGGGCGGTGCTTCCGACGCCGGAAGGGCTTCCGTCGGTGTCGTGCGGGCCTCCGGCTTGCGCGGGGTTTCCGCCGGACCTGTGGACGTACGAGGGGGGCGGGAGGGCGTGGACGGTTCGGCGCCTCTGGCGCGGGCGGGGCGGCGGGGCGCGGCCGAGAGCTCCTTGGGCAGGTCGGCGCCGGAGTCGTGCGGCGGTGGCGGCGGGACCGTGGGAACCCAGGTGGCCAGCTTGTCCTTCTCATGGAGAAGGTTGCGGATGTCGCCCTCGGCGTACTCGAACTCCGGCGACCAGAACAGCGCGTCGAACGGGCACACCTCGATGCAGATGCCGCAGTACATGCACAGGGCGAAGTCGATCGCGAACCGGTCGAGCACGTTTCGCTGGCGGGGCCGGCCGCCTTCGGGCGCGGGGATGGTCTCTTTGTGCGAGTCGATGTAGATGCACCAGTCGGGGCACTCCCGGGCACACAGCATGCACGAGGTGCAGTTCTCCTCGACCAGGGCGATGACGCCGCGACTGCGGGGCGGCAGATCGGGTTTCACCTCTGGATACTGCTGGGTCACGGATCTGCGCAGCATGCGGCGGAGGGTGATGGTCAACCCTCTCGCCAGCCCTACGCCTGGTATCCGTGCCATGGCTCAACATCATGACGCACTTGGCCTCGCGCGTGAATGCGCCAGCCTGTTGTCCCCAGGTTTTCCACAGCTATCCACAGCCCCAGGGGAAGTTATCCACAAGTAAGCCTACCGTCCGATATGTGTAGGAACACAGATGTAGTCTCTCGCCATGTCGTTGCACCATCCGAGCCGCCCGAGCGGCGGGGCCTGGGCGGCCGCGGTCGTCTGGGCGGCCCTCCCGCTGTTCTCGTGCGGCTTGGCGACGCCGTTCACGATCGGGTTCGCGGCCTTCTGGCTGAGGAGCGTCGGACAGCTCGTCGCCGCCGGCCTCTACACCGTCAACGTGGGCGTCTTCATCATCGCGATCACGATGTACGACCAGGTCGACGACATTCCCGAGCCGATGAGCACGATCGTCTCCCTCATGTTCGTCGCGGGCTGGATCGGCAGCGTGATCCACTCGGGCATCCTGGTGCCCGCCATGGCCAGGGCACGTTCCGGCCGCCCCGCGATGGCCGGGGCGCCTTCCGGCCCGCCTGGCACCTACCCTCCGCCCAACGTCCACCAGCGCACCACCACGCCCACGGCCCACCGACGCCCGGGCGAGCCCGACTGGATCGGTCACTACCGGGTGCTGCAGCCGCTCGGGCGCGGCGGGCAGGGCGCGGTCTACCTGGCGATGGCGCCCAACGGCGTGCGGGTCGCGGTCAAGGTGCTGCACGATCTGGTCGACGAGACGGCGCGGGCCAGGTTCGCCAGGGAGGTCGACGCGGCCCGGCGCGTGGCGACCTTCTCCACCGCGCGGGTGCTCGACGTGAGCATCACCGGCCAGTCCGCCTACATCGTCAGCGAGTACGTGGAAGGCCCGTCCCTTGAGCAGCTCGTGCGCCGTCACGGGCCGCGCGACGAAGACGGCCTCACCCGCCTGGCGTTGTCCACGTCGGGGGCGCTGGCCGCCATCCACAAGGCGGGGGTCGTCCACCGCGACTTCAAGCCGAGCAACGTGCTGATCGGCCACGACGGGCCCCGAGTGATCGACTTCGGCATCGCGCGGGCGCTCGACCAGGTGACGGTGACCTCGGGCAAGATGGTCGGCACCCCCGCCTACATGTCGCCGGAGCAGTTATCCGGCACTCCGGTGGGCCCGCCGTCCGACGTGTTCAGCTGGGCGGTGACGATGATGTTCGCGGCCACCGGACGCCCCGCGTTCGGGGAGGACACCGTGCCCGCGATCTTCAATCGGGTGCTCACGTTCCACCCCGACCTGTCACCGCTGCCGCAGTCGCTGCGCGGCGTCGTCGGCGTCTGCCTCGCCAAACGCCCGGAAGACCGCCCGTCGGCATCGGACGTGATGCTGGCCATCGTTCACTGACCAGCGCGCACGCGCCGGAGCCCGGGTCACGTATCCGTGTCTCGGCAGGCGTCGGCGATGGCGCCGGGGTCCCAGTAGAACGGGCGGCACTCGGCCATGCGTCCGTTCTTGACGGTGATCAGTTGCATGATCGAGGTGTCGACTTCCCGGCCGGTGGCACGGGCGCGAAAGCGCACCCGGTTACGCACGACCACGGTGTTCTCGTCGCCCCAATGCTCCTGCTCCAGGAACTCCATCGATTCCCAGACCTCGCTGAAGCGGGCGAGAAACCGTTCCATGCCGTCGTGGCCGCGCCACGTTCCGGTGCCGGTGAAGGGCAGCCCGGGTGCTTGGTGCAAGACCACCTCTGGATCCAGGAGGGCGGCGACATCGTCGTAGCTCGCCTTGCCGAATCCACCTGCGGCCACGTACGCAGCCTCGGCCGCATAGAACCTTTCCATCACCGTCCAGGCGTCGACCGGCGACCGCTCTTCCGCGCTCGATCCGCCGGCCCGATCCGTTGCCAAGTCCGCTGTGCTCATGGCGCCAGCATCACCGGCTGGGGCAGGTGTCCGCTGGCGGTCATCAGACTTCCAACCAACCGGCGCGGTGCGGGTGGAGGAGGTCAGGCGGTGAAAGGGGACACCAGGTCGCGGATGGCGGCGTCGAGGCGGCGGGCCGCGGCCGGGTCGGTGGTGAGGGTGGTGGGCTTGCCTCGGACGTACGCGGAGAGCGGGGCAGCCGGGGGGTTGTCGATGAGCGCTGTCATCGGGCGGACGGCCTTCGACACCGGTTGGGCGAACAGGGCGGAGGCGAGCTTGACGAGGCCGCGTACCGGCTGGCGGAAGGGTTCGGAGAGGCCGGTCGCGACGAAGAGCGGGTTGTAGAGCACGTACCGGACGGGGTCGGCGGCGTAGGCGGTGGCGAGGAGTTCGGCCGCGCGGGCGCCCTGCATCGTGGCCTTGAACGGGCGGTAGCCGCGTTCGAGTTGCAGGTCGTCCCAGTGGATCTTGCTGGCTTTGACGCCGCCGACGCCGCACAGGTCGAGGATCATCGGAGCGGGCGCGTTCTCCAGGGCGGGGCGCAGGGCGCGGGACATCAGCCAGCGGTTGACCACGTACAGGGCGAAGGTGCGTTCGAAGCCCTCGCCGGTCTCGGTCCTGGACGGGTGATAGCGGAAGGCCGCCAGCACCAGCGCGTCGATCGCCGGGTGCGCGGAGAGGAGGTGGTCGGTCAGCTCGTTCGTCTGTTTGACGGAGCTGAGGTCGGCTTGGACGAAGCGCGCTTCCGGGGCTTCCCGGCGGAGGCGGTCGCCGCCTGACGGGCTGCTGCCGATGGCGATGACCTGGTCGCCCCGTTCGCTGTGGTGGCGGGCCAGGACGAGGCCGATGCCGTTCGTGCCGCCGGTGATGACGAGAGTGCGGGCCATAAGTTGAGGGCCTCCTCAAGTTGAGAGTGTCCTCAAGATAGCTAGGGTGGGTGGTATGCGCAAGGACGCCCTGCACAACCGCGAACGCCTGTTGGAGGCGGCCCGGCAACTGTTCGCCGACCGGGGGCTTGAGGTGCCGCTGGAGGAGATCGCCCGACGGGCCGAGGTCAGCATCGGGACGCTCTACAACCGGTTCCCCAGCCGGGATGACCTGGTGGAGGCGGTGTTCGCGGACCGGGTGGCGGCGGTGCGCGAGCTGGCGGAGCGGTCGCTGGCGGCGGACGACGCGTGGGAGGGGTTCGTCGCCTTCTTGACCGGGGTGTGCGAGTTGCAGTCGGTGGATCTCGGCTACAACGATCTCGCCGTGCGGAGCGTGGGGGCGGACACCCGCGAGGGGGACGCGTTGATGCGGCGGATCGTGGCGCGGGCCCAGGAGGCCGGGATGTTGCGGCCGGATGTGACGCTGGAGGACATGGCGTTCGTGATCTGGGGGGTGGCGGGCACGGTACGGGCGACCTTCCGGACCGCGCCCGGGGCGTGGCGCCGGCACCTGGCTCTCACCCTCGACGGCCTGCGCGCGGGCGCGGCCCATCCCCTGCCCGTCCCGCCGATGACCACGGCCCAGACCGAGAAGGCACTGGGCGGCTGCGATCAGGGCGCCTCGGCTCAAGGAACTCGGGGGCGCCAACGCGGTGGTTAGGGCGAGCGGCCTGGTGGTCAGGGCTGGTACGTGTACGGGGTCGTGGTGGTGAGGGGGTGGAAGCCGAGGCGTTCGAGGATCGGGCGGCTGTCGGCTGAGGCGTCCACTTGGAGGTAGCGGTAGCCGCGGGTGGCGGCGATGCGGGCGCGGGAGGCGACCAGGGCCCGGTAGAGGCCGCGGCCGCGCCAGCCGGGGACGGTGCCGCCGCTCCACAGGCCGGCGAACCCCGTACCCGGATAAAGCTCCATTCGTGCGGCGCTGACCGGTTCGTCCCCGGCCGTGACCACGAACGCCACCAAGGTGTCCGCGGCGAGCTGGGCCCGCAGCGCGGCGGCGAGGTCGGAAGAGGTGCCGAACACCTGGTCGTGCACCGACATCATGAGGTCCACGTCGGCATCCGTGGCGACCGGGCGAAGGCTGACACCGTCGGGAAGCGCGACCTCCGTGTCCAGGTCGGAGATCTCGGCGACCATCAGCGTTTCCTCCTCGCCGGGGACGAACCCGGCCTTCAGGAGACGGGACGGCAGGTCCGAGGGCCGGTCGTAGGCATAGAGCTTCCACTCGAACCCGCGCCCCGGCGAGGTGAAGGACGAGACCTGGGCGGCGATCTCGGCGTCGGCCGTGGCGTCGTCGAGGTCCGACCAGATGACGCAGTCCCAGCCGTCGCCGAGGTAGCGGATCACCCGGCCGACATGTTCGACACGGTCGCCGGGGGTGAGGGGCCGGGCATCGCGCCTCAACCCGCGGTCGAACGCGGCCAGCGCCTCGTCACGGTTCATGCCGCCAGCTCAGCACCGCGGCGGGGGTAGACGCAACGAGGTTTCCGCGGGCCGCCGCGCCGTCCGCGGTGGAGCGCCTGACGATCGAGACGCGTCCCGACCGCCAGGAAGCACGGTCGTAGAAGCCGTAGCCGCACATCCCATGGTCACGGGGAGCCGTGGCCGCAGGTCCTGACCAGGTCGATGTACTCCTCGCGGCTGAGCCGGAGCACTGACAGGTCCAGGTCGTTGCGGGCGGCGAGGCGGCGCAGGTCCTCGGGGGACCAGGGGCCGGGGATGTGGTGCAGGGGGCGGCCGGCGTGGTTCAGGATGAACAGGCCGGACCGGTCCTCGTACTGGTAGGCGAGCAGGCCGGCCGCCCGCCCGGGCGCTCTGCCGATCTCCAGCGGGGCGAGCTGCTCCCCGATGTTGTGGATCACCAGTTCCTTCGAGGCCCCGATCACCAGGTTGGGGCCGTCCAGCGGGCCGGCGCGCATGCCCTTGCTCGCTTCGTACCGGCGCCAGCGGGCCTTGATCGGACGGAGCACCAGCAGCAGCGGGCTGAACGCGACCACCAGCCATTTCACCTCGACCAGGTCGATGAGCACCCGGCCGACCACCGACAGCCCGCGCCAGGCCGCCCAGGCGCCGACCGAGACCAAATACACCATCACCGCCAGCCCCACCGCCCCGGCCGCGTAGATCAGCGGCAGCCGCCACCGCGCCGGCTTCGGCGGGGGCACGCCGAGAACCCGCCGCCACCCGGGGGCGCGGCCGGACAGCCGGGCGCGTACCCGCTTCGACGACTCGAACCGGCAGCCGTCGACCGGCACGCCGGCCTGGGCGGCGAAGCCGGTCACCTGTTCCTCGGGCCAGGCGCCGGGCAGGTCAAGCAGGACCAGGCCGTCATGGTCGAGCGCGGCCAGGCCGGTCACCCGCTGCCCGTCGCTCCCGGCCTGCTGCCGGTCGTAGCGGTAGCGGTAGAGCATGGCGGGCCGCACCCGTACGGCATCGTCGCAGGCGGTGGCCACCAGCGTCGGTCCGTCCCACGTCAGGACCGTTTCCGGGACCGGGCCGCCGTCGACAGCCGGACCGATCGGAGTCAAGCGGTACGTCATCGAACCCCCTCGAAAGGGCCCCGTACGGTAAGACGAACGGAGGGCACCGGGAGTTTCAGACCAGGACCTGGACGACCCCGGTGATGGCGAGCTGGAGGAGCGCCAGCGGCACCAGGACGGCCCAGGCGAGCTTCTGCAACTGGTCCTCACGGAAGCGCGGGAAGGTCACGCGCAGCCAGATGACGACGAAGGCCAGCGCGAACACCTTGACCAGGGTCCACAGCCAGCCGGGCAGCAGCGGCCCCTGCCAGCCGCCGAGGAAGAGCACGCTGGTCAGGAGCGACAGGACGACGATGCCGGCGTACTCCGACAGCATGAACAGGGCGAAGCGCATGCCGGTGTATTCAGTCATCGGGCCCATGATGATCTCGGACTCGGCGATCGGCATGTCGAACGGCGGCCGGCGCAGCTCGGCCAGCCCGGCGACGAAGAACACCACGCCGCCGATCGCCTGCCACGGCAGCCACCACCACTGCCACGCCTCGACGATGCCGGGCAGCGACAGCGTGCCCGCCGCCATCGCGACGGAGGAGGCGGCCAGCACCAGCGGCAGTTCGTACGCGACGAGCTGGGCGGCCGCCCGCATGCCGCCGAGCATCGAGTACTTGTTGGCCGACGCCCAGCCGGCCATGATCGCGCCGAGCACGCCGACGCCCATGACCGCGAGCACGAAGAACAGCCCTAAGTCGAGGTCGACCCCGACGAACCCGTCGTCGAGGGGGATGGCGATCAGCACCACCAGGTAGGGCACCAGCGCGACACCGGGGGCGATCATGAAGACGCGTCGGTCGGCGGCGGCCGGGATCACGTCCTCCTTCTGCATGAACTTGACGCCGTCGGCGATGAGCTGCGCCCACCCGTGGAAGCCGCCGGCGTACATGGGCCCGAGGCGGGACTGCATGTGAGCCATGACCTTGTGCTCGGTCTGCCCGACGACCAGCGGCAGGGCGAGGAAGACGACCAGGATCACGGCGAAGTGCAGCACCACGTCAAGCATCGGGTGACCCCCAGTCGGCCGGCACGCCCGGCGGCAGCGTCTTGCGGCGGCTCGGCGCGCCGTGGCCGGACTCGCCGGGCTCCTTGGCCCCCGGCCACTGCTTGGCGACGCGGGCGGCCAGGATGAAGTCCTTGCGCAGCGGGTGGCCCTCGAACCCGTCGGGCAGCAGCAGCGGCACCAGGTTCGGGTGGCCTTCGAAGATCACGCCGAACATCTCGTACGTCTCGCGCTCGTGCCAGTCGGCGCCCCGGTAGACGCCGACGGCGCTGGGCAGGCGCGGGTCGTCGCGCGGCACGGCGGTGCGCAGCAGCAGGCGCTCGCGGGTGTCGGGGTTGTAGACGTGCGCGACCACCTGGAACGCGTCCGGTGGCTCGTCCACGCCGGTCAGCCAGTCGAAGAAGGCGTAACCCAGCCCGTCGCGGACGTGGGTGAGCAGCTCGATCCAGTCGCCGGGGGCGACGTCGACGACGGTGTCGCCGAAGGAGTCGGTGACCTCGGCGCGGCCGTCGAGCGGCCCGGCGGCGAAGCCGGTCACGACTCCTCCCCTTGCGAACGCGACCAGAGGTAGCGGTCGCCGAGCTTCTCTCCGGCGATCTTCTCCTGCAGCTTCGTGATGCCGTAGAGCAGCGCCTCGGGGCGGGGCGGGCAGCCGGGCACGTAGACGTCGACGGGCACGATCTGGTCGACGCCGTTGGTGACGCAGTAGGAGTCCCAGTAGGGGCCGCCGGTGTTGGAGCAGGCGCCGAACGAGATGACGTACTTCGGGTCGGGCATCTGCTCGTAGAGGCGCTTCACGGCCGGGGCCATCTTGTCGGTGACCGTACCGGAGACGATCATCAGGTCGGCCTGGCGCGGCCCGTTGGCGAACGGGATGACGCCGAACCTGATGAAGTCGTGGCGGCTCATCGAGGTGGCGATGAACTCGATCGCGCAGCAGGCGAGCCCGAAGTTGAACACCCACAACGAGTAGCGGCGGCCCCAGTTGAGCACGAACCGCATGGGCTTGGGCGCGAGCCGCGAGACCGGCCCCACCGTGGGCATCGGGAGATCCGTCGCTGCCATACAGCCATTGTTGCGCGGATCAGAGGCGAGAGCTACGTCCAGGTCAGGACGCGTTTGCGCCAGGCGTAGAGGATGCCGAGGGCGATGACGCCGAGGAAGACGAACATCTCGACCAGCGTCGTGACGCCGTAGCCGGGCGCGTCGAAGACGGTGGCCCACGGGAAGAGGAAGACGGCGTCCACGGCGAACACCACGTAGAGGTAGGTGAAGACGTAGTAGCGGACCTGCGACTGGGCCCAGCCTTCGCCCACGGGGTCGACGCCGCACTCGTAGCTGGTCAGCTTGTCGGGCGTGGGCCGGGTCGGGCGGAGCAGCCGGTTGATCATCAGCGCTCCGGCCACGATGGCGACGCCGATCGCGAGCAGGACCGCGACCAGCGCGTAGGACCCGTAGTAGCCGTCCATGAACGCGATGGTAACCCAGTCAAAGCTAACGCCCCATACCCCCAAATATGAGCAAATCACAAGATCTGCCCCATATGCTCAGATTTATGGCTAAATCTCGATCTTTGGGAGGAATCGTCCTGCTGGCCCTGGCCGCCTCCGGGTGCGGGCTGGCCTCGGCCACTCCGCAGCAGCAGGACACCCGGGTCCCCGCCGACCCCACCAGGATCGAGTTCGTCGACCCCGCCGCCGTGGCCGGGCTCGCGCCCCGCACGGTGAGCGGGGACGACCCCGTCACCAGGCGCGTGCGCATCAGCTACCCCGAGCTGGACGACGCCGCCCCGCTCAACGAGAAGCTGCGGGCGGACGCGCGGCGGCGGCTGCGCGAGTTCCGCGAGACCGCCCGCGGCCTGTCCCGCCCTGAGCTGAACGTCGACTGGCAGCTCGCCGCCGCCGGCGACGCGATCGGGGTGCGACTGCGGGCCGGCCGCTCCCACGGCACCGGCTGGGACCACGCCACCACGACGTTCTGGTACGACACGAACACCCGCCGGGCCATGGACTCCACCGGCCTGCTGAACGGGAGCCCCGCGCTGCACGAGGTGGCCCGGCTGGTCAAGGCCGGACTCGGCGACCGCGGCCCGGAGGTGGACCACGGCCAGGTGACACCCAGCCGCGACCGGTTCGACTCGATGGCCTTCAACGCCGAAGGCGACCTGGTGGTGGAGTTCGACGACTGCGAGCTCGGCCCGTGCTCGCTCGGCAGGCTGGCCGTGGCCGTCCCCGCCGACCAGGCGTGGCCGCTGCTCTCGGACACCGGGCGGCGCGCCCAGCGGGCCGCCCGCCTGGCCGGGCAGCAGGTGGCCGAACCACCGGCGGCGGCGCCCTCCCCCGCGCCCGCCGCCGCCAGCAACCGGGCCGGCACCGTCGACTGCACGGAGGCCAAGTGCATCGCCCTCACCTTCGAGGACGGCCCGGGGCCCGAGACCGGCAGGCTGCTCGACACGCTGCGGGAGGCCGGCGCCCGCGCCACGTTCTTCGCCGTAGGCAGCAACGCGGCCCGCGAACCCGGCCTGCTGCGCCGGATGAGCGCCGAGGGCCACCTCGTCGGGAACCACTCGTACGCGCACCGCGACCTGGCCCGGCTGCCCTCCAGCAAGATCTCCGACTCGCTGGCCCGCACCGAGGACGTGGTGACCGCGACGATCGGGCGGCGGCCGACGCTGGTGCGGGCCCCGTACGGATCGGTCAGCACCGAGCTGCGCAACGTCGCCCGCGAGCAGGGGCTGACGCTGGTGGGCGCCGACCTCGAAACCTTCGACTGGCGCGACAGGGACTCCGCCGAGATCGCCGACCGGGTGGTGGAGCGGGCGCACCGGGGCGCGATCGTGCGCCTGCACGACACTCGCGACACGACCGTCACCGCGATTCCGGACATCCTTGAACGGCTCGCCGGAAAGGGATACACCTTCGTCACCGTTCCAGAGTTGTACGGGACGGCGGGGATGCAGGCTGGGCAGCTCTACGAGTCAGGGATCTCACCCGTGCGCAAGCAGCCCCTGACTTAGGTCATGCGACAGGGGGACGTATAGTTGGCGCTCGTGACCCGAACTGTCCTCTTCGCGCGCCTGCATGTAGACCTCTGCAGGCTTGCAGCGGGGCTGTGTCGCCCTTCTGCCGCCGCATCCTGAATTTCACTGCGTTTACCCGCTTTGGGCGGTGTGCAAACGCGCGACCTCCCGAGGATCTAGCATGGAAAAAGAGAACGCGCCAGAAGCGATGCGCTCAGGCGCGTCGAGGAGGACTGAGCTGTGACCAAGCAGGTTCAGCAACTCGATCGGGTGATCATCCGGTTCGCCGGTGACTCCGGTGACGGCATGCAACTCACCGGTGACCGGTTCACCGCGGGCACCGCCGAGTTCGGCAACGACCTGTCCACGCTGCCCAACTTCCCCGCCG
>NZ_BAABFD010000038.1:0-46972 GCF_039540635.1 Nonomuraea ferruginea | reverse complement strand
GCGGGGGTTTCTGCTTGATCAGCCCCAGGTCACGGACGTAGGACAGATCGTCGGACAAGGCGGAGTCGGTGTAGAGGTCGCCGGCCACGATCGGTTCCATCACCCGCTTGACCCGGGGCTCGTGCAATCGCGCCATCAGGGAGTCCAGGTGCATGGCCCGCGCCCGGATCAGCCGCTCCTTGGCCTCATCCACCCGCGCGACAGTGACGGCATCGGTCACCCCCATCTCCACGATGATCTCGTGGGCGAGGGCGTTGACCAGCCATGGCTGTCCTTGGGTCAGCTCGAAGGCCCGGTCGACGGCGTCCTTGGTGAACTCTTGGCCGGTCGCCTCGGTGTGCTGGTCGTACAGCTCGCCGATCTGGCCGGCGGTGAAGTCGCCCAGGCGCAGGGACTTGGTGACGATGTTGAACGGGCTGATCGGGTTCGACCGGTCGGCGTCGCCGCCGCAGGCGACCTTGTAGTCACGCACGTCGCGCAGCCCGCACAGCACCACGGACGCGGGGAACGGACGCCCTTTCGGCCGCGAGTTGTGACCGTCACGGAGCTGACTGAGGATGCTGATCATGCTGTTGCCCTGGAGGCCGTCGATCTCGTCCAGGAGCAGCACCACCCGGCGCGGGCTGCGGCGGCACCATTCACGCAACGCCGCACGGAGCCGGCTGCCGGGAGAGGACTGCGGCCAGGGATCCGGCGGCAGCAACTCCTCCGGCCATCCCGACCACTCGGCCGCGTCGCGGAGGGAATCCAGCAGCAGCGACTCCGCGAGGGCGACGTCCTCGCCGGCGGCCTTGGCGGTCTCGCAGGAGAACATCAGGGCGGCGGTGTCACCCTCGGCGGTCAGCTCGGACGCCAGGGCTTCCAGCGCGGTCGTCTTGCCGGTCTGCCGGGGCGCGTGGACCACGAAGTACCGGTCCAGGTCGATCAGCGCCCGCGCCTCGGGAAGCCGCGGCGTGGGCGGGATCATGTAGTGAAGCCGGGGGTCACACGGACCGGCGGTGTTGAAGGTCTTCGCTGAGGGTGGTCGCATAGTCACATACTGTCACCACCCCTGTGTCGCGGACGTCGTCAGCTCATGGCGACCGGGAGCTCCTTGATGCCGTTGATGAAGTTGGAGCGCAGGCGGCGGGCGGGGCCGGTCTGGCGGAGGCGGGGGTGGCGGCGGGCGAGCTGTTCGAAGAGGACGCGGAGCTCCAGTTTGGCCAGGTGGTTGCCCAGGCAGAAGTGGGCGCCGCCGCCGCCGAAGCCGATGTGCGGGTTGGGGTTGCGGCCGATGTCGAAGACGTCGGCGTCCGGGAAGATCGAGGTGTCGCGGTTGGCGGAGGAGTAGAAGACGACGACCTTGTCGTCCTCCTTGATGGTCTTGCCGCCGAGCGTCTGGTCCCTGGTGGAGGTGCGGCGGAAGAGGTTGACGGGGGAGACCCAGCGGACGATCTCGTCGGCGGCCGTGGCGGCCAGCGAGGGGTCGGCGACCAGGCGGTCCCACTGGCCGGGGTGCTCGAACAGGGCGAGCATGCCGCCGGAGGCCGCGTTGCGGGTGGTCTCGTTGCCGGCCACCACCAGCAGGAGGACGAACAGGTCGAACTCGTCCTCCGACAGGGTCTCGCCGTTCTCGTCCGTCTGCAGGAGCTTGGTGACGATGTCGTCGCGGGGGTTGGCGCGGCGCTTGGCCGCCAGCTCGTTGGCGTAGGCGTACACCTCGGCGGCGGCGGCGCTGCCTTCCTCCGGGGAGGCGGCGTAGTCGGGGTCCTGGGCGCCGATCATGCGGTTGGACCAGTTGAAGATCTTGTCACGGTCCTCGACGGGGGCGCCGAGGAGCTCGCAGATCACGTAGAGCGGCAGGGGGGCGGCGACCTCCGTGACGAAGTCGGCCTCGGTGCCGAGCTGGTCCAGCAGGTCGTCGCAGATGTCGCGGATGTGTTGTTCGAGTGCGCCGATGGCACGCGGTGTGAAGCCGCGGTTGACCAGGGAGCGGCGGCGGGTGTGCTCGGGCGGGTCCTGGTTGAGCATCATCATGCGTTGCAGCGCCCGCTGCTCCTCGGGCATCTCGTTGAACAGGGCCAGCTTCCGTGCCGACGAGAACAGCTCCGAGTGGCGCGAGACGTGCACCACGTCCTCGTGGCGGGTGACGGCCCAGAAT
This sequence comes from Nonomuraea ferruginea, assembly GCF_039540635.1. Taxonomy (NCBI): domain Bacteria; kingdom Bacillati; phylum Actinomycetota; class Actinomycetes; order Streptosporangiales; family Streptosporangiaceae; genus Nonomuraea; species Nonomuraea ferruginea. The sequence goes on along the minus strand of NZ_BAABFD010000038.1, from coordinate 44,832 downwards.
CCCGGCTCGCCCTCGTGCCAGTGAACCGGATCGTGCTCCCGGAGCCAGGCGAGCTGCTCGTGCGGGGGGCCCGCGTCAGCGTAACGGTCCTGGTCTACGAGGTCGATGTGCACCCGGCTCACCCTCTTGATCGAACACTTCGCGAAACCCTGCTGAAACGGGTTCTATTACGCGTCTGTACGGCCGTCAAGTTGACGGGAAAGCGGCCGGTCAACCTGTAAGGGCTGTTTCACCTGCGCGTAAGCCCGTGATGTCCTCCGATGTTTCTCCGGTTCCGTGCAGTAGGCAGTCAGAGCGCGGCAGGCGTGACGCTCAGGTCACGGATCGGATTTAACCAGCGTGAGGCTCTTGACACGCACCCGAGGCCGCCTTCAGCATCTGGAGGCGAGACATCCGATGTATGACTGAAGGACGCGGTGTGAAGCTGCTGCGAGTAGGACCCGTAGGCCAGGAACGACCGGTGGTGATGGATGCCGACGGTAACCTCCGCGACATCGGGGAGCCCGACATCGACGGCGCCTTCCTCGCCTCCGGCGGAGTGGCGCGCGTGCGGGAGGCCCTGGAGCGCGGCACGCTGCCCGTCGCCGACGCCGGGGGCCTGCGCGTCGGCGCCCCCGTCGCCCGGCCGGGGAAGATCGTGTGCATCGGGCTGAACTACCGCGACCACGCCGCCGAGTCCGGCGCCGAGCCGCCCGCCGAGCCCGTCGTCTTCATGAAGGCGAGCGACACCATGGTCGGGCCGTACGACGAGGTGCTGGTGCCGCGCGGCAGCGTGAAGACCGACTGGGAGGTCGAGCTGGCCGTCGTGATCGGCAGGCGCGCCCGCTACCTGGAGTCGCGGGAGGAGGCCCTCGACGCGGTGGCGGGGTACGCGGTGGCCAACGACGTGTCCGAGCGGGAGTTCCAGCTCGAACGGGGCGGCCAATGGGACAAGGGCAAGTCGTGCGAGACCTTCAACCCGCTCGGCCCCTGGCTGGTGACCGCCGACGAGGTCGGCGACCCGCAAGACCTGGCGATGCGGCTCTGGGTGAACGGCGAGCGGCGGCAGGACGGCTCCACCAAGGACATGATCTTCGACGTGGCGGAGATCGTCCGCTACCTGAGCCACTTCATGGTGCTGGAGCCCGGCGACCTCATCAACACCGGCACCCCGGCCGGGGTCGCCATGGGCATGCCCGGCCAGCCCTACCTCCGGGCCGGTGACGTCGTGGAGCTGGAGATCGAGGGCCTCGGCCGGCAGCGGCAGACGGTGGGTCAGGCATGACGACGACACAGGGCGCGGGCTCGTACCGGATCGTCGCGATGGAGACGCACGACGTGCGCTTCCCGACCTCGCGGGAGCTCGACGGCTCCGACGCGATGAACCCCGACCCCGACTACTCGGCCGCCTACGTGGTGCTCAGGACCGACGACGGGTACGCCGGGCACGGGTTCGCGTTCACCATCGGGCGCGGCAACGACGTGCAGACCGGCGCCATCTCCGCGCTGGAGCCGTACGTGATCGGCCGCGACGCCGAGGACCTGGGCGCGCTCTACAAGGAGATGGTCTACGACTCGCAGCTGCGCTGGCTGGGGCCGGAGAAGGGCGTCATGCACATGGCGATCTCCGCCGTGGTCAACGCCCTGTGGGACCTCAAGGCCAAGCGGGCGGGCAAGCCGCTCTGGCTGCTGCTGGCCGAGATGACGCCTGAGGAGATCGTCGAGCTCGTCGACTTCCGGTATCTGAGCGACGCGCTCACGCCGGACGAGGCCCTCCAGATCCTGAAAAATGCGGAAAGCGGGAAGCGGGAGCGCATCGAGCACCTCAAGAGCGCCGGCTACCCCGCCTACACCACCTCGCCCGGCTGGCTCGGCTACGACGACGACAAGCTGCGCCGGCTCTGCCAGGAGGCGCTCGACCAGGGCTTCGGCCAGATCAAGCTCAAGGTCGGCGCCGACCTCGCCGACGACGTGCGCCGCTTCACCGTGGCCCGCGAGGTGTGCGGCCCCGACTATCCCATCGCCGTCGACGCCAACCAGCGCTGGGACGTCGCCTCCGCCATCGAGTGGGTGACCGCGCTCAAGCCGTTCGGCCCGCACTGGGTGGAGGAGCCGACCAGCCCCGACGACGTGCTCGGCCACGCCGCCATCGCCGAGGGCATCAAACCCGTCCCGGTCGCCACCGGCGAGCACGTGCAGAACCGCGTCGTGTTCAAGCAGCTGCTGCAGGCCGGCGCGATCTCGTACCTGCAGATCGACTCCGCCCGGGTCGGCGGCGTCAACGAGAACATCGCGATCCTGCTGCTCGCGGCCAGGTTCGGGGTGCCGGTGTGCCCGCACGCCGGCGGCGTGGGCCTGTGCGAGCTGGTGCAGCACCTGTCGATGTTCGACTACGTGAGCGTCACCGGGACCATGGAGAACCGGGTGATCGAGTACGTCGACCACCTGCACGAGCACTTCACCGACCCGGTGGTGATCGAGAACGGCCGCTACCGAGCCCCGTCGGCGCCCGGCTTCAGCTCCGAGATGCACGCCGAGTCGATCGCCGCCCACACCTACCCCGGCGGAGAGGTCTGGAGGAACACGTGAACCTGAGAGCCATCGTGACCGGCGGCGGTTCCGGCATCGGCCTGGCCACCGCCACCCTGCTCGCCGGGCGGGGCATGAAGGTCGCCTGCCTCGACCTGAACCCGCCCGGCGAGCCGCTGATCGGCATCGCGGCCGACGTCGCCGACGACGCCGCGGTGCGCCGGGCCGTCGCCGAGGCGGCCGACCGGCTCGGCGGCGTCGACGTGCTCGTCAACAACGCCGGCATCGGCGCCCAGGGCACGGTCGAGGACAACCCGGACGAGGAGTGGCGCCGGGTGTTCGACGTGAACGTGTTCGGCATGGTCCGCGTCAGCCGGGCCGCGCTGCCGTACCTGCGCAGGTCGGAGCACGCCTCGATCGTCAACACGTGCTCGATCGCGGCCACCGCCGGTCTCCCTATGCGGGCCCTCTACAGCGCGACCAAAGGCGCGGTGCTGTCGCTCACGCTGGCGATGGCCGCCGACCACATCCACGAGGGCATCCGCGTCAACTGCGTCAACCCGGGCACCGCCGACACCCCCTGGGTCGCCCGGCTGCTCGACGCCGCCGACGACCCCGCGGCCGAGCGGGCGGCGCTGGAAGCCAGGCAGCCGATGGGCCGCCTGGTCAGCGCCGAAGAGGTCGCCGCCGCCATCGCGTATCTGGCCGGCCCCGAGTCCGGCTCCACCACCGGCACGGCCCTGGCCGTGGACGGCGGCATGCAGGGGCTGAGGCTCCGCCCGCACCATCCAGAAAGGTAACCCCCCTGATGAAGCTCAAGCCGCTGGCCGCCTGCGCGGCCCTCGTCGCCGCCCTCGCCGCGTGCGGTTCGGACGCCACCACGACCCCGGCAGCGGGAGGGGAAGGCGGCAAGGTCGGCATCGACCACCCGCGCGCCGACTCCGACTTCTGGAACTCCTACATCAAGTACGTCCCCGAGATGGCGGGCGAGCTCGGTGTCGAGCTGATGCCGGCCACGAACTCGCAGAACGACGTGGCCAAGCTGGTCAACAACGTGCAGGCGCTGATCGGCCAGGGCGCCAAGGCGATCGTCATGGCCCCGCAGGACACCGGCGCCATCGCCAGCACCCTGCAGAACCTGGAGAACAAGAACATCCCGGTCGTCACCGTCGACACCCGCCCCGACAAGGGCAAGGTCTACATGGTGGTCCGGGCCGACAACCGCGCCTACGGCACCAAGTCCTGCGAGTTCCTCGGCGAGCGGCTCGGCGGCAAGGGCAAGGTCGTGCAGCTCATGGGCGCGCTCAGCTCGATCAACGGGCGCGACAGGGCCGAGGCGTTCGGCGAGTGCATGAAGACCAAGTTCCCCGGCATCACGGTCTTCGACGAGCCCACCGAGTGGGAGGGCAGCAAGGCCGCGTCCATGCTGCAGACCCGGCTGGAGCAGCACCCCGACGTCAAGGGCGTCTACATGCACGCGGGCGGTGTGCACCTGGCCCCGACGCTGCAGGTGCTCAAGCAGAAGGGCCTGCTGCTGCCGCCCGACGACCCCAAGCATGTGGTCGTGATCTCCAACGACGGCATCCCGCAGGAGTTCGAGGCGATCCGCAAGGGCGAGATCGACGCCACCATCTCGCAGCCGGCCGACCTGTACGCGAAGTACGCGCTCTACTACGCCAAGGCGGCGCTGGAGGGCAAGACGTTCCAGCCGGGCGCGACGGACCACGACAGCACGATCATCGAGCTGCCGAACGGCCTTGAGGACCAGCTTCCCGCGCCGCTGGTCACCAAGGACAACGTCGAGGACCAGACCCTCTGGGGCAACCAGGTCAAGTGATGACTTATCACGTTGAAGCCCGAAATGTCGTGAAGCGCTTCGGCCCGACCACGGCGCTCGACGGAGCGGGCATCTCGATCGCGGAGGGCGAGACCCACGCGCTCGTCGGCAGGAACGGCGCCGGCAAGTCCACGCTGGTGTCGATCCTCACCGGGCTCCAGCGGCCCGACGAGGGCGAGGTGCGGTTCGCGGGAGAGCCCGCCCCCGCCCTCGCCGACCGCGACGCCTGGCGGCAGCGGGTCGCCTGCGTCTACCAGAAGTCCACGATCATCCCCGCCCTGACCGTGGCCGAGAACCTGTTCCTCAACCGCCAGACCGAGGGCCGCCTCATCAACTGGCGGGCGCTGCGGGCCAGGGCGCGCGAACTGCTCGACACGTACGAGGTCGACGTCGACCCGGGGGCGCTGGCCGGGGACCTCGGCGTCGAGCAGCGGCAGCTCGTGGAGATCGCCCGCGCCCTCTCCTTCGGCGCGCGGTTCATCATCCTGGACGAGCCGACCGCGCGCCTGGACGGTCCGGCCATCGAGCGGCTGTTCGACCGCATGCGCGCGCTGCGCCGGCAGGGCGTGACGATGATGTACATCTCGCACCACCTGGACGAGGTCTACGAGATCTGCCAGAGCGTCACGGTCTTCCGCGACGCCCGGCACATCATGACCTCACCCGTCGCCGACCTGCCGCACGACGAGCTGGTCGACGCCATGACCGGGGAGGCGACCGCGGCCTACCAGGCCCGCGCCCGCACCCCGCGCGAGGCGGTGGTGCTGGCCGCGTCCGGCCTCTCGCTCGCCGGCCGCTACCAGGACGTCGAGCTGTCCGTACGGTCAGGCGAGGTCGTCGGGCTGGCCGGGTCAGGCAGCAGCGGCAAGGTGTCGCTCGCCGAGACCCTGGTCGGCCTGCGCCGGGCCGACACCGGCGCCGTCACCGTGAACGGCCGGGCGGTCAGGCCGGGCGACGTCCCGGCCGCGCTCGCCGCCGGGCTCGGGTTCGTCCCGGAGGACCGCCACCACCAGGGCTTCGTGCCACTGCTGTCCGTGGCCGAGAACGGGACGATGTCGATCGCGCACAAGCTGGGCCGGCTCGGCGCCGTCTCACCCGCGAGACGCCGCGCCCGTGCCGTACGGATGATCCAGGACCTGGACATCAAGACCGAGGGGCCCGACCAGCCCGTCGGCGACCTGTCCGGCGGGAACGCGCAGAAGGTGGTGTTCGCCCGGGCGCTGGCCGACGACCCGGACGCGCTGGTCGTGATCAACCCGACGGCGGGCGTCGACGTCAAGGCCAAGCAGGCGCTGCTCGGCGCCGTCGAGGACGCGGCCGACCGGGGCGCGGGCGCCGTGCTCGTCTCCGACGAGCTGGACGACCTGCGGATCTGCGACCGCGTCCTGGTGATGTTCCACGGACGGGTCGTCAAGGACGTGCCGCGTGGCTGGAGTGACCACGAACTCGTGGCCGTGATGGAAGGCATCGAAGAGTGACCACACCGACCGCACTGACCCCGGCCGTGCCCCGGCTCAGGCTGGCCAGGTTCCGGGACCTGACGCTGGTCCCGGTGATCGTGCTCCTGCTGATCGTGGGCGCGTTCCTGGACCCGGTCTTCCTGACGGCCGGCAACCTGACCAACGTCCTCCAGCAGCAGGCCGCGATCTCCCTGCTGGTGCTGGCCGAGGCGCTGATTCTGATCTCCGGCAAGTTCGACCTGTCGCTGGAGTCGACCGTCGGCATGGCGCCCGCCCTGGCCGTGCTCCTGGTCGTGCCGGTGTCGGCCGGAGGGCTCGGCATCGGGCTGCCGGCCGTGCTGGTGATCCCGCTCTGCCTGCTCATCGGGGCCGCGATCGGGGCGTTCAACGGGTTCCTGATCATCAAGTTCCAGCTGTCGGCGTTCATCGTCACGCTCGCCATGCTGATCATCGTGCACGGCCTGCACCTCGGCCCGACCGAGGGCAAGACGCTGTTCGAGCTGCCCGAGTCGATGCTCTACCTGGGCGGCGCCGTCTGGCTCGGCCTGCCGGCCTCGATCTGGATCGCCGGCGCGCTGTTCGCCGCGGGCATCGCCGGGCTCGCCTACCTGCGGGTGGGCCGGTCCCTGTACGCGATCGGCGGCAACATCGACGCGGCCCGCGCCGCCGGCATCCGGGTGGACCGGGTGCTGTGGGGGGTGTTCATCCTCGGCGGCACGCTCGCCGCGCTGGCGGGCATCCTGGAGACCGGCCGGCTCGGCGCCATCGGCTCCGGCATGGGCGTCAACTGGATCTTCATGGTGTTCGCGGCGGCCGTCATCGGCGGCGTCAGCATGGACGGCGGCAAGGGCACGATCCTCGGCGCGCTCACCGGCGTGCTCGTCATCGGCCTGGTGCAGAACCTGCTCACGCTCCAGGGCGTCTCGGGCTTCTGGCAGCCGGTCGTCTACGGGACCATCATCCTGTTCGCCCTCATGATCAGCCGGATAGCCGGCGGGAAGGCACAGGACTGATGGAACGGCTCGCGCTGCGTACCAGGCTGAAGCCCGGCTGCGAGGAGGTCTACGACCGCGAGCACGCCGAGCTCCCGGCGGAGCTCGAGCGGGCCATGCGCGCGCACGGCCTGCACTCGTGGCGGATCTACCGCGACGGGCTCGACCTGTTCCACGTCGTCGAGGTCGACGACTACGCCGCGCTGCAGGCCGCGCTCCGCGACCATCCGGCCGACCGGGCGTGGCAGGCCCGCATGAACCGGCTCCTCGACGGCGGCTTCGACAAGGACTCCGGCGGTCTCCGGCTGGTCTGGGAGCTGACGTGATCGCGCTGCCCCGCGTCGGCCTGGGCGCCGCGCCCATCGGCAACCTGTTCTCGGCCGTCACCGACGAGCAGGCCCGCGCCACCGTCGACGCGGCCTGGGAGAGCGGGGTGCGCCTGTTCGACACCGCGCCGCACTACGGGCTCGGCCTGTCGGAGCGCCGCCTGGGCGCGGCGCTCCGCGGCAGGTCGGGATACGTGCTCTCGACCAAGGTCGGCCGGCTGCTGGTGCCCTCGTCCTCTGTCCGGAGGGACACCCAGGGCTTCGACGTGCCGGGTGATTTCGAACGCGTGTGGGACTTCTCCCGCGACGGCGTGCTCCGCTCGCTGGAGGAGTCGCTGGAGCGGCTCGGGCTGCCGGGCGTCGACCTCGCGCTCATCCACGACCCGGACGACCACCTGGACCAGGCGCTCTCGGAGGCGTACCCGGCGCTCGCCGAACTGCGCTCGCAGGGCGTGGTCAAGGCCATCGGGGTCGGCATGAACCAGTGGCGGGCGCCGTTGAGATTCGTCCGGGAGACGGACCTCGACGTGGTCATGCTCGCCGGCCGCCACACCCTGCTCGACCAGTCGGGCCTGCCGCTCCTGGACGCCTGCGCCGCACGGGGCGTCCGGGTGCTGGCGGCCGGGGTCTTCAACAGTGGCCTCCTCGCGACCCCCGACCCGTCGGGCACCTTCGACTACGCGCCCGCCCCGCCGGAACTGCTGGACCGGGCCCGGCGGATCGCCTCGGTGTGCGCGGCCCACGGGGTGACGCTCCCGCAGGCCGCGATGGCCTTCCCGCTGCTGCACCCGGCGACGGCGGCGATCGTCCTCGGCGCGCGCTCGCCCGGCGAGGTCAGGACCAACGCCGCGTCGATGGAGCGGCCCGTCCCCGGCGCGCTCTGGTCCGAGCTGCGCGCCGAGGGCCTGCTTCACGAGGGGCGCTGATCAGGCGGCACGCGCTCAAGCCTGGTCCAGCCCGTCCAGCCCCGCTGCTCCAGCAACGCGATCAGCCGGCGCGCCGGCGGCACGACGTCGAAGGCCAGCGTGTCCATCAGCCGGGCGAGCGGCGAGTCGATATCGGTGTCGTCGACGTACTCCTCGCCCCGCTCGTCCGCCATCCGCGTGAGGTAGGCGGCCAGCCTGTCGGCCAGCTCGACCAGCCGCGGGTCGTCGTCGGTCCGGTCAAAGGCCTGGCTCAGGGTGAGGTAGAAGCCGGCGAGCCGCGGGTCGTCGAGCTGCTCCCGCTTGCGTGCCATCCAGCCGGGGACCCGCTCGGGTGAGTGCGCGGCCAGTGGGATCCAGCCGTCGCGCTCGGCCTGGACGATCCGCTCGTCGACCCCGAGCGCCCGCAGCCGGTCGAGATACTCGACCACCTCCGGGGGCAGCGCCAGACTGTCTCCGGAGGCGAGCCGGGAGATCCGCTCGCGGTGCCGCTGCCGCTCGCGGATCTCCGCCCGCAGCCGCCTGTCGATGTCCGCGATCGCCGCGGCGAACTCCTCCTCGTCGGCCCGCAGCAGCTCCCGCACCCGCGCCAGCGGCACCCCGGCCTCGGCGAGGGTCCGGATCCTGATCAGCTCGACCACGGCGTCGGCGCCGTACCTGCGGTAGCCGGAGCGGTCCCGCTCCGGCTCCGGCAGCAGCCCTTTGGCGTGGTAGTGCCGCACCGCGCGGACCGTCACCCCGGCGTACGACGCCAGCTCGCCGATGGTCAGCATCACACCCGGCCGGTCGAATCCCGGACGATCCGGGCGATGTCCTGGGCATGGGTGAAGACCAGCTGGTGGTCGGCGTCGAGCCAGGTCAGGGCGATGTGCGGATGTTCGCGGACGAGCCGCTCGGCACCGGCACGCCAGTTCGCGTTGAAACTCGGCGGCCCGTCGCCGGCCATCGAGGTGGACATGATCAGGCTGATGGGCACGTCGATCCTCCGGTATCGGTCGAGGATCTCGGACCGGATGGCATCGATCTCGAGATTCAGGTCGAGAGTCTCCTGGGCGGTGAGCAGCACCTGGCGTGCGGTGCCCCTCTCGGCCTCCTGCCGCGTCGCCAGATCCGCCCACATGGCCCGGAACGCCGGCAGGACGGCCTCGGTGACGAACGGTTCGGGCACCGGGTTCGCCCCGTCGATGAGGACGAGCCCGGAGACGGAGCCGGGATGCTCGGCGGCATGGTGCACGGCCAGGTCGGCGCCCAGCGAGTAACCCGCCAGCACGGGCGCCTCCGGCAGGCACAGCTCCGCCATGACCGCGCCGAGGTCGCTCAGGAACCCCTCGAAGGAGTACCGGCCGGCGGCCGAGGCGAAGCCGTGGCCGCGCAGGTCGAAGGTCACCACGTCGTGGTCGCGCCGCAGCAGGCCGGCCAGCTCTCGCAGGTGGGCCTGCGTCGTATGCAACCCGGGGCACAGGACCAGCGGTCGTCCCCGGCCGCCGCGGGAGACCGGGATGGTGACGCCGTCGTGGTGGATCGTAAAGTGCCGCATCGTCCTGTCGCCCTTCTCGGCCCGCTCCCCGTCGTCGTGCTCGCCGTGCGACCGGTGCGGTCCGGCGACCTCGGTCACCGTGGGTTTCGTGGTCATCTCACCATGCTGTGGGGTTGACCCTGCGTCAGGGGCAAGCGGCTCCTCCGAAACTATGGTGTTCTAATGATCTTCACGATCACCAAGCCACCCGGGTGGGTCTTCCTGATCGGACTGCTGGCCCCGTGCCTGCTCGTGCTCTACTGGGCCAGCGTGCCGTTCTGGTATCGCGCCGAGATCTTGCTGGTAGGGGTCTTCGTCCTGGGCCCGCTGGTTCTGATCTACATCGGCCGCCTCATCGCGGCCTCGCTGAAGGGCCAGGCCGGCGGTCGCCCATGGAGATGGCTGGCAGCCCCGCTGATCGTCTGGGTCATGTTGCTGTCGCTCGTCACGGACGCGCCTTTCCAGTTGAGATTCGCGATCTCTCTTCCCGAAATCTCTCTTCCCGAAATGGAGGCGTATGCCGCGACGGTCAAGGAGCAGTCGCGGCTCGACGCGCCCTGCGAATGGGTCGGGCTGTATCGCGTGTGCTACTCGGCTCCGCACTACGTCGACTCGGAACCGGTCCCGGGCTCGGCCTACCTCGGCACCGAAGAATGGGTCATCGACAGCAACACGGGCTTCCTCATGGTGCCTCATGGAGAACCGGAGGCGGAGACCATCGACGACGAATACCGCCACGTCGGCGGTCGCTGGTTCGGTCATCATGGATGGGACAACTGGTGAGGCGTGATGGCCGGGTCAACCAGCGTCCGTCGAGAGACACCGGGATCGCAAGTAGTGCACCACCCACAGCCCCGGCACCGGCTCCGCCTCCCCGGTGAGAGTGAACCCGAGTCGCTCGTACAGCATCCTGGCGGGCTTGTTGTCGCGCCCGGTGGAGACCGCGACCCGGCGCTCGCCGGCCCTGGCCATGACCTCCTTCACCAGAGCACGGCCGATGCCCCGCCGGTGCGCGCCGGGGTGCACCATGAGCCGGTTCAGGTCGATCTCCCCGGCCGTCTCCTCCCACGCCACGGCCCCGGCCAGCTCGCCGTCGTCGTCGAACGCCCCCAGCCAGGTGAGCGGCTGAGCCCGCAATTCCTCCGATGTCTCGTGCAGCGGCGGGATGCGGTCATCACCGATGATCTCCGCCTCGACCCGGTAGGCGGCGTGCTGCAGATCGATCAGGCCCGGCTGATCAGCTGAGATCTCGGATATACGCATTCAGCCAATCTCCCACAACGCGCTCACCGGCATCGCCCTCATCCGATCCCCGAACGGCAGCGTCTGCGTTCCCGTGTGGAGCACGATCCCGGCGATGAAGTCGTCCCCAAGGCGGTCGGCGAGGTGCCGCAGTCCTCGAAAATCGTCCGGCCGTACGGTCGATGCGGCCTTGACCTCGATACCCACGACCTGACCCCGGCGGTTTTCCAGGACCGCGTCCACTTCCACCTTGTCCTTGGTCCGGTAGTGGTAGAGGTCCACCTGCTCTTCCGTCCAGGTCAGCTGGCGGGCGAGCTCCATGAGCACGAACCCCTCCATAAGGGGGCCGAACTGTCCCCCAGGACGTACGAGGCCCCGTGCGTCGGCGCCGAGCAGGTATGCGGCGATCCCGGAGTCCACGAACGCCACCTTGGCAGTGCGGATGGCCCTGTTGCTCAGGTTTCTCGACCAGGCAGGTATGCGTTTGATCAGGAAGACCTCTTCGAGCAGGTTCAGGTAGCGGGAGGCCGTGGTGGCCGGCAGCCCTGCCTCGCCACCGAGGGACTGGCTGACGAGAAGTTGTCCGGAACGTGCCGCGAGTAGCCGGATGAGCACGCGCAGCTCGGCCACTCGTTCGATCTCCAGCAACGCGGTCATGTCGCGGGCAATCAGATGATCGACATAGGAGCTGAAGAAGCGCCGCCGTCTGCGATCGTTCACCCGCGCCACCGCTTCCGGAAAACCGCCCCGCACGACGCGTTCCGCATAGTCGGCTCGTGAGACATCGGCGGTGTGACGTAGGTCTGGCCCTTGGTCGAACACGGCATCGATGAAGCCGTCGGGGGCGCCGTCGATCTCTCCTTGGGAGAAGGGCCACAGTTCTATCGTTTCCATCCGTCCCACGAGCGTGTCAGGCAACGTTCGCAGCGCGAGAACACGGGACGAGCCCGTCAGGAGGAACCGACCGGGACGTTGGTCGGCGTCGACTTGAGCCTTGATGGCGAGCAGCAACTCGGGTGCCCGCTGGATCTCGTCGATGACCATCATGCCGGGAACGTCGACGAAGCCATCGGGATCCGCTCGGGCGCCCTGGAGAATGTACGCCACGTCCAGATCGCGCCACTCTGCCGCGTGCTCGTTGACCAGTTGTTTCACGAGCGTGCTCTTGCCGCTCTGGCGGGCGCCGTTGATCAGCACCACCCGTGTGTCCGTCAGGGCTTCCTTCACGAGGGTTTCCGCGTGCCGGACGACCACTCTGCCCAAGGGGGTATGCGCCATGGGGTCAGCATCGCACATCAGCGGTGGTTTGGACGCTATTCACGTGGTGGTTTGGTCGCCCTTCTTATGGGTGATTGGCCGCTCATTCCGTGGTGGGTTGGCCGTACCCTGGCTGAGACTCCCACCCAACCCGCTGATCGTCTCCGGCAGCACTAGCCGCCAGCAACTGCGGTAGCTCTGCTGCGCCCTGGTGAATAGATTGGCTGTCCATGTCTGAGGTGATGCGCTTCTACTACGAAGGCGAACCTGAGCCGCAGATGTCCGAAGAGTGGGAAGCGTTCATGAACGATCCAGATCGCTTTCGCGGTTATCCGGCGCTGCCCGACCCTGAGGACATCACCGCGGAGGAACTGCTGGAGCAGTTGCAGGCGGTCGACACTCGGTCGGTTCGCGATAGCAACGACCCGCTCCTTTCCGTACCACCGGAACAGATCGATCCACCTGTCGAGGACACCGATCCGCCTACAGTGGTCGCCTCTGGCCCAGAGAAGGACGCGGCGGGAGTACATCCCAAGGCCGAGATCTGGGCCGTGTTCAGCGAGTCGGTCACCGAAGCGCGGATGGAGCTGAAGGGCCCCGACGGCTCCCCGGTCGCAGGCACCTCCCAGCAGGAGAACGAAGACATCGCAGCGTTCCTGCCCGAGCAGCCGCTGGCCGTCGATACCCGATACACCGTCGAAGTGTCCGGTGCGAAGGACGCGGCGGGCAACGTCATGTCCGGCCCGCACACTTGGTCGTTCACCACGGGGGCTGACGTTCCGACCGTGAGCGGGTTCGAACCCGGCCGGGATGCCACCGATGCGCCCCCGGACATCAAGGTCATGATGACGATCAACGAGGCGGTGACCGACGTCCAAGTCATCATCAAGGATCCATCGGACACGGCCGCACAGGGGACGCTCAGCAGCGACAACGGCAACACCCTGTGGACCTTCACACCTGCGGCGCCGCTCGCTGCCTCGACCGTGTACCGGGTGGAGGTCAGCGGGGCCAAGAACGACTCCGGCAATGTCATGGCGCCCTACACCTGGTCATTCACCACCGGCGAGACATCTCCAACCGAGCACAAGGCGGCGGGCTGATGTCTGGAGTATCGCTGTCCATCGTCAATCCCTCGGTCACGAGGAGTTCACTCCGAACATCGTCAGCTTCACCCTGCTGAAACTGTAGTTCTGTTCTGCTGTGCCATAGGAGTCCAACGCCGTGGCTGCGGCGCGAACCTCACGAGGTAGCCGCCGCATCGCCGACCGGGCCGTTGTACGCCAGCATGGTCGACTCCGCGGGCACCACGATGTCCGCCACCTCCACCACTCGATCGCCGGCGAGGTGGGCCCGTTGGATCACCATCACCACGCTTCCCGCGCCGATGTCGAGCCGCTTCGCCTCCTTGTGGGTCGCCACCCGCGCCGACACCCGCTCGTCCCAGGCGTCCACCATCAGCCCGATGGAGGCCATGCGGCGTGGCACGCCCTGACCCGCGAACTCGCCGCCTTCGGGGAACGCGATCGGCGTGCCCTTCGTCAGCGCCAGCGGCTCCCATGAGGTCAGCAGCATCCACGGCCCCTCGTCCTTGGTCGAGAACAGGTAGGCGGTGCGCATGACGTCGTGCCAGTGCCCGTCCGCTTCGGCGAGGCCGAGCCGCTCGCGTATCTCCGGCGGGGCCTGCATCGTGTCGGAGGTGTACTCCAAGCTGCCGTGACGGCCCTGCTCCTCTATCGCCGGACCGAACGGCGAGCCGTCCTGCCGCTCCCGGAACCACGAGCGCACCAGCACCTGCTGTCCCGCCTCGCCGACGCGTACGGGGAGCAGGCCACGCACACCGGACGGATGATCTACGTCGAGCTGTGGGACCGGCCGTGAGCGGCTACAGCGTCGTCCCGTTTGTGATCGCCTACGCCCGCGAGGAGGTACGCGACCGGCTCGTGTTCGAGCCGCACGCCGGATCGGACCGCGGGCTGCGGTTGGCGTACGAGATCCCGCGCAAGGGCGACCGCGTCGGCGGCGTCCTGCGCGCCCGCGTGCGGGACCTGCGCAGGCGTGTCGGCAAGCGCGGCCCCGAGCGGATGCGCATGCTCAACACGAGACGGCAGTGGTTGTGCATGGACCGGCTGCTGTGCCAGGTCTGCTCCCGCCCCGCTACCGAACCGGGCACCGGCCGGTCATGGTGGATCCTCGTCCCGCCCGTGTTCGAGGTCGACGACAGCGGGCGAGGGGGCCGTACGAACGCGCCGCCCACCTGCCGCGCCTGCGTCGACATCGCGCTGAGCGAGTGCCCGATGCTGCGCGCCGATGCCACCGTGTGCACCGTCGGCCGGGTCGAGCCCGCCGGAGTGCTGGCCGACATGTACGAGCCCGGCCCGGTGCCGACGCTGACCGCGCACAACGTCTACGTCTCCTGGGACGCCTTCGCCCGCCACCCGCATATCCTGGCCACGTCGCAGGTCGTCCAGCTGCACGATGTACGCGAGCTGGTCAGGACAGGATGAACAGCCAGGAAGCCGACTCGCCCGGCTCGTAGGGGGAGTCGAGGCGTTCGGCGACCACGCCGGGCAGGCCCGGCCGATCCGCCGATATTTCGGATATATGCACTCAGCCAACCTCCCACAACGCGCTCACCGGCATCGCCCGCATCCCACCACCTCCGTGATACGTTCGGCGGCGGCATGCGCCGCTAAAGACTGAGGAGGTGAGACCGATCAACGCTGTGACAGGTCGGGGCTCCCTCCCTCGCATGGCCTAGGGAGTGCCCGAAGAAGGCATCCCGAAAGGCTTCAATCGCTATGCGCTTCACCTCTGAAACGTCGTCCGACGGCGTCTCCGAACAGCTCTTCACCCTCGGTGAGATCCCCGGCGTGCTGTGGACGCCGGAAGACGCCACCGGTCCTCGGCCCCTCGTCCTGATGGGCCACGGCGGCGGCCAGCACAAGAAGGCTCCCGGCATCGTGTTCCGCGCGGGCCGCTTCGTGGCCGAGTGCGGTTACGCGGTGGTGGCGGTCGACGTGCCCAGCCATGGAGACCGTCCGAAGGACGAGGAGTACGACCGGATCGCGACCGCGAACCAGGCCCGCGCGGACGCCGGAGAGGAACTGGCTCCGCTGATCGCCGCCTTCCAGGCCCTCGTGGCCCGCCGGACCGTACCGGAGTGGCGGGCGGTCCTGGACGCGGTCCAGGAACTCGACCACGTCGGCGCGGGCCCGGTGGGCTACTGGGGCGTGTCGCTGGGCTGCGGGCTCGGCGTCCCGTTCGTCGCCGCCGAGCCCCGGGTCCAGGCGGCGGTCCTGGGGCTGGGCGGGGCGCTGTCATCGGCCGGGGACGCCGCGCGCATCACCGTCCCGGTGGAGTTCCTGGTGCAGTGGGACGACGAGCGGGTCCCCAGGGCCCAGAGCCTGGCCTTGTTCGACGCCCTGGGCTCGGCCGAGAAGACGCTGCACGCCAACCCAGGCAAGCACGCGGAGATTCCGCTGTTCGAGATGGACAGCACGCTGCGGTTCTTCGCCCGCCACCTCCGCTGACCCAGGGACGCGAGCCAGGCGGATAATCGGTTGGCATCGCAGGACGCCCGTTGTTAGGTTGCCGGGCGTGTCCAGCCCAGAGGCGTCAAGACGGTAGCCACCGGTCATCCGGTGGCGTAAAGAGACCACCGGATCACCGGCCCCGCTTTCCTGTCGATCCCTCTCTGGGTGCGGAGCCTCTTCATGCCTTTCTTCGTCCACCTGCTCGGGCTGGCCGTGTTCGCCATGGGCACGTCCGAGTTCATGCTGTCCGGCCTGGTGCCGGGCGTCGCCCAGGACCTGGGCGTGACCATCCCGGAAGCCGGCCGGCTCACCTCGGCGTTCGCCGTGGGGATGATCGTCGGCGCGCCGCTGATGGCGATCCTGAGCCTGCGCTGGCCGCGGCGGCGCGCGCTGCTGGCGTTCCTGGCGGTCTTCCTGCTCGTGCACGTCCTCGGCGCGGTCACCACGAGCTTCGACGTCCTGCTGCTGACGCGGGTCGTCGGGGCGCTCGCCAACGCCGGGTTCCTGGCTGTCGCGCTGTCGGCGGCCACCGGCCTGGTCGCGCCGGACGCCAAGGGGCGCGCCACCGCTGTCCTGCTCGGCGGGGTCACCGTCGCCTGCGTCGTCGGCGTGCCCGCGGGGGCGCTGCTCGGCCAGATGTGGGGGTGGCGGTCGGCGTTCTGGGCGGTGGCCCTGGTGTCGGCGCCGGCGTTCGCCGCGATACTCAGGTCGGTGCCCGCCTCTCCGGCCGTCGTCTCCCGCGAGGGCGGGGCGCGCCCGGAGCTCGGGGCGCTGCGCGACCGGCGCCTGCTGGTGACGCTGCTGCTCGGCGCGCTGGTGAACGGGGCGACCTTCTGCGCCTACACCTACCTCGCGCCGATCGTCACCGACGTGGCGGGGATGGGTACGGCGTGGGTGCCCGTCGTGCTGGCGCTCTTCGGCCTCGGTTCGTTCGCCGGCGTCACTGTCGCCGGCCGGGTCGCCGACGTACGGCCCGCGCGGCTGCTGGTCCTGGGCGGGGCGGCGCTGCTCGCCGGGTGGGTGGTGTTCGCGCTGACCGCCAGCCCGGTGGCGACGGTCGTGCTCGTCCTCGTCCAGGGGACGCTCGCGTTCGCCGTCGGTTCGACGCTGATCTCCCAGGTGCTCTACGCCGCCACGGGCGCGCCGACGCTGGGCGGCGCGTTCGCCACGGCGGCGTTCAACGTCGGCGCGGCGCTCGGTCCCTGGCTGGGCGGTCTCGTCATCGGCGCGGGCCACGGGTTCCGCTCGCCGCTGTGGGTGAGCGCGCTGCTGGTGGCGCTCGCCCTCACCGTCCTGGTACGGCGTCAGGACGGGATGAACAGCCAGGCCGCCGACTCGCCCGGCTCGTAGGGGGAGTCGAGGCGTTTGGCGACCACGCCGGGCAGGCCCTGGCGGCGTGCCGCCTCAAGGACCGGCCGGGCGTCGCCGGGCCAGGAGGGTGCGGTCTGCCACCGGGGCGTGGACAGGTCGAGCGCCTCCAGGGCCGCCCGGCGGACCTCGTACGGCTCGTCCCGCAACACCCGGCCGTCGTCGTACAGCAGGTCGTAGAAGACCAGCACCTCGGCGCCCGAGAGGGTGGCGAGCTCGCCGTCCAGGAGGGCGGTGCGGCTGCCGAACGACGCCGCGAGCGGCCGCAGCCACGGGTGCTCGCGGGCGGCGGCGGTGCGGCCGCCCTCGATCGGGACCAGGAGGCGGCGCCCGCCCCAGGCGAACTCGTACGCGTACGCGGCGGTGTCGCGCGGCAGGCGGGAGCGGCGCGAAGGGAGCATGGGCGCGACGTCCGGCAGGGGAGCGCGGGACGGGGGATCCATGCGGTGGATCATCCAGTTCTTGCCGTTCGTCTGGAACAGCACGAACCGGCCCTCGGCTCGGGAGCCGTGCAGGACGACCTTGACCTCGCGCTCGGACCATTTCTCGGTCTCGTACGTGCCCTGGTCCCAGATCGTCATGGTGCCGCCGCCGTACTCGCCCTGGGGGATCTCGCCGTGGAAGGTGAGGTACTCCATCGGGTGGTCCTCGGTGTGCACGGCCAGGTGGTTGGTGGCGGGGTCGGACGGCAGGCCCTTGGGGATGGCCCAGGAGGCGAGCACGCCGTCGCGTTCCAGGCGGAGGTCCCAGTGGAGGGAGCGGGCGTGGTGCTCCTGGATGACGAAGGAGTCGCCGCCGCCGGGCGCGGGGGATGCCGGGGGGACGGGTTCGGGGGTACGGCTGGCGTCGCGTTTGCTCCTGTATTGCGTGAGTTTGTCAGCCACACAGCCGTACTACCCGGTTATTCGCGAATGGACGAGCGAACCCCCGCCGGCTTCTGGAAGGATGATCTCTCCCAAGCAATCCCCCCTCCCAAGGACATCAGAATCATGAGGCGTTGGATCCTCCCCGCGGCCGTCGCGCTGGCCGCGGCTCTACCCGCGACCCCCGCCGTGGCCCAGGCCGCCCCCGACCCGGCGCAGGCCGTCAAAGCGCAGCTGCGGCACGAGCGCGGGGTGCGCATCGCCGAGATCTCGCGGACCGTGACCGGCAAGGCGTCCACCAGGACCCGCTACCACAGCGGCATCCAGCTCGCCCCGACCGGCCCGGTCGCCTCGTGGGCCGACGTCGAGGACGCCTCCGACACCCGCAGCCAGGACGGCCTGGGCGCCAAGCCCGGCCAGAAGGCCGCCGTGGGCACGTCCGTCTACACCTCCGGCGAGGCCGTCGCCGACCTGCTGCCCAAGGACAAGCTCTGGATCCGGGTGAAGCAGAGCGGCCACCCCAACCTGGCGCTGGGCACGGCCAGCAAGCAGACGATCAACGTGTTCGACCCGGCCGTGCTCAAGGCGGTGCTGAAGGGCAAGGGTGGCAAGGCGGTCACCGGCGGCCGTCACTACAAGGGCACGATCACGTACGCCAAGTTGTACGAGGCCGCGAAGGGCCACTACGGCAAGCTGTTCGACGGCGCCCCGCGCGGCTCCTTCGCCAAGACCGCGATCTCCTGGAAGCTCTGGACCGACGGCCGGGGCCTGCCCGTGCGGCTCTCGACCACCGAGCGGGCCACGTCCGGCGCGTACCGCACCATCGACACCCGCTACTCCAGCTGGGGCGAGCACCTCATCGTCACCGCCCCGGCCAGGGCCGAGGTCGTCGAGTGGAAGGACCGCAGCCGCCCCGGCACCGCGAACTCCGTGAACGACCTGGTCCTGACGGACGCGTACGCCGGCACCGGCCAGTCGTGAGGCGGTTCGTTCTCGCGGTTGTAACCGCCACGCTGGCCGCCCTGATCACGGCCCCCGCACCCGCCGCCGCTAGGACCGCCGCCCCCGACCCTGTCCGGGCGCTGCAGAAGCAGCTCAAGTCCGAACGCGGCGTCAAGCTGAATGAGCTGGTCAAGCTGGGGTTCGAGAAGGCCACGACGCGCAATCGGACCAAGGGCGGTGTCCAGCTCGCCCCGTCCGGCCCCGTCGCCGCCTACGCCTCCGCGGAGACAGCGACGGGAGAAACAGGCACGACCGAGGTGCTCGGATTCGAGCGGCACCTGTACCTCGGTGGTGAGGACCTGGCCAAGCTGCTTCCCCGGGGAAAGCAGTGGGTGGGCGCCGAGGCGGTCAAGGAAGCTCGTCCGCTGCTGCCCATCCTCGCCGCCACCCAGCAGCCGATCAACGTGTTCGACCCGGCCGTGCTGAAGGCGACCTTGAAGGGCGAGCGTCCGCAGAGGGTCTCCGGCGGCTACCTCTATGAGGGGGTCGTGACGTACAAGGAGCTGTACGAGGCCGCGAAGTCCTACTACGGCGCCCACTTCGACGGCGTGCCGAAGACCGAGTTCGGTAAGCGGACGATCGACTATCGGCTCTGGACTGACGGCGCGGGCCTGATCAAGCGTCTGCGCACCTCCGAGAATCAGAGTTTCTCTGCCATCGTCGACACCCGATACACCGACTGGGGACACCTCCTGGTGATCACGCCCCCGGCCGAGGACGAGGTCTTCCCCTTCGAAGACCTTGAGGACCTCGAGATCCCGGAGCCCGGCCTGCTGAAGGACGGCCTCCTCGGACTGCGTTAGTCGAGGGCCTTGCGGAGCCAGGATTCGACGCCCGCCACGTGGACGGTGGCCCAGGCACGGGCCACCTCCCCCTGGCGGGCGGCGATCGCCTCGTAGATCGCGGTGTGCTGCTCGCGGGTCTTGGCCAGCGCGCCCTCCTGGGTGAGGCCGCGCCAGATGCGCGCCCGGGTGGTCGGCCCCGACAGGCTCTCGATGAACGAGCAGAGCACGCTGTTGCCCGACCCGAGCGCGATCCGCTGATGGAACCGCAGGTCGTTGGCGACCAGCTCCTCGATCGTCGGCTCCTCGGGCAGCGACTCCAGGATCACCCGCAGCTCGTCGATGTCGTCGTCCGTCATCAGCTCGGCGGCCATCGCGGTGGCGGCCGGCTCCAGGATGCGGCGTACCTCGAAGAACTGCAGCACCGTGTCGTCGCGGTGCAGGTCGAGGACGAACGACATGGTGTCGAGCAGCAGCCGGGGCTCCAGGCTGGTGACGTAGGTGCCGTCGCCCTGCCGTACGTCCAGGACGTTGATCAGGGCGAGCGCGCGCACCGCCTCGCGCAGCGAGTTGCGTGACAGCCCGAGCCGCTCGGCGAGGTCGGCCTCCTTGGGCAGCCTGTCTCCCGGGGCGACCTCGCCCGAGAGGATCATCTGTTTGATCTTGTCGATGGCCGCGTCGGTGACCGCCACGCTTTTCTCCCTAGACATCGGATGTCTACGATTCTAGGGCTTGGAAACGTACCGGATCGCCCCCCGGCAGGCGGCGGAGCACGCCGCGGACCTCCAGGGTGCGCAGGTGGGCGGCGGCCTCGCCGGCCGCCATGCCTCGCAGCATCGGCGGCAGCTCGGACCAGGGCCGGTTCCAGGTCATCATGGCGGCGGTCTCCCAGATGGTCAGCGGCTCCGCGCGCTCGGCCAGCAGGGCGAGGAGCCGTTCGAGCTTCTCCTCGTGATGGTGACGGATCTGCGCGGCCCGTGCCGCCACATCTGGAAATGTCCATTCATGAGCGGGCAGGGCGCCGAGCTCTCCCAGCTCGCCGACCCTGGTCAGCGACTCCAGGAAGTCGCCCAGCGGATCGACGTCGTCCCGGTCGAAGGGATAGATCCCGATGTGCGGGGTGATGCCGGGCAGGACGTGGTCGCCGGTGAAGAGACGGTCGGCGTCCTCCAGGTGCAGGCAGACATGGCCGGGAGTGTGGCCGGGGGTGTGCACCACCCGCAGCTTCCTGCCGGGCAGGTCGACGAGGTCGCCGTCCCGCAGCCGCCGGTCCGCCGGCGCGGGCGGGTCCTGCCTGCCGTCGGCCGCCGGGCCCTCGGGCAGGTCCTCCGACGGCGCGCCGGCCCGGCGGAGCATGTCGACCTGGAAGGACCCGCGGACGTCCGAGGGGACGCCGTTCATCATGTCCACGATCGCCGCGTCCGCCTCGTGCATGGCGATCCAGGCGCCCGACTCCTCCCTGACCCTCCCGGCCAGCCCGGCGTGGTCCGGGTGGAAGTGGGTCACGACCACCCCGTGCACCGACGCCACGTCGATCCCCGCCGCCGCCAGCCCGTCACGCAGCGCCGCCCACGCCTCCGGGTGGTTCCATCCCGCGTCCACCAGCACCGGCCCGCGCGGGGACTCGATCGCGTACACGAGCGTGTAGCCGAGCGGGTTGCCGGGGATGGGCACGGGCACGCTCCACACCCCGAAGCCGAGGTCCAGCGGGCGCTGCTCGGCGTACGAACGACGGGTCACGCGAGACGCTCGATGATCGTGGCGGTGGCCAGGGCGCCGCCCGCGCACATGGTCACCAGCGCCGTCGAGCCGTCCGACCGTTCCAGCTCGTGCAGCGCCGTGGTGATCAGCCGCGCGCCCGTCGCCCCGACCGGGTGGCCGAGCGCGATCGCGCCGCCGTTGACGTTGACCCGGTCGAGGTCGGGCTCGTGCACCTGCGCCCAGGACAGCGCCACCGACGCGAACGCCTCGTTGACCTCGAACAGGTCGATGTCGCCGATCGTCATCCCGGCCGCCGCCAGCGCCTTCGCGGTCGCGTCCACCGGCCCGTCCAGGTGGTAGTACGGCTCCGCGCCGACGAGCGTCTGGGCCAGGATCCGCGCCCGGGGGCGCAGCCCGTGGCGTGCGGCGGCCTCCCTGCTCATCAGCAGCACGGCGGCGGCGCCGTCGGAGATCTGCGAGGAGGTGCCGGCGGTGTGGAGCCCTTCCTCGCCCAGCACCGGCTTGAGCCGGGCCAGCCCTTCGGCCGTGGTCTCGCGCAGCCCCTGGTCCCTGGTGACGGTCCCGACGGGGACGATCTCGCGCTCGAACCGCCCGTCGGACCACGCCTTCGCGGCCCGCTGCTGGGACCGGGCGCCGAACCAGTCGAGCCGCTCCCGGGTGAGCCCCCGCCGCCGGGCGATCCGCTCAGCGGCCGTGAACTGGTCGGGCAGGTCGATGCTCCAGTCGTCGGGCCGCGGGTTCGCCGGCAGCACGTTGCTGCCGAGCGGCGCCCGGCTCATCACCTCGACGCCGCAGCCCACGCCGACGTCCATCACCCCGGCCGCGATCATGGCCGCCGCGAGGTGCACCGCCTGCTGGGAGGAGCCGCACTGGGCGTCAATGGTGGTCACGCCCGTCCGGTAGGGGAGACCGGCGTAGAGCCAGGCGTGCCTGCCGACGTGGCCGCCCTGCTCGCCCGCCTGCGTCACGCACCCCGCGAACACCTGGTCGACCAGCGCGGGATCGATCCCGGCCCGCTGGATCAGCCCGTTGAGCGCGGTGGCCAGCACCTGCTGCGGTTTCAGCTCGGCCAGCCAGCCGCCGCGCTTGCCGATCGGGGTGCGGACGGCCTCGACGATGACGGGTGTGCGCACAGTCACCTCCAGAACGTTACTCTGGTCGCGACTGTAACTTGTTCTACTTTGATCCGGAAGCCCCGGCGGGCAACGAGGCGGGCAGCCCGAACCGCGCGAACATCCCCGGCTCGAAGAACATCGCGACATGGCTGACCTGCGGCCCGTCGAAGTCGAGCACCTGCAGCGCGAACTCCCGATAGGTGTCGCCCTCGCGCAGATAGAGGGCGAACGCCTCCTGCCCGTTGGCCCGTGCCGGAACCAGCCGCAGATCCTCAGGCGCCTCTGCGGGGCACTGCGCTTGCACGAGCCGGGCGATGTCTTCCGCGCCCTGGTACCACCCGTCGAAGGGGGGCATCTCGAAGACCGCGTCCTTGGTGAACAGCTCGACGATCGCCCCGACGTCGTAGGACTCGAACGCCTCGACGTAGCGGTCGAGCTGCTCGCGCTGGTCCGGAGTGAGCGGCTCCGGCCGGTCGTCGAGGCTCGGCGCGACCTGCTCCAGCTGGGCGCGGGCGCGCTGGAGGACGCTGTTGACCGCCGTGGTGGTGGTGTCGAGCACCTCGGCCACCTCGGCGGCCCGCCACTTGAGCACGTCACGCAGGACCAGCACCGCCCGCTGGCGCGGCGGGAGGTGCTGCAGGGCCGCGACGAGCGCGAGCCGGATGCTCTCGCGGGCGGTGACGATCGCGGCCGGGTCGTCGCCGCCCGCGCCCACCATCCCGTCGGGGACCGGCTCCAGCCACGGCACCTCGTGCCGCTCCACCAGCGGCGCGGTCGGCTCGGACGCCGGCGCGCCCAGCCCGGTCGGCAGCGGCCTGCGCCCGCGGCTGTCGAGCGCGGTCAGGCACTGCGTGGTGGCGATGCGGTAGAGCCAGGTGCGCAGCGACGAGCGGCCCTCGAACCCGTCGTAGTGGCGCCAGGCCCGCAGGTAGGTCTCCTGCACCAGGTCCTCGGCGTCGTGCACCGAGCCCATCATGCGATAACAGTGGGCGAGCAGCTCCCGGCGCATCGGATCGGCCTGCCGGAGGAACTCCTCGTTAGATGGCCTCTCGGTCATACAGTCCTGTATAGACGACGCCACCGACAGATCGCTTACGCGCAGGTCAGGGTCAGTGCGGCACGGTGAGGACGATCTTGCCGGTGGTACGGCCGCTCTCGCCGAGTTCGTGCGCCTTGGCCGCGTCCCGCAGCGGTAGCACGGCGGCCACCTCGGGGCGCAGTCTGCCCGCCTCCATCAGCGCCGCAAGCGCGCGCATGGCGGCGTGGTCCGGCTCGACCAGCATCACCGCCGACCTGACGCCCAGCGCGGCCGCCTCGTCGTGCACGCCCTCGTCCATCACCGACAGGGGCAGCGTGACGATCGTGCCGCCCCGGCGCATGGTGCGCAGCGAGCGCCGCCCGTAGTCGCCGCCGATGCCGTCCAGCACCACGTCCACGTCGCCGACGACCTCGGCGAAGTCGACCTCGCGGTAGTCGACCAGCTCGTCCGCGCCGAGCCCGCGCAGGAACCCATGCTTGGCCGCGCTCGCCGTGCCGATCACGTACGCGCCCCGCGCCTTGGCGATCTGCACCGCGAAGTGGCCCACCCCGCCGGCCGCGGCGTGGACGAGGACCCGCTGCCCGCCCTTGAGCCCCGCCACGTCCACCAGCGCCTGCCACGCGGTCAGCGCGGCGAGCGGGACGGCCGCCGCGTGCACGTGGTCGACGCTGGGCGGCTTGCGGGCGAAGTGACGGGACGGCGCGGTGACGTACTGGGCGTAGGCGCCGTTGCCGTACGGGTAGCGCAGCATGCCGAACACCTCGTCGCCCGGCTCGTACAGGGCCTGGCCGAGGCCGGAGCCCTCCACCACGCCGGAGACGTCGTAGCCGAGCGTGAACGGCGGCTCGCCCAGCAGCCCGCCCGTGGCGCGCGTCTTCCAGTCGGTCGGGTTGACGCCGGTGGCCTCCACCCGCACCAGCACCTCGGTCGGGCCGGGCACCGGCTTGTCGGTTTCCGTCATCTTCAGCACCTCAGGGTCGCCGAGCGTGTCCTGAGTGATCGCAAGCATCCTCATGCGTACCAGCTTGCGCCTTCTGTCCCCGTACGGACGAGAGATCGGGAAGCCGACATCCGCAAAGATCCGGCCAAACGACGCGTCACGTCCGCCAGACCTTCAGGCACCGCGCCATGATCCGGAAGGGTATGGCCCGGGCCTCGGTCTGGTCGACGGTGCCGGCGAGGTGCACGTCCAGCTCCGGGCAGTGGAAGAGCCACGTCCCGGTGGACCCCGAATGGCCGACGAGCGTGACGGGCCTGCCGTCCGGCGACATGAACCGGTTGACCTTGAAGAACATGGTGCCCAGCCCGTACTGGAGGACGGGGACGTTGCGCAGCCGGTTGCGCCGCTCGGTGATCAGCTCCAGTGAACGGGCGTCGTCGAAGAGCGCGCCGTCGAGCAGCGCCCGCTGGAAGGCGAGGAGATCGCCGGTGGTGCTGAAAAGGTCGTTGCTGGACTCGATCAGCGAGGGCAGCTCCACGCGACGCCGTCGCGCGTGCAGGGGTGAGGGCGCCGGGGCCTCCGGATCGGGCGGGAGGCGTCCCGGGAGCCAGGTGCGCGTCAGGCCGAGCGGGCGGACGATCCGTTCGGCCAGCAGGTCGGCGAAGGGCTGACCGGTCACCGTCTCCAGGATGCGGATGAGCAGCTGGAAGCCGGTGTCGGAGTAGCGCGCCCGCTGCCGCGTGGCGGTGAGGTCCTGCGGCTCGAAGTGCGGGCGCTGCCCGCGCGTCATCCGGATCACGTCATCGAAGGTCCAGGCCTGGTCACGGCCTGCCGCGAGCTGCTCGAACAGGCTGGGGCCAGGATCGCGCTTCTCGAAGAAGTCGGGCAGCCCCGAGGTGTGGCTCGCGAGGTGGCGCACCGTGATCGCGGGCGTCCGGTCGACCCCCCTGAGCACGTGGAGTCCGGCGATAGTCGCGTCCGGCAGGTAGTCGCTGATCGGCGCCGCCGGCTCCAGCTCGCCGCGCTCGCAGGCCTGGAGCACCAGCGTGACGATGAACCGCTTGGTGACGCTCGCGATGAAGAACGGGGTGCCGGGATCCAGCGGCCGGGGCCGGCGGCGGCGGCCCAGCGCTGTTTCCCGTCGCCGCTGGTGACGGCGAGGTCGGCGTGGTGGATGCCGGACCGCGTGACGAGGCGCCCGAGCAGGTCCGTCAGATCACCCCACAGAGCCTGTACGACCTCATCAAGAATTTCGAGGCAGGCGCGGCGCTCTTCTACAGCGCCAGCTCCGGCAGCATCAAACGCGCGCTGGACATCCTGCTGGCGCAAGGGCACATCGAGGTCGCCAGCGTCGAAGCCGGAGGCCGGGGACGGAAGACGTACCGTGTGACCGACGCCGGCCGCGAGGAGTTCCGCGCGTGGCTGACAGGGGAGCCGGCCGGCCCCGACCTGGAGACCGCGGCGCTGTCCAGGCTCTTCTTCCTCGGCCTGCTGGAGCCGGGCGAACGCGTGCCGGTGCTGCGCCGCATCACCGCGCGCATCGAGACCGACCTCGCCAGGCTCACGGCCCTCGACGAGCGGCTCGACGCCCTGGACATCCTCGAGGAACATCGGGACATCGCCGCATACCAGCGCGCGACGCTCGACTACGGCGTCGCCGCACTCCGGTTCGCGCTCGACTGGTTCAGCCACCGGATCGACAGGGAGGAGTCGCCGGACCGCTGAGACCGCCCCGGCGCGCCCGGCGGGTCAGAGGCCGGCGAGGAGGCGGTCGGCGGCGAGCTCGATGCGGCGCTGGATCTGGTCGTGGGTGCGGCGGCCCCGGAGGATCTCCAGGAGTTCCTGGACCCACACGCTCGCCAGCGAGCCCGCGAGGGCGAGCTGCTCCTCGGTGGCCTGCTCGGGGGTGGTGCCGGTGGAGACGCGCAGCAGGAGGCCGGCCATGCGGTCGCCGAGCGGGATCTCGACGTCGTCGGCGAGGATGAGCGAGCGGATCAGCGCGTCGGCCAGCTCGGGCTCGCGCATGAGCCCTCTGGTGGCCCGCATCAGCACGTCGACCGCGCGTCCCGGCGGGGTGGCCGCGCTCGGCGGGCGCCGCTCGATGCTGCTCTCCAGCAGGTCGATCTCCTCGCCGACGACGGCCACGACGAGGTCCATCTTGGACGGGAAGTAGCGGTAGAGCGTGCCGAGCGCCACGCCTGCCCGCTCGGCGACGGTGCGCATCTGCATGGCCTCGACGCCGCCCCGCGAGGCGAGGGCCGCGGCGGCCTGGACGATGCGCTTGCGGCGTTGGTGCTGGCTGCGCGAGCGGGCGCCCTGGCCGTCGGGAGAGGATCCGCCGGACGTGAGGCCGTCGGGTGTGAGGTCGTGCTCCATGGTCCCCTCAGGGTGGGTGGGGGGTGTGGCGATGGCTCCGCGAGTGGCCGCCTGCGGGGTACGCATAAGAACACGTTATCTGATTTCCCGATGCCCCGGCTTGTTACTCGCCGGTCACAAAGAAGGCCTATCAGTGCATGTCTTCCCCGTTACGGGGATATATCGAGGATTATTCGGATTAATTGGCACTGGACAGATATTGGAATCTGTTCTAGTTTTCGATTCGGTTGACCGAGCGCTTGGTGGAGGGCAGATGGACTTCGGCCTTGACGAGACCCAGGAAGCCCTGCGCGACCTGGCCGCCGGCCTGCTCGCCAAGGAGGCGAGCCAGGAGCGGCTGGAGGCGCACGAACGCGGCGGCGCACCGTACGACGAACGGCTGTGGCAGGCGCTGCGCGAGTCCGGGCTGACCGCGATCTGCGTGCCGGAGCACGCGGGCGGCGCGGGGCTGGGGCCCGTCGAGATGGCGGTGGTGCTGCGCGAGGCCGGCGCGCGGGCCGCGCCGGGCCCGCTGGCCGCCACCCTGGTGAGCACCTTGGCCGCGAGCCGGTACGGCACCCCGGAGCAGAAACGGCTGACCGGTGCCGCCGTCTCCACGGTCGCCATCAGGGAGCCGGGCAGGGCCTTGGCCGACCCGCCCGCCACCACCGCCGAGCGGAAGGCGGGCGGCTGGGCGCTGACCGGCCGCAAGTGCGGCGTCGCTTACCCCGACGGCGACCTGCTGGTCACCGCCGACGAGGGCCTCTTCCTGGTCCACGCCGCCGTCCCGGCGTCCGGCTCCGCATCGGCGGCCGAGGCGACCGCCCCGGCGTCCGGGATCGCCCCGGCGGCCGAGGCCGCCGTGGTCGCGGTGTCGGAGTTCGCCTCGACGGGGGAGGTCGTCGCGACGGTGACGTTCGACGCGGCACCGGCGGAGCGGGTCGCCGGTCCGGAGGCGGTGGCGGGGGTGCGCCATCTCTACACCGCCGCGACGGCCGCGCAGGCGTCCGGGGTGCTGGCCGGGGCGCTGCGGCTGACCACCGAGCACGTCAGGAACCGCAAACAGTTCGGCCGCGCGCTGGCCGAGTTCCAGGCCGTCACCACGCAGGTCGCCGACGTCTACATCGCGGCGCGGGCGCTCGACGTCGCCATGTGGTCCGGGGCCTGGCGGCTGGCCGAAGGGCTGCCCGCCGAGGAGGACCTGGCGCTGGCCGCGTACCACACGAGCGAGGCGGCCCGCGCGCTCTACACCTGCCAGCACCTGCACGGCGGGCTGGGGCTCGACGTGACGTACCCGCTGCACCGCTACTTCGCGCACGCCAAGCACCTGGCGCACCTGCTCGGCGGCGCCGACGCCCAGCTCGACCTGATCGGAGCGCTCGCCTGATGCTCATCGACCTGACCCCAGAACAGCGCCGCCTCCAGGGCGAGCTGCGCGCGTACTTCGCCGCCTGCCTGGCTCCCGAGGAGCGCGCCAAGATCGCCGATGATCCGTTCGGCGAGGCGTATATGGCCCACTGCCGCCGCCTGGGCCGAGACGGCAAGCTCGGCCTCGGCTGGCCGGAGGAGTACGGCGGCGCCGGTCTCGGCCCCATCGAGCAGCAGATCTTCGCCAACGAGATCGCCCGCGCCGGCGTCCCGTACCCGCTCATCTCCGTGCAGACCGTCGCACCGACGATCATGCAGTACGGGACGCGGGAGCAGAAGGAACGGTTCCTGCCGAGCATCCTCGCGGGAGAGTGCCACTTCGCGATCGGCTACACCGAGCCCGAGGCCGGCACCGACCTCGCGTCGCTCCGCACCACGGCCGTGCTGGACGGCGACCACTACGTGGTGAACGGTCAGAAGATCTTCACCAGCGGCGCCCACTACGCCCAGTACATCTGGCTGGCCGCCCGCACCAACCCCGACGCGAAGAAGCACAAGGGCATCACCATGATGATCGCCTCCACGGACGACCCCGGCTTCTCCTGGACGCCGATCACCACCATGGACGGCCGCCACCACACCAACGCCACCTACTACACCGACGTCCGCGTCCCGGTCGACATGGTGGTCGGCGAGGTCGACAAGGGCTGGGACCTGATCGTCAACCAGCTCAACCACGAGCGCGTCACGCTCGGCCCCGCCGGGAACCTCGCCCAGATCCACGACCGCCTCCTGGCCTGGGCCCGCCGCGTCGGGCTGGCCGACCAGCCCGACGTGCGGCGCGTGCTCGGCCGCGTCCGGGCTTTCTCCCGTACGAACGAGCTGCTGAACTGGCAGGTCGCGGCGAACATGGACCTCGGCTGGCTGGGCGCGCCCGACGCCTCCGCCACCAAGATCTACGCCTCC
This sequence comes from Nonomuraea ferruginea, assembly GCF_039540635.1. Taxonomy (NCBI): domain Bacteria; kingdom Bacillati; phylum Actinomycetota; class Actinomycetes; order Streptosporangiales; family Streptosporangiaceae; genus Nonomuraea; species Nonomuraea ferruginea. The sequence goes on along the minus strand of NZ_BAABFD010000038.1, from coordinate 15,715 downwards.
GAACGGATGCAGGATGCGGGACGGCTCGTCGGCGAGATCCTGGCCCGCTACGGCGACCCGGCCGACCCGGAGACGGCCGCGCTGATCGAGGTGACCGACCGGGGCGTCAAGGGTGGCCTGGTGCTCACTTTCGGCGGCGGCGTCAACGAGGTGCAGCGGGAGCTGATCGCCATGCTCGGGCTGAGCCTGCCCAGGCCGCCTCGGTGACGGCGCTGGTCCCGGCTTCGCCCGGGGCCGGTCAGGGCTTGAGGATCATGGGGACCGAGAAGAACACGATCATCGCGATCGCCACGCAGATCAGGAAGCCGATCAGCTCCCATGCCCAGTCGTGGTGACGGTTGCGGCGCTTCTTCTTCTTTCTGTTCTTGGCGGGGGACGGCTTGCGGCCCTTCTGCGCCTGCGGCTTCCGGAGGGCGGGACGCGGCTTCGTCGCCAGCGGATCCGCCTTCTCCCCGCCACCCGCCGTACGAAGCTGTCCGGACTCTCCCGTACGTGACCCATCCGTACGGGAGTCAGCCGGGAGGAAGTCAGAGGTACGGGAGTCGGCCTTGAGGAAGTCGGCCTTGAGGGCGTCAGCCGTGGGGGAGTCGGCGGGGGAGGGCTTCGCCGGCTGAGGGCGGAGGTCCTGGATCGGGGGCGTCTCCGGCTCCGGGGCTGAAGGGGCGGCCGGCATGCGGTAGACCGGCTCCCTTGGCTGGGCGCGCGGGGTGAACAGCGGCCCGGCCTCACGGGCGGGGCCGGGCTGGGCGAGGAAGTCGCCGGTCATGGGAGCCGCCATGTCCGGGAGGCCGCCGACCGCCGGGCTGGTGCCGCCCGGGTCGTCGAGCACGTCGCCGCCGGTCAGAAAACCGGTGGGCGCGGCCATCGGCGGCTCGCCCATACCGGGCTTCGCCCCTCGCGGCGTCGGCCGGCCGGGGGCGAACTGAGCGGGACCGGACGGCTGAGCGGGACCGGACCTGCCGGGGCCCGGCTGAGCAGCGCCGGGCTGAGCGGGACCCTGCTGAGCAGCGCCGGGCTGCGCAGGACCGGGCTGAGCAGGACCGGGCTGAGCAGCGCCGGGCTGGGAGGGCCGCCGGGGGCGGAAGGCTTCGAAGGGGGTCGGGCGGGCCTCGAAGGGCTTCAGCGAGGCGGGGTTCCCCCTCAGGCGCTCGAAGGGCGCCGAGGACCCGGGGTTCGAGCGCAGGGCGTCGAAGGGCGCTGAGGACGCCGGGTTCGAGCGCAACGCGTCGAAGGAGGCCGGGGACGCGGGGTTCGAGCGCAGGGCGTCGAAGGGGTTCGCGCGGAGGGCGTCGAAGGAGGCCGGGCCCTCGCGTACGTCGTCGCGGAACTTGGGCATCGGCGTCGTGGTCGCGTCGTGGTCGGGGACGCGCGACGGCGAGGGGGGCCTGAGCAGGTCGCGGGGGAAGAGGACGGTCGTGGTCGCCGGGTCGGCCGTGCCGAGCGGCTGCGGCCAGGCCGGCGGCACGGGCCAGCGCGGCTTGACGAACAGCGGCGCGGGATCGGCGGTGCTGGAGCCGGCCAGGTGGATGCGGAGGGTGCCGGGTGGTTCGGGCCACGGCAGGCGGCCGAAGACGTCGCGCAGCGGCGCGACCGCGAGCGCGCCGTAGACGTCGGCCACCGGCTTGGAGCCGCCCGCCCCCGTCGCGGCCAGCGCCATGTTGAGTATCTGCCGGAACCGGTGGGCGGCGCTGAGCGCCAGCTCCTCGGCCGTGTCGGCCGCCACGTCGAGCACCCAGGCGAGCTCGGCCAGGTCGAGCCCGCAGACGTGGCCGAGCACGAGCACCTCGCGCTGCTGCGGCCGCAGCTCGCGCAGGATGCGCTCGACCAGCGCGGACACGGGGTCGGTCAGCGGATCGACGACCGGCGGCGCGTAGACGACGTCGCGCCGGTGGATCTCCCGGCGGGCGAACGCGTACAGGGCGGCCCGGGGAGGATCCTCCGGCGCGCTGGTGAGGACGGACTCCAGGACGTCGGCCGCCGAGCCGAGATCGCCGAGCTGATCGGCGCAGTAGACGAACAGCCCGGCGGCGTGACCGTCGTAGAGCTCGGCGATCTGCTCGCGACGGGAGCGCTGATCGGTGAGCGGGTGTGTCACGTTGACCGGTTCCTCTTAATAGCAAGGGCGGACGCTGAGGGGGAGGGGGTGCGCCGGTGAATCTGGAGGTTGTGGAGGCAATCATGCCAACAATCCCTGGTGGAGCGCACTACCGAAGGGCGAATTACTGGGGAATCGCAGGTCGGTGAAGCGGTTCAGTTCGGACCCGCTAGGACAGAGGGGGATGGATCGCCGTAGTCTGTGGGTTCAAGAGATCATGCGGCGGTCGTGGCAGGGGGTCGCGGCCCTGCTCGATGCGGGAGGTCGCGCGTGATCACTTTCGATGCTGTCACCAAACGCTATCCGGACGGGACGGTCGCCGTGGACCGCCTCGGCCTGGAGGCGCGCACGGGGGAGATCACCGTGCTCGTCGGCCCCTCGGGGTGCGGCAAGACGACGTCGCTCCGGATGATCAACCGGATGATCGACCCCAGCGAGGGCCGGATCCTGCTCGACGGCGCTCCGGTGGACACCGTCGATCCCCCGGTGCTGCGCCGCGGCATCGGGTACGTGATCCAGCAGGCGGGCCTCTTCCCGCACCGCAAGGTCGTCGACAACGTCGCCACCGTCCCGTACCTGCTCGGCTGGAACCGCAAGCGGGCCCGCGGCCGGGCCATGGAGCTGCTTGAGCGGGTCGGCCTGGACCCCGCGATGGGCGAGCGTTACCCGTTCCAGCTGTCCGGCGGGCAGCAGCAGCGGGTGGGGGTGGCCAGGGCGCTGGCCGCCGACCCGCCCGTGCTGCTCATGGACGAGCCGTTCAGCGCGGTCGACCCGGTGGTCCGCACGAACCTCCAGGACGAGCTGATCAGGCTCCAGGCCGAGCTGAACAAGACCATCGTGTTCGTCACCCACGACATCGACGAGGCGATCAAGCTCGGCGACCGGGTGGCGGTGCTGCGCGTGGGCGGCAAGCTGGCGCAGGTCGCCGACCCCAAGACGCTGCTGACGGAGCCCGCCGACGACTTCGTGCGCGAGTTCCTCGGCCGCGACCGGGGGATCCGCCGCCTGCAGTTCGTCTCCACGGGCGGGCTGCGCCTGCGCACCGACCTGACCGTGAGGGAGGGCGCCGACGGGCGGGGCGACGAGCCGTGGCTGCTCGCGCTCACCGCCGAGGGACGGGCCGCCGGCTGGCTGGCGCGCGGCCGGCCGGGCGAGCTGGGGCCCGCGGGCACGTTCCGCCACGGCCGCGACTCCATGCGCGCGGCGCTGGACGCGGCGCTGCTGTCCCCGTCGGGTCACGCGGTGGCGGTGGACGAGCAGGACAAGGTCGTCGGGGTGGCCACCCGGCAGGCGCTCGACGAGGCGCTGACGGAGGCCGTCCATGGGTGACGGGCCTCCCTCACTCTGGGAGTGGATCGCCCGCAACTGGGACACCGGGCGGGCCGGCAGCATCAGGGACCTGCTGAGCGACCATCTGCTGATGTCGCTGGTGCCGATCGTCGCCGGGCTGGCGCTGGCGCTGCCGCTCGGGCTCGCCTGCATCCGGTGGCGGTGGCTCTACCAGCCCACCGCGGCCGTGTTCAACGTGCTCTACGCGCTGCCGTCGCTGCCGCTGTTCATGCTGCTGATCTCGGTCACCGGGCTGTCGCCGGTCACCGTGATCATCCCGCTGATCTTCTACGCGATGGCCGTGCTCATCCCCGCCGTGGTCGACGGGATCCGCGCGGTGCCCGAGCACGTCCGGCAGTCGGCGGTGGCCATGGGCTTCACGCCGCTGCGCCGGCTGGTGCAGGTGGAGCTGCCGATCGCGGCGCCGGTGGTGATCGCCGGGCTGCGGGTGGTGGCCGTCTCCAGCATCAGCCTGGTCAGCGTGGGCGCGCTGATCGGGCAGGGCGGGCTGGGCATGCTGTTCACCCGCGCCTACCAGAACCCGTTCCTGCCGCCGGTCGTCGTCGGCATCGGGCTGATCGTGCTGCTCGCGCTGGTCGCCGACGGGCTGCTGGTGCTCGCGCAGCGGCTGCTGACGCCGTGGGAACGGGCGAGGAGGGCGACGTGAACTGGCTCGTCGACTTCTTCGGCGACCCCGCGCACTGGTCGGGGCCGTACGGGATCCCGGTGCGGCTGCTGGAGCACCTGGAGTTCTCCGCGCTGGCCCTCTTCCTGGCCACGCTGGTCGCGGTGCCGCTCGGCCTGCTGATCGGTCACACCGGCAGGGGCCACCTGGTCGTGGTGGTCTCCGCCAACCTGGCCAGGGCGATCCCCACGCTGGGCGTGCTGGTGCTGTTCGTGCTGCTGCTCGGCACCGCGTCGATCTGGCCGGTGATCATCCCGCTGGTGCTGCTGGCCGTGCCGCCGATCCTGGTCAACACCTTCGAGGGGATCAGGGGGGTGGACCCGGAGCTGCGTGACGCCGCGTACGGGATGGGGCTGCGTGGCGGGCAGGTTCTGGGGCAGGTGCTGGTGCCGGTGGCGCTGCCGCTGATCCTGCTGGGGCTGCGGCTGTCGGCCATCCAGGTGGTCGCGACCACGACGGTCGCGGCCTACACCGGTCTGGGCGGGCTCGGGCGGTTCGTCATCGACGGTTTCGCGACACAGGATTACGCGAGCGTCTTCGGGGGTTCTGTGTTGATTGTGCTGTTCGCGCTCGTGGTGCAGGTCGGATTCACGCTCGTACAGAGAGTGACCGTCTCCCCGGGCGTGAGCCGGCGACTGAAGGTACGTGACAGTGGTGCAACCTCCCGCTAGAAGGGGAAACAACTGATGAGACGCATGTTCGGCACCGCGGCGGTGCTCCTGTCCGCGGCGCTCGCGCTGGCCGGCTGTGGCGGCGGCGGCGGTGACAACCCGCTGCAGAGCACGGCCGCCACGCCGACCGGGTCGGCTTCCGGCGGGGGGACTGTCGTGATCGGGTCGTTCGACTTCGACGAGAGCGTGCTGCTCGCGTCGATCTACGCCCAGGCGCTGGAGGCCAAGGGCGTGCAGGTGGAGGAGAAGCCGCGGATCGGCAGCCGCGAGGTCGTCTACGACCAGGTGAAGGGCGGCGGGCTGACGATCGTGCCCGAGTACAACGGCAACCTGCTCGCCTACGTCGACAAGGAGAACACCGCGGCGACCGCCGAGGAGATCAACGCCGCGCTGAAGGAGAAGCTGCCGCCCGAGCTGGAGGTGCTCGACTCCTCCCCGGCCGAGGACAAGGACACCCTCTCGGTCACCAAGGAGACGGCGCAGAAGACCGCCACCATGGACGACCTGGCCAAGGTGTCGAAGGACATGGTGGTGGGCGGCCCGCCGGAGTTCAAGGACCGCTGGGAGCAGCGTTTCAAGGACGTGTACGGGATCGAGTTCAAGGAGTGGAAGCCGACGGGGCCCACGACGGCCGACGCCATCAAGGACGGCTCCATCCAGGTGGGCAACGTCTTCAGCACCGACCCGAAGATGACCATCAACGAGCTGGCGCCCCTTGAGGACACGAAGAACATCTTCCCGGCCCAGAACGTGACCCCGCTGGTCCACAAGGCCACGGTGGACGACACGGTCAGGACGACGCTCAACGGCGTCTCCGCCAAGCTGACGACGGACTCGCTGCTCGACATGATGCAGAAGATCTCCGTCAACAAGGACGAGCCCGCCACGGTGGCCGGGGAATGGCTGACCTCGAACGGCCTCGGCTGACCCGCCCCGCCCGGATCCGGGGGGCCGGGCGGTGAGCGAGTTCACCGACGCCATGGCGCAGCTCGCGGCGGGCGTGTCGGTCGTCACCGTGCGCGACGGTCGCGACGACGTGGGCGTCACCGTCTCCACGCTGATGTCGGTGTCGCTGGACCCGCCGCTGATGCTCGTCAGCCTGGGCAGCGGGGGCTACGTCAACGAGGTGCTGCTGCGCCAGGACCGGTGGGCGTGCTCCCTGCTGTCGTCGGATCAGGCGGCGATGGCCAGCCGGTTCGCGGCGGCGGGCCGGCCGAGCGCCCGCCACCTGGTGGCGGGCGTCCCGCACCATCGCGGCCCGCACTCGGACGCGATCGTCCTGGACGGCGGCGTCGCCGCGCTGGAGGCGGAGACCACGCGGGTGGTGCCGGCGGGCGACCACACGCTGTTCGTGGCCCGGGTCCTGGCCGTCGACTACGTGGCCCCGGGCCTGCGGCCTCTCATCCGCCTGCGCGGCCGCTACCGCGCGGTCGGCGCCTAGCGGATCCTGTACCAGGCGGGGAGCGCGAGCGGGCCGGTCGCCGGGAGGCCGAGTTCGGCGGAGAGCCTGGCCAGCGGGCCCCAGGAGTCCAGGCGCACCCTGGCCAGGGCCGCGGCCTTGTCGTCGCTGGACTCGGGGCCGCGCAGGCGCTCCAGCGGGTTGAGCCTGGGATAGACGCGGACCGGGGCGTCCTCGGCGAGGCCGACGCGCTTCCTGGCCAGCTGCAGCGCGTCCTCCAGCCCGCCCAGCTCGTCGACCAGGCCGCCCGCCCGCGCGTCGGCGCCCGTCCAGACCCGGCCGCGGGCCAGCTCGTGGGCGCGCTCGCGGCTCAGATCACGGGCCTCGGCCACCTTGCCCACGAAGTCGTCGTAGATCCTGTCGAGCCAGGCGTTGACCCGCTCCCACTGCTCCGGAGAGAAGCCGCGCGAGGTGGAGAACATGCCCGCGTTCGCGCCCTGGGCGACGTGGTCGGTGTCCACGCCGAGCTTCTCCAGCAGCTCCGACAGCACCGGCTTGCCGCCGAGCACGCCGATCGAGCCGGTGAGCGTGCCGGGCTGGGCCACGATCACGTCGGCGGCCATCGAGACGAAGTAGCCGCCGGAGGCCGCCACGTCGCCCATCGACACGATCACGGGCTTGACCTTGCGCGTCAGCACCACCTCACGCCACACCGTGTCGGAGGCCACGTACGAGCCGCCCGGGCTGTCGACGCGGAACACCACGGCCTTGACGTGCGCGTCGCGGCGGGCGGCGCGCAGTGCGGCGCTGATCGTGTCGGAGCCCATCGCGCCGCCCCCGCCGAGCGGGCTGCGGCCGCTGCGGCCGGTGCGGATCGCGCCGTCGCCGTGGACGAGCGCGATGCCGTCGGCGGTCGGATGCGGCAGCTTCTTGACGGCCGACGCCCGGTGGTAGCGGGACACGTACTGCAGCAGGGAGTCCTCGCCGGCGGCGCGCTTGACCTCGCCGTACACCTCGTCCCGGTAGGCCAGGCCGTCGACCAGCCCGGCGTCCACCGCCTCGGCGCCGATGAACGGGCCGCGGTCGATCAGTTCGCGCACCTTGCCGGGGTCGAGCCGGCGGCCGTCGGCGATGCCGGCCACGATCTGCTCGGTGATGGACTCGACGATCCGGGCCATCGACTCGCGGTGCGGCTCGGTCATGTGGTCCTGGGTGAAGGTGTTGGCCGCGGTCTTGTACTCGTGGCGCTGGCCGATCTCGTAGTCGACGCCGAGCTTGCCCAGCGCGTTCTTGAGGAAGCGCTGCTCCAGGACCACGCCGGTGAGCCCCACGTCGCCGCTGGGCTGCAGGTAGACCCGGTCGAAGGCGCTGGCCAGGAAGTACGGGATCGTGCCGGCGCCGAACTCGCCGAACGTCTCGGCGAAGGCCACGGTCTGCTTGCCGGAGGCACGGAACTCGACGACGGCCTGGCGCAGCTCCTGGACGGTCGCCAGCCCGATCGGATTGCCGCCGATCTTCACGATCAGCGCCTTGACCCGGGAGTCCTGCCGGGCCCGCTTGAGCCCGGCCAGCACGTCGGACAGGCGGGGCTTACGCATGGACAGCAGCGCGGCCAGCGGGTCTGAGGGCGGCCCCTGGGTGAGCCCCTCGGTGAGGTCGAGTTCAAGTACGAGCGGAGCGGTGCGCCGCTGCCGGAGCTTCTCGACGGTTTCGAAGATCGCCTTGCCTGGGTCCATAGAGCCACCCTAAGCGGCAGAAGTCGGGCGCGTGTGTCCAACTCCTGCCAAGTGGGGCGGCTCAGCTCTGCGTGACAGCCGAGGTCGCGCGGCCCAGGTCGATGCGCGGCGTGCCGACGCGCCGGGAGTAGGCGCTGTAGACGACGGACCGGCCGGTCTCCTGGAGCCGCCGGAGGATCTGGGCCGCGTCGAGCGCCGGGTACGCCTGCTTCATCACCGCGAACGCCCCCGCCACGTGCGGCGCGGACATCGACGTGCCGCTCATCGACGCGTACGTGTCGTCCGGCACCGAGGACTCGATCGTCACGCCCGGAGCGAACAGGTCGAGCAGCGCTCCCCGGTTGGAGAAGACGGCGACCGCGTCGGCGTCGTCGGTGGCGCCCACCGTGACCGCGCTGGAGATGCACGCCGGCGAGGCGACCCCGTCGCGCGCGCTTCCGTTGCCGGCCGCCACCACGGGCGCGACGCCCAGGTTCAGCAGCGTGTCGAACTGGCCCTTGAGCGCCGACGCCTCCGGGTCGGCGTCGCAGTGCGCCTGGAAGGGGCCGCTGCCGCCGAAGCTCATGTTCACCGAGGCCACGTTGTACGTCCTGGCCACGCGGGTGACGTAGTCCAGCGCCAGCTTCTGGTCGGAGGTGTAGGTGACGAAGCAGGGGGCCTGGGCGCCGACCCCGCCGCAGCCCGTGGCGGTGTCGACCCGGCTGAAGACCTGGATGGGCAGGACCGCCGCGTCGGGGGCGACCCCGTTGCCGGGTGCGCCGGGCGCGTTCCGGCCCGCGGCGATGCCGGCCACGTGGGTCCCGTGGCCGCACTGGTTGACGCCGCGCGACATGCAGCGCGGGATCGCGCTGTCCGCCGCGCCCGGCCCGGTCTGGGCGTCCTCGCCGCTCGGGCACAGGGAGACGGACCCGGTGCTCGCGTCGGTGGTGGAGAAGCAGGCCTGGTCCACGATGCGGCCGGCCAGAAACGGATGGTCGCCGTCGATGCCCAGGTCCAGGACGGCGACGGTGGCGCCGCGGCCCGTCCAGCCCGCCGCGTTGGCCCGGTCCGAGCCGATCACCCGGGTGCTGTCGGCCAGAAAGGGCACGCTCGGCCGGTCCGCGTACACGGCCTGCACCCGGGGGTCCCTGCGCAGCTCGGCGAGGGTGGCGGCGTCGACCTCGGCGACCAGGAAGCCCGCCGAGGCGGACGACTCCAGCACCTTGGCGCCGGCCGAGGCCCGCTCGACGTCCGTGGCGACCTTGCCCACCGGCTGGCCGGGCCGCAGCTCGACGATGGAGCGGACCTTCTTCTCGGACCTGATCTGCTCGACCAGGCCGTTGCCGACGGTGGGACCGTCGCTGACAGGAGTGCCGGCGTTCCCCGCGGGCGCCGTGCCCACGATCGTCGTCAGCGCGACCGCGCAGGCGAGCACAGAGCGAGATCCCACGGGTTTCCTCCGAGACGTCAAGCGGACGACACGGCGGATAGCTCCCCGGTCGTGTCGTCCGTGACGCCTCGGTTTTCTAGCCTTTTACCGGGATTTGATCACCTTGGTGGCAGCTTTCTTGAGCGCGGCATTCGTGGGCTTCTTGGCCAGCCGCACCTTCTCTGAGGATTTGAGGGTCTTGGTGCCGTTCACGCCGTGCGCCCAGTTGAGCCAGCCGGTGAGCAGCGCGCTGTCCAGCCTGCGCTTGGCGGTCTTGGTGTTCTTGATCACCCGGTACGCCTTGCCCAGCGACGAGGCCTTGGTCAGCTCGGGGAAGACCTTGCTGGCCTTGCCCACCAGCTTCAGGTAGCAGGTGAGGGTCTCGTCGCTCATCGTGCCGCTGCCGCGGTGGATCTCCTTGGCCCACTGCTTGGCGGTCAGCCGCTTGGCCGCGGTGCCCCTGGTGCAGACCGGCGCGGCCTTGGCGGCCGGGGTCGGCGTGACGGTGATCGTGACTGTGACGGTGACCGTCGGCAGCGGCACCGGCGTCGGGTCGTCGGACGGCTGCTCCGGCTCGGGGGTCGGGCCGCTGCCCGTCGGGTCGGGCTGAGGGCTCGGGTCCGGGTCGGCCGGGTCCGGGTCCCCCGGGCCTGGATCGGCCGGGTCGGGGGCGGCCGGCGGGCTCTGGCTGATCTCCGGCTGCGGCGTGCCGCCCGTCACCGCCGCCGCCACGTCCAGCCGCGGCGTGCGCACCTCGGCGCCGTCGACCTGGTAGACGTACGGCCTGCCGGTCGACACGAGCTTGGCGATCAGGTCTGGCATCGGCGTGTCCGGCGACTGCGCCTTCAGCAGCGCCAGCGCGCCCGCCACGTGCGGGGTGGCCATCGAGGTGCCGCTGTAGGTGGTCATCTGGTCGTCCGGCACCGACGACTCGATGTCCACGCCGGGCGCGAACAGGTCGAGCAGCGCGCCCCGGTTGGAGAAGTCGGCGATGGCGTCGCCGTCGTCGTTCGCCCCGACGGCCACCGCGGAGCTGATGCAGGCGGGGAACGTGGCGCCCTCGAAGTACTCGTTGCCGGCCGCGACTACGGTCGCGACGCCCTTGGCGAGCAGCGCGTCGATCTTCGGCTTGAAGACCTGCGCCTCCTCGCTGTCGTCGCAGCTCGTCTCGTACGGCATGCCGCCCAGGCTCAGGTTCACCGCCGCGATGGGCTCGGTGAGCGAGGCCACGTGGTCCAGGGCCAGCCGCAGCGACGACTCGTACGCCAGCAGGCAGGCGGCCGCGCCGCACAGGTCCTCGTCGTTGACCCGGCTGAACACCTGCACCGCGACGATCCCCGCGCCGGGCGCGACGCCGCCGGTGCCCGCGGCGATGCCGGCCACGTGGGTGCCGTGGTCGCACAGGTTCGTCCCGTCCAGCAGGCACTTGGCCGTGGTGGCGTCGGCCGAGCCGGCGCCGACCTGGCTGGTCTGGCCGTTGGGGCAGAGCGACTCGACGCCCGCGTCCACGGCGGAGAAGCAGGCCTCGGCCACCACCCGGCCGCTCAGGAACGGGTGGTCGAGGTCGACGCCGGTGTCCAGGATCGCGATGTTCTGTCCGGCCCCGGTGTGACCGGCGGCGTGCGCCTGGTCGGCCCCGATCTGCGCGATGCTGGAGGCCAGCGCGGGCGGGTAGGCGCGGTCGCGGTGGATGGACGTCACCCGGGGGTCCTCGGCGAGCGCGGCCAGTTCCTCGGCCGTGCCCTCGACCACCATGAACGGCTGGGCCTGAGGCTGCAGCAGCACCTCGACGCTGCCTTCGGCGGCCCTGGCCGCCATCGGGGCGTGCTGGGCGGGGTCGGTCAGCTCGACGATGGCGCGCACGCTGCCGCCGTCGACGGCTAAGCCCTCCTCGACCTTCTCTTCGGCGCTCGTGGCGGCGGGGGTGGGGGTCGGTGTGGGCAGCGTCGGCGTTAAATCGTCGGCGAACGCCGGCGCCGCGGGGAGCAGCGCCAGCATGATCGCGGTGGCGATCAGGGGGCGAAGTCGCACCGGCTTCCTCCGAGGAGACATGATCTCGGAGTTTAAGGTGATTTGTCAGGACCGGACAGGCCCTGCCGCTCCTTTCTCACCAGACTTTCAGGCACCAGTCAGGAAGGCGGCGAGGTCAGCCAGACCGCGCCCATCGGCGGCACCCGCAACGTCGTCGAGTAACGCAGGCCGTGCCACGGCTCGTCGACCGCCTCCACCTCGCCCATGTTGCCCACGCCGCTGCCCCAGTACTCGTAGGCGTCGGTGTTGACCGCCTCCGCCCAGCGCCCCCCGTACGGGAGACCGAGCCGGTAGTTCTCGTGCGCCCCGCCGCTGAAGTTGACCACGCACGCCACCGCGGACCCGTCCTTCGCGTACCGCAGGAACGAGAACGTGTTGCCCGGCGCGTCGTCGGCGTCGATCCACCGGAAACCCTCGGGCCTGGTGTCCTGCTCCCACAGCGCCGGGGTGTCCTTGTAGAACCGGTTGAGGTCGCGTACCAGCCTCTGCACGCCCTGGTGACCGTCGAACTCCAGCACCCACCAGTCGAGCCCGCGCTCCTCCGACCACTCCGAGCCCTGACCGAACTCGCCGCCCATGAACAGCAGCTGCTTGCCCGGATGCGCCCACATGAACGCCAGCAGCGCGCGCAGCTGGGCGAAGCGCTGCCACTCGTCGCCGGGCATCTTGCCCATCAGCGAGCCCTTGCCGTGCACCACCTCGTCATGGGAGAGCGGCAGGACGTAGTTCTCCGAGTAGGCGTAGATGAGGGAGAACGTCATCTGATGGTGGTGGTACTGCCGGAAGATCGGCTCGTGCCGGAGATACTCCAGCGTGTCGTGCATCCACCCCATGTTCCACTTGAACCCGAAGCCGAGCCCGCCCAGGTGCACCGGCCGTGACACTCCCGGCCAGGCGGTCGACTCCTCGGCCACGGTCGCGATGCCGGGCGCCTCCCGGTAGCAGACCGAGTTCATCTCCTTGAGGAACTCGACCGCGTCGAGGTTCTCCCGGCCGCCGTAGACGTTGGGGGTCCACTCGCCCTCCCGGCGGGAGTAGTCGAGATAGAGCATCGAGGCCACCGCGTCCACCCGCAGGCCGTCGATGTGGAACTCCTTGAGCCAGTAGAGCGCGTTGGCGACCAGGAAGTTGCGCACCTCGCGGCGCCCGAAGTCGAACACGTACGTGCCCCAGTCGGGGTGCTCGCCCCTGGCCGGGTCGGCGTGCTCGTAGAGCGGGGTGCCGTCGAAGCGGGCCAGCGCCCAGTCGTCCATCGGGAAGTGCGCCGGCACCCAGTCGAGCACCACCCCGATGCCCTTGGCGTGCATCCGGTCGACGAACGCGCGGAACTCGTCGGGGGTGCCGAAGCGGGCCGTCGGCGCGTAGTAGGAGGTCACCTGGTAGCCCCACGACCCGCCGAACGGGTGCTCGGCCACCGGCAGCAGCTCCACGTGCGTGAAGCCCAGGTCGGCCACGTACTCCGAGAGCTGGTCGGCCAGCTCCAGATAGGACAGGCCGGGCCGCCACGAGCCCAGGTGGACCTCGTAGATGCTCATCGGCCCGTTGCGCGGCTGCTCGTCGCGCCGCCCCGCCATCCACTCCTCGTCGGCCCAGACGTAGTCGGACTGCTCGACGACCGAGGCGGTCTGCGGGGGCAGCTCGGTCCTGCGCGCCATCGGGTCGGCCTTGTCGCGCCATACGCCGTCGGCGCCCAGCACCTGGTACTTGTAACGTTCGCCCGCGCCGAGACCGGGGACGAACAGCTCCCACACCCCCGAGCGGCCCAGCGAGCGCATGGGGTAGGCGGTGCCGTCCCAGTGGTTGAAGTCGCCGATCACCCGGATGCCGCGGGCGTTGGGCGCCCAGACGGCGAACGCCGTGCCCGGCGTGTCCTGGTGTTCCATCACGCGGGCGCCGAGCACCTCCCACAGCCGCTCGTGCCGCCCCTCGCCGATCAGGTGCAGGTCGACCTCGCCCAGCGTGGGCCAGTGCCGGTACGGGTCGCGCGTCTCGTGCGCCTCACCGCCGGGATAGCGCACGCTCAAGGTGTACGAGGGAACCTTGTCCAGACCGGGGACCGTGGTCTCGAACACGCCGTGGGCCACGTGCTTCATGTCGTGCGCGGTGCCGTCGTCCAGCACCACGCGGACCCGTTCGGCGAGCGGGCGCAGCGCTCGGAAGGTCACCCCACCCGCGCCTGGGTGGGCGCCCAGCACGGAATGCGGATCATGGTGCGCCCCGCCCGCGAGGCGGTCGAGCTCTGTCCTCATCGGCATGCTCCCAACACTGCCCTATGGCGACCGTCCATCTGTGGCACTGCCCGCATTCACCCCGACAATCACCGAAAGTGCGGAATCTTGGGTTTATCGGGGATTGACCTCAAGCGTGGTTGGGTTTTTAGCGTTCCATGCATGGACATACAACAGCGTGCGGGCAAGCGGGAGTGGATCGGCCTGGCCGTCCTCATCCTGCCGACCCTGCTGCTCTCGATAGACGTGACCGTGCTGCACCTGGCCGTGCCCGCGCTGAGTGAGGACCTCCGGCCCACCGGGGCGCAGCTGCTGTGGATCAACGACATCTACGGGTTCCTGATCGCCGGGTTCCTCATCCCCATGGGCACGCTGGGCGACCGGATCGGGCGCAGGCGGCTGCTGCTGATCGGGGCCGCGGCCTTCGCGCTCGCCTCCGCCGCGGCCGCGTACGCGCCGAGCGCCGAAGTGCTCATCGCCGCCCGCGCCGCGCTGGGCGTGGCGGGCGCGACGCTGATGCCCTCGACACTGTCGCTGATCCGCACCATGTTCCACGACCCCGCCCAGCGGACGACCGCGATCAGCCTGTGGATGGTCGGCTTCACCGGCGGCATGGTGATCGGGCCGCTGCTCGGCGGGTCACTGCTGGAGACCTTCTGGTGGGGGGCGGCGTTCCTGCTCGGGGTGCCGGTGATGGCCGTGCTGCTGGTGGCGGGGCCGCTGCTGCTGCCCGAGTACCGCTCGCCCGCGGTGGGCCGGATCGACGCGCCCAGCGTGGTGCTGTCGGTGGCGGCCGCGCTCGCGGTCACCTACGGGGTGAAGGAACTGGCCGCCGGCGGGGCGGGCGCCGTCGCGCCGCTCTCCCTGGTGGCGGGGACGGCACTGGCGGTGGTCTTCGTACGAAGGCAGCGCGGGCTGGCCGAACCCCTGCTCGACCTGCGGCTGTTCGCCGAGCGGCGCTTCTCCGGGGCGCTGGGCACGCTGATGCTGGTCATCCTGGTGGGGCCGGGGATCGGCCTGCTGACGGCGCAGTACCTGCAACTCGTGCTCGGCCTGTCGCCGCTGGAGGCCGGGCTGTGGACGCTGCCCAACGCGGTGGCGATCATCTTCGGGTTCGTGGCGACCCCGGCGCTGGCGCGGCGGGTCCGGCCCGCGGTCCTCGCGGCCGGGGGACTGGTGCTCGGCGCGGCAGGGGTCCTGCTCCTCACCATGGCGGGCACGTCGGGGCTCGCCGCGCTGGTGACCGGGCAGACGCTGTTCTTCCTGGGCGGCTCGCCGCTGCTCGTGCTGGGCATCGACATCGTGGTCGGCGCGGCGCCGCCGGAGCGCTCCGGCTCGGCGGCGGCGCTGTCGGAGACCGCCCAGGAGTTCGGCGGCGCGGCCGGGCTGGCCGTCTTCGGGAGCATCGCCGCCGCCGTCTACCAGGCCCGCCTGCGCGTACCGGAGGAAGTCCCCGCGGAGGCGGCGGCAGCGGCCCGCGACACCCTGGGCGGCGCCATGGCCGTCGCGTCCGCTCAGCCCGCCTCCGTCGCCGCCACGCTCGCGGAGGCGGCCAGGGCCGCCTTCACCACGAGCCTCACGGTCACGGCGGCGGCCGCCTCGGTCGTCCTGCTCGCCGCGGCGATCCTGGCGGCCACCGCCCTGCGCCACGTCCCCCGGCTCGGCTCCTCGCCCGACGGTTCGTAACCGGATCGAAGGTAAAGAATTCGTGCGGGATCCCCCATGTCATGGGGGATCCCGTCGTCGGGGCCCGTCCCGCGCTTGCCCTTTCCCTTGCGCGACGATTACCTTCGGACCCATCGATGGCACGCGCTTGAGCAGCGCTTTTAGGTAAGCCCCCGCGCGTTGCCGATGAATTGCCGAGACCGCGCCCACCCGCGCACCAAGCGGGAACACGGCGCGGCCGCCGAATCCGCCCTCTGGCGGAACCGGGGACCCACCTTTCTCTGGGGTGAATCGGTCGCTCTTCACCAAGGGCGCGCCGTAGGGCACTTCCACGCCCGAATCCGACAGCTAACCCGGTAGGCGGCATGGAAGCAAGGAGCAATCCCCGAGCATGGTCAAGCACATCTTCGATCGCATCCCGTCCACCTCCCGCCTGGCCCTGGGCGCCACCCTGGCACTCGGCGCCGC
>NZ_BAABFD010000037.1:0-52741 GCF_039540635.1 Nonomuraea ferruginea | reverse complement strand
AGGTCGTTGCCGAACTCGGCGGTGCCCGCGGTGAACCGGTCACCGGTGAGTTGCATGCCGTCACCGGAGTCACCGGCGAACCGGATGATCACCCGATCGAGCTGCCGAACCTGCTTGATCACAGCTCAGACCGCCTCGATGATAGTGGCGTTGGCCATGCCGCCGCCCTCGCACATCGTCTGCAGGCCGTAACGCAGGCCGTTGCGGCGCAGGTGATGGACGAGCGTGGTCATCAGCCGCGCGCCGGTCGCGCCCAGCGGATGGCCGAGCGCGATCGCGCCGCCGAGCGGGTTGACGCGATCGGCCGGGGCGCCGGTCTCCCGCTGCCAGGCCAGGACGACCGAGGCGAAGGCCTCGTTCACCTCGAACGCGTCGATGTCGCCGAGCTTGAGCCCGGCCCGGCGCAGCACCGCCTCGGTGGCCGGGATCGGGCCCGTGAGCATGAGCACCGGGTCCGAGCCGACGACCGCCATGCTGTGCACGCGGGCCAGCGGCGTGAGCCCGAGCCTCCGTACCGCGTCTCCGGAGGCGATCGCCAGCGCGGCGGCGCCGTCGGAGATCTGGCTGGAGGTGGCGGCGGTCAGCCGGCCGTCGGGGACGAGCGGCTGGAGGGTCGCCATCTTCTCCAGGCTGGTCTCGGGGCGCGGGCCCTCGTCGGCCTCCAGCCCGGCGACCGGGACGATCTCGCCGGCGAAGAGCCCGGCGCCGGCCGCCGCGGCGGCCCGCTGGTGGCTGGCCAGCGCGAACTCCTCCATGGCCGCGCGGCTCACGTCCCACTTGGCGGCGATCGTCTCCGCGCCGCGGAACTGGCTGATCTCCTGGTCACCGTAGCGTTCCGCCCACTTGCGGCCGCCCCGGGGCATGCCCATGCCGGCGTCGGCGCCCACGATGGCGGAGGAGGCGATCGGGATCAGGCTCATCACCTCGACGCCGCCCGCCACCACGAGATCCTGCGCGCCGGACGCGACCGCCTGCGCGGCGAAGTGGACCGCCTGCTGGGACGAGCCGCACTGCCGGTCGACGGTGGTGCCGGGCACCGACTCGGGCAGGCCCGCGGACAGCGCGACGACCCTGGCGATGTTGGTCGACTGGGCGCCGATCTGGCTGACGCAGCCGAAGACGACGTCGTCCACGTGCTCGCCGGCGATGCCGGCGCGGTCCAGCAGCGCGGCCACGACCTCGGCGCCGAGGTCAGCCGGGTGGACGCCGGACAGTCCGCCGCGGCGGCGGCCCACCGCGGACCGCACCGCGCCGACGATGAAGGCTTCTCGCATGGTTTCTCCTGTCAACGTCCCTGCCACACGGGAGCCCGCTTCTCGGTGAAGGCGCGGGCGCCTTCGCGGGCGTCCTCGGAGGCACGGACGGGTTCCGATATCTCGCGCTGACGGTCGAACGCCTGCTCGGGCGGCCAGTGCGCGGACTCGGTCATGATCTTCTTGCTCGCCGAGACGGCCAGAGGGCCGTTGGCGGCCACCGCCCGCGCCAGTTCGAGCGCGGACGCGACCGCCCCGCCCTCGGGGACGAGCCGGTTCAGCAGGCCGTGGGCGGCGGCGTCGGCGGCGCTCAGCCGCCTGCCGGTGATCGCCAGCTCCATGGCCAGGTGGTAGGGCAGCCGGTGCTGCAGCCGCAGCAGCGCGCCGCCGGCGGCGACGAGCCCGCGCTGGACCTCGGGCAAGGCGAACACGGCCGACTCCGCGGCCACGATGAGGTCGCAGGCCAGCACGATCTCGAACCCGCCGGCCAGCGCGTAGCCCTCGACCGCGGCGATGAGCGGCTTGCTCGGGGGGCGCTCGACCAGACCGGCGAACCCGCTCCTGGCCGTCGAGGGACGCTCGCCGCGCAGGAAGCCCTTCAGGTCCATGCCGGCGCAGAAGGTGCCGCCCGCGCCGGTGATGACGGCGGCACGCAGACTGGGCGCCTCCTCGTACGCGTCGAGGGCCTGTTCGATGCCCTCGGCGACGGCGAGGTCGACGGCGTTGCGGGCCTGCGGCCGGTTGATGGTGATGAGCCGCACCGGGCCTTCGTCGGCCACCAGGACGGGGGCGCTCATCGGGGAGCCATCCTGATCGCGCCGTCGAGCCGGATCGTCTCGCCGTTCAGCATCGGGTTGGCGATGATGTGCTCGGCCAGGGCCGCGTAGTCGGCGGGGTCGCCGAGCCTGCTGGGGTGCGGCACGGCCGCGCCGAGCGAGGCGCGCACCTCCTCCGGCAGCCGGCCGAGCATCGGGGTGTCGAACACGCCGGGGGCGATGCTGCACACGCGGATGAGCCGCCGCGACAGGTCGCGGGCCGCCACCAGGGTCATGCCCACCACGCCGGCCTTGGAGGAGGCGTAGGCGACCTGGCCGATCTGTCCCTCGTAGGCGGCGACGGAGGCGGTCAGCACGCACACGCCGCGCTCGCCGTCCACCGGCTCGGTGGCGGACATGCGGGCCGCGGCCAGCCGGATCACGTTGTACGAGCCGATCAGGTTGGTGGTGACGATGCGGGTGTAGTCCTCCAGCGAGCCCGGGGCGCCTTCCCTGTCGACGACGCGGACCGTGCCGCCGCGGCCGGCGCAGTGCACGAGCGCGCGCAGCGGGCCGAGTCCGGCGGCGGCGTCGAGGGCCGACGTCACCTGCTCGGGGTCGGTGACGTCGGCGGGCGCGAACCGGCAGCCGAGGTCCGCCGCCACCTGCTCGCCGGGCGAGCCGGGGAGGTCGGCGATGACGACCTTCGCGCCGCCCCGGGCGAGCCGGGTCGCGGTCGCCAGGCCGAGCCCGGACGCGCCGCCGGTGACGAGCGCGACGGATCCTTCCACTTTCACGGTGATGAACTCCTGTTCACAGACGTTCGACGATGGTCGCGTTGGCCATCCCGCCGGCCTCGCACATGGTCTGCAGGCCCCAGCGCCCGCCGGTGCGGCGCAGGTTCCACAGCATGCTGGTGAAGAGCCGGCTGCCGGACGCGCCGAGCGGATGCCCGAGCGCGATGGCGCCGCCGACCGGGTTCAGCACCTCGTCGGCGACCGGGTACTCGGCCTGCCAGGCCAGGGGCACCGGCGCGAACGCCTCGTTGACCTCGGCGTGGTCGATGTCCGCGAGGTCGAGCCCGGCCCGCTCCAGCACCATGGCGGTGGCGGGGATGGGGGCGGTGAGCATCGTCACCGGGTCGTCGCCGCACACCGAGAAGGCGTGGAAGCGCGCCAGCGGGGTCAGGCCGAGGCGCTCGGCCCGCTCCTCGCTCATCACCAGCACGGCGCTCGCGCCGTCGGTGATCTGCGAGGAGTTGCCGGCGGTGACCCGCCAGCCGATCTCCGGGAAGCGCCGGGCGGCCTCCTCGTCCTGGAAGGAGGGCTTGAGCCCGGCCAGCCGCTCGGTGGTGGTGCCCGGCCTGATGGTCTCGTCGCGGTCGACGACGGTCCCGCCGGGCACGGTGATCGGCACGATCTCGTCGCGGAAGTGTCCCGCGTCGGCCGCGGCGGCGGCCCGATGGTGGGAGCGGGCTGAGTAGGCGTCGAGCGTCTCGCGCTCCAGCGCCCACTTGGCGGCCACGAGCTCCGCCGCCACCCCCTGGGAGACCAGGCCGGGCGCGTACCGCTCGGTCACCGAGGGCCCGTACGGGTCGCGGCCCATCCGCGCCGACCCCATCGGCACCCGGCTCATCGACTCCACGCCGCCCGCGACGACCACGTCGTAGGCGCCGGCGAGCACGCCCTGGGCGGCGAAGTGCAGCGCCTGCTGGCTGGATCCGCAGCGGCGGTCGATGGTGGTGGCGGGCACGTGCTCGGGGAACCCTGCCGCGAGCCAGGCCATCCGGCCGGGGGTGACGGACTGGTCGGCCGCCTGGCTGACGCAGCCGACGATCACGTCCTCGACCGTGCCGGGGTCGATGCCGGTACGGTTCACGAGCCCGGCCAGCACCTGGGCGAGCAGCTCGACGGCGTGCAGCTCGGAGAGCGCGCCGCCGGGCTTGCCCTTCCCCATGGGGGAACGGACCGCGTCGACCACCACGGCTGTCCTCATGAGGTCTTCTCCAGCTCGTCGTCGGGGGTGGTCCAGCGGGGCGGGCGCCGGTCGAAGAACGCCTGGGTGCCCTCGCGCAGGTCGCCGCCGAGGAAGAACGGCAGGTTGAGGAACTGGGCGGCGTCCAGCGCCTGCCCGGCCGGCATGTCGGAGAGCAGGGTGAAGGCGCGCCTGCCGAGGCGGACGGCCGCCGGGCTGACCGCCTCGAACTTGGCCGCGTACGCGTCCAGCCCTTCCATCAGGCCGTCGCGGTCGGGGTAGACCTTGCTGACGAAGCCGAGCCGGTGCGCCTCGTCGGCGTCGATGCTCTCTCCGGTCAGCATCATCTCCAGCAGCCGCTTGCGGGGCAGCGACCTGGCCAGGTGCGCCACGATGATCATCGGGAAGAGCCCGATCTTCACCTCGGGCATCGCGAACCGGGCCTTCGGCGTGGCCAGGATGACGTCGCACATCCCGGCCAGGCCCATCCCGCCCGCGTAGGCGGGCCCGTGGACCGCGGCGATCACCGGCTTGGGCGCCTCCAGCATGAGCCGGTGCAGGTCGACGATGGCGCCGGGCCACAGGTACGCGTCCTCGACGTCGCCCTCGGCCAGCTCCCGCATCTGCCTCAGGTCGCCGCCTGCGCAGAACGCGTCCCCGTCGCCGGTCACGGCGACCGAACGCACCTGCGGGTCGGCGAACAGGCCGAGGAAGGCGTCGCGCAGCCCGGCCGCCGTCTCCTGGTCGAGGGGGTTGCGCTCTTTGGCGCGGTTCAGCGTGACGAGCCCGAGGCTGCCGCGCCGGGTCACCAGGATCTTCTCGCCGCTGCTCATCGGCTCTCCTCCGTCTCGCCGAGGACGATCAGTGCGTCGACCGCGACCGCGCCGTGGCCGGCGGGCCTGACGAGCACGGGGTTGAGGTCCAGCTCGGCGATCCGGTCCGCGTGGTCGGCGCCGAGCCGCGACAGGGCACTGACCGTGTCCGCCAGGGCGTCCACGTCGGCGGGCGGGGCGCCGCGGAAGCCGGTGAGCAGCTTCCGGCCCCGCAGCTCCGCGATCATGTCGCGGACCTCGCCGGGCTCCACCGGGGCGGGCCGCAGCACGGCGTCGGAGAGCAGCTCGGTGAGCACTCCCCCGCTGCCCAGTAGCACGAACGGGCCGAACTGGGGGTCCACCACGATGCCGGCGATCATCTCGACGCCGTCGGTGATCTGCTGCTGCACGAGCACGCCCTCGGGGGCGTCGCCGAGGTGTGCCCGCGCGCGGGCGTCGATCCCCTCGTACGCGGCGCGCACGGCGGCGGCGCCGGCCAGGCCGACCTCGACGCCGCCGATCTCGGTCTTGTGCGGGACGCGGGCGTCCGCGACCTTGAGCACGACCGGGTATCCGATCCGCTCGGCGTGCGCCACCGCGTCGTCCGCGCTCGTGGCCAGCGCCTCGGCGGGGACGGCGACCCCGTACTCGGCGAGCAGCGCCTTGGCGGCCGCCTCGTCCAGCGGGCCGGCGCCGCCGGGCAGCGCGCGCGAGGCCGCCTGACCGGACTCCCCGGTGCGGGCCGCCGGGCCGGTTCCCGCCCCAGCAGACTCCCCGGTGCGGATCGCCGGGACGGTTCCCGCCCCACCGGACTCCCCGGTCCGGGCCGCCGGGCCGGTCTTCCTGGTGCGGGCGCGTTCGGCGCCGCGCCGGTAGGCGGCCAGCGTGCGGACGGCGGTGAACAGCTCGCCCGCCGAGGTGAAGACGGGGATGTCCGCCTCGGCGAACGCCGCCTTCTCTTCGTCGTTGAGCTCCCCGTCCATGGAGTAGATCGCGAGCGGGGTGCGCTCCTTCGGCGCGGCGGCCGCGGCGATCCGCTCGGAGGCGCGCCGCCCGGCGTCGCCGGTCAGCTCCTTGCGCGCGTACACGACCGTGGAAATGGCCGGGTCGGCGTCGAAGGCGGTGTAGGCGGCGGTGGCCAGGCCGCTGTCCCTGGCCACCTCGCCGGTCAGGTCGCACGGGTTGATGGCGGTACCGAAGGCCAGCAGTTCCTCCAGCTCGGCGGTGGCCGCCGGGCCGAGGTCGGGCACGGTGACGCCGGAGCGGGCGGCCCGGTCGGCGAGCGCGCCGGCCTGCCCGCCGGAGACGGACATGATGGCGACGCCGTCGTCCTGGGGCAGCCCGCGTGACAGGTAGAACTTGGCGACGGCGACGACCTCGCTGAGCTCGTCGACCCTGATGATGCCGAGCGAGTCGAAGACCGCCTGGTAGATCTCGTCGGCGCCGGCCAGCGCGCCGGTGTGCGCGGCGGCCCGGCGGGCGGCCTGCTCGGTCCTGCCGACCTTGATGAGCACGATCGGCTTGCCCAGCTCGGCGGCCAGCTCGGCGACCTTGACGAAGTCGCCGGGACGGCGGATGGCCTCGACGAACGAGACCACCATGGAGACCTCGGGGTCCTGCAGGGCGACGGACAGGTAGTCGGCCAGGCCCAGGTCGATCTCGTTGCCGGCGCTGGCGTACAGCCGGGTGCCGATGCCCTCCTCCTTGAGCCGCATGATCAGGGAGGCGGCGGTGGCGCCGCTCTGGGTGATCACCGCGACCCGGCCGGGCTCGACGCCCTGGCCGAAGATGGGCTGGATGGTGGCGAGCGCGCCGGTGGCCAGGTTGCCGACGCCGTCGGTGTTGGGGCCGACGATGCGCAGCCCGCTCTCGCGGGCGGCGGCCAGCATCTCGCGTTCCATGGCCCGGCCGTCCTCGCCGGTCTCGCCGAAGCCCTGCGAGGGCAGCACGGCCACCTTGACGCCGGCGGCGGCGCAGTCGCGTACGGCCTGGACGGTGTTCTTGGCGTTGAGCGCGATGACCGCCAGGTCGACGGGCCCGCCGACGTCGGCGAGCGAGGCGACGCAGGGCACGCCCTCGATCTCGCTGCGGGACGGGTTGACCGGGTGCACGCCGCCCGCGAAGCCGTACTGGACGAGCAGGCGCAGCGGCCACCAGCTGAGCGTGCCGGGCTTGCTCGACGCGCCGATCACGGCGACGGACCGGGGGTTGAAGAGCGTCTGGACGGCGGGTTCCGCGCCGGTGACGGTGATCACGCGACCGCCTCCGGCCGCGGTCCCGTCGGGTAGGTGGGGACGTCCTCGGCGGCGGTGATCTCCATGCGCAGCAGCCAGGCGTACATGGTCTTGCCCAGGTGGTCCGAGCGCAGCGAGCGGGTGCCGCCGCCGTCGAGCGCCCCGGTGAGCACGAAGTTGAGCGCCTTGATGCCGGGGATCTCGTAGCGGGTCACGGTGCCGCGTACGAGGGAGCCGTAGTGCTCCTTGACCCGCTCCTCGGTGAGCTCGCTCTTGAGCGTGGCGTAGCCCGCGTCGTCGTAGGCGACCAGGCCGACGTTGCACACGTCGCCCTTGTCGCCCGAGCGGCCGTGGGCGATGTCGGCGACCCTGATGTTCGCCATCTCAGACCTCCAGAATGTCGACGGCCGCGGTCACGTGCTCGCGGGGGATCAGGCAGGGCCAGAGCGAGAACAGCTCCTTCAGCGGCGGGCGGGTGCCGATGCCGCCCACGCCGGCCGGGCCGTTGTTGTAGAGGGGGACGCTCTCGGTGAAGACCTTGCGCGCCTCGGTCTCGTCCGGGCAGCGGGCGGCGTAGCGCACCACGAGCTCCAGCAGGTCGTCGTCCGCCGGGTCGGGCTCGGCCACCCGGTCGCCCCACATGGAGTTGCGTCCGACGTACTCGATCTGCACGTCGTCGGACTTGAAGCCGGCCCTGTCGAGCCGGTTCTCCAGGAACTCGATGCCGCGCCGGGCCTTGGCGTAGGCGTCGGGCCAGGTGTAGGTGAACTGGACCTCGCCGATGAAGCCGGCCCGGTAGCCCATGTTGACCTTGAGCGTGTCGGGGCGGGCGCGGCCGGTGCCGCCGGTGATGCGGACCTGGTCGGGGCCGACCTCGGTGAGGCGGACGCCGGAGAAGTCGGCCGTGACGTCGGCGGTGAGGTAGTTGGCCGGGTCGAGGATCTCGTACACGAGCTGCTCGCTCACCGTGCCGATGTCCACCCTGCCGCCGCTGCCGGGGGTCTTGGTGATGACCGCGGTGCCGTCCTCGCTGACGTCCGCGATGGGGTAGCCGAGGTTCTCCAGGCCGGGGGTCTTCCACCAGCCGCCGTCGTAGAGGCCGCCGGTGGCCTGGCCGCCGCACTCGATCGCGTGCGCGACGACGGTGGCCATGCCGAGCCTCTCCCAGTCGTCGGCGGCCCAGCCGAACTCGTGCCGCAACGGCCCCAGGTAGAGCGCGATGTCGGTGACCCGGCCGCAGATGACGATGTCGGCGCCCTGCTCCAGGGCCGTCACGATGCCGTCGGCGCCGGTGTAGACGTTGGCGTGGGTGAGCCTGTCACGGACCGAGGAGAGAGGCTCCCCCGTGTCCATGTTGGTGAACGAGACGCCCTGCGCCATCAGCCGGTCGATGTCGCCGCTGATGTCGTCGCCGGTCACCACGGCGATGCGGACGCCGGTCAGGCCGAGGTCCTTGCACAGCTCGGCGACCCGCTCCGCGCAGGCGCGCGGGTTGGCGCCGCCGGCGTCGGTGATGACCTTGACGCCGTTGGTCACGCACTGGCGGATGCTCAGGCGCAGCAGGTCGAGCACGTCACGCGTGTAGCCGTACTCGGGGTTGCGGGACCTCTGCTTGCTCAGGATCGACATGGTCAGCTCGGCCAGATGGTCGCAGCAGAGGTAGTCGATCTCCCCGCGCTCCACCATCTGGACGGCGGGGAGCACGCTGTCCCCCCAGAAAGCCATTCCCGCACCCAGTCGGACTGTCTTCACTCGCTGCTCCCCATCACGATCTCACTTGATGCTAATCTTATGCATAGATTCGGCCGCGTCAATCGGTCAGCCTCAACGAATTTCTCCTGGTGGCGGGCTTGCGTGGCGCCGCCGCGGCCGGGGGACGCGCGGCGGCACCACGGTCATTGGAGGCCCAGGAGGCCCGCCAGGTTCCCGCCGAGGATCGCGGCCTCGTCCTCCGGCGGCAGGCCCAGCGCCCGCACCGCCGCGATCTCCGTGGCCGGGTCGGTCATCGGCCAGTCGGAGCCGAACACCACGCGATCGGCGCCGTGCCTCTCGATGATCTTCCGTACCCGCTCGGGCGGCAGGCTCCCGAGGCTGGGCGGCCAGGACGTCTCCAGCACCGCCCCGGAGCCGGCCACGACCTCCTCCGCCTCCTCCAGCCGGTGGTAGCCGCCGAAGTGGCAGGCGATCAGGGTCAGCCCCGGGATGCGCTCGGCCAGGGCGGGGATGTGCCGCGAGGCGCCCCGCTCGTTGGCCGCCTCGTCGCCGCCGGCGCCCACGTGGGTGATGACGGCGATGCCCTCCTCGGCCAGCGCGGACAGCAGCTCCACCACCCGGGAGTCGCCGAGCGACAGCTCCTGGAACAGCGGGTGCAGCTTCACGCCGGGGATCCCGTTGTCCTTCAGCGAGGCGAGGTTCTCCTCCACCGGCAGGTCCGGGTGGACGGTGCCGAACGGGATGAACCTGGTGCGGTCGATGCCGCCGATGAACCGGTTGGTGCCGGCCACGTGCCTGGCCACGTTGGCCACGGCCAGGCAGACGGCCAGGTCGATGCCGGCCGCGTCCATGGTGGCCCGCAGGCCGTCCAGGGTCCCGTCGTGCACCGGGTCCAGGCCGACCGGGCGGTCGGCCAGCACCTTGCGGGCGATCTCGTCCGGCCAGACGTGCGCGTGCGCGTCGATGATCATGTGGCGAGCTCCTTGACCAGCTTGCGGGAGAGCGAGTCGAAGATGACCTCGGTGGCGCCCTCGTAGACCCGCATCGGCCGGGCCGCACGGTAGAGCCGCTCGATCTTCGACCCCCGGACCAGCCCGAACCGGCCCATCACCTGGACGCACCGGTCGACCACCCGGCCGGCCGTCTCGGTCGCCGCCACCTTGGCCATCGAGGACAGGTGCAGGCTGCCCAGCGGGTCGCGGGCGGCCGCCGCGGCGGCCCGGTAGGTGAACGCGCGGGCCATCTCGATCTCGGTCCACGACCTGGCGAGCTGGTCGGCCACGGCGCCGAGCTGGATGAGCGGCCGGCCGAACTGCTCGCGGTTCGCGGTGTGCACGGTGGCCTCCTTCAGCGCCGCCTGCGCGGTGCCGACCGCCGCGGCTGCCACCGACACCCGGAAGGTCGCCAGCGTGGCCAGGCCGAGCCGCATGCCCTTGCCGGGCTCGCCCAGCCGCCACGACCGGGGCACCCGGACCCCGTCCAGCACCACGTCGCCCAGGACGTGCGGGGCGATGATCTGGTGCGGGCGGGTGGTGGTCAGGCCGGGCGTGTCCGCGGGCACCAGCACCATGGACAGGCCCGCCTCCTCCTTGCCCAGCACGCAGTAGAAGTCGGCGTCGCCGCCGTTGGTGATGAACGACTTGTGACCGCCGACCACCAGCTCGTCGCCGTCCTCGGCGACGGTGGTGGCGGTGCCGCGCAGGTCGGAGCCGATGTCCGGCTCGGTCAGCCCGAGCGCGGCGATCGCGTCCAGCGCGGCCACCCGGGGCAGCCACCGCTCGCGCAGCTCGGGCGTGCCGCCCCTGGCCAGCGCGTAGCTGCCGATGCCCTGCATGGCGAAGAGCGAGTCCAGATGCGCGCTCTCGGCGGCCAGCTGCTCGCGGACGACGGCGACGGCCAGCGGGTCGATGTCCGCGTACCGGCCGCCGTACTCGGCGGGCACGCACACGGCGGCCAGCCCGCTCGCGGCCAGCGCCGCGCGCATCCCCGGGTCGATCGCGCCGGCCTCGTCCGCCTCGGCGGCCAGGTGCGCGACCGACACGGCGAGCGCCGCGGCCTCCTCGCGCAGCCCGTGGTAGCGCTCGGGCAGCTCGAACTCGGCGCCGCTCATCGGGCGGCCGCCGGACGCTGGTCGAAGCCGCGCCCGAACAGCTCGGAGGCGATCCTGACCCGCTGGATGGCGGGCGTGCCGCCGGCGATGGCCCAGCCGTGCGCGTCGCGGTGCAGCGCCTCCAGGCCGAACTCCTCGGTGTAGCCGTTGCCACCGTGCATCTGCATGCCCAGGTCGGAGACCCGCTTGCCCATCTCGTTGGCGAAGCACTTGGCCAGCGACACCTCCAGCGGGTCCGGCAGGCCGCGGCCGGCGTTGCCCGCCGCCCGGTAGATGAGCAGCCGCGCGGCCTCGACCTGGAGCGCCATGTCGGCGACGGTCATCTGCACGTTCTGGAACTCGACCAGCGTCCGGCCGAACTGCTTGCGCTCCTGCACGTACGCGACGGCGCGGTCCAGCGCGGCCTGCCCGAGGGCCAGGCTCATGGTGGAGTTGCCGAGGCGCTCGATGGAGAAGACGCCGAACAGGTCGCGGAACCCGCCGGGCCCGACCACCAGGTTCTCGGCGGGCACCCGGGCGTCCTCGAAGATCAGGTCGGCGGACGGGATGGTGCGCCAGCCCATCAGCCGCTCCCGCTGCCCGAACGACAGGCCGGGCGTGTCGGCGGACACGATGATCGCGCCGATGCCCTTCGACCCGGGCGCGTCACTGAGCCTGCAGTAGAGCAGGTAGTGGTCGGCGTGGCCGCCGTTGGAGATCCACCGCTTGGTGCCGTTGATGACGTACTCGTCACCCTCCAGCCGCGCCCGGGTGGTCATGTCGGTGGCGGCGGAGCCGGCGTCGGGCTCGGAGATGCCGATGGCCATCGTCACCTCGCCGGTCACCACCTTCGGCAGGTACTTCTGGCGCTGCTCCTCGGTGCCGAAGAACTCCAGCACCCGGGCCGGGCCCACGTTCGCCTCGAACACCTGGAACGCGGCGGAGCGGCACTCCTTGGCCAGCTCCTCGATCACGATCAGGGCGTCCAGCAGGGTGCCGCCCGCGCCGCCGTACTCCTCGGGCAGGGCCAGGCCGAGGAAGCCCAGCTCGGCCAGGCGCGTCACCTCCTCGGCGGGCAGCGGCGCGCGCTCCAGGTCCCACTGCGCGGCCTTGGGCGCGTACACCTCCTTGGCCACCTTCGCGGCGACCTCGCGCAGGTGGAGTTGCTCATCACTGAGCCGAAAACCGTTCACAGCAGTCTCCTCAGATCTTGGCGGTCTCGCCGCCGTCGATGACGTACGTGGCCCCGCTGACGAAGCCGCTCAGCGGCGAGGCCAGGTAGCAGACCAGGGCGCCGATCTCCGCCGGGTCGGCGACCCGGCGGGCGGGGATCTTGGCGACCCGGCGGCGCAGCGTCTCGGGGTCGTCGAGCACCGCGCGCTGCGCCTCGGTGGCGAACGCGCCGGGGGCGATCGCGTTCACCTGGACGCCGTGCCTGGACCATTCGGCGGCCAGCGCCTCGGTGAGCCGGACCAGCGCGCCCTTGGACGCCGAGTAGACCGCGAGGCTGCCCTTGCCGCGCACGCCGGAGATGGAGGCGACGTTGACGACCTTCCCCGAGCCCTGCCCGACGAAGATCTCGCCACAGGCGCGGGCGAGCAGGGCGGGCGCCACCACGTTGACCGCGAAGACGTCCTCAAGCAGCTCGGCGGTGGCGTCCAGGAACTTCCCCGCGGGCGCGATGCCGGCGTTGTTGACCAGGATGTCCAGCCGGCCGAACTCCCGCAGCGCCCGCTCCGGCAGGGCCGCCAGCCCGGCCGCGTCGCGCATGTCGCACACGACGCCGGCGATGCGGCCCGGCGCCTCGGCCGCGAGCTTGTCCAGCTCGTCGCCGGAGCGGGCCGCGGCCACCACGTTCACGCCCTCGGCCACCAGGCTGCGCACGGCCGCGGCGCCGAGGCCGCGGCTGGCTCCGGTGACGATGGCGACCTTGCCGTCGAGTTCCAGGTTCACGCGCGCGCTCCCGGCTTGGATGGACGGCGGTGCCGGTCCATGGACTTCCAGCCCAGGGCGTCGTCGGCGATCAGGACGGCCTGGATGTTGGCCGAGCCCTCGCCGGTCTGCCAGAGCTTGGCGTAGTTGAGATAGGTGCTGATCGGCAGCTCGTCGCTGAAGGCGTAACCGCCGAAGATCTCGGCGGTGGCCTGGGCCGCCCGGTTGCACACCTCGCCGGCGTAGTACTTGGCGATGGAGCTCTCCCGGGTGGGGATGACGCCCTCGTCGTAGCGGGCGGCGGCGTCCTGGACCAGCGCCCTGGCGGCCGACACCTCGCAGGCCATGTCCGCGATCTGCTTCTTGACCATCTGGAAGGAGCCGATCCGCTGGCCGAACGCCTCGCGCTGGTTCGCGTACTCGACCGAGGCGTCCAGGCATGCCTGGGCGAGGCCGACCGAGCGGGCGGCGACGGAGAGCCTGCCGTAGTCCATGGCGCTCATGGCGACCTTGAAGCCCTCGCCCTCCTCGCCGAGCAGGTTGGCGGCCGGCACCCGGACCTCGCTGAGGATGACCTCGTTGGTGGGCATCAGCTTGCCGAGCACCCGGCAGGGCACCCGGCTGGTGGCGAAGCCCGGCGTGCCGGTGGGCACCACGAACGCGCTCACCCCGCGGTGGCCCAGCTCGGGATCGGTCTTGGCGTAGACCACGGCGACGTCGGCGACGTTCGCGTTGGTGATCCACATCTTGCTGCCGGTGATGACGTAGTGGTCGCCGTCGCGCACGGCCCTGGTCCGCATGGCGCCCAGCAGGTCGGAGCCGCCGTCGGGCTCGGTCATCGCGTTGCAGCCCAGCAGCGTGCCGGAGATCAGGCCGGGCACGTACCGCTCGACCAGCTCGGCGGCGCCCCAGTTGGCGATGGTCAGCGGCACGGTCGCGGCCTGGAGGTTCATCGCGGCGCTCAGCGGCGGGTAGGCCCAGGCGAGTTGCTCGGCGACCGCGGCCAGCGCCTGGTAGCCGGCGTCGGTCCCGCCCACCTGCTCGGGGAAGCAGCAGCCGAAGAAGCCCAGCTCGCCCATCTGCCGGTAGAGGTCGCGGGGGAACTCCCCGGCCTCCTCCAGCTCCCGGATCCGGGGGCGGATCTCCTTGAGACCGAAGTCGCGCACGAGCGCTCCGAGCTCCTGCGCCGCCTCGCCGGCCATGTCGGTGGCTGTCACCATCTGATCCTCTCTGCGTCTCAACCGGCCAGCTCGGGAAGCACCCGGGTGCCGAACAGCTCAAGCTGGCGCATCGCCTCGGCGTGCGGGAGCCCCTGCCAGTGCGACTTGTACATGAAGTGCGTCATCCCCAGCTCGTCGCGGAGGCGGCCGAGCTGGTCGACGATCTCGGCCGGTGAGCCGAGCAGGAACTGCCGCTCGACGTCGATGCCGGGCGCGTCCGCCTGGACCGGGGTGTTCTCGCCCGACAGGCCCCACGAGCGGTAGGTCTGGTAGCGCAGGGCGCTGCGCCGCCGGGCCAGCTCCTCGGCCTCGCGGCGGGAGGAGGCCACGATGAGCTCGCGGCGCAGCGGGAAGTCGCCGTCGAGGGACAGGCCGTGCGCGGCGCGCTCCTCCAGGAAGATCTCGCGCAGGCCGGCCAGCTCGTCGTGGCTGGGGAACGGCGGCGCGTACCAGGCGTCGCCCAGCCGTGCGGCGCGCCGCACGGCCGCCGCCGACTGGCCGCCGATCCAGACGGGCGGCCCGCCCGGCCGCGCCGGCTGGACGGCCGGGAGCACGTCCTCGACCTTCCAGTACGGGCTGTCGAAGTCGACCTTCTCCCCCGACCACAGGGCCTTGATGAGGGCGAGGCCGTGCTCGAACCGCTTGACCTTGGAGCGGGAGTCGATGCCGAAGGCGCGGAACTCCCGCTCGGAGTAGCCGAGCCCGGCGCCGAAGACGCAGCGGCCGTCGGTGACCACGTCGAGCGTGGCGATCTGCTCGGCCAGGTCGACCGGGTTGGCCATGGACAGCAGCATGATGCCGGTGACGGCGGTCATGCGGGGCGCGGCGCCGTGCAGGTATGTGAGGTACGGGACCGGCTGGTAGTAGCGCAGCTCGGTGCCGAGGAAGTGCTGACCCGCCACCATCATGTCGAAGCCGAGCTGGTCGGCGACCCTGACCAGCTCGCGGTGCTCTCTCAGTTGTTGCCCGTACGGCGTCTCGGCGCCGTGGATCGGCGTGGTGAGGATGCCGAACCGCACTCCAGAACCCATCCTGACTCCTCTGCAATCCCTCCTATTGATACACATGATTATCCTCGTCCTGCAACTCGGGTCCGGCTGCTGAGAAGGACGAGGGCCGCGGACACCGCCGTGCAGGCCGTCACGGTGAGCCAGGCGGCGGGCAGGCCCACGACCTCGGACACGGCGGCGAACAGCAGCGGCCCGGTGGCCGCGCCCAGGGCGGTGCCCAGCTGGAACCTGGCCCCGGCCACTCCCGGCCGGTCCGGATGCTGCGCCAGCACGCCCATCAGCAGCAACGCGGGCCAGCCCCACGCGCCGCAGAAGGCGACGACGGTGCCGGCCACGGTGAGCGCGGTGCCGCCCGAGGCCATCGCGAGCATCCCCAGGGCGCAGGCGGCGATCATCACGGCCGCGGGCCTGAACCCGTCCGACCCGCGCCGGTCCGCCAGCCGCCCCGCGCCGAGCCGCACGACGAGCGACACGAGACTGGTGACCGAGATCACCAGCCCCGCCGTACTGACATCGAGCCCGGCCCGCGTGAGCGTGCTCACAGCAAAGGTGGTGAGCGAACCAATAGACAACGTCCCAAGCCCGGCGACAACCGAAACCCGCACCAACGACGTCACCGCCCTCGGACCTGCGCTCCCGACCCGCACCTCCCCAGCAACCGCCGCGGACCCTGGACTCGCGGGCGCGGACCGCACGTCTCCAGCGGCCGCCGCAGGCCCCGCACTCGCCACAGGCCCCGGAGTCGCGCTTACGGACCGCACCTCCCCAGCGGCGCCCGCAGACCCCGCCCCCGCAGGCGCGGACCGCACGCCTCCAGCGGCCGCCGTCGGCCCCGCACTCGCCAGAGGCCCGGGCCCCGCAGGCGCGGGCCGCGCCTCCCCGACCGCCGCCACAGACCCCGAACTCGCCACAAGCCCCGAACCCGCGCTCTCAGACCGCGCCTCCCCGACCGCCGCCACAGACCCCGAACTCGCCGCAGGGCCCGGACCCGCAGGCATGGGCCGCGTCTCTTCTGCGGTCCCCGCCGAATCTTGATCTTTGCGTGCGGGTTGCGTCGTGGGCGTAGTCGTCGGCGGGGTTTGGTTCGCGTGAGAGGAGCTTGCGGCCGGTGACGTGGACGCGGGGGTGTGCTCCGGACGGGTGGCCCGAAGTGAGGGCCGGGTGCGGGGGAGGCTGGTTGCGGCTGCGGCCACGGTCAGGAGGGTGGCGAGGACGAAGGCCCATTGCCAGCCGATGGTCAGGGCCACCAGGGGGACGGCGAGCCCGGCCAGGAGGGCGACGACGGGGGTCGCCGACTGCTTGGCGCCCAGGGCCGTGCCGCGCAGCCGGGCGGGGATCTCCCGGACCACGACCAGGTTGCTGGCGGGCGCTACCACCCCGTACCCCGCGCCCGCGACGACCAGCCACGCCAGCAGCGCCGCGACCGACCCGCTCGTGGCGACGCCGAGCTGGCTCACCAGGCTGACCGCGAGCCCCGCCAGGGCCGCGCGCCGCCAGCCGGCGCGGTCGATCAGACGGCCGCCGGCCAGGGCGGTGAGCCCGGTGCACGCCCAGAACGCGGTCACGCACAGCCCGAGCGCGCCGTCGCCGATGCCCAGGTCGGCCTGGATCTCGACGGCCAGGACACCCACCAGGATCGGGGTGGACACCACCGCCGCCAGCATGAGGATGGCCGCCCACCACGCCCGCCCGCCGGCGGGCGCCGGCCGGGACGCCTGGACGGTCTCGGCCGGTTCCACCCGTTCCCGCTACAGGGTCACGGGCACGGTACGCGGCCCGCGCATCTTCAGCCCGACGTCACTCGCCGCCTCGGGGTCGGCCAGCCGCATCTCCGGGAACCGGTCCAGGAAGAGGTTCACGCCGATCTCCAGCTCCGCCTTCGCCAGCATGGCGCCCAGGCAGAAGTGCCGCCCGGAGCCGAACGCCAGGTGGTCGGCCGCTCCCGAGAACGCCTTGGTCGCGTCCAGGTCATCGCGTTCGAGCACGAACCGGTCGGGATCGGCGTAGCGCCGGTCGTCACGGTTGGCCGAGCCGATGAGCACCAGCACCGTGGACCCCGCCGGGATGAGCACGCCGCCGAGCTCGACGTCCTCCGTCGTCTCCCGCGTGTTGATCTGCGTCGGCGGGGAGAACCGCAGCGTCTCGGCGACCGCCTTGACGACCAGCGAGCGGTCGTGCCTGATCCGCTCGAACTGGCCGGGGTCGGCGAGCAGGTTGCGGAACAGGCTCGCGAAGGTCTTGTCGGTCGTCTCCGCCCCGGCCGTCAGCAGCAGGCTGACGTACGCCCTGATCTCGTCGTCGGCGAGCGGCTCACCGTCGATCTCGGCGGTGGCCAGGACCGACAGCAGGTCCTCTCCCGGGTTCGCCCGCCGTTCGGCGATGAACGGGGTGACGAACTCGCTGATCTCCGCCCGGATGGCGGCGGCCTCGGCGATGATCTCGGGGTCGCGGCCGAGGTTGGAGATGACCCGGATCACGGCGGTGTACCACCGCAGGAACCTCGGGTGGTCCTCCTTGTCGAAGCCGAGCAGGTCGGCGATCACGTACACCGGGAAGTAGTTGGCGAAGTCGCGCACCAGGTCGACGTCACGCCGCCCGGCCAGCTCCCCGGCGAGGTCCGTCGCGGCGCGCAGCACGATCTCCTCCACCACGGCGCCCGCGTTGCGCATGAGCATCGGGTGCAGCCGGTCCAGGCTCTTGCCCCGGAAGGCGGGCGACACCAGGGCCCGGTGCCTGGCGTGCTCGGTGCCGTCCATCTGCAGGATCGTCTTGCCGTGCACCGGTTCGAGCTGCCACTCGTACGCCTTCGTACTGAAGACCGGGTTCTTGTACACCCGCGCGACGTCCTCGTACCTGCTGACCAGGTACGCCCGCACGCTCTCGTCCCAGACGACCGGCGCCTCGGCGCGCAGGCGGCGGTAGAAGGCGTGCGGGTCGGCGGCGACCTCCGGGGACAGCAGCTCCGGCAGACCACGATCAGTCATCACAACTCCTCACGACTCCAGCTCGGACCCGGTGGCCTTCCAGGCCGTGAACCCGCCGTCGACGCTCCACACCGCGCCGTTGACGAACGCGGCGGCGGGGCTCGCCAGGAAGCAGACGACCTCGGCCACGTCACGCGGCTTGCCGATGGAACGGCTGAGGTAGTTCGCCAGGACGTCCCGGCGGGTGGCCTCGGGGTCGGGGCGGGAGGCGATGTAGCGCGAGGCCATCTCGGTCTCGATCATCCCGGGCGCGTAGCAGTTGACCCGGATGCCGTCGGGGGCGAGCTCCAGCGCCAGGCTGCGGGTCAGCTGGGCCACTCCGGCCTTGCTGGCCGCGTACGCGAGGGTGTGCGGCCGGGCCAGGCCGGCGGCGATCGAGGCGGCGTTGATGATGGAGGGGTTCTCGCTGCGCCGCAGGTGCGGCAGCGCGGCGCGAGCGGCGAGGTACGGTCCGCGCAGGTTGACGGCGTGCACCCGG
The DNA here is from genome assembly GCF_039540635.1 of Nonomuraea ferruginea. Lineage (NCBI taxonomy): Bacteria > Bacillati > Actinomycetota > Actinomycetes > Streptosporangiales > Streptosporangiaceae > Nonomuraea > Nonomuraea ferruginea. The sequence goes on along the minus strand of NZ_BAABFD010000037.1, from coordinate 34,287 downwards.
TCCCACTCCTCGGGGCCGAAGTCCTCGATGCCGAGGGTGCGGCTGACCACGGCGTCGGCCACGCCGGCGTTGTTGTGCAGCACGTCGAGGCCGCCCATGAGAGCGGTGGCACGTTCCACCATCTCGGTGATCGAGGCGGGGTCGCTCATGTCACCGCGCACGTAGTCGGCGCGGGGGCCGATCTCGGCGGCCAGCCGCCTGCCCGCGTCGTCGGCGATGTCCGCGATGACCACCGTGGCGCCGCGGGCCGCGGCCAGGCGCGCCGTCTCGGCGCCGATGCCGCTGGCGCCGCCGGTGATGAGGAACCGCAGACCTGACACGTCTGACATCAGCCGGGGACCTTTCTGAAGTAGTTGGCGTGGCGGGGCCCGGTGAGCGCGTCGCTCACCGGCACCTCGGGCTCCCGGCCGGCGCGGGCGGCGCGCTCGCGCTCCTCCCCCACGGCGATCCGGCGCTCCTCGCACCGGGCGATCCCGCCTTCGGGCACCGCGTACAGGGTGAGGTAGCGGTAGGGCGGGCTCTGCCCGCCGACCGGCTCCAGGGCGAAGCGCTGGGCGCCCTCGAATCCCATGTGCTCGAAGGTGTGGGCGAGGTGCACCTGGTCGTACCAGCGGGCGTACTCGCCCTCCCGGCCCTGGACGGCGTTGTTGAAGACCACGAAGATCTCCCGATGGTCCTCGGGCAGGGACTCGGACGCCGAAGGGCTGACCCATCCGGTCTGCGGCACGGCCCGCCAGGCGACGTCACCGAACCCGGGGTCGAGCGCGCCGGGACCGGTCACGCGGGCGAGCGCCAGGACGGGGAAGACGGTGTCGTTCTCGCCGATGTCGCGGGCCAGCGACCAGACGGCGGCCCCGTCAGGGGCGGGCAGCCCGGCGGGGCCGAGCGCGATGAACGTCTCCATCAGGCCCGCCCGGTCGGCCGCTTGGGCTTCCAGCGGAGCAGCCACATCTCCATGAGCCGGATCAGCAGCATCAGGGCGATGCCCACGATCATGAGCACGAAGATCGCGGCGAACGTGCCGGCGGTGTCGAACTGGTTGGCCGACTGCACGAGCAGGTATCCGAGCCCGCGGTTGGACGACATCATCTCGGCCGTCACCGCGACCACGAGCGCGTACGGGGCCGACACGCTCAGGCCGGAGATGATGAACGTCATCGCCGAGGGCAGGGTGGCCTTCAGGTGAACCTGCAGGCGGCTGGCCCGCATGAGCCGGAGCTTGTCCACCAGCAGGTGGTCGACGTCCTTGACCCCCGCGTACGTGGAGTAGAAGACGAGGAAGGCGACCACGCTGATGACCAGGGCCAGCTTGGAGCCGATGCCGATGCCGAACCAGAGCATGAACAGCGGCACCAGGGCCAGCCGCGGGATCGCGTAGATCGCGTCCACGAAGGGCTGGCAGACGGAGGCGAGGAACGGGCTGACGCCGAGGACGAACCCGGCCACGAGGCCGGCGAGCGCGCCCAGCACGAACCCGATCACGGTCGTCTGCAGCGTGACCCACAGGCTCGGCCACAGCAGGTTCTGCGAGACCCAGAGGCCCATGGCCTCCCAGATGAGGGACGGCTTGCTGACGTAGTACTGGTCGATCAGGACGTGCGGTTCGCCGGGCTTGCCGGCGAAGTACTCCCAGGCCGCGAGCCCGGCGACGAGCAGCGCCACCTGGATCGCGGTGATCAGCAGGCGCCGGGTCAGCCTCGGGTTGAGCCCGCCGGAGACCGCCGGCGCGCCGACCGGCTTCGGGGCGGCCTCCGGCCGGCCGGCCTCGATCGTGTCGGACCTGGTCATCAGTGATCCTCCATCTGCGGGCTGAGCAGCGCCCACAGCCGTGACCAGACCGCGGCGAACTCGGGGTCCGTGCGCAGCGATCCGAAGTCGCGGGGCCGGGCGAAGGTGATGGGCTCGACGTGGATGATCCGCCCCGGGTTCGCGCCGAACACCACGACGCGGTCGGCCATGAGGATGGCCTCTTCGAGGTCGTGGGTCACGAACAGCACGGTCTTGCGCTCGCGTTCCCAGATCTCCAGGGTCTGCCGCTGCAGGTTGAGCCGCAGCTGCGCGTCGAGCGCGCCGAAGGGCTCGTCCATCAGCAGCGTGTTGGGACGGTAGACGAGGGTCTGCGCGAGGGCGGCGCGCTTGAGCATGCCGCCGGACAGCTGCGACGGGTACCTGTTGCCGTACTGGCCGAGGCCGACCAGGTCGAGCACCTGGGCGACCCGCTCCTTGCGCTCCCGGCGGGGCACCTTCTGCACCTCCAGCGGGAGCGAGACGTTCTTCTCCACGGTCCGCCAGGGCAGCAGGGTGTCCTTCTGGGTGACGTAGCCGACGTCGTTGTTGATGCCGTTGATGGGCTTGCCGTCGTAGAGCACCTCGCCCGTGCTCTGGGTGAGCAGGCCGGCCGCCATGTTGAGCAGGGTGCTCTTGCCGCAGCCGCTGGGGCCGATGATGCAGATGAACTCGCCCTTGCGGATCTCCAGGTCGATCCCCTGCACGGCGGTGAACGTGCGCTTGGCGGTGGTGAAGGTGCGCCCGACCTGGTGGTAGCTCACCGCGATCGGACGGTCGTCCGCCTGTGCCGCCGCGGCGGACGCGCGCTCGGCCGATGTTCCGATGCTGGACACGGGTCTCTCCCTCACTCAGGCGTCCGGCAGGGCCTTGACGAGCTCGGTGTCGTAGAGCTCCTCGAACGGCACGGAGACCGGGTCCGGCTTGCCGATGTTGTAGACCTTGATCAGGTTGTCGGCGAGCTCCTGGGTGGGCACGATGCTGCCGGTGAAGACGGGCAGGATCGCCTCGATGCCGGTCTTCCACGCGGCGTCGCTGGTGCTGGCGAAGAACTTCTGGTGCAGGGCGTCGCTGTGCTCCTGGCTGAAGTCCTTGGCGTCGTCGCGGGCCTGCGTCATCGCCTTGAGGAACTTCGTCACCGCGTCGGGCTGGTTCTTCAGGAAGTCAGGGTTGACGGCCACCACGATGTAGGGGATGTTCGCCGCTTCGGGGGCGTCCTTGACGATGTCGATGAACACCTTGCCCCAGCCGTCGGCCTCGGGGCCGGTGGTCTGGCTGGGGAACCCGGCGAGCCCGTCGGACGCGCCCTGCTTGACCGCGGCGGTGCCGGCGGCGGCGTCGCTGAACGGCTGGATCGTCACGTCGCTGTCCGGCTTGAGGCCGCCGAGGGTGAGGATCTGCCGGAACAGGAGGTCCGTCGTGGAGCCGGTCGCCGCTGAAGCGATCTTCAAACCCTTGAGCGCCGCGAGCTTCTCCTGGTACGGGGACTCAGGCGTGACGCCCTTCTGGGCGAGCTTCTCCAGCGTCTGGTTGTTGAGCGTGATCTGCTCGGGCGCCGGGGCGCCGAGCACCGCCACCACCTTGACCAGCTTGCCGGCCGCGGCCGAGGCCAGCGGAGCCGTCCCGCCGGTGAGCGCGATGTCGGCCTGACCTTGGGCGACGGCCTGGATCAGCTGGTTGGCGTTGAAGATGGAGGTCTTGTTGTCGATCTCGATGCCCTGCTGGGCGAAGTAGCCCTGGGCTTCCGCCTGCAGCCTGGGATAGCTGCACAGACAGGCCGAGCCGGCGTCGATGTAACTGATCGTGGTCAGCCCGCCATCGCCGGACGCGGCGCTCTCGCCACCCTCCGGCGAGGAGGATGCGCATCCGCTGACGAGAACCGTGAGCAGGACCGCGAGGGCCGAGGCAATGAGTTTTGTGGAACGAACCATAGGAGCGCTCATCTCCGGGGGGCGTGCAGGTAGGCCTCAATAATTCCTGATAACGATAGGGACAGTAGAGCGCAACGTCAACGATTTCCCGGCGTCGACTTGGCGTCACCGGAACGTCTGCGAGCAGCCAGATCTTGCCGGTGACGGACTCGGCAGGCCCGGACGGACCCTCATGAGGGCAGGGTAAGCGACGGCCGGAGCGCGCCGCGCCCTGGCCCTGCACCCTCTGTGGATTCCGTACGATTGGTTATCACTGATAGCGCGGCGGGTCCCGCAGCGGGGACGCCCCGGCGACCGGGGCGCCCGGATCCCCGTCCGGAGACGCCTCGATCTGTTGACGTGATCTTCAACAGGCCCTCGGCGGGCCGTACTCAGGCGAGGGCGCCGTCGGCGCGCAGCCGGGCCGCGGCCTCGGTGATCCAGGAGGTGACCTCTCCGACCTCCGCCACGGCCCTGGGCAGGTTCAGCACCACCTCGTCCACGTCCCGTTCGGCCAGCGCCCGGACGCCGGCGAGCGGCTCGTCCTCCGGGGCCCGCGCCACGATGTGGAAGGAGGAGCGCTCGCGGCCCTGGCGCTCCAGCTCGGCCTGGAGCGCGGTGACGTAGGTAGCGGTCTGGTCCGCCGTGCCGGGAGGGCCGTACCAGCCTTCGCCGTGCTGGACGGCGCGGGCCAGGGCGCGCTCGCTGGCTCCGCCGATGAGCACCGGCACCGGCGCGGTCACCGGCGGGGCGACGGTGAGCTCGGGGAAGGAGTACCACCGGCCCTCGTGCCGCACCGGCTCTCCGGTCCACGCCCGGCGCATGACGTCCAGCATCTCCTCGGTGCGGCCGCCGCGGCCGGAGAACTCCTGGTCCAGGGACTCGAACTCGGTGCGCATCCAGCCCACGCCGACCCCGAGCACGAGCCGTCCGCCGGACAGCTCCTGGGCGGACATCACCGAGCGCGCGGCGATGAGCGGGTGGCGCAGCGGCAGCACGTAGACGCCGATGCCCAGCCGGATCCGGGAGGTCGCGGCCGCCAGGTGGCCCGCCATCACCAGCGGGTCCGCGAACGGCGTCGCCGGGTCGAAGCTCGGCCGGCCGTGCGCGCTGTACGGGTACTTGCCGTCGGTCATGGTCGGCGAGACGACGTGGTCGGGGATCCACAGCCCGTGGAACCCCTCCTGCTCGGCCGTCTCCGCGATGGGCCGGTACCACGTGAGCGGGAAGCCGAAACAGCGCACCGACACCTTCATGACGCTCTCACCTTTTCTTGACATGGCAACGTGGTCACCATACTAATCATGCATACCAATTATGACCCCGGGAGGGCACAACCATGACGAAGCGCCCAGGCGTGATGGTCGCCATGTTCGACATCCCCGACTCCTTGGACGAGGAGTTCAACACCTGGTACGAGGAGGAGCACATCCCCGAGAAGATCGGCCTGGTGCCGGGCTTCCTGAGCGCGCGCAGGTACAAGGCGCTGGACGGGCGGCCGAACTACCTGTGCATCTACGAGCTGGAGGACGTCTCCGTCGTCGACAACCCCGACTACCAGCAGAACTACCGTAACGGCACGGTGGCGACCGAGCGCATGAAGGCCAAGGCCAAGACCTTCTACCGCAACGTCTACGTCCAGATCCACGAGGCCGCGAACGGCCTGCCGCTGCCGGAGTGAGGACGGACATGAGCGACCTGGAGAGCCGGATCCGCCGGCTGGAGGACCTGGAGGAGATCCGCGGCCTGGCCGTCCGGTACGGGTTCGCGGTGGACGAGCGCGACCTGGACGGCGTCTGCGCGCTCTTCACCGAGGACGCCGAGCTGCGCACCATGAGCGGGCCAGGCAAGGGCAAGGGCGTCGCGGCGATCGCCGCCTACTTCGGCGGCCGGTTCGCCGCCCTCGGGCCGACGAACCACTTCACCCACGGCCACGTCGTGGACTTCGACGACGAGGACCCGGACGTGGCCACCGGGCTGGTCTCCTCGCACGCCGAGGTGTGGCGGGACGGCGCGCCGATGATCACCGCGCTCCGCTACCACGACCGCTACCGGCGCGGCCCTGACGGCTGGCGGTTCAGCGAGCGGGTGCAGGCCTACATGTACTTCGTCGACGTCCGCGAGTATCCGCAGGCGCTGGGCGACCGGCTGCGCATGCGGGCGGGCGACCCCTGGAAGAAGGCGGACTGGCCGGCCGGTCTGTGACCGGGTGGAGGGCCGCTCGCGGCCCTCCACCTCAGGACCGCGCGTCCCAGCGGATGGTCTGCTCCAGCAGCTTCGGATGCTTGCGCTCGACGTAGCGGACGTAGGCGTCGATGTGTTCCTGCATGCGGGCCTCCGCGCCCGCCGCGTCGCGGGCGGCGATCATGGCGTAGATCTCCTCGTGGGCCTTGAGGATGGCCTTGCGCCTGCGCTGCGGATAGTCGCTGCCCACGGCGCTGTAGTCGACGGCGGCGACGGTGCCGTCGAGGATGCCGAGCAGCGAGTCGACGATGTAGCCGAAGAGCGCGTTGCCCGACCCCCAGGCGATGATGTCGTGGAAGCGCTGGTTGGTGTCGAAGAAGATGTAGTCGTCGTCCATGTGGTCACGCATGTCGGCCAGGCACCGGCCCAGCTCGGCGATCTGGTCGTCGCTCATGCGCTCGGCGGCCAGGGCGCCCGTCTTGGGCTCCAGCGTGGCCCGCACCTCCATGATCGCCCGGAACGGGGCCTGCTTGACCTGCATGAGCAGCAGCATGGTGCTGGCCAGGTGGGACGGGTCGGGGTCGAGCAGCACCGGGCCGCCCTTGGGGCCGGGCTTGAGGGCGATGACGCCGTGGAACTCCAGCAGCCGCAGGGCCTCACGGAGCGTGCCGCGCCCGATCTCGTACTTCTCCAGCATGATGCGCTCGGGCAGGAGCATGTCGCCGGGGTGGAGGTCGTCCCGGCTGACGTCACGCATGATCCGCTGGGCCACCAGCATCGCGGCCTTGGGCGGCCGGGTACCGTTCGTCATGTCGCCCCTTCGTGGAGGTGATCGCCCGAGGTCCTGAATCTATGCTAACCATAGCGGTTGATACACCCCTGGTGGCGACGTCGGCGAAGCCGGTCCCGGCCGGGCGGGGTCAGCAGTCGCAGCCGATGGCGTGCGCGGGAGCGGTGAGCGGGTCCACCGCGCGGACGACCCGGCCGTGGTCGTCCTCGACAGGGTAGCCCTCGCGGGCCCAGTACTCGAACCCGCCGATCATCTCCTTCACCTGGTAGCCGAGCTTGGCGAACTCCAGCGCGGCGCGGGTGGCGCCGTTGCAGCCGGGTCCCCAGCAGTAGGTGACGACCGGCATGTCCAGGGGGATCTCCAGAGGCGCGCGACGGGCGATCCGCGCGGTCGGCAGGTGGACGGCGCCGGTGACGCGGCCCTGGGTCCAGGCGTCGTCCCCCCGGGAGTCGATCAGCACGAACCGGGCGCCGCGTTCCTGGTCGGCGTGCACGTCGGAGGGGTCCGTCTCGAACTGGAGCTTGCCGGCGAAGTGGGCCACGAGAGCGCTCGCGGCGGAAGTGACGGGTGACATGCCTCGACGATACTGACGGCTCCGGCCTCGGTTGAAGAGCCGATCACCGGCATTCCACCGCTATAGCGGGGAATTTGATGCAATATCTAAGACATGACCTTCAGTGTCCCTTACGAGCTCGACAAGGTCGACGCGAGCATCCTGCGGGCTCTCCAGGCGAACGGCCGGCAGAGCGTCGCGGACCTGGCGCGGAGCATCAACATGAGCCACAGCGCGACGGCGGAGCGCGTCCGGCGGCTCGAACAGGCGGGCGTGATCACCGGCTACGGCGCCCAGGTCGACCCGGAGCGGCTCGGGTTCACGATCATGGCCTTCCTGCGCCTGCGCTACCCGAGCAGCGCCTACGAGCCGCTGCACAGCCTGCTCGCCGAGCTCCCCGAGGTGATCGAGGCCCATCACGTCACGGGCGACGACTGCTTCGTGATGAAGGTCGTCGCCACGGACATGAAGCACCTGGAACGGGTGAGCGGCCGGATCGGCGCGCTCGGCGGCGTCACCACGAGCGTCGTCTACTCGTCCCCGCTCCCGCCGCGACCGCTGCTGCCGCCGGGACCGCCCGCCGGGCCGGACGGTCCTCCGCTCAGCGGCGGGCGGGCGCCGGTGTGATCGGGTTCGCGGCCAGGTGGCGGCCTCGCGGGGTGGCGTCGGCGAGCACGCCGTCGTGGACCACCACCCGGCCGCCGACCAGGACGGTGCGCGGCCTGCCGGTGACCGTCATCCCCTCGTACGGCGTGTAGTCGGTCGCCATGTGCAGGTCGCCTGAGGTGATCGTCCAGCGGGCGGACGGGTCCCAGATCGCGATGTCGGCGTCGGCGCCCGGCATGAGGGTGCCCTTGCGGGGATACAGGCCGTTCGTCCGGGCGGGGTTGGCCGCGGTCAGCTCGACGAACCGGCTGACCGGCAGCGCGCCGCCCGCCACGAACTCCGAGAAGATCACCGGCAGCCGGGTCTCGACGCCGGGCAGCCCGTTCGGCATGGCGCGCACGTCGGACCGGCGTGACTCCTTCTGCGCCACGTCGTAACAGCAGTGGTCGCTGCCGATCGTGGTGATCTCGCCGGTGGCCAGGTGGCGGGCGAGACCGTCCACCACCGGGCGCGGGCGCAGCGGCGGGCAGCACACGAACCGCTCGGGGGCGGCCCCGGCGTAGAGCCCGTCGTCCAGCACCAGGTGGTGCGCGACGGACTCGGTGTAGGCCGCCAGGCCGCGCCGCCTGGCCGCGGCCACCAGCTCGACGGCCTCCGGCGTGGACTGGTGCACGAAGTAGACCGGCGCCTTCAGGGACTCGGCGATGGCCAGCACCTCGGCCACGGACGCGGTCTCGGCCAGCTCGGGCCGGGTCGCCGCCATGTGCTCGGCGCCGATCCGGCCGTCGTGCGAGCAGCGCGTCTGGGTATCCTCGATGATGTGGTTGGCCTCGCAGTGGATCACCACCATGCCGCCCAGGTCACGCAGCGTGGACATGGTGCGCAGGATCGTGTCCTCGTCGGCCATCGTCTCGCCGCGGTAGGTGGTGAACATCTTCACCGTCGGCATGCCGTCGGCGACCAGTGAGCGGAGCTGGTCGGGCACCGTCTCGTCCCAGTCCACGACGCAGGCGTGCAGCGCGCTGTCGCACAGGCCGCCCGCCGCCTTGGCCCGCTGGGCGTGGGCGGCGTCGGCGGGGGCCTGGCCGGGGCGCGGGATGGCGAAGTCCACGATGGTGGTGGTGCCGCCGAACACCGCGGCCGTCGTGCACTGGGCGTAGTCGTCGAGTGAGGTGAAGTCACCCGAGGTGAAGCCGACGTGGCAGTGCGGGTCGACGCCGCCGGGCAGCACCAGCATGCCGCCGGCGTCGATCTCGGCGGTGCCGCGCGGCGCGGGCGTGCCCGGCTCGGCCAGCGCGGTCACCCGTCCGTCCACGACGAACACGTCGGCGGGGGCGCACCAGCTCGCCTCCGCCACCGTGCCGCCGCGGATCACCACGGGGTCGCTCATCCGCCGGCTCCGGCCAGGTGCGCGCGCCAGCCGCCGGCCTCGCTGATGTCCACGACGCCCGGCGCCTCCAGCGCCTCGGCGCGCATCCGCATCGACAGCGAGCCGCTGCCGTCGGCCAGCTCGATCACGCCGAGCTCCAGCTCGGGCGGCTCGCCCGGCAGCAGGTGGTCGCGCAGGATCTCGTACGTGACCTCGTACAGCTCGCCGGGCACCGCGTAGCCGTCGCCGACCGGGTGGAGGCCGGGAAACTCGTCGCGTACGGAGTAGAACCGGTAGCGGGGCGCCGTCGTCGCCGGCCCCAGGAACCGCGCGCCGGCCAGCGCGGCGTTCAGGCTGCCGCCCGACATCGCCTGGCCGTTGACGAACATGCGCAGATTCTCCACGTGGTGCTCCTTCATGCGGTGGTGTGGCGCCGCTTGGCGAGCGCCGGGTCGGGGACGGGCACGGCGTCGAGCAGCGAGCGGGTGTAGGGGTGGCTCGGCTCGCCGTAGATCTGCTCGCGGGTGCCGATCTCGGCCAGCTCGCCGTCGAGCATGACCGCCACCCGGTCGCAGAGGTAGTAGACGACCGCCAGGTCGTGGGCGATGAACAGGATGGACAGGCCCAGCCGCTCGCGCAGGTCGCGCAGCAGGTTCAGCACCTGGGCCTGGACCGACACGTCCAGCGACGAGACCGGCTCGTCGCAGATGAGCAGCCGCGGCTCCACCGCGAGGGCGCGGGCGATGGAGATGCGCTGGCGCTGCCCGCCGGAGAAGGAGCGCGGGTGGCGGTCCAGGTGCTCGGCCGACATGCCGACCGTCTCCAGCAGTTCCGCGGCCCGTTCGCGGCGCCGCCGGCGATCGGGTTCCAGCCCGTGCACGAGCAGCGGCTCGCCGACGAGCTCGGCCACGGTCATGCGCGGGTTCAGCGACGAGTACGGGTCCTGGAAGACCATCTGCATGTCCGCCCGCAGGGCGCGCAGCTCGCGCCGCCCGGCGGTGAGCACGTCGCGGCCGCCGAGGAGGACCCGGCCGCTGTCCGGGCGGGTGAGCCGGGTGACGCACCGCGCGGTGGTGGACTTGCCCGACCCGGACTCCCCGACCAGGCCGAGCACCTCGCCCGGCGCCACGTCGAAGGAGACGCCGCCCAGCACGCGCCGCCCGCCGAAGGTCTTGACCAGGTCACGGACCTGGAGCAGCGGCTCGCTCACGATTCCTCCTCCTCGGGCGCGTTCCCGGCGGCGCCGATGACGGCCAACGGCCGGGTGACGTCGCCGCCGATGCGCGGGACGGCGGCCAGCAGCGCCCTGGTGTAGTCGTGCCGGGGCGCGTTGTAGATCTGGTCGACGGTGCCGGTCTCGACGGCCCGGCCGTGGCGCATCACCACCGCCCGCTCGGCGAACCCGGCGACGATGCCCAGGTCGTGGGTGATCAGCAGGATGGACATGCCGCGTTCGGCGGCCAGCTCGTGCAGCAGTTCCAGGACCCGTGCCTGCACCCGCACGTCCAGCGCGGTCGTGGGCTCGTCGGCGATGAGCAGCGCGGGCTCGGCGATGACCGCGATGGCGATCACCACGCGCTGCCGCATGCCGCCGGAGAACTGGTGCGGGTAGTCGTCGACGCGGTGCTCCGCGTCGCGCACGCCCAGCCGTTCCAGCAGCTCGATCGCCCGGCGGCGGGCCACCCGCCGGGACACGCCCCGGATGACGAGCGGCTGCATGACCTGGCGGCCGATGGTCATCACCGGGTTGAGCGAGGCCAGCGGGTCCTGGAAGACCAGGCCGACCCGGCCGCCACGGATCTCGCGCATCCGGCGCTGCGGCAGCCCCAGCAGGTCGACGCCCTCCAGCTCGATGCCGCCGGACAGCCGCGCGTCCGGATCCAGCCGGAGCACGGCCCGCGCCGTGACCGACTTGCCGGACCCCGACTCGCCGACCAGGGCGACCCGCTCGCCGGACGCGAGGTCGAGGTCCACGCCGTGGACGACCTCGGCCATGCCTCCCGCGCCTCCCGCGCCTCCCGCCGCCGGGTAGGACACCCGCAGGTCCCGGATGCGGAGCAGGGGGTCGGTGCTCATCGCGCCTCCTGACGGATCGTCGGGTCGTTGCGCACCCGCAGCCAGTCGCCCACCAGGTTGAACGCCAGGGCGGTCAGCAGCAGGGCGAGGCCCGGGAAGGCCACGGCCCACCAGGCGTTGGTGAGGTTGTTGGCCTCACCGGCGATCATCGCGCCCCACTCGGACGAGGGCACCTGGGCGCCCACGCCGATGAAGGACAGGCCGGAGATCACCAGCATCACCGCGCCCACGTCCACCGTGGTCTGCACGTAGAGCGTGTTGAGCGCGTTGGGCAGGATGTGCCGGAAGATCAGCCGTCCCTGCGGGACGCCCATGACGCGGGCCGCGTCGACGTACTCGGCGTCCTTGACCTCGCGGACGAGCGTGCGCACCAGCCGGGCGTAACCCGGCCACCAGGTGAGCGACAGCGCGATGACCGCGGAGGACAGGCCGGGCCCGAGCGCGGCGGCCAGGCCGAGGGCCAGGATGATCGCCGGCAGCGACAGCCCGATGTCGGTGATCCGCATGAGCACCTCGTCGACGACCTTCCCGCCGAGCGCCGCGAGCGTGCCGATCAGCAGGCCGATCAGCGTGGAGGCGGCGATGACGACCAGGGTCGCCGGCAGGGTGACGCGGGCGCCGTACAGGACCCGGCTCAGCACGTCCCGGCCGTTGGAGTCGGTGCCGAGCCAGTGCTCGGCCGACGGCGGCAGGAGCGACCGGGAGAGGTCCACCGCGTACGGGTCGTACGGGGCGAGCAGCGGCCCGGCGACGGCCATCAGCACCACGAGCGCCGCCACGGCGAGGGCGATCCCCTCCACGACGGGCACCCGGCGCCGGGTCCGCGGCTTGGCGGCGGCGTGCGCGCTCATGCCGGCACCTCCGTCGCGGGGGCCTCTGAAGGTACGGTCGTGCGCCGGGCGCGGGCGCCGGTGTGGCGCAGCCTCGGGTTCAGCCAGAGCTGGACGAGGTCGACGGCGATGTTCGCCAGCACGAAGACCACTCCGATCACGAGAACCGTGCCGATCACGGCGTAAAGGTCGTTCTGCAGCACCGCGGTCACCGCGTAGGAGCCGATGCCGGTCCTGCCGAAGACGGACTCGACCAGGACGGTGGAGCCGAGCATCCAGCCGAGCTGCATGCCGAGGATGGTGCTGGCGGGCACCAGCGCGTTACGCAGCCCGTGCCGCACCACCACGCGGAACTCCGACGCGCCGGTCGCCCGGGCCAGCGCGATGTAGTCGCGGCTCAGCGCGGTGAGCATGGAGGAGCGCACGGTCCTGGCCACCACCGCCACGAACGACGCGGCGAGCGTCACGGCCGGCAGCAGCAGGTGGGCCATGGCGTCGCCGAAGGCCGCCATGTCTCCGCTGAGCAGCGCGTCCACCGAGGTCATGCCGGTGATGGCCGGCACCTGGCGGCCGAAGGAGAGCTGCCCGGTGAGGGGCAGCACCCTGAGCTCGGCGGCGAACACCAGCTGGAGCATCAGGCCGAGCCAGAACACCGGCACGGCCGCGCCCAGCAGGGTGATCAGCCGGGCGGCGGCGTCCGCCGCCCGGCCGCTCCGCCAGGCGGCGTACGTCCCCAGCGGCACCGCCACCACGATGTTGATCACCATGGCGGCGAGCACCAGTTCCAGCGAGGAGGGCAGCATGGCCGCGACATCCTCCAGCACCGGGCGCTGGGTGAACACCGACGTCCCGATGTCTCCCTGGAACAGCCGGCCCATGTAGGCCAGGAACTGGTCCCACACCGGCTGGTCCAGGCCCAGCCGGGCGGCGACGGCGGCCACCTGCTCGGCTGTCGCGTTGCGCCCGGCGGCGGCGCGGGCCGGGTCGCCGGGCAGCACCTGGGTCATCAGGAACGTGACGACGGCCAGGCCGACCAGCACGACGACGCTCGTGACGAGCCGCCGGAGCAGCAAACGGGCCATGCGGGGGTCCCTCCTCGTACCGCGGCTCAGCCGACCTGGATCTTGTAGACGTCCACGGTCTGGTGGTGGGCCGGCTGGTAGGTGTAGCCGGTCAGGCCCTGGCGCAGGACCGTCACGTACTGCGAGTTCGCCAGGTTGACGGCGTAGTGGTCGGCGGCGATGAGCTTCTGGGCCTCGCTGTACGCGGCGCACCGCTCGGCCTCGTCGGTCGCCTGCTGGCCCTGCTCGGTGAGCTTGTCGACCTCGGCGTTGTCGTAGCCGCCGCTGTTCAGCCCGCCGTTGGCGAAGCTGGAGTGGAACTGCAGGTACAGCACCGCGTCCGGGTCCGGGTACGGCGGGAAGCCGTAGATCATGCCGAGGTCCGGCGTGGTCTCGTTGGTCTTCAGCCGCTCGACGTACTGCGGGTAGGTGATGGCCTCCAGGTTCAGCTTGACGCCGATCTCGGACAGGTTGGACTGCAGCAGCGTGGCGGCCTGCTCCATCTCCGCCGTGGCCTTCAGGTACGTCATGGTGAGCGTGACGCCGCTCAGCCCGGCGTCGGCCAGGATCTGCTTGGCCTTGGCCACGTCCCTGACCGGCTGCGGCGTGGTCTCGTCGAAGCAGGTCATGCCGCTGGGCAGGACGCCGACGGCCTTCTTGCCGGCTCCCTTGAGGATGGCGCTGACGTGCTGGTCGTAGTCGTAGGCGTGCGCGATCGCCTCACGCAGCTTCGGGTTCGACACCGCCGAGTCCTTCATCTTGAAGAACACGTACAGCTGGACGTTGGTGTCGGCCTTGTCGACCGTGAACCCGGAGCCCTCCATCCCGGCCCAGTCGGTGGGCGCGATGTCCATCGCGATGTCGACATCGCCCGAGGCCAGCGCCGTCTTCTGGGTCGCGGCCTGCGGGAGGTAGCGGAACACCACGTCCTTGGCCTGGTTGGTGAAACCGCCCCAGTAGCCGTCGTAGCGGGTGAAGCGCGCCTCCTGGTTGGCGGTGTAGCCGGCCAGCTTGTACGGGCCGGACCCGGCGTCGTTGGTGGCCAGCCACTTCTGGCCGTCGTCGTCGCCGGCGTTGGCCGTCACGAGCTTGGAGTTGAGCAGGTAGACGCGGGTGAGCGCGGAGGCGAACGGCGCGTTCGGCTGCTTGAGGTTGATCCGCACGTGGGTGTCGTCCACGACCTCGGTGGAGTCGTAGGCGCTCACCAGGGACGCGACGCCGATGCCGAGCCGGGCGACGCGGTCGAGCGTGTACTTCACGTCGGCGGCCGTCAGCTTGGCGCCGTCGTGGAAGGTCACGTCGTCGCGCAGCGTCAGGTCGAGCGCGGTGCCCTTCTCGTCGAACTTCCACTCCGTGGCGACCGACGGCGACAGCTCGTTGCCCTCGTACCGCAGCAGCGTGTCGTAGGCCGGGATGGACACCTCGTCCACGGTGGAGTTGTCCGCCTGGACGGGGTCGAAGGTCGCCGGGGGCTCGTTCTCGGCGATGATCAGCGTCTGCTTGCGCGCGTCCGCGCCTGCCCCGGTGGAGCCGGCGCCGCCGCCGCCGCACGCCGCGAGGGCGAGGGAGGCGGCCAGGGCGGCCGCGACCAGACGCAGGGGACGGACCCGGCGGGACGGTCCCGCTGATGGGGGGATGCGGTGGTGCATGGATCTTCTACCCTTCATGAGTACGCCGTTGCGGCGAACACCTGCTTCCGGCCACGGCGCCTTGCCGTGTCCCACGTGGTCAGGACTCCGGGGCGGCCGTTCGCGCCGCTCTGGCCGGCGTGGGCCGCCAGGCTCCGGAGTCGTCCACGACGACGCCGTAGACCCGCTCCGCCGCCTCCGCGCTGACGTAGCCGTCGAGCACGTCGGCGACCACGGCGGCCGGGTCGCGGTCGAGCGGGTCGCCGTACCCGCCGCCGCCCGCGGTGCGGTTGACGAAGCGGTCCCCCGCCCGCATCGCCGCCCGGTACATGCCGACCCGCTTGGCCCGGTCGGTGCCCGGCCACAGCACCATCTCGCTGGGCTCGGGCTCGTGGCCGCCGTCCAGCGCCCAGGGGCGGGTCTTGCTCTTCTTCTTCATCGACAGCACCTCGCCGTCGGCGAGGTAGCGGACCTGCCGCAGCACGCCCACGCCGCCGCGGAAGCGGCCGGCCCCGCAGGAGTCGGGGATCAGCTCCAGCCGCTCGTGGAACACGGTCGACTTGTGCTCCAGCACCTCGATCGGGGTGTTGCGGACCACGCTCTGCGAGGGGTGCTGCTGGGCGTTGGCGCCGTCGCGGTCCTTGCGCGCGCCCCAGCCGATGCCCTCGTTGTTGCTGATGACGAAGTCGGCGCCGGTGCGCGGGTCGTTGCCGAGCGCCATGAAGCCCGGCTCGTCGCCGCCGGAGGAGGCCGGGATGGTGTCGAGCACCTGGGCCAGGGCCTTGTGCAGCAGTTCGAAGGCGACGATGGCGCTCCACTGGGTGAACGTCGCCACCGGATACTGCGCGTTGAAGAAGTTGCCGGGGTCGGCCACGACGGACAGCGCCCGGTAGTGCCCGGCGTTGGACGGCTCGTCCGCGCTGGTCAGCTCCTTGAACGTGGCCTTGGCCAGGCTCTCGGTGGCGCCGATGGGCAGGTTGACCGGGCCCAGCACGGCTCCGTCGGAGCCGTTGAAGTCGACCTCCATGTGGTCGCCGTCGATGGTGACCTTGACTTCCATCCGGATCAGGTCGTCGGTGATGCCGTCGTCGTCGCAGTAGTCCACGGCGGTCCAGGAGCCGTCGGGCAGCGCGGCCACGGCCTTGCGGGCGACCCGCTCGCCGTGCTCGATGAGCTGCCGGATGGCCTGGTCCACGGTCTCGCCGCCGAACTTCTCCCACACCTGGGCCAGCCGGTTCTCGCCGGTGCGCAGCGCCGCGAGCTGGGCGTGGAAGTCGCCGATGGTCAGGTCGGGCAGCCGGGAGTTGAACCGGATCAGCTCGATGATGTCCCGCACCGGCTCGCCACCGCTGACGATCTTCGTGCCGGGGAAGATCAGGCCTTCCTGGTGCATGTCGGTCGAGTCCAGGACGTAGCCGGGGGCCTTGGCGCCCAGGTCCATCCAGTGGGCGCGGACCGCCAGGTAGGCCGCGGGGCCGTCGTGCCCGTCCCGGAACACCGGGGCGAAGAGCATCGCGTCGTAGGAGTGCGCGCCGCTCCAGTACGGATAGTTCAGCAGGTAGACGTCGCCGGGCGCGAGGTTCTCGCGGCCGACGTACTCCACGCCCTTGACGATGGCGTAGTCGTTGGCGCCCAGGAACGAGGTGATGCCGGCCGCCTCGGCGGTCAGGTCCAGGTCGGCGTTGTAGATCGAGATGCCGAAGTCCAGCACCTCGTAGATGACCGGGTTGAACGCCGCCCTGACCAGGGTGCGGCGCATCTGCTCGCCCACCGAGACCAGGTAGTTCCTGATCACCTCGACGGTCGCGCCGTCCAGCCGCTCGCCCGTGCTCATGCCTGGCCTCCCGTGATCACCAGTTGCCCGTATCGGTCGACGGTGAGCCGCTGGTCTCCGAAGATGACCGTGGTGGAGGTGCCTTCCTCCACGATGGCCGGCCCGCTCACCTCGTGGCCGGCGCCCAGGGTGGCCCGCGCGTACACCGGGAACGGGACCGTCTCGCCCGTCGCGACGTCGAACGCCGGGCGCTCGGCGATCGGCTCGGGGGTGGCGGTCCCGGCCGGCGGCAGCTCGCGCAGGCCCGGCTTGGCCAGCCGGCCCACCGCGCGCACCCGCAGCGTCAGGATCTGGCCCGGCTCCGGCATCGCGTGGCCGTAGCGGGCCTCGTGCTGCTCGCTGAAGCGGGCGAGCACGGACGCCGCGGTGTCGCCCGGCACCAGGTCGATGCCGAGGCTGTGCTCCTGGCCGTGGTAGCGCACGTCCAGGCGGCGGATCAGGGTGCGGTCCTCGGGCTTGACGCCCTGGGCGGACAGCACCTCCTCGCCCTGCCCTTCCAGTTCGGCGAACGTGTCCTCCACCGCGGCCAGCGTCTCGTCGGTCAGCGGGCGCAGGACCGTGGTGGCGAACTCGTACTCCAGGTCCGACATCAGCATGCCGAAGGCGGAGAACGCGGCCGGGACCTGCGGCACGATCGTGGTGGCGATGCCCATCTCGCGGGCCAGCATGGGCGCCAGGAGCGGCCCCGCCCCGCCGAACGCGAGCAGCGCGAACTCCCTCGGGTCCAGCGCCCGCTCCACGGTGATCTCGCGCAGCGCGCCGACCGTGCGGGCCAGCAGGACCTGGAAGACGCTCGCCGCCGCCTTGGTGACGTCGACGCCGAGAGGCTCGGCCAGCTCGGTCCGCACGGCGGCGCGGGCGGCGTCGGCGTCGATGGTCATGTCGCCGTCCAGGAACCCGGAGGGGTCCAGGTAGCCGAGGACCAGCGCCACGTCGGTGACGGTCGGCTCGGTGCCGCCGGCGCGGTACGCCACCGGGCCGGGCACCGCGCCCGCGCTGTGCGGGCCGACCTTGAGCAGGCCCTCGTCGATCCAGGCGATCGAGCCGCCGCCGGCGCCCACGGTGCGGATGTCGAAGATCGGGATGAGCAGCGGGAAGCCGTCGATGGCGGCCTCGTGCACCTCGCCGGGCTCGCCGTCCTCGATCACGCAGCAGTCCAGGCTGGTGCCGCCCACGTCGAAGGTGATCACCTTCGGCAGGTTCTGCTCGCGGGCCAGGAAGGAGGCGCCGACCACGCCGCCCGCGGGCCCGGACAGCACGGTCATCAGCGGCGCCTGCCTGGCCAGCTCGGAGGTCATCGCGCCGCCGCCCGAGCGCATGATGTGCAGCGGGTGGGTCAGCCCGGAGTCGTTCAGCCGCGACTCCAGGGTGGCGATGTAGTCGTTCAGCACCGGCCGGATGTAGGCGTCGAGGGTGACCGTGCTGGTCCGCTCGTACTCGCGGTACTCGCGGGTGATGTCGGTGGAGGTCGAGACCGACACCTCGGGGTACGCCTCGCGCAGGATGCGCGCCGCCAGCCGCTCGTGCTCGGGGTTGGCGTACGAGTGCAGGAAGCAGATGGCCAGCGAGCGCAGGCCGTGCTCCTCCACCAGCACCCGGCCCGCCTCGCGCACCGCGTCCTCGTCCAGCGGCTCGATCACCGTGCCCTGGGCGTCCACGCGGCCGGGCACGCCGACGCGGTGCCGGCGCGGGACGAGGGGCGGCGGCGGGGCGTAGGAGAAGTCGTACATGTACTGGGAGGGCACGTTCGCGCGGGCGATCTCCAGCAGGTCGCGGAAGCCCTCGTTGGTGATGATCCCGACGTCGGCGCCGCGCCGCTGGAGGATCGCGTTCAGGCCCAGCGTGGTGCCGTGGACGAACGCCTCCACGTCGTCCAGCCGGTCGGCGAGCCCGCCGACCGCGTCGAGGACGCCGCGTGCCGGGGCGTCGGGGGTGGTGGAGGCCTTGTGCAGCCGCAGTTCGCCGGTGGCGTCGTCGTAGGAGATGGCGTCGACGAAGGTGCCGCCGATGTCGACGGCGAAGCGGGTGCGGCCGGAGTCCTGGCTCACTGTGCGCCCTCCGTGGCGTGGTGGTCGGGTACGGCGGGCAGGTCGTCGCGGACGACCCGCCCGGCCTGCATGACGAAGGTGATCCGGCGCAGCGCCGACAGGTCGCTCAGCGGGTCGCGCTCGGTGACGATCAGGTCGGCGAGGTGACCCTCCTCCACCACACCCGCCTGCCCTTCGAGGCCGGTCAGGCGGGCCGCGTCGAGGGTGCCCGAGCGCAGCGCCTGGTGGGTGTCGAGCCCGGCCTCGGCCAGGAACTCCATCTCGCGGACCGCGACCACGGTGTCCTCGATCGGCGCGCCGGGCGGGTAGTCGGTGCCGGCCAGGAAGGTGATCCCGGGCTTCTCCGGGTCGGACGGGTCGGCGACGCCGGCCGCGATGGCGGTGCGGATGCTGGCGAGATGCCCGGGGCCGACCTCCAGGGCCCGCTCGATCTGCCACGGGGTGAAGGCGTGCTCGGCCATCCAGTCGGGGCAGCGGGTCACGCACAGCGTCGGGGTCAGGTAGACCCGCTGCGCCGCCATCTGCCTGGCGGTGGCCTCGTCGAGGTCGTAGGCGTGCTCGTAGCCGCGCACCCCGGCGGTGAGCGCCTCGCGGATGGCCGAGCCCGCGCCGGCGTGCGCGGTCACGTACGTGCCGTGCTCGTCGGCGGCGCGGACCACGGCGCGCATCTCGTCGACGGTCATCTGCGCGCCGTTGAACGACTCGCCCTGGTGGGCGATGCCGCCGGTGATGAAGATCTTGATGAGGTCGGCCCCGGCGGCCAGTTCCGTGCGGGCGGCGCGCAGGAAGGCGTCGTAGCCGTCGGCGTAGGCGCAGCCGCTGCCCTGCCCGTGGCCGCCGGTCGTGGAGATCGCCCGGCCGGCGCCCACGATCCGCGGCGCCTCCACCCAGCCCTGGCCGGCGGCGGTGCGGACGAGGAGGTCGGCACGGTTCTGCTCGTGCACGGTCCGGATCGTGGTGACTCCCGCGTACAGCGCCTCGCGAGCTCTGGACAGCGCGCGCAGAGCCGTGATGCCGGGGTTCTCCGACTCGTCGTTGTCCGAGAACGGGTAGACCACCGACAGGTGGGTGTGCACCGAGATCAGCCCGGGCAGCAGGTAGCGTCCGCCCAGGGGCACGGTGCGCGCTCCGGGGGGCGGGGCGTCGCTGGTGATCCGTTCGATCCGGCCGTCGCGTACGACGACGTTGGTGTCCCGCCGGATCGATCCGGATCGCACGTCCACGACGTGACCGCCGGACAGCCACACGGGCTCGGTCACGGGCGCTCGCCCGTCTATCGCTGTCACCGTTTCCTCATCTCTTCTTCTCGGGGAGGTTGTGCATGAGCCGATCCGGCCCCAGGTCGGAGACGTCCACGGGCGGCTCCGCACCGGCCACGAGGCAGCGCAGGGTCTCGGCCCACAAGGGGGCGAAGGTGAAGGCGTACGTGCCGCCCGCGACGAGGAACCCCGGCCTGCCCGGCACCTCGCCGATCACCGGCATCTCGTCGGGCGTGGCCGCGAGCGGCCCGGCCCATGCCCGCAGCAGCCGCAGCCGGCGGACGAACGGCAGGATCCGCACGGCCAGGGCCAGGTTGCCCACCATGCTGTCCACGCCCGCGTCGCTGCGGCCGTCGAGGTTCAGCCGCCGGGCCGGCCAGCCGCCGCCGACCAGCAGGTTGCCCGCGTTGACCTGTTTGACCGACAGTCCTTCGCCGATGTGCTGGACCAGGTGCGGCAGGCCCGACGAGCAGCGCACGGTGGCGTGCATCTGGATCGCCACCGGGGCCATGTCGAGCGCGACCCCGGTCAGGGCGGCGATCTTGTGCAGCCACGGCCCGGCCACGTCGATCACCACAGGGGTCTCGATCTCCCGCGCACCGGCGCGCACCCGCCACGAGCCGCCCTCGCGGGCGATCGCGGTGACCGGCGCGAACGGCACCACCTCGGCTCCGTGCCGCACCGCGTCGTCCAGGTAGGCCGGGGTGACCTTCAGCGGGTTGGCGTAGCCGTCGTGCGGGCACCAGGTGGCGGCGGCGACGGTCGGCCCGAGCTGCGGCAGGGCGTCGCGGGCCGCGTCGCCGCCGAGGATCTCCGTCTTGATCCCGGCCGCGTTCTCCCAGGCCTGCTTGTCGTACAGCTCCTGGACCTGCTCGGGGGTCTCGGCGACGGTGAACCCGCCGCTGCGGCGCAGCTCGACCGAGGCGCCCAGGTCGTCCTCGACGGTCTCCCACAGGTCGCTCGCGGCGCGCTGCAGCGGCGCGAACCGCGCGCTGTCCAGGGGGACGGCCTGGCCGGGACGCCGGGTGTGCACCGCCTGCACGTGCAGGTTCCCGGCGGTGGTGCCGGAACCCTCACGTCCGGGGGCGCCGCGTTCCAGCACCACGACCCGGTGGCCGTCGCGGGCCAGCCTGCTCGCCGCCGACGCGCCCAGCACGCCGGCGCCGACGATCACCACGTCCGCCGTCCTCATGCCGGCTCCCCTTCGCCGGCCATCTCCAGCAGCGTGGCCACCGGCACGGGGCGGACCGGGAGCCGGGACGGGAAGACCCCTGCGGGCAGCCCGTCCGCCGGGGACGCCCGGGTCACGGCGGTGACGGCGAAGCCGCACTCCCGGCCCTGGCACGGTCCCATGCCGGCGCGGGTCCACGCCTTGGCGGCGTTCACGTCGCGGCCGGCGGTCCTGGCGATCCCGCGGACCTCTCCCGCGGAGACGGCCTCGCAGCGGCAGAGCGTGGCGGCGTCCGGCAGCGCGGACGGCAGCAGCCGCGCCAGCTCGGCCGGAGCCGGGTAGAGCGCGTCGGTCAGCCGCTTGAAGTGCGCGAGGCGGCGACCGGCCGCGGCCAGCCCGCGCGCCTCGCCGGCACGGGGTTCGTGCCCCTCGCGGCCCAGGATGTCGAGCGCGGCGGCGAGGCCGCGGACCTCCGCGACGGGCGCGCCGCCGATCCCCGCCGCCTCGCCGATGACGTACACGTCGTCGCGCGAGGAGCGCCCCGAGTCGTCGAGCTCCGGTGTCGCGTCCCCCGTCGCCGGGTCGGTGCGCACCGCGCAGCCGAGCATCCTGGCCAGGTCGGTCTGCGGGCGGAAGCCGTACCCGACGCAGAGCGCGTCCACCTGGACCGTGCGCACCGGCCGGGTGGGCGCGGTGGCGGCGGCCAGCGTCACGGAGGTGATCCGGTCGCCTCCGTCGGCGCGCACCACCACGGTGTTCTGCCAGAGCGGCACGCGTGCCCGGGCCAGGCGCGCGGCGTATCCGGCCAGCTCACGCAACCGCGCGGGATGCCGTACGGTTCCGAGCGCGCGGGTGCTGGGCCGGTAGGGACGGCCCGCTTCGGCGATCCCGGCGACCGTCACGCCGAGGTCCAGCAGCGAGCAGGCCACCGGCAGCAGGAACGGTCCAGAGCCGGCCAGCACGACCCGCTCGCCGATCGGCGTGTGGTCGGCGGCGGCCAGATGCTGGGCGAAGCCGGGCGTGGTCACGCCGGGCAGTTGCCAGCCGGGGAAGGGAAAGGGGCGCTCGTGGGCGCCGGTGGCGATGATCAGGTAGCGGCCGCGCAGCCGCACGGGGCGCTCCGCGGGGTCGCAGACCAGCAGTGTGCGCCCGTCGTCGCCGACGCCCCAGACCAGGTGGCCGGTGCGGCACTCGACGCCGGCCGCGCGCACGGCGCCGACCAGGCGCCCGCCCTCGGGGCGGTGGTCGCCCCAGACGCGGGCGACCTCGGGGGCGGGCCGCCTGAAGTACTGGCCGCCCAGCTCCGCCTGCTCGTCGACGACGGTGACACTCAGCCCGGCGGCGGCCAGCCGGTGCGCGGCGGCGAGCCCGGCGGGGCCGCCTCCGACGATCAGCACGTCGCGCTCGTGGACGGTCACGCCCGCTCCTCCTCGGTCTCGACGCGCATGCCGGGGCGTACCGGGGTCAGGCAGGCCCGCACGCCGGGCCGGCCGTCCACCGTCACCTCGCATTCGAGGCAGACGCCCATGCCGCAGAACGGGCCGCGCGGCTCCTCGCTGACCGGGTTGTAGCGGAAGGTCCAGGTGCGGTCGCCGACGAGCGCCGCCGCGAGGCTGACGCCCTCGACGACGCTGACCGGCCGGCCGTCCACGTGGATCGTGACCGTGCGCGGCGGCGTCCCGATGACGGCCTTCGCTCTCATGCCCGGGCTCCCGCCGCGGCCTTCAGGCCGGATTCGGTCAGGACGGCGTCGATCGCCCGCAGCGTCGCCTCGTCCTCGATCGGCAGGAGCGGCGGGCGGACGTGCCCGCCGGGCTGGCCGAGCAGGTTCATCGCGGCCTTGAGCTGGGCGATGGGCGTGCCGTAGACGCCGCTGTAGTCCGGGTTGATGAGCCGGGACGACAGCGCGCCGTAGCGGCCGGCCCACTCGCGGGCGGCCTGACGGTCGCCCGCGGCGACCGCCTCGTAGTAGGGGACGGCGAACGGGGCTCCCATGCCGCCGCCGTCGATGTTGCCGTCGCCGCCGATCTCCATGAGCACGGCCAGGCCGCGCCGGTGCAGGAAGCTGCCGAAGACCCGCACCCGGTCGCAGACCGCCTCGACGGTGCCGAGCATCCGCAGCCAGTCGCCGGTGCTGTCCTTGATGGCGACCACGTTGTCGAGCGCCGCCAGCCGCTCGGCCAGCCCGGGATGGGCGGAGATGTCCACGGCGACCCCGCGCGGCCAGTTGTAGACCATGAACGGCAGCGCGGTGGCGGAGCTGATGCGGTCGTAGTAGTCCACGATCTCGTCGGGGCCCGGGTGCACGTACGGCGGCGGCGTGGCGAGCACGCCGTCGGCGCCGGCGGTGGCGGCGTGGCGGGCCAGGCCGATCGCCTCGTCCGGCGTGTAGGCGGTGATGCCGGCGACCACGGGGAAGCGCCCGGCGACCTCCTCCGCCGCGATCTCGACGACCCGCCGGCGCTCGTCCGGGCTCTGGCTGAACCACTCGCCGGTGCTCCCGTTGACCAGGACCCCGTGCACGCGCTGCTCGGCGTAGAGGCGCAGCAGCGCGCGCCACGCGTCCTCGTCGAGGCGCCCGTCGGCGGTGAAGGGAGTGGGAGCGGCAGGCCAGTAGCCGTGCCAGGTGACGTCGTCGCGGTCCATGCGGTTCTTCGACCTCTAAAAAGTTGGAATGGGATCGATTGCATAAGGTTGTAGCATCCGCCGGTTTCCGGTCAAGGGCGAAACCAGGTTTTTACCGGCGAAATCTCGGCGTTACGTCGACGTACGAGTGATCTTCTGGAAGGATCACCGTGCACGATGGGATCGATCCCAAAGATCCACGCCAGGCAGGAGGACGATGCGGATCGGACTGAAGGAGGTCGCCGCGGAGGCGGGGGTGTCGCGCAGCACCGCCTCTCGCGCCCTCAGCGGCTCCCCGCTGATCTCCGCCGAGACACGAGCGGCCGTCGAGGAGGCGGCCGCCCGGCTCAACTACCGCCCCAACCGGCTGGCCGGCGCCCTGCGCACGCGGCAGTCCCACCTGGTGGGCCTGGTGCTCAACAACCTCATCAACGCGTCGTTCCACACGATCGCCGAGGTCGTCCAGCGCCGCGCCGCGGCCGAGGGATACCAGGTCATGCTGGGCATCACCGACGCCGACCCGGCGCGGGAGAAGGCGTTCCTGCTCACCCTCGCCGCCCACGGTGTGGACGGGATCGTCATGATCGGCACGGGCAAGAACGGCGCGACCACCAACGCGCTGCGCGCCGAGGGCGTGGCGGTGGTCAACGTCATCCGCCGTCCGATCGACAGCGCCGCCCCAGCCGTGCTGGCCGCCGACCGGGAGGGCGCCCACGCGGCGACCGCCCACCTGCTCGACCTCGGTCACGAGCGCATCGGGTTCATCGGAGGCGAGCCGACGGCCAACTCCGGGCGGGAGCGGTTCGCCGGATACGAGCAGGCGCTGCGGGAACGCGGCCTCGACCCGGACGCGTCACTGATCGAGCGCGGCCCCTTCACCCCCGCCTTCGGCACCGAGGCCATCGCCCGGCTGCTGGGGCGCACGCCGCGGATGACCGCGCTGTTCGCCGCCAACCACGAGGCCGTGTTCGGGATCCTGCCCACGCTGGCGAGCACCGGCGTCGCCATCCCCGGCGACCTGTCGCTGGTGTGCTACGAGGACATCCCGTGGCTGCGCTACTGGTCCCCCGCCATCACGGTGGTCGACAACGGCGCCAGCGAGCTGGGCGAGCTGGCGATGAACCTCCTGCTGCACCAGCTGAAGCAGGCCCGGGGCGCGGAGAACGGCGAGACCCCCAACGGCCGCGCCTACCGGGTGGGCGCGCAGCTCATCCTCCGCGACTCCACCGCTCCCCGCGCGCGGAGCGGCGACCGCCCGTCGGGTCCCACCGCGGCGGCCGTCGAGGCGTAGAGATCGGGACTGAGCCGCGGGCGAGTTTTCGTCCGCGGCTCTGCTGTTCCATGCGCGCCGGCGCCGGTCTGGAACGTACCGAACGGCTTGGGCTACTGAATTCGATTTCGACAGCACGCGCTCATCGCCCCGATGCATGGGCCCGCATCCGGCGGCGAAACCGCCGCGGAGAAGCCTTTGCCGGGCCCCGCTCCGGGGGATCGGGGAAACCGCCGGACGGGCTTTTCTCAATACGGCCGGGAATCAGGCTGGCGGAAGAGATGCCGAGCTGATATGGACGCTGCACCGGGCCTCCGCCGTTATCGGCTACGCACTGGTCACGCCGGGTGGGACGAACGGATC
The DNA here is from genome assembly GCF_039540635.1 of Nonomuraea ferruginea. NCBI lineage: Bacteria > Bacillati > Actinomycetota > Actinomycetes > Streptosporangiales > Streptosporangiaceae > Nonomuraea > Nonomuraea ferruginea. The sequence continues at coordinate 8,925 of NZ_BAABFD010000037.1, read as the reverse complement.
GGGCGCGCGGGACCGCCCGGCTCCCAAGCGCTCAGGACAACCTTCTCCCGCCATGAATCGGCCCGTTCTCCCGTCGGCATGCCCGCCCGCTCCGGATGGTTCAATGCGCGCCCCGGATGACTTCACGCTCCGGTCTCCGCGTTTCGCCTGCACCATAGTCACGGGAGGACAACCCGTCTACTGAAGACCGCTACAGTAGACCGCAAGCCTATGACTATGGAGCTGCAGCATGGCTAAGCAGATTCGCGAGATTTACATTGACGACCTCGACGGAAGCCGGATGTCGTCCGAGAACGTCGTCAAGTTCGGCCTCGACGGCGTCGCCTATGAGATCGATCTGGGAGAGAAGAACGAAGAAGCGTTGCGCAAGGCGCTGTCGCCCTTCATCACCAAGGCTCGCCCGGTCAAGAGCGAGCGGGCCGGGCGCGGCCGTCGCGGGTCCGGCGGCGCCGCCCGCGCGCTGAGCCGGGAGAAGTCCGCCGAGATCCGGCAGTGGGCCAGGGCCCAGGGTCTGCCGGTGAGCGAGCGCGGCCGGATCGCCTCCTCGGTGGTGGAGAAGTACGAAGCCGCCCACTAGGGCGCTCCTGGCATCGCCCGAGAGGTGGCCGGCCGGCCACGGGCTCGGGCGAGCTTCAGGCCCCGGCGGGGCCGGAGCGGCGGCGGCCCACGGCGCGACGGCGCCGGCCACAGCCATAGGTCCCGGAAACCAGGGGCGTTCGCCGCTTCCCCCGGCCCGCCCGGGAAACCATCCTGACGGTGTCACGGCATGTGGAGGTGAACCGATCATGATCGGTGGACGCGTGATCATGGAAGCCCCGGCGATCGACGCCGAACTGCTGGCCCTGAAGAAGCGGGTCGACGACCTCGACGAACAGGTACGCACGCTGACGGCCGCCTGCCTCGCCCTCGCGCGCGCCGTCGAGAACGCGCCGCGCCGGACCCCGTCCGGCTGAGCGTCCGCCCCCGCGTGGCGCGCTGACCAACGACCGTCCGGCAGAGGACTTCCGGCCCTTCGATCCGCCTCCTCCATGAGGTGCGATGGATGGGACGACAAAGGAGACCCCGATGCGGATGACCGTCGCGGACGTGATGACGACCGAGGTCGTCTCCGTCACCGCCACCACCCCGTTCAAGGACATCGCGGAAGCGCTCATCACCGGCGGCATCAGCGCCGTCCCCGTCGTGGACGACGACCGCCACGTGATCGGCATGGTGTCCGAGGCCGACCTCCTGCGCAAGGAGGAGTTCAGGGAGCAGTTCTACCGTGAGGGCTACCGGCCGCCGCTCCGCGCCCGGCTGCGCAACCCCAAGGGACGGCAGAAGGCCGAGGGCGACACCGCCGCCGAGCTGATGACCGCGCCCGCGGTGGCCGTCTCCCCCCAGGCGTCGGCGGTCGAGGCCGCTCGCCTGATGGACGCGCACGACGTCAAGCGGCTGGCCGTCGTCGACCCCGACGGCCGGCTGGCGGGCGTCGTCAGCCGTCGTGACCTGGTCAAGCTGTTCCTGCGCGGCGACGAGGAGATCGCCGCCGAGGTCCGGGAGGACATCCTCGACCGCGCGCTGTGGGTGGAGACCTCCGGCGTGCGGGTGGAGGTGCACCAGGGCGTCGTGACGCTGTCCGGCTGGATGGAGCGCCGCACCGAGGCCGCCATCGCCGTCCGGATGACCCGTCGCGTCAACGGCGTCGTCGATGTCATCGACAAGCTCACCTGGAAGCAGGACGACTCCGCGTGGGAGGGCAGGTAGCCATGCTGGTGCGCGAGGTCATGAGCAGCCCGGTGGTCACCGTCCGCGGCGCCGACCCGGTGCGGCGGGCCGTCCGGATCCTGCACGGCCACGACATCACCGCCGCTCCGGTCGTCGACGACGCGGGCCGCCTGGTCGGCGTGGTCAGCGAGCTGGATCTGCTGCGCGGGGAGTTCGAGCCCGACCCCCGCGCCACCGTGACGCCCGTCCCCCGGACGGACGGGCCGCCGCCGCACCAGGTGAACGAGGTGATGACCGGCGACGTCGTCACCGTCACCGAGACGACCGACGTCACCACCGCCGTCGACCTGATGGTGGGCAAGCGGATCAAGAGCCTGCCCGTGCTCCGCGGCAAGGAGATCGTTGGCATGGTCAGCCGCCGGGACCTGATGGCCATGCTCGCCCGTACCGACGACGAACTACGCGCGGCGGTCGAGGCGGCGCTGCGCGAGCAGTATCCCTCCGGCCCGAGCTGGGACGTCACCGTGCGCGACGGCGTGGCCGAGCTCAGCGGGCCGCCCTCCGAGCACACCGGTCAGATCGCCGGGCTGCTCGCCCGCACCGTGCCCGGCGTCGTCCGGGTCAAGCTCCTGAGGAGATCGCCATGACCGCCATCGTCGAGAACGTGATGACCACCGACGTCGCCGCCGTCAACCAGAACGCGTCCTTCCACACCGTGGCCGAGCTGCTCATCAGCCGGGGCGTCAGCGGGGTCCCGGTCCTGGACGACGAGAACCGCGTGCTGGGCGTCGTCTCCGAGGACGACCTCCTGGCCAAGCACGAGTTCAAGCAGCTCTACTACGGCGAGGACTACCGGCCGCCGCTGCGGGCGCGCATCCGCCACGGCGCGGGCGCCGGGGGCGGCGGCTACCGCAAGTCGCTCGGCGAGACCGCCGGCGCGCTGATGACCAGCCCCGCCCGCGTCACCACCCCCGACACGCCGGTCGTGGCCGCGGCGCGCGTGATGGACCGCTACGGCGTCAAGCGGCTGCCCGTCGTCGACGCCGGCGGACGCCTGGTCGGCATCGTCAGCCGGCGCGACCTGATCAAGATCTTCCTGCGCCCCGACGAGGACATCGAGCGGCACGTACGGGAGATCGTCCGCGCCGGCGACCACGCCCTGGACGTCGCCGTCGCCGAGGGCGTGGTCACCCTGACCGGCACCCTGCCCGAGCACAGCCAGGCCGTCACCGCCGTCCGCCTGGCCGAGAACGTCGACGGCGTCGTCTCCGTCCGCGACGAGCTCAGCTGGAAGCACGACGACATCGCCGACGTGCCCATGTGGGGCGGCGCATGACACACGCGCCGGAGCGGACCACACCAGCACCGCGCCCGAACCTGTCACCACCGGCGACGCAAGCCGACGGCGGAACCACAAAGGTCACAACCTTCGGCCGCCGCACGAGTCCTCGTTGACACCCGATCCGCCGATGCTGTATGAAACCAGGTGGTTATTGAACTTCTAGGTTATGGATGAGTGTGCTCGACGACACCTTCGCCGCCCTCGCAGATCCGACGCGCCGGGCGATCCTCGCCCGGCTCAGGTCTGGCGAGGCCACCGTGACAGAGCTCGCCCGCCCGTTCAACATGAGCCAGCCGGCGATCTCCAAGCACCTCAGAGTGCTCGAACGCGCCGGGCTCGTCTCCCGGAGCCGGGATGCGCAACGACGGCCCTGCCGGCTCCAGGCGGGTCCGCTCAAGGCCGCCACCGACTGGCTGGAGGGCTATAGCCGGTTCTGGGAGGACCGCTACCAGAACCTCGACGAACTGCTGGACGAACTCAAAGGTGAAGAGGCCAACGATGGGTGAGATCGCCGACCGCTACCGGCGGCGCGCGGACGCCTTCGACCGCAAGGTCGCGACCGTACGCCCTGATCAATGGAACAACCCATCCCCGTGCGAGAAGTGGACCGCCCGGGATGTGGTGCGGCACATCATCGACATGCACGGCGTGATACTGCGCCAGCTTGACCGCACCCCCAGCGCCGCGCCGTCCGTGGACGAGGATCCGGTCGCCGCGTTCCGTTCCGCGCGGGCCGACGTCGAGGCGATCCTGGACGACCCTTCGCTGGCGAGCCTCGAGTGTGAAACGCCCACCGGCAGGATGACGGCCGAGGAGCACATCGACAAGGTCCCGAGCGCCGATCTTCCGTTGCACGGATGGGACCTCGCCCGAGCCACCGGCCAGGACGACACGATGGACCCCGCCGATGTGGAATACCACTGGTCGGCCATCACCGCGCTGCCGGCGGACCTGCTGGAGAAGTACCGCACGCCCGGCGCGTTCGGTCCGGGCGTGGAGGTGTTCGGCCCGGAGGTGCGGATCGAGGAGGACGCCCCGCCGCAGGACCGGCTGCTCGCCCTCATCGGCCGCGATCCGCGGTGGTCCGCATGACGGCTGGGGTCACCGTTCTGACGCCTTCCGACCGGACTGTGGTGATGCTGCGGGTCTTCAGCGCCCCACGCCATCTGGTCTTCGACGCCTGGACCCGACCTTCGCTGCTGGTCAAGTGGTACGGCGCGCACGGCTGGAACCTGGTCGTGGCCGAGGTCGATCTCCGTCTCGGCGGCGAGTGGCGCTTCGTCTGGGATGGGCCGGACGGCGCCTCGATGTCCTCCGGCGGGGTCTACCGGGAGATCGATCCGCCCGCCCGCCTCGCTTACACGGAGTCCTTCGACGACCACTGGTACCCGGGCGAGTCGCTGGTCAGCCACGACTTCACCGAACAGGACGACAGGACGACGCTGACCACCACCATGCTGTTCGATTCGCAGCACACCCGCGATCTCGTCGTCTCCTCCCCCATGGCCCGCGGTGTGGCCGAGGGCTTCGACCGACTTGATGCAGTGCTGTCCCCAAGACGTGCATCCTGATGCATTCGTACTCGGCACAAGCCCGGCATGATCATGTGGTGGCTGTCCTATGTCACGCCGCCACACCCAAGATCACGACCTCCGGCTGCCGTACCAGGCCGCGGTGCCGCCGGTCGTGGGCAGGCCGGCCGCGCGCCAGGCGTGGAAGCCGCCGACGACGTCGGTGGCCTTGGTCAGGCCGAGCTCGTGCAGCGAGGCGGCGGCCAGGCTGGAGGTGTAGCCCTCCGAACACAGGACGATGATCTCGACGTCGTAGCCGGTCGCCACCGGCAGCCTGGCCTCTCCCGCGGGGTCGAAGCGCCATTCGAGCACGTTGCGTTCGACGACGAGCGCGCCCGGCACCTCGCCCTCGTCCGCCCGCTGGGCCGCCGGGCGGATGTCGACGATGAGCGCCCCGGCGAGGGACCGGGTGTGCGCCTCGGCGGGCGGCAGCCGGCGCAGCAGCCTCCGCCTGTCGTCGAGGATCTGGTCGATCGTGCGCGCGCCGGGCGGCGGTCCCGTCACCACTGCTCCGCCGTCTCCTCCACCAGCTTGACCAGGCCGTGGTCCGTGAGCTCGTAGCGGTTCATCGTGGACAGCGGAGGCGAGTAGACGTGCACGCTGACCGCTGGCGCGGCGGAGCCGTTGTGGACCTCGTGCACGTAGCCGGGGCCGAACGCGCGGGCCTCACCGGGGGCGAGGTCGCGTTCGGCGGTCAGGTCGTGCTCCCGGAGGGTGCCGAGGGCGACGGCGAAGGCGCCCCGCGAGCCGCCGTGGTCGTGGAAGCCGGTCGTCTGCCCGGGGAGCCAGCTGATCAGCCAGACCTCGTGGTCGTCGTCCTGGTGGAGTCGCTCGTACCAGCGCTCCCCGGTGTTCAGCCGCACGCGCCCCACCCACGCGTCGAGGTCGGCGGCGATGGCGCGGGCCCTGCTCTCCAGGCTGGGACGGGCGGGCGCGGAGGTCGTCACGGTCATGTCGGTGTTCCTGATCTGGTCGATGCCGGTCGTCGTCACGCGGATGCGGGCGCCGTACACAGCGCGCTCGCCTGCCGCCCGAGATCGACGGGCAGGTCTGACCAGAGAAGGGACCCGGAGTGCATGCGTCACAGGTTGGCCGAAATTCCCCACTAAGTCAACCTGAAATTAAGGGTTTTGCCGCGAAGGCCCCCACGTCAACGGCCGGCGTCGTCCCGGCGTGGCGTCTCGAAGCAGGCGAGCCAGGTGGCCAGCAGCGACTCCAACTGGGCGGCCTCCTCGGGCGGCAGGCAGTCGAGCAGCCGGCGCTCGTTGCGCATGTGCTCGGTGAACGCCTCGTCGATCAGCTCCCGGCCGGCGGCGGTCAGGGCGACGACCCGGCCGCGCCCGTCGCTCGCGCTGCGGCGGCGGGTGACCAGCCCCGCGCGTTCGAGCCGGTCGATGCGCTTGCTCATCGCCCCCGTGGTGACCATGGTGTGCGCGGCCAGTTCGCCGGGCGCGCGCTCGAAGGGTTCGCCGGCGCGCCGCAGCGTGGCGAGCACGTCGAACTCCCCCTCCGCCAGCCCGTAGCGGCGGTAGACCGCGCAGAGCTGCTCGGTCAGATGTCCGGCGAGGCGGTGGAGGCGCCCGATCACGCCCTGCGGCCGCACGTCCAGGTCGGGCCGTTCGCGCTCCCACGCTCGCTGGATCCTGGCCACGTGGTCCGAGTACTCGCTCATGGTTCCAATATATCTTCCCGGGAAGTTATATTGCTTCCATGGAAGCTACCTTCCGCTGGCTGCCCATCACCGCGATCGCGCCCGTGGCGTGGGGCGCGACCTACTACGTCACCCAGCAGTTCCTGCCGGCCGACCATCCCATGTACGGCGCCGCGATCCGGGCGCTGCCCGCGGGCCTGCTGCTCCTCCTCGTCCGCAGGAGACTCCCCCGGGGATCGTGGTGGTGGAAGTCGGCGGTGCTCGGCACGCTCAACATGGGCGCCTTCTTCGCCCTGGTCTACCTGGCGGCGCAGACGCTCCCCACCAGCGTCGCCTCCACCATCATGGCGACCTCCCCGATGGTGATGATGCTGTTCGCCTGGGCCGCCCTGTCCGAACGGCCCCGGGTGGCCCATCTCGCCGGGGCGTGCGTCGGGATCGCGGGCGTCGGCCTGATGCTGCTGGAGGACATGGGAGCGGCCGGTCTCACCGGCATCCTCGCCTCCGTCTCCGCCATGACGATGTCGTCCCTGGGATACGTGCTGGCCAAGCGGTGGAGCGGCGACGTCGACGTCTTCTCGCTCACGTCCTGGCAGCTCATCGCGGGTGGCGCCGCGCTGGTGCCCGTCGCGGTCGCGGTCGAGGGCGCGCCCCCTTCGCTGGACGGGCCCGCGCTGCTCGGCTTCGGCTACGTCACGGTCATCGCGACCGCGCTCGCCTTCGCGGCCTGGTTCGCGGGGCTGCGCCACCTGAGCGCCGGTACGGTCGGGCTCATCGGGCTGCTCAACCCGGTGACGGGAGTCCTCCTCGGTACGGTGCTCGCCGGCGAGACGCTGACCGGCCGGCAGGTCTTCGGGCTCGTCCTGGTCTTCCTCGGCATCCTCCTGGGACAACCCATCGCGGCCCGCCTCACCAGACGCCCCCCGGACCGGAAACCGGCGGATCATGCCCCGTGGCGGGTCGCGGAGAAGGAGCCGCCGGGCGGTGAGGCCCCGCGGCAGGTCGCGGAGAAGGGCGCCGCCGGGCGATAACGCCCCGCTGCAGGTCCCGGAGGGACGCCGCCAGGCGATAACGCCCCGCTGCAGGTCGCAGAGAGGGGCACCGCCGGGCGATAACGCACCGCGACAGGTCGCAGAGAAGGGCGCTGCCAGGCGATGACACATCGCGGCAGGTCGCGGTGAAGAGGGCCACCGGGCGATGACGCACTCCGGGAGGTCGCGGAGAAGAGGGCTGCCGGGTGATGACGCATCGCGGCAGGTTGCGGAGAAGGGGGTCACCGGGCGGTGACGTCACGGAGAAGCGTGCCATGCGCTGCCGGTCCGCACGTAACGGCGGCGGAAGCGGAAGGCGCTTTCGGCGGTTGCCCGCCGTTTCGGGGCGGGTGTTCGAACGCGACGTCGGCGGGCGAAGTACCCTGGGCCGATGTTCTCGCCTCAGGGTCCGTCGCTGCGTGAACTGGTGGTCCAGGCGCTGTCCTCGGTGGAGCGGGGTTACGACCTGCTGGCCCCGAAGTTCGACCACACGCCTTTCCGCACCCCCGACAGCGTCCTCGACGCCACGGCCGACGTGCTGCGCCCGCTCGGGCCGTTCGGTCAGGCGCTGGACGTGTGCTGTGGCACCGGCGCGGGCATGCGGGTCCTCGCGCCCCTGTGCCGGGGACCGATCACGGGCGTCGACTTCAGCGCCGGCATGCTCGCGCGGGCGCGCCGGACGCACCCGGACGCCGCGTGGGTCCAGGCCGACGCCCGGGCCCTGCCCTTCGCCGGGTCCTTCGACCTCGCGGTCAGCTTCGGGGCGCTCGGGCACTTCCTGCCCGCCGAACGGCCGGCGCTCTTCGCCGGGGTGCGTCGCGCGCTGCGGCCCGGCGGGCTCTTCGCCTTCCCCATCGGCGCGCCGCCACCCGTCACGTCGGGCATGTACTGGGCGATGCTCGGGTTCGACCTCGCCATGCGGGCCCGGAACGCGCTGTGGCGCCCGCCGTTCGTCATGTACTACAACACCTGCCCGCTGAGCGCGGTCCGCGCCGAGCTGGCGGCGGCCGGGTTCACCGTGACGACGGCCCCCTTGACGGCTCTGGGCCGACGCGACGACGGCAGCCCACGGTGCCTCCTCGTCCTCGCCCGCACGATCAACCACCCGGCACCGTAAGCATCCGGCACCGTACGCGAACCCCCACCCTGGGTGGACGCCACCCGGCACCGTGAAGGTTCGGTACCGTACGCGAACTCCCCCCGGGTTCGTGGAGGAGCCGCCCAGCACCGTGAGAGTCCGGTCCGTACGCGAACCCCCGCCCTGGGGTGGTGGAGGCTGCCCGGCGCTGTGAGTATTCGGTACCGTACGCGGGCTTCCATGTGGGTTCGTGGGGAGGCTGCCCCGCGCCGTGGGGGTCCGGTCCGTACGCGGACCCCCACTGGAGGCCGCCCGCCACCGTGAAGGTCCGGTACCGTACGCGAACCCCCGCCCTGGGTGGAGGCCGCCCGGCACCGTGAAGGTCCGGTACCGTACGCGAACCCCCGCCCTGGAGGCCTGTATGCGGCCATCTAAAACTCCAGGTCGGCGGACAGGTGACTCCAGGTAGATGGCCAGAAGGGTCCCGGTAGACGGACATCGGAAATCCTGGTCGATGGCCACGTAATCTCTTGATCTTGCTCGTG
>NZ_BAABFD010000036.1:0-55011 GCF_039540635.1 Nonomuraea ferruginea | reverse complement strand
TGGAGATCTACCAGAACTGCAACATCTTCAACGACAACGCCTTCGAACCGCTCAAGGACCCGGAGCTGCGCGACGACATCACGTTGAAGCTGGAACACGGCCGGCCGATCGCCTCGGCCTCCAAGGCGGTCATCCGGGCGGCGAACGGCAGCCTGGAGGTCGTCCCCCGCGACAGCGTGGAGGAGGACCGGGTCCTGGTGCACGACGCGCACAACCCCGACCCGTCGGTGGCGTTCGCGCTGTCCCGGCTGGACGAGCCCGCGTTCGACCACGTCCCGATCGGGATCTTCCGCAGCGTGGACCGCCCGGCCTACGACACGCTGATGACCAGCCAGCTCGACGAAGCGGTGACACAGAAGGGCCAGGGTGATCTGGCCGATCTGCTGATGGGCGGCGACACCTGGCGCATCGGCTGAGTCCGCCGGGGATGTAGGGCGAGCCCCACGGTCCACGCGGAGTCAGCCGGGCCGCTGCCCCGGCTTGTCGACGACAGCCGCCGCGATCAGGGCGTCCCAGTCATGGATCTCGCCCTTCTTCATGGTCCCGAAAGGCCTGTCCTCGTGGTCCTCGACCACGAGGGTGCGGTAGCCCAGATACTCGCAGGTCTTCGGATCGATGAAGATCTCGTCGCGCAGGTAGCCGTCCAGGACGTGGTAGAGGGTGACGCCTCGGCGCTTGAGCAGGTCGGATGCCTCGGCTTCGTAGCGGACGCCCGGGATCTTCGCCATCGCGCCGTACATGGCGGCACGGAGCCTGGGCGGCAGCGCGGTCTCCCTCATGCCCATCGCGATCAGCTGGAACGCCCACCGGTCGCGGTGCTGGGAGGTGAACGCGGGCAGCGACTCCTCGGCCAGCCGCTTCGCCTCCTCGGGGGTCTTGCCCCTGTTCTCCGCACGTTCCCGGGCCGAGCGCAGGAAGGAGGCGCGATTCCTGGCGTTCTCGGTGTCGACGGTCTGGTAGACGCGGGCCAGCAGGGGGCCGGCGTCGGCCGGCAGGGAGAGCAGGTAGGGGTAGGTCACCTCGAACTCCGACCCCTTGGAGACCTTGAGCCTGCCCTTCTCGACGGTGGCGAACGCCTTGTCGTCGAGCCGCCGCCACTGCTCGTGGGTGCTCGTGACCTCCGGCCTGCCGATCAGCCATCGCCCGCCGTCCAGCCGTGTCCGGGCCCGCAGGCTCTTCACGTAGCCCCACTGCTCGGGGCCGGCGCTCCATCCGGGCTCGCCGGAGGCCAGCACCGCCGCGTTGTCGGCCAGATCCTGGGCGTTCGCCACCGGTCGCAACCGGAGCTCGGTGACGGCGGGGGAGTGCCGCGCCCCGGCGACCTCGCCGCCCTTCTCCTGGGTGACGCCAGGAACCATGGTCGTGGCCACGGTGAGCAGCGCGGCCGCCCCGGCCAGGCCCAGCCCCCACACCGGCCGGCGGCGGGCCCGCGGACGCCTTCGCGCGTGATCCGCCAGGCGGGACCGGGCCGCGCCGATGGTCTCCGCGGAGGTCTCCGGCAGCGCGTCGTGATAGCGGCGCAGTTCCTGCAGCTCGTCCATGATTCAGACCTCCTTCGCCACGTGACCCAGTGCCTCGCGCAGCTTGGCCCTGGCCCGGTTCACCCGGGAGCTGACGGTGCCGATCGGGATGTTCAGGGCCGAGGCGGTCTCCGCGTAGCTGAGGCCGGCGCAGGCCACGAGCATCAGCGCGTCGCGGTCGCCCCGGGACAGGCCCTGCAGGCCGCGCGCCAGCCGAGGGCTGAGCTGCTCGGCGGTCACCCGGTCGGTGACGCGGTCGGCGTGGCCTTCCACGTCGTCGCGGGCGGCCGAACGGCTGAGCGCCCGGTAGAGGCGGAGCTCGCCGCGGCGATGGCGGCCGATGAGGTTGGTGGCGATGCCGTACAGCCAGGCCCTGGCCTCCGGGCGGGTCAGGTCGTAGCGGTCGCGCTGGTCGAACGCGGCCAGGAACGTCTCCGCTGCCACGTCGTCGGCGGCGCCGGACCCGAGCCGGGCGGCGGCGTAGCGGTGGATCGCGGTGAAGTACCGGTCGAAGATCACCGAGAACCACTCCGGCTCGTGCCGGGAGTTCGCGATGACCGAAGCGTCGTCCGGCTCCGCGGCCAGCCGTGTGGCGGGGTACGAAGGGTCATGCATCCGGCGCCTTTCTCGAGAAGAGGGTCGGCGCTGATTGCCCGATGCGGGCGTTCTTGTTCGCGGTGCCCTCCGGACGGTGACGACGATCGGCGTCCCGTCGCGCCCCCGGCCACGGCAGGTCACTGTATCCGCGGGGCGGGCGGAGGACCGGCCGCCCCGGCCGTCCGGGTGCCGAAGATCACACTTCGGGGGCATACTCCGCGATACTGGGAAGCCGGACGATCGCGGAGGTCAGGTTGGTTCAGGAGGAGATCCGCCGGAACAACGTCGGCACCCTGCTCCGACACGTGCACCTGGGCGGTTCGGTCTCCCGTACGGCGCTGAGCGAGCGGATGCGGCTCAACCGCAGCACCATCATGGCGCTGATAGCGGAGCTCACCAGGGCCGGCCTGGTGCGCGAGGAGCTTCCCCAGGGCACCGGGCGGGCGGGGCGGCCGTCGCTCGTGGTCCGGCCCGAGTCGGGCCGGGCGTACGTGCTGGCCTTCGACGTGGCGGTGGACAGACTGGTCGCCGCCAGGGTCGCGCTGGGCGGGATCGTGCTCGACCGCAGGGAGGCGGTCCGCCCGCGCGCCGGGGCGGACCTCGACCGCGTGGTCGAGGTGCTCGCCGAGTTCGGTCGCCGGCTGCACGGGGAGGCTCCTCCTGACGCGCTGTGCGTCGGGGTCGGCGCGTCCTACTGCGGGATGATCCGGCCCGGCGACGGCATGGTGCGCTTCGGGCCCGACCTGGGCTGGGTCGACCAGGCGTTCGGCGCCGAGCTCGGGCGCCGCCTCGGGCTCGGCCTGCCGGTGTCGGTGGGGAACGAGGCGCACCTCGGCGCGCTCGCCGAACAGCAGCGCGGAGCCGGCGCGAACTTCCAGAACCTGATCTACCTCCACGGTGACGTCGGCGTGGGCGGCGGCATCATCGTCGGCGGCAAGCTGCTCGACGGCGACAGCGGATACGGCTGCGAGCTGGGGCACATGGTGGTCAACCCGTACGACGGGCGCCCGTGCGGCTGCGGCTCGCACGGCTGCCTGGAGGCGGAGGTCGGCGAGCGGGCCCTGCTCGACGCCGCCGGGCGACCGGCCGAACTGTTCGGCCGCGACGCCGTGCGGGCGGTGGCGGACGACGCCGACCGCGGCGATCCGGCGGCCCAGGAGGCGCTGCACCGGATCGGCGACTGGCTCGGCATCGGGGTGGCGAACCTGTGCAACCTCTTCAACCCCGGCATGGTCATCTTCGGCGGCACGTTGCGCGAGATCTATCCGGGCATGGCGGCACAGGTGCGCGCCCGCATCGCCGCCAACGCGCTGCCCGTCGCCCGGGAGCGGGTACGGCTGCGCACGTCGGCCCTGGGCTACGACGCCACGCTGGCCGGCGCCGCCGAACTCGGCTTCTCCGGCCTGCTGGCCGACCCGCTGGGCGTGCTCGCCCGTACCGCGCCGTGTTCAGCCCGCCGGTGAGGTGCTGGCCCGCACCATGAGCCGGGTGGGCAGGACCTCCACCGCGCCCGGCGCGACGGCGCCGGTGAGAAGGTCGGCGAGCATCCGCGCCGCCCGGCGGCCCATCTCGCGCGGCGCGATGTCGATCGCGGTGATGGGGGTGGCCAGGCCGCGCAGGGAAGGGCTGTCGACGTACGAGGCCACCCGCAGGTCACCGGGCACGTGGCGGCCCTGCTGGAAGGCGGCCTGCACAGCGCTGTTCGCGCCGCCGTCGGGGACGGAGACGATCGCTTCGACGCCGCCGGGCGCCCGCAGGGCCTCGGCCACGGCGCGGCTGACGTCCTGCGGCTCGCAGACCAGCGGCACGTCGTAGACCGACGGCGTCCGGCCGGTCTCGGCGCACCACCTCTGGTAGGCGGTGCGGATGTCCAGGCCGAACGCGGTCTCCTCGCCGGGGCAGAGCATCGCGATCTGGCCGCCGTGACGGGACAGGTGGCCGAGCAGCGTGCGGGTCGCCGCGGCGTGGTCGGACTCGACCCGGCCCGCGTGCCGGGCGCCCGGCGTCAGGTCGCGCTCGCAGGTGACGATCGGCACGCGCAGGCCGGTCAGCGTCTCCAGCATCGGGTCGCCGAGCACGGGGTCGGAGACCACCACGCCGTCGAGGTGGAGGGACGGCGCGCGCCCCGGATCCTTCGTCGCCGGGATGAGCGTGAGCGCCAGATCGTGGGCCAGGGCCTCCTCGGCGGCGCCGATGGCGAGGTGCATGTAGTACTCGAGACCGATCGTGCGGCCGGGAAAGTAGAGGCCGATGGCCCCGGTGCGGCCCCTGCGCAGATTGCGGGCGCTCCGGTTGGCGACGTAGCCCAGGTCGCGGGCGACCGCGGCCACCCGCTCGCGCGTCGCGGCGGGCAGCCGGCCCCGGCCGCTCAGGGCGTCGGACACGGTCGTCGTCGACACCCCCGCCGCGCGGGCCACGTCCTGCAAGGTGATCGGTCGAGGCGCGTTCATCAAGGGCAACCGTACTCCCGCGCGACGGCGGTCGCGGCCGTGGTTCCCGCGCCTGTGCAGGAACGTTTCTCCAGACCATTGCAGGAACGTTCCTGTACGTGTTCTAATCATGCCCACCTCGGCGGATTCCCTACAGGTCATGGAGGCGGTCGTCGTGCATCTCACTCCTGCGGAACGCGACCGGCTGCTGCTGTTCACCGCGGCGGAGCTGGCGCGGGCGCGGCGGGCCAGGGGCCTGCGGCTGAACGTGCCCGAGGCCACCGCGCTGATCGCGGACACGGTCTGCGAGGCGGCCCGTGACGGCCGGCGGCTGAGCGAGGCGATCGCCGCCGGGCGCTCCGTGCTGACCCACGAGGACGTGCTGCCCGGCGTCACCAACGTGGTCACCGAGGTGAAGGTCGAGGCGGTCTTCGACGACGGGACCCGGCTGGCCGTGGTCACCGCCCCGTTCGGCCCGGCGGCGCCCGACCCGGCCGGGCCGGGCGCCCTGCTGCCCGGGGCGGACCGTCCCGAGCCGTACGGCGACGAGGTTGTGACGGTCCTGGTCACCAACACGGCGGCGGTGCCGATCAGCGTCACCTCGCACTTCCACTTCTTCGAGGTGAACCCGCGGCTGCGGTTCGACCGGGCCGCCGCCTACGGGCGCCACCTGGCCGTGCCGGCGGGCACGGCGACGCGGTTCGACCCCGGCCAGACCACCGGGGTGCGGCTGGCGCCGATCGGCGGCGCGCGCGTGGTGGTCGGCTTCGCCGGCCTCGTGGACGGGCCGCTGGACGCCCCGGGCGCCCGGGAGGCGGCGCTGGAACGCGCTCGGGCCTGCGGCTACCTGGGATCGGAGTGACCGTGAACGGCGGCGGCTACGCGGCGGTGTACGGGCCGACCACCGGGGACAGGGTGGTGCTCGGCGACACCGGGCTGGTGGTGGAGGTCGAGGCGGACGCGCAGCGGCGCGGGGACGAGTTCCTCGCCGGCTTCGGCAAGACCGCCCGCGACGGCCTGCACCTGAAGGCCACATCGACCCACGACACGTGCGACCTGATCGTGTCCAACGTGCTGATCCTCGACCCGCTGCTCGGGGTGCGCAAGGCCTCCATCGGTATCCGGGAGGGCCGCATCTGCGCGATCGGGCGGGCGGGGAACCCCGACACCCTCGACGGCGTCGAGGTGGTGGCCGGCACCGGCACCACGATCATCAGCGGCGAAGGCCTGATCGCCACCGCGGGAGTGATCGACACGCACGTGCACCTGCTGTCGCCGCGGGTGATGGAGGCCTCGCTCGCCTCCGGGGTGACCACCATCCTCGGCCAGGAGTTCGGCCCGGTGTGGGGCGTCGGGGTGAACTCGCCGTGGGCGCTGCGCACCGCCTTCGCCGCGTTCGACGCCTGGCCGGTCAACGTCGGGTTCCTCGCCCGCGGCTCCTCGTCGCGGCCCGAGCCGCTGGTCGAGGCGCTGGCCGAGGGCGGCGCCTGCGGGTTCAAGGTGCACGAGGACATGGGCGCGCACGCCCGCGCGCTGGACACCGCGCTCCGGGTGGCCGAGGAGCACGATGTGCAGGTCGCGCTGCACACCGACGGGCTGAACGAGAGCCTGTCTGTACGCGACACGCTGGCGGTGCTGGACGGGCGCACCATCCACGCCTTCCACATCGAGGGCTGCGGCGGCGGTCACGTGCCCGACGTGCTCAGCCTGGCCGGGCAGCCGCACGTCATCGGCTCCTCCACCAACCCGACGCTGCCGTTCGGCCGGGACGCCGTCGCCGAGCACTACGACATGATCGTCTCCTGCCACGGGCTCTCTCCGGACCTGCCCTGCGACGAGGCGATGGCCCGCGACCGGATTCGCGAGCAGACCATGGGGGCCGAGGACGTGCTGCACGACCTCGGCGTCATACCCATCACCTCCTCCGACGCCCAGGGCATGGGCCGGGCCGGCGAGACGGTCCGGCGGACCTTCGCCCTGGCCGCGAAGATGAAGGCCGAGCGGGGGGCCGAGCACGACCGCCACGACAACGCCCGGGTCCTGCGCTACCTGGCCAAGCTCACCGTCAACCCGGCGCTCGCGCACGGGCTCGGCCACGAGATCGGCTCGCTGCGGCCCGGCCTGCTCGCCGACCTCGTGCTCTGGGAGCCGGCCAGGTTCGCCGCCACCCCGCGGCTGGTGCTCAAGGCCGGGTTCCCCGCCTGGGGCGTGACCGGCGACCCGAACGCGGCGGTGGACGAGGCGCAGCCGCTCGTCCTCGGCCCGCAGTTCGGCGGGTACGGGGCCGCCCCCGCCGAGCTGGCCGTCGCCTTCGTCAGCCGGGCCGCCGCCGAGGCCGGGGCGGACCTGCTGCCCACCCGCCGCCGCCGCGTCCCCGTACGCGGCACGCGCGGCATCGGCCTGCCCGACATGGTGCGCAACGCCCGCACCGGCCACGTCCACGTCGACCCGCGCACCGGCGCCGTCCGGCTGGACGGCGAGCCCATCAGTTCCGCACCGGCCGAGCAGGTGTCCCTGTCCCGCCTGTACTTCCTCTGACCCCGAAGAAGGTGCACCGAGTGACCCCACACGCCGATCTCGTGATCGTCGGAGCCGACGTCTACACCGTCGACGCCGCACGGAGCTGGTCCGACGCGGTGGCCGTGCGCGGGGACCGGATCGTCGCGCTGGGCGAGCCCGCCGTCCGCGAGCTCGTCGGCCCGCGCACCCGGGTGATCGAGGCGCGCGGCGGGATGGTGCTGCCCGGCTTCCAGGACGCGCACGTCCACGCGCCGTTCGCCGGCCGCAACCGGCTGAACGTGGACCTCAACGGGCTGGTGGGCCGGCAGGCCTACCTCGACCGCGTCGCCGCCTACGCGGCGGGGGAGCCGGACCGGCCCTGGATCGTCGGCGGCGGCTGGGCGATGGAGTACTTCCCCGGCGGCACCCCGCGCAAGGAGGACCTCGACGCGATCGTGCCGGACCGGCCGGTGTTCCTGTTCAACCGGGACGTGCACGGCGCGTGGGTGAACTCCGCCGCGCTCGCGCTGGCCGGGATCACCGCAGCCACCCCCGACCCGCCCGACGGCCGGATCGAACGCGACCCGCGGACCGGCGAGCCCACCGGCACCCTGCACGAGGGCGCGGCCTACTCCTTCAACGACCGGCACGTCCCACTGCCCTCCCGCGAGGAGTGGGAGGACGCCATCCTCGACGCCCAGGCGCACCTGCACTCCCTCGGCATCACCGGCTGGCAGGACGCCTGGGTCACCCCGGCCACCCTGGACGCCTACCGCTCCCTGGACTCCGCCGGCCGGCTCACCGCGCGCGTCGTGGGCGCGCTGTGGTGGGACCGGCATCGCGGGCTGGACCAGATCCCGGAGTTCCTCGGCCAGAGGGAGACGGGCACCGCCCGGTTCCGCCCCACCACCGTGAAGATCATGACCGACGGGGTGATGGAGAACTACACGGGCGCGCTGCTGGAGCCCTACTGCGACGGCTGCGGCGGGCACACCGCCAACCACGGCCTGACCTACGTCGAACCCGACCTGCTGGCCGCCGCGGTCACCGAGCTCGACCGGCTCGGCTTCCAGACGCACCTGCACGCGATCGGCGACCGCGCCGTGCGCAACGCGCTCGACGCCGTGCAGGCCGCCAGGACCGCCAACGGCCCCGGCGACCGCCGGCACCACATCGCGCACCTGCAGCTCGTGCACCCCGACGACGTCCCGCGCTTCCGCGCCCTCGGCGTCACGGCCAACTGCCAGGCGTACTGGGCGCAGATGGAACCGCAGATGGAGGAGCTGACGCTGCCGTTCCTCGGCCGCGACCGCGCCGACCTGCAGTACCCCTTCGGCGACCTGCTGCGCTCCGGCGCGACCCTGGCGATGGGCAGCGACTGGTCGGTGACCACCGCCAACCCGCTGGAGGAGATCGAGGTCGCCGTCACCCGCGTCGACCCGGAGAACCGGGACAACGCGCCCTTCCTGCCCGAACAGGCGCTGCCGTTGCCCGTCGCGCTGGCCGCGTTCACCGCCGGCTCCGCGTACGTCAACCACGACGCCGACGCCGGCACCATCGCCGTCGGCAACCGCGCCGACCTCGCCGTCCTCGACCGCAACCTGTTCGCCCGCGCCGCCGGCCCGGCCGCCGACGCCCGCGTCGACTACACCATCACCGAGGGGTCCGTCGTCTACGAACGCCCCTGAGGAGGAACCCTTGTCCAGCCAACCCCCCACCCCACACCTGCGGCGGGTGCTCGGTCTGCCCTCGCTTGTCCTGTTCGGCCTGGCGTACATGGTGCCGCTCACGGTGTTCACCACGTACGGGATCGTCACCGAGATGACCGAGGGCCACCTGCCCGGCGCGTACGTCGTCACCCTCGTCGCGATGCTGTTCACCGCCTACAGCTACGGGCGGATGGTCCGGGCGCATCCGTACGCCGGCTCGGCCTACACCTACACCCAGAAATCGTTCGGCCCGCACCTGGGCTTCATGGCGGGCTGGGCCCTGCTGCTGGACTACGTGTTCCTGCCGATGATCAACTACCTGGTGATCGGTATCTACCTGAACGCGGCCTTCGAGGCGATCCCGGCCTGGGTCTGGGTCGTCGGCGCGATCGCCCTGGTCACCGGGCTGAACGTGCTGGGCATCCGGATGGTCAGCCGGATGAACGTCGTGCTCATCGGGATCCAGGTCGTGTTCGTCGTGGTGTTCCTGGCCGGAGCCCTGCGCGCCATCGCCGGTGAACCGATGCCGTCGATCACCGAGCCGTTCTTCGGCGACGGCACCGACCTGTCCATGATCCTCGGCGGCGCCGCGATCCTGTGCCTGTCCTTCCTGGGCTTCGACGCGGTCTCCACGCTGTCGGAGGAGACGCACGACCCCCGGCGGCGGGTCCCCCGGGCGATCATGCTGACGACCCTGGCCGGCGGCGTCTTCTTCATCGTCATCTCCTACGTCGGCCACCTGGCCTTCCCTGACTGGCAGTCGTTCACCGACCCGGACTCGGCGGCCCTGGACGTCATGCGGCACGTCGGCGGGACGCTGCTGGCCGCCTTCTTCACCGCCTCCTACATCTCCGGCGCGTTCGCCTCGGCGATGACCTCGCAGGCGAGTGTCTCGCGCATCCTGTACGCGATGGGCCGCGACGGCGTGCTGCCGCGGCGGTTCTTCGGCTACGTGCACCCCAGGTTCCGCAACCCCGTGCTGGCCACGCTCGCGGTCGGCGCGCTGTCGCTGGTGGCGCTGGTCATCGACCTGGAGTTGGCGTCCGCCATGGTCAGCTTCGGCGCGCTCGTGGCCTTCTCCTTCGTCAACCTCTCGGTGATCAAGCACTACGTCGTGAACGAGGGCAGGCGGACTCCGCCTGACCTGGTCAAGTACGGCGTGGCGCCCGCCGTCGGCGTGCTGCTCTGCCTCTGGCTGTGGACCAGCCTGTCCGGCCTCACGTTCGTCGTCGGGCTGTCCTGGGTCGGCGCCGGATTCGTCTACCTGCTCGGCCTGACCCGGATGTTCACCCGCCGCCCGCCGGAGCTGCGCCTCGGCGAGGTCGAACGGGACGACGACGTCACCGTGCCGACCACGTAGATCACCCCCGCCGACGCGTTTCCACCGGGGAAAACATCCTTTACGTACGAATGTACATATAATGTGTACACTCGTCCTTATGACGCATGATTCGGACGGCCGCTCGATGCGTGAGCGGATGCTCGCCGGCGACCTGTACATCGCCGACGACCCGGAGCTGGCCGAGCACATGCGGCGGGCCGCGGATCTGATGGACGCGTACAACGCCACGTCGGCCCGTGACCCGCAGACGCGGCGGCGGCTGCTCGCCAAGCTGCTCGGCGCGGTCGGCGAGGGCACGGAGATCCGGCCGCCGCTGCGGGTCGACTACGGCAGCCACATCCGCGTCGGCGCCCGGTCCTTCGCCAACTTCGGCCTCGTCGCCCTGGACGTCGCGTCGATCACCATCGGCGACGACGTGCAGATCGGGACGAACGTGCAGCTGATGACCCCGACCCATCCGGTGGACCCGGACCTCCGCCGGGCGAAGTGGGAGTCCGCCGCGCCGATCACCATCGGCGACAACGTCTGGCTGGGCAGCGGCGTGATCGTCCTGGCAGGGGTCACGATCGGGGAGAACGCGGTCGTCGGCGCCGGCGCGGTGGTCACCCGCGACCTCCCGCCCAACGTGGTCGCGGCCGGCAACCCGGCCCGGGTGATCCGCACGATCGAGCACACCGGACCGGGCGCGGGACCGAGCGCAGGGACGGACGCTGGTCCGGGCGCTGGTCCGGGCTCCGGACCGGGCGCGGGGTGAGTCGTGTCTCCGGCGGGGACGGCGGGGCCGTGCCACGGCGCGCCCGCCGCCATGACCCCGGCCGGCGGGACCGGCTGATCGACGCCGCGCTCACCGTCATCGCCGAGCGCGGCCTCGCCGGGACGACCCACCGGGAGATCGCCAGGGTGGCGGACGTGCCGCTGGGCTCGACGACCTACCACTTCACCTCTCTTGAGGAACTGCTCGCCGAGGCGTTCAAGCGGTACGCCGCCACGGTGGCCCGGGTGTTCGACGAGCGGATGGCGGCCGCCCGTGACCGGGACGCGGCGGTCGAGGCCGTCATCACGCTGGTCTCGGACGACCTGCTCGGCTCACAGCGCGACCTCGTGCTCACGGTGGAGCTGTACGTGGCCGCGGCCCGCAACCCGGTCCTGAGAGCCGTCACCCAGGAATGGATGGCCCGCAGCCGCCAGGCGCTGGAGCGCCACTTCGACGCCGACACCGCCCGGGGCCTCGACGCGCTCATCGAGGGCCTCACGCTGCACAACGCGCTGTCGACCGAGCCGATGACGCCCGCGCAGATCCGCGACGCCATCCAGCGCTACCTGCGCTGACCCCCACCCCCTCTACCCCGATCGGAAAGCCGATGTCCGTCACCGCGCCCGCCCGCCGGGCCCGCGTCGCCGTCGCGGCGCTGTTCCTCACCAACGGCGCCGTGTTCTTCAACATCGTCCCCCGCTACCCGCAGATCAAGGCCGACCTCGGAGTGACCAACGCCGTCTTCGGCACCGCGCTGGCGGGATACCCGCTGGGCGCGCTGCTGGCCGGGCTGCTCGCCGGCGCCGCCATCCGCCGCTTCCGCTCCGCGCGGGTGGCGGCGTTCGGGATCGTCCTGACGACGATCGCGACGCTGGTCCTGCCCTTCGTGCCGAACTGGGTCGCGTTCGGCGGCGTGCTGTTCGTCGTGGGCGCTCTCGACGCGATCGTCGACGTCGCCCAGAACGCCCACGGCCTGCGCGTCCAGCGGCTCTACCGGCGCTCCATCGTCAACTCGCTGCACGGCCTGTGGAGCGTCGGCGCGGTGCTGGGCGGCCTGATGGGCGCGGCCGCCGCCGGTCTCCGGCTGCCCCTGGCGATCCACCTGGCCATCTCCGCCGCGCTGTTCAGCGTCGTCGCCGTGGTCGCCTACCGGTTCCTGCTGTCCGGCCCGGAGGACGCCGAGCGCACCGCCGAGGCCCAGGACCCGGCCGCCGCAGACGGCCATCCAGCCGCCCCGGCCGCCGCCGAAGGCCATCCGGCCGCCTCGCCCGTCCGCGGCGGGCGGCGCTCGTTCGCCGGCCCCGCCGTGCGGATGCTGGCCGCGCTCGGCGTGCTGGCGGCCTGCGGCGCGCTCGTCGAGGACGCCGGCGCGTCCTGGGGCGCCCTCTACCTCAGCGGCCTGCACGCCGACGCCGCCACCGCCGGCCTGGCCGTGGTGGCCTTCCAGGCCGCCATGACCGCCGGCCGCCTCACCGGCGACCGCGTGGTGGACCGCTTCGGCCGGCGCGCCGTCGCGCGGGCGGGAGGGGTGCTGGCCGCCGCCGGCATGGGCGGCGCGCTCGCCGTGCCGTCGATCGCGACCGCGCTGATCGGCTTCGCCCTGGCCGGGCTCGGCTTCGCGACGCTCGTCCCCGCCGCCATGCACACCGCCGACGAGCTGCCGGGGCTGCCCCCCGGCACCGGCCTGACCGTCGTCAGCTGGCTGCTGCGCGGGGGACTCCTGCTGTCCCCGCTCCTCGTCGGACTCGTCGCCGACCTCGTCAGCCTCCGCGCCGGGCTGCTCTCCGTCGTGCTGGCGGGCCTCGTCACGGTCGTCTTCGCCCGTGCCCTGGTCGACCGGGAACACGTCCAGTCGCGCTGACCTACCTCGGCGGCATGTCCTTGACGTACACGATGCCGTCGCTCTGAGCCAGGTGGGCCGGATCGAGGGGGAAGTAGCCGAACCAGGAGGACTCGCGGGGCCCGGGCGGCGCATCGGCGAGGACGGCGGCCAGCCGGCGGGCGTCGACCAGGCAGCGGTCCTCCGGGAGCGCGTACAGGAGCCCTTCGACGGTGCCCGGGGGCGGGGTGTCCACCCCCTGGTGCCGGATCGTGCCGAGAGCCCCGGCCACGAAGGCGTACTCCTCGCCCAGATGGGCGCTCACCAGCGCGCCGGCGCCCCACCAGTCCAGCGGCAGGTCGCCCATCCGCATCGCGGCCTCGTGCCGCTGCAGGTGGAGGTTGTGGGCGTGGACCAGCACCGGACCCCGCCGTGCGGCCGCGAGGAGGTTGTCGGCCATGATCGAATCCCGTACGCCCAGCAGCCGCGCCATGCGGCCCGGCGAGTCGTCGGCCATCCAGAAGTGGTAGCGCATCAGGCCGGTGGCGGCTCTGGCGTACTGGCGCGCGCGTTCCCAGGCGTCCCGTGAGGTCGCCGCGATCAGGTGCGGCGTCCGCTCGTCGAGCAGCGCCGCCAGGTCGTCGGCGAGCAGCCGCAGCTCGCGGGCCTCGGCCGACCGTCCCACGGACCGGGACGGATCCATCATCGCGGCCTGGTCGGTCCACCGGTCGTCGGCGCCCAGCAGGCGGTCGAGCGTCTCCGCTGTGCAGGGGAGCAGGCTCTCGTGCACCAGGGCCGCGAGGTAGCCGTGGAGCGCGGTGAGCGACTCCCGGGGGCTCGCCGGGCCGGTGATCTCCATCGGGCCGTCGACACCGGCGAAGCGCAGCCGCTCCGGCGCGGGCCGGCCCTCGTTGTGGGCGCGCATCCAGCGCACGAGCTCGCGGTTGCCAGCGAACGCGCCCCAGCCGTGGCTGATGCCGTGCTCCATGACCTCGTCGAGGGTGCCCGTGCCCCCGGTGACGTAGTCGTCCACGACCAGGCCCATCACGCAGTCGCTCTCGATGGCGATCGTGGTGTAGCCCTCCTGCTCGACGAGCTGCCGGAAGAGCTCGTTGCGGACGTCGAGCAGGAGCTCCTCGCCGTGGGTCGGCTCGCCCAGCGCGAGCACCCGCGGCCGAGCCGGGAGCAGCCGCATGACGGCGGCGGCCTCGACGGCATGGGCGGTGTCCTTGATGCCACTAGTCATGCCATCAACGGTATCGTTGGACATACGGTTGAGACTTTGCTCGCCTCCATGCCTGGTTGAGGAGCACAACCCTCAAAAAGGGGTCAGCTGTTCGACCTAGCGGCCACGGGCGCGGCGGCACGGACGCGCGACGGTCGCGAGCGGTGAAACTTTCAGCGCGCCGCGCCGGGCGACCGGAGCCGCGCGGGGCGATCTTCCGTGGGGATCACGGGCAGGTGGCGGGCGGCGGCGGGCACCGCGGGCGGCGGCGGGCGCCGTTCCTGCGGTACGGCGGGGCTGCGCGCGGTTCCTTGACCGGCCGGGTGTTCGCGCTAACACTGGGCGCACAACCAGGATGACCAGCACCGCGGACGTCGGCCCTCGGTGGTGTAGTTCTCGATCGACCTTCCTTTCTCGACAGCCCCGCCATCTGTTAGCGCTAACATCGAGAGGCGCTCCATGAACAGACCCGCCCCCTCACGACCGAGACCCCGCCGCGCCGTCACGGCAGCCGTCGTGGCGCTGCTGGCCATGTGCCAGACCCTCGTGGCCGCCGGGCAGGCGGCCGCCGCGACGATCGACACCAGCGCCTGGTACGTGCTGGTCAACCGGCACAGCGGCAAGGTCATGGACGTCTACGAGCGCGCCACGGCCGACGGCGCGTCCATCGTCCAGTGGGCCCGCAACGACGGCGCCTGGCAGCAGTGGCAGTTCGTCGACTCCGGAGGCGGCCACTACCGCCTGCGCTCCCGCCACAGCGGCAAGGTCCTCGACGTCCGCGACAACTCCACCGCCGACGGCGCGAACATCGTCCAGTGGAGCGACCGCAACGGCGCCAACCAGCAGTTCCGCGTCGCCGACACCGACAACGGCTTCGTCAAGCTGATCAACCGCAACAGCGGCAAGGCCCTGGAGGTCTGGGAGTGGTCGACCGCCGACGGCGGACGGCTGTCGCAGTACGCCGACCTGAACGGCGCCAACCAGCAGTGGCAGCTCGTCAAGCTGGGCGACTCGTCCACGCCGCCGCCCTCCTACCCCGACCCCGGCACCGTCACCGGCTCCGTCAACGTGCACGATCCCGAGGTGGCCAAGACTCCCGCCGGCGGCTATCTGCTGGCCCACACCGGCGAGGGCATCCAGCTGAAGACCTCGGCCGACCGGACGGCCTGGCGCAACGCCGGGTCCGCCTTCCCCGGCGGCGTGCCGTGGGCGCATCCGTACACGAACGGCGGCAACACGCTCTGGGCGCCGGACATCACCTACACCGGCGGCCGCTACGTCATGTACTACTCGGCCTCCACCTTCGGCTCCAACCGCTCGGCGATCTTCCTCGCCACCAGCACGAGCGGGGCGTCGGGGTCGTGGACCAACCAGGGCCTGGTCATCGAGTCGCGGACCTCGGACGACTTCAACGCCATCGACCCCAACCTCGTCGTCGACGACCAGGGCCGCTGGTGGCTGAGCTTCGGCTCGTTCTGGTCCGGCATCAAGATGATCCAGCTCGACCCGGCCACCGGCAGGCGGCTCGGCTCGGCCGTCCACTCGATCGCCGGCCGCAACGGCGGCGCGATCGAGGCGCCGACCGTCTACCGGCACGGCGCCTACTACTACCTGCTGGTCTCCTTCGACGCGTGCTGCCGGGGCGCCGCCAGCACCTACCGCGTCATGGCCGGCCGCTCCACCTCGGTGACCGGCCCGTACGTGGACCGCAACGGGGTGGCGCTGACCGCCGGCGGCGGCACGCAGATCCTGGCCGGCCACGGCGACATCCACGGCCCCGGCCATCAGGCGGTCCTCGCCGACACCGACGGCGACGTCCTCTTCTACCACTGGTACGCGGCGGACAACTCGTCCCGGCTGGGCATCAACAAGATCGGCTATGACGCGGCCGGCTGGCCGTACGTCTACTGACGCGGCAGGGCGGCCGGCACGCGCCGCGCCCGGCCGCCCTCTACCCGCCCCCGGCGTCCCCGTGCACCCCGGTCGCCCGCAGCAGGTGCGGGCGCAGGAGTTCGGCCCGCTGCAGGGGCAGCCCGCCGGCCCGCGCGGCGCCGGTGAGCGCGTCGGCGATCCAGCCGGGCTCCACCTGACCGCCGTCCGGCCGCCTGATCAGCGGCTCGTCGGCGCCCCGTCCGGCGGACTCGGCCTCCAGCAGGCGGCGGATCTGCGGCGAGATCGGGTACGCGACCGGGTCCCGCTCGTCGCGCACGACGAGCACGACGGGCGGGCCGTCGCCGGGCAGCGCATGCAGGTCGCGGGCCGACAGCGAGGCGAGCGCGTCCGCGGACGTGCCGGTGGCCTCCAGCAGGGCGACGGCGAGCGCCTCGGCGCGCCGGCCGTCACCGGCCAGCCGCGCGATCCCCCTGCGCAGCAGGCGTCGTTCGTCCCGGGTGAGGCGGGACGTGCCGTTCAGGATGCGCTGCGCCCGTACGGCGCCGGTCCGCTCGGCGTGCGCGTAGAAGGAGGCCACGACGGCGCGCCTGCCGGCCACCGTCGCCTGGGCCAGCGGCCTGGCGGCGACGCCGTCGCCGGTGGTGAGTGCGGCGTAGCAGTAGGCGTCCAGATGGGTGGCGGAGGCGGCCAGCGGTTCGAGGCCCTGTTCGGCCGCGTACAGCCAGCGCAGCCATGAGGCCAGGACCCGCAGGCAGGTCCGCCGCCGGGCCGTGGAGGGCCTGCCCGCGAGCCAGGTCATGGCCGCGCGCCAGGTCAGCGGGTCCAGCGCGTCGACCAGGGCCACGTCGGCGTCGCCCCGGCCGCGGTGGGGCGGGCCAAGCCCTCCGAGCTGACCGACGCTGGTCAGGCCGGAATCGTCCAGGCGGCTCATGCGGTGACCATGACCCCCGAAGTGGTGCCGTATGTCGCGGAGGCGGCGACGTGCCGAATATAGCGGACCATGCATGACAGACCGATCACGAATAGATCATTCCACGATCTGCCATGCCGTCAGCAGCGTCCGGCTGAGTAGGGGGCGTTCAGTGACAGATGATCTCGCTGATCCTCAGCTCGCCGTGCGCGGGAACCACGCGGGCGCCGCCGGCGTCCCGGACCAGGGTTCCCCAGCCCGTCGGGAGCAGCAGCGGCCATCGGCCGTGCCCGCGCGGCGCCAGCGTGAGGCGCCCGCTGGTGGCGTCATAGGAGGCTCCCGCCAGGGCGTCGAGCACCGACCAGCCGGCCATGGCGCGCACGTAGTGGTCGCCGCACTCGATCTCGTTGTAGGGGTTGCGCCGGCCGCCGTCGTAGCGGCGCCAGAGCCCGGCGAGGATCGCCTGCGCCTCCTCCTCCAGCCCTTCCCACAGGCAGTGCGCCGCGACCTGGTACTCGCTGCCGGTCCACACCTCGTCGCAGTAGCGGGTAGGCACCGCCGGCCGGCCGCCGAGCGGCCAGGTGCACATGAGCAGCCCGGTGTCGTCCTCGTCGGCGAAGACCCGGTAGGGATGGTCGAAGTCGCGGAAACCGGTGCGCAGGTTGTGCCCGACGACCGCGCGGAGGGCCGAGACGACGTGCTCGCGAGGCAGCAGGTGGCCGAGGCCGAGCTGGTGCGCCCACCACTGCCCGATGAGCTGGTCGGCCAGACAGCCTTCGAGCCACTGGAACTCGGCCGAATCGCCCTCCTCCAAAACCTGCACGTAGTACGAGCCGTTGAACAGCGCCTCGTCGTAGCGGGCGCTGCCGCGGTCGAACAGTTCGCGCAGCTCCGCGGCCAGGCCCGGCTCTCCGGCCGGCACCGCCATCTCCTCGGCGGCCCGCAACGCCGCCAGCCAGAGCGTGCCCGTGAACGGGTTGAGCCCGCACAGGTCGATGTCGTGGGTGGACGGCTGCACGCCGTGCAGCACCCCGCTGTCCTCGGGGTCCCAGGTCGCCCGGACGTGCCCCAGGAGCCGTTTCACCCCGGGCCACCAGGGCTCCAGCGGGGCGCCGTGCCGTACCTCGCGGTAGGTCTTCAGCACGGCCCCGAGCATGCCGTCGAGCGCGGGCTCGACCGGCCCCCCGATGGGCACGTCCCAGAGCTGGCGCAGGTAGGTCGGCGCGATCACCCGGTGCGGCAGGTAACCCTCCGGCGCCTGCATGACCTCGTACTCGGTGGCGCGCATGCTCCGCTCCAGCGACGGGAAGAGCCTGGCCACCGCCTGCGCGTAGTTCCAGACGTGGGTGCAGTTGAGCGGGCAGGAGCCCCCCACGTCGCCCGACCACATCACGGTCGAGGCGCCCAGCACCCCCTCGAAGCCGAAGAACGCCCCGTCGGCCGTCCGGAAGCACGACGGGCTGCGCGGGATCGACGCCTGCGCGGCCAGGTGTTCGGCCGCCTGGGCGGGCAGGCTGCTGTCCGCCAGGACGTCCACCCACCGCAGCGAGGTGTCGCGGAGCGGCGTCCACCGCTCGCGCACGTGGGCCGCCACGTCGAGGGCGTCGGCGAAGCGGGTGGCGTAGGCGTTGCCGAGCCAGAACCTGGTCGGCCCCCACTGCGGGTTCGGCGGACCGAACTGTACGAAGTTCGCGTAGCGGTTCGGGAAGTACCACGCCAGGCACAACCGGACGGCACGGGTCTCACCGGGAGCCAGCACCATCGAAGCGACCACGCCGCCGTTCCACGTCAGGCCCGCCGGGCTCGGCCCGAACCCCTGCCGCGGCCCGCTCGCCTGGTAGTCAGCCTGCCAGGACGCGTGCCGCGCCCGTTCCGCGTCACCGTAGACCGCGCGCCCGGCCACGAAGGCGAGGAACTCGTCGGGATGCGTCCACTGCGGCAGCACCGCCGCGTCGGCCGCGTCCACGGTCAGCACCATCTGCCCGGCGCCGGGCGACGCCGGGTCGATCACCGGGTTCTCCATGACCAGCGAGGTCCAGCCGCCCGCGCGGCGCACGCTGTTGACGTTGCCGCCGTAGCCGAGCCCGCGCACGCCGTCGATCGGCGTGGTCCCGTCGTGCCCGACCGGGTTCTGCGCGGCCGCCGCCAGCCACACCTGCGCCGGCAGCGGTCCCGGATTGGCGATCGTGAAGGTGAACAGCGCGACCGGCAGCGAGCTGTCGTCCACGTCGAGCGGGACCAGCGGGTTGAACGCCTCCAGCCCGACCTCGACGGGCAGCCCGTGGTACTCCAGATGGGCGAAGGGATAGAGGCCGCGGAAGGTCGTCCCGCTCACCCCCCGGCGCGTGCGCAGCAGATCGCGCTGCCACGCGGGCACGTGGTCGTCGTTCACCAGCGGCGTGGCCGGAGCGTCCGGTGACCGCGCCTGCAGGACGAACAGCTCGTTCGCGGGCGGCTCCCACGTGCTGACGCGCAGCGCGAAGAACGTGTACGGCAGGACGCCGCGATGGTTGCCGCAGTTCTGCAGCTGCCACTGGCGCAGCCCGCCGTCCGCGCCGATCGCGAGGTTGCCGGTGCCGATCCCGCCGAGCGGCATGGCCACGTGCCTGCCCTGCCCGTGCGGGATGGGCCGGGCCGCGCCGTTCACTTGAGCCCCGAGAGGCGCACGCCGCGGATGATGTGCCGCTGGAAGATCAGGAACAGCACGATGACGGGCAGGGCGGCCAGCGTCGAACCGGCCATCAGCAGGCCGTGCTCGCTCGTCCGCTCGGAGCGGAAGGTCGCCAGGTACTGCTGGATCGGGAAGAGCTCAGGATCGGTGATGGTCAGCACCGGCCAGATGTAGGAGTTCCAGAACATCAGGAACGACGTCGCCCCGACCACCACGAACGCGCCCTTCGAGAGCGGGACGAAGATGTGGCGGAAGATCCGCCACGGCCCCGCCCCGTCGAGCTGGGCGGCCTCCTCCAGCACCGCCGGCACCGACAGGAAGAACTGGCGCAGGAAGAAGACCTGCACGCCCGCCGCCGCGCCGGGGATCACCAGCACCGCCAGGCTGTCGAGCATGCCCAGCTCGGTCACCACGATGAAGGAGGTCAGCATGATCGCGATCCCCGGGATGAACATCGTGGTGAGCACGATGACCCAGATCGTCCGTTTGAGGGCGAACTCCAGCCGCGCGAAGGCATAGGCGCCCAGCGCGTTGACCACCAGGCTGAGCGCCGCGAACAGGGCGGCGCCGGCGAACGTCACGCCCAGCGAGCGCAGGAACGCCTCGTCGGCCAGAAGTTGCGCGTAGTTGTCCCAGCGCCACATCTCAGGGAAGAACTGGAACGGGGTCGCCACGACCTCGGTCTTGGCCTTGAACCCCGCCATCGCCAGCCACGCGAGCGGGAACAACGCGGCGACGACGAAGACCGCGGCCAGGCCGTACCGCAGGATCGCGCCGGGTGCGCCTCTCATGCGTCCATCGCCTTCTCTGATCTGACCAGCCGGAAGATGATCGCCGACACCGTGCCGAGCACGGCGAACAGCAGCAGCGCGGCGGCGATCGAGTAGCCGACGTACAGGTCGGTGGTGAAATGCTGAAGGATGAACAGGTTCGGCAGGTTGGTGGAGTTCACCGGGCCGCCCTGGGTCATCAGCAACGGCAGGATGAGGAACTGCAGCGACGCCGCGAAGCCGGTGATCAGCAGGAACAGGATGACGTTCTTCATGAGCGGCAGCGTGATCCTGAACATCTTCGTCCACGGGCCGGCGCCGTCGAGCGAGGCGCACTCGTAGTAGGTCTCCGGGATGTCCAGCAGCCCGGCCAGCATGATCAGGGAGGCCACGCCCATGCCGATCCAGATCGCCGGGACCGCGATGGCCGGCAGCGCGGTGACGGTGTCGCCGAGCCAGGGGATCGCCTCGATGCCGAAGAAGTCGAGGAACCAGTTGAGCAGCCCGCCGCGGTGGGTGTAGATGAGCGTGAAGACGATGGCCGCGATCACCTCGGAGATCACCGCGGGCACGTAGATCGTCACCTTCATCACGGTCGCCATCCGCCGGCTGACCGACTTGACCAGGTTGGCGAAGACGAACGCGATCGTGACCTGCGCGGGGACCACGATGGCGGAGAAGAGCAGGCCGCGCGTCACCGAGTTGACGAACTCCACGTCGGTGAGCACGTTGAGGTAGTTGCGCAGCCCGACGAAGACGGCCGGGTCGTAGAAGCTCCAGGTGAAGAAGCTGATGTAGACCGCGTGCAGCAGCGGCCAGACGACGAAGACGCCGAGCAGGGCCAGCAGCGGGGCCAGCATGACGAAGGCGGCCCGGTTCTCCCGCCTCGGCCGGGGGCGGGCGCCGGCGCGCGGCCGGGCGCGCGTGGCCCGCAGTGACGTGACAGCCACCGGCACTCCTTTCTCCGCCGCCGGTCCGGCGCGGACCGGCGGCGGGCTGTGCGGGATCAGGATCCCTGTCCGGCCAGGTCGTTCTTGGCGATCAGCTCTTTGATCTCCGCGTCGGCCGCTCGCAGGGCCTCGTCGATGTCCTTGCCCTGCAGCGCCTTCTCGACGGCCTTGCCGAAGGCCAGGCTGACGGCCCAGTCATAGGCCGGCTCCGCCTTGGCGTACTTCACGACCTGCTCCTCGATCGTCTTGGCCCACGGGTTCTCGGCCGCCGCCGGGTCCTTGGCGATCGCCTCGGCCACGGCGGCGCGCGGCGAGTACTTGGAGAACTTGGTGTTCTTGAAGAACTCGACGAGCAGCGTGGTGTCCTCGGCCAGCAGCCAGGAGACGAAGCCGGCGGAGGCGCGGGCGTCGCGGGACTTGGCGTCGACGACCAGCGTCCAGCCGCCGAGCGTCGCGGTCGGCTTGGTGGCGTCGCCGTCGAAGGAGGGCAGGGCCGCCGCGCCGATCTGGCCGACCAGCTTCGGATAGTCCTGCAGCAGCACGCTGGCCGCCCACGAGCCGCACACCATCATCGCGGTCTTGCCCTGGCCCAGCGGGTTGGCGTCGGCGTACGGCGCGAGCGGCTGCTTGGGCATGATCCCCTGCTGGTAGAGCGTCTGGTAGACCTGCAGCAGCTGCTTGTAGGCCGGGTCGGCGGCGCGCGGCGCGGACCAGTCGTCGCTGATCGGCAGGTGCCCGGCCGCGTTCCACTGCAGGCCCCACGTCGACCAGGCCAGGTCGATCTGGTTGGCGGCGGTGACGACGCCCGCGACGTCCTTGGTGGTCAGCTTCCTGCCGTAGTCGATGAGCTCCTGCCAGGTGGCCGGCGGCCGCTCGGGGTCGAGCCCGGCCTGGGCGAACAGGTCCTTGCGGTAGAAGAGCACGGCCGACGGCTCCACCAGCATCGGGTACCCGTACTTCTTGCCGTCGTGCTCCACCGAGGCGAGCACCGGCTCCTGCAGCCCGGCCCACTTGTCGGCCGGGATGAGCGGGTCCAGCGCCTGGATCACGCCGGTGCGGGCGAAGCCGGGCACCTTGCTGTAGTTGACCGTGTAGACGTCGGGCGCCTTGCCCGCGGCCTGGGCGGACCTCATCTTCTGGTCCCAGGTGTCCGCCGGGACGATCACGTGCTTGAGCACGACCTTGTCCTGGGACCTGTTGAAGGCCGCGACGGCCTTCTTGTACCAGGCGTCCTCCTGGTCGGTGAACTTCTGCTGCCAGAGCGTGATCTCGGACTTGCCGGGCGCCGACGGGCCGGCGCCCGATCCGCAGCCGGCGGCCAGCACGGTCGCGCCGGCCACGGCCGCGACCAGCCGGATGAGTGGTGTGCGCACGACGTCTCCTTTCGCGTCACAGGATGGGCAGCCGGGCGCTGACGGGCGGGAGCGTGAACGGCCGGTGCGGGAGCTCTTGGTACCAGTACGCGACCGAGGACAGGTCGTCCTGGCGGCGGTTGGCGTGACCGTGCTCGATGGTCACCTTGATGGAGGTGGTGAAGGGCACCGGGTCCTCGACGTGGAAGCGGTACATCGAGATCTGCCCCGACCAGTTCTCCCCGCCGGGCAGCGTCAGGCCGTGGTACGGGGCGTGGTAGGACTGGCTCGGGCACCAGGCGGTGTTGAAGTAGTCCTCGGTTCCGGTGCCGTGCAGGCTGGGCGGGAAGGCCTCGCCGTCGATGAAGATCATGTCGTCGCCCTCGCCGTACCAGTTCCAGTCGGAGGTGCGGCGCAGGTTGGTGACGTTCAGGACGCAGCCCACGTAGTGGCCGCGGCCCTCGGCCTCCAGGATGAGGTAGTTGCCCGCCCCGTCCTGGTTGGTGCCGCCGAACAGGTACTCGGCGTTCGTCATGGACCCCTGGCCGACGCCGTCGGCGGGGTTCTCCCGCCGCCACTGGGCGTGGAAGCGGCCCAGTCCGTCACCCAGCTCGTCGAACTCGTCGTAGTCGATGTAGTAGTAGAACCAGAGCACCTCCTCCTCGCACTCGCTGGTCAGCTCGAACCTCGCCCGGCTGCCGAAGGGCATGTGGAACCAGCA
This sequence comes from Nonomuraea ferruginea, assembly GCF_039540635.1. Lineage (NCBI taxonomy): Bacteria > Bacillati > Actinomycetota > Actinomycetes > Streptosporangiales > Streptosporangiaceae > Nonomuraea > Nonomuraea ferruginea. The sequence continues at coordinate 31,850 of NZ_BAABFD010000036.1, read as the reverse complement.
GTTGAAGGCCTTGCCGTCCTGCGGGCTCATCTGCAGCGGCGCCGAGACGAAGTTCGCGGTGCGGGCGTGGCCCATGCCGAAGAAGTCGCCCAGCGGCACGAGCACGCTGGGGTGCTCGTTGTCGTCCCAGAAGACGCGCAGCACGAGCTTGCGGAGGAAGTCGCGGTCGTGCGTCTCCGGCGTGCCGGGGTCGCGCGGCGCCACGGTCATCCAGATGTGGTTGACCGAGCCGGCGCCGCGGATGTCGGCGAGGGTCACGGTCTCGCCCGGCGCCACCGTGACGCGGTCGTCGTTGCCACCCGAACGGTCCCAGCTCGACACCCTCCTGCGGCGGTGCGAGCGCAGCCGCGGCAGGTCGCGCAGGCTGCTGCCGTACTGGCCATACGTCACGGTTCCTCCTGGATATGAGAAATCGATTGCCGCTTCCTATCGCCCCGCGGGTGACAGGTCAATGAGCGTTACGCGATCGATGTACGGGTCCCGCACATCGATCAGGACTTCACCAGGGCGAAGTCGTCCAGCTGCAGCCACATGTCGCCGTTGTCCGTCCAGATCCCCGCGAAGACCTCGATCGAGCCGCGGTTCCCGCTGTTGAAGGTGACGGTGCGCTTGGTCCAGCCGCCGAGCGCGCGGAAGTTGAGCTCCGCGAACGGGGCGCCACCGGGGGCGCGGACGCCGAAGAAGCCGTTGTCGTTGTCGGGAGAGGTGCGCAGCCAGCCGGTCAGCGTGTAGTCCGTGTGGGGCGTGACCTGGACGGTCTGGTAGATGTCATGCCAGCCGCGGTTGTAGCGGACGAAGGCGTTGCGGTCGGCGGTGAAGGCCCAGGTGCCCTGGTCGACGCCGCCGTTGCCGCGCACCTTCCAGGGCGCCGCGACCGTGTTCGTGGCCTGGCGTTCGAAGCTCGGGTCGCGGACGAGGTTCGGGTTGGCGATGGTCCCGTCCGGGTTCAGCTGTACGCGGATCAGGTAGACGTTGTAGGGCGTCCACTGCGACAGCGCCAGATAGAGGTCCGGCCCCGACGACCAGGGATGCATGTAGCCGCCGTAGAGCCCGGGGAAGTCGGCGAAGCTCGCCACCACCGCCGGGCCGCTCCACGGGCCGGTGGGCGCGCTCGCGCTCCTCAGCACGACGTCGCTGCCCTTGAGGTAGGTCATCAGCCACTTGCCGGTGTGGGCGTTGAACTGCACCGACAGCTCCGACACCGGCGCCGCGACGATCGGGGCGGCGAGCGTGTCGGCGCCGGACCGCCAGGCGCTGCCCGTCCAGTACTGGTAGGCGGACTTGGTCAGGACCGAAGCCTCGGGCACCCGGGCCAGGTAGGCGGCGCCCTGGCGGCCGTTCGGCGTGCCGAACATGTAGACGTGGCCGTCGCGGCGGACGAAGGCCGCCATCTGGAAGTGGTCGGCGCCGCCGGGGTTGTCCCAGCGGGGGCCGCCGCCGGTCACCCAGGTCTGGCCGTTGTCGTCGGAGTAGGCGATGGCGGAGTAGTTGGTGTCCCAGTAGCCGGGTTCGCCCCAGTGCCGCACCGACATGTAGGCGAGGTACTGCCGCGTCCCCACCGACACCCCGGCCGTGGGGATCACGGTGATCTCGTCGCCGTCGACCTTCCTGCTCGGGATGAGCTCCTTGGCGTGGCCGGGCCGGTCGGTGGCCGCGCTGCTGAAGGACATGCCGTCGGCCAGGTTCCGGTCGGTGCTGCGCAGCAGCACCTGGCTGCGCCAGTCGTCGCCGTTGGCGCCCGGCGGCTGCCAGGAGGCGCCGAACGTGTCGCCGAACGCGGCCAGGATCTCCCCGCGGCCGTTGTCCCACATGACGCCGAGGTCGGTCGCCTTGACCTGCCAGGCGGTGTCGGTGGCGCTGACCGAGCCGGGACCGGTCATCTTGCTCACCACGACGGCGGGGGAGTGGGTCGTCGAGGCCTGGGCAGGCCCGGTCAGCGCCAGGCCCAGGAGCGGGATCAGTGCGATGCGTAAGGGCTTCACAGGGCCCCTCCTTCTAAGGAGATTCCGCACAGGTGCACGTGCACGCCGAGTTCGGCGAAGGCCGCGGCCTTGGCGGCGAGGGCGCGGTCCGCGCCGTCGGCGTCGCCCGCGTAGGCCACGTTGAGGTGGTTGGCCCGGTGGCGGGCCATGAACTGGTCGCGGGTGACGCCGTGCAGCACGGCGTGCATGATCGGCCACTGCGGGGTCGTGGCGTCGAGCCTGCGCCTGGTCTCCTCCTCGGGCAGCTCGACGACGGTCGCCCGGCCGAGGTCGGCGTGCAGCTCGCCGTCCATGATGAACACGCGCGACCAGACGATCTCGCCCGGCTTGGAGACGCCGCTGAGCGTGCCGCCGCCGAGCGGGAAGTACATCGGGGGCTGCCGCATGCTCCACGAGGCGCGGTAGCCGCCGTTGTGCGAGGCGGGTACGGAACCCGAGATCTCGAAGACCCAGACGAACCGTCCGTCGTACTCCTCGCCCCAGCGGATGTCGTGCAGCGTCGTGGCCGGGTCGAGGCCCATCGCGGTCCAGACGCGGTTGGTGATCAGAGAGTCCACGGCGACGCCCTCGTCGACCTCGTTGAAGTGCGGCAGCGGCCGTCCCGCGTACAGCTCGCGGGAACCGTCGCGGCTGAGCACCGGCGGGCGGGAGACGTTGTTGAGCAGGCCCTCCGCCAGGTCGCTGGCCGGGACCACGTCCTTCAGGCCCTGCTGGTACTGGATGCCGACCGCGTCGAGGCCGAAGTCGTCGGCGATCCGCAGCGCGGCGACGTACATCTTGAACTGGCTGGTCAGCTGGGCCTCGGTCAGCTCGGTGGCCTCGTCCGTGCCGAGGTGGAAGGTCAGGCCCTCCCGGTCGAGCCAGGCGCGGACCCGCCCGGCCTCCTCGTCGCCGACCCGTTGCATCTCGGCGACGAGCGCGCTCTGCGACAGGCGCTCCTTGTAGATCCCGAGGGGGTTGAGCAGCTCGTCGTCGATGATGGCGTTGTACATGCCCATGCAGCCTTCGTCGAAGACGCCGATGATGGCCTTCTCGGTGGCGAGCTGCCGGGCGACGGCCTTGCCGAGGGCGATCTCCAGGCTGTCCCCTTCCGGCTGATATTTCGTGACATGGCTGGTGTCGTGGGTGATCTCTCCGGTCTCCAGCCAGGTCTTGAGCCCGTGCCGCGACCACTCGTCGGCGAACTCCTCGCTCCACAGCACCGAGTACGGGCGACCCGCCTTGGTCAGGCTCCCGGCCAGGTTCAGCAGGCCGACCAGGCCGGGCCACTGCCCGCTCCAGTTGGCCACGATCAGGACCGGGCCGCGATGGCCGCGCAGTCCCGCCAGCACGTGGTGGCTGTACTGCCAGACCGCCTCGACGACGATGAGCGGCGCGTCCGGCGGCAGGGTCCTGAAGACGTCGATGCCGGCCCGCTGGCTGTCGATGAAACCGTGACCCTTGACGGGGTCGACCTCGTGTCCGCGCCGCACCGACCAGCCGAGCTCGCCGAGCGCCCGGGCGAGATCGGCTTCCAGCTTCTCCTGGACCGGCCAGCAGGTCTGGTTGGCGCTCTGGCGCAGGTCGCCGCTCGCGACGGTGTAGACCACGCCGGGCTCCGCCGCGGGCGGCTCGATGAGCTGGGGGAATGCGTACATGTCTGCCCTTCAACGATGCTGACGGTCGGCGAGCTCGTGCGCGAGGCTCGCCGTGCTGGGGTAGAGCCGCAGGTAGAGGCGGTAGAGCTCGTCGTACGCGGCCGACGACTCCGGCCGCGGGGTGACCACGTGGCTCACGGGGTTCCAGGCGTCGGCGCCGGCCTCGCCGACGAGCCCGGCGGCGAGCAGCGCGCTGCCGTACGAGGCGCCGATGGAGGTGACCCGGACCTCCTGCGGCAGGCCGGTGATGTCGGAGACGATCTGGGTCCACAGGGCGCCCTGGGTGCCGCCGCCGACGGCGACGGCGCGGCGCACGTCGCCACCCGCCGCCCGGATGGTCTCGACGTTGTGGCGCACGGCGAAGCCGGTCGCCTCCAGGGCGGCCCGGTAGAGGTCGCCGCGGGTGTGCGAGAGGGTCAGGCCGGCGATCACGCCCCTGGCGCGCGGGTCCATGACCGGGGTGCGCTCGCCGGCGAAGTAGGGCAGCATGAGCAGGCCGTTGGCGCCGGCGCCGGACTCTCCGGCCTCCGCCAGGAGCTCCTCGTAGCCGGCGCCGGACAGGTCGCTCAGCCACGTGGTGATCGCGCCCGAGGTCGCCATGCCGCCGGCCAGGTTGTAGGTGCCGGGCACCGCGCCGACCGTCCCCCAGAGGCCGGGCCAGGTCAGGTGCTCGGCGGTGGTGTGGACGAGGAACATGGTCGTGCCGTACATGAGCATGAGGTCGCCCGCGCCGTGGGCGCCGACGCTGAGCGCCTCGGCCCAGGCGTCGATCGTCCCGGTGGTCACCGGGATGCCCGCCGGCAGGCCGGTCTCCCGGGCGGCCCCGGCGGTGACCGTGCCCGCCTGCTCGCCCGGCCAGCGCAGCGGGGGCAGCTCGATGCCCGGCGCGACCGCGTCGGCCCAGGGCCGGTGCCAGCCGAGGCCGCCGACGTCGTAGAGCGGCGTGCACTGGCTGGCCGAGTGGTGGTCGAGCACGTAGGCGCCGGTGAGCCTGCGCACCAGCCAGGAGCTCGGCATGTACAGCCGCCGCGCCCTCGCGTACCGTCCGGGCTCCTCGTCGGCGATCCACGCGATCTTCGCGCCGGCCGCCTGGCTCGACAGGTCCGAGCCGCCCCTCCGCCGGATCTCGTCCTTGCCCAGCTCCCGTTCGAGCCGGTCGATCTGCGCGGTGGCGCGGGTGTCGACGCCGTAGAGGATCGCGGGCCGCACCGGCTCGTCGCCGGCGTCGGCGAGCAGCACGCACGGCCCCATGCCGCTCACCCCGACCGCGCCGACCGTCACGTCCCGCGCCAGCTCACGGGCCAGCTCGGCGAACTCCCGCCACCAGTGGCGGCCGTCCATCTCGAACCGTCCCGGCCCCGGCCGGTCCACCGTGTGCTCGCGTGCCGCCGACCGCCGCACCGTGCCGTCGGGGGCGACCAGCACGCCCTTGCTGCTGGAGGTCCCGATGTCGACGCCGAGCACGTACACGAGCAACCCCTGGGAAATCGATTGCTGACTTCGCCGACGCTAATGAACCCCGCCGACGGAGTCAACAGCTCAGCGGCGCGAGCTCTCCCGTACGTGCAACTGGGTGTGCAGGGTGACGCTGCTCGCCGGACGGGTCGGCTCGGTGATCCGCTCGGCGAGCAGCAGGGCGGCGGTACGGCCCAGCTCGTAGGTGGGCTGGTCCACGGTCGTCAGGGTGGGCCGGACCAGGTGGGCCCACGGGATGTTGTCGAACCCGGCCACGCCGACCTCCTGGGGGATGCGCACCCCCTGGTCGACCAGGCATTCGACGGCGCCGACCGTCATCAGGTTGTTGGCCGCGAAGACGGCGTCGGGCCGGGGATCCTGCCGCAGCAGGTCCGCCATCGCCGCGTAACCGCCCTCCTCGCGGAAGTCGGCGAACCTGATCAGCTCCGTCCTGACCTTGCGGCCGGCGGCGCGCAGCGCCCGCTGGTAGCCGCGCAGGCGCTGGGCCGCCGTCGACAACCGGCGCGGGCCGGTGACGCAGGCGATGCGCTCGTACCCCGCCTCGATGAGGTGCCCGGTGGCCAGCTGCGCGCCGTGCTCGTTGTCCACCATCACGGTGTCGACGGCGACGCCGCGGGGCAGCCGGTCGATGACGACCACCGGGACCCCGGCCTCCACCAGCCGGTTCACGTGCGTGCCCCGGCCCGAAGGAGAGATGATCACCCCGGCCATCTGGTCGTTGAGCGCGGCGGTGACGTACTTGCCCTCCTTGGCGGGATCCTCGTCGCTGTTGCACAGGACGACCGAGAAGCCGGCCTTCTGCGCGACGTCCTCCACGCCGCGGACCATCGCGGTGAAGAACGGGTTGCCGATGTCGGAGATGATGACGGCCCACAGCGTGGTCTGGCTCCTGCGCAGGTTGCGCGCCACGGCGTTGGGCCGGTACTTGAGCTCGCCCATGGCCTGCCGGACCCGCTCGGCCAGCGCCGGATCCACGCTCGACCGCCCGTTGACCACCCGCGAAACCGTCGCCGCGGACACCCCCGCGTGGCGCGCCACGTCGTAGATCGTCGTCATCCCGTCCTCGTTTCGGATCGTCTGGGGGAAGACTAACGGCAATCGATTCCCCCGTCGGGAGGCGCTGTCCCGATCCGGCCAGACTCCGGGTGGACGCCCGCCGGCGGGGTGCTCTCGGCCACTCCGCCGGCGGGCCCGCCGCTACTGGGCGTCGACGATGAAGTAGCCGCCGGTGTTCTCCAGCGGAGCCAGCGGGGTCAGCTTCTTGGCGGCGGCGTCGTACTTCACGACACCGGCGCAGGCGGCGGCGAGCACCCGTCCGGCGGGCCAGGACTGCGAGCAGGTGACGCCCTGGATCGCCTCGTAGCCGAACGAGCCGCCGTTGAGCACGTTGGCCAGCTTCTCCGCGGTGGGCTCACCCTCGATCTCGGCGAACGCCTGCAGGAACAGGTCGGCCGCCCAGTACGTCGTCACCGTGCCGATGCCGTCGGCCGGGGCGTCCGACCCGATCGCCTTGAGGTCCTCGCTGACCTGGGCGAAGCTGTCCCCGCCGAACGCCATGGCGCCCTGGGCCGTGGTGCCGATCATGCCGTCGACCGTCTGCGCCGTGCCGGGGTTGTCGAGCAGCGCCTGCGCCGCCTGCCCGTAGATCATGTCGCCGGTCCAGCCCAGCGACTTCAGCGCGCCGAGCACGCCCAGCAGTGCCGGCGCGGTGACGTTGGCCGCCACCACGTTCGCGCCCGACGCCATGATGCGCGAGGCGATCGGGGTGTAGTCGGACAGCGGCGGCTCGGTGGCGCTGGGCAGGTCCGCCTCGGCGTAGACGACGCTGAGGCCGAGGTTCTCGGCGGTCGCCCGGGACGAGATGACGCCCGCCTTGCCGTAGGGGTCGGAGGAGGCGAAGACGCCGAACTTGATGGAGGCGGCGTCCTTGCCGGTCGCCTTGAGATACTGCTCCAGCGAGGCGGAGGAGCCCACCGCCTTGCCGGGCAGCACCTCCGGGCACGAGGTCTGCCCCTGGTTGCTGTACATCCACGGGTTCTCGTTCCAGGTGCAGAAGTCCTGCCCCAGCCAGCCGAACGTCGGGACCCTGTGCTTGGCGATGTAGTCGCCGTTCACCCCGGAGGCCGGCACGTACGGCACCAGGGCGAAGACCTGCTTGGACTCGACGAGGTTCTGGGTGGCGTGCTGCGAGGCGGCCGGCTGGCCGTTGTCGTCCTGGAACCCGGCGTACTCGAAGGTGTAGCCGTTCACGCCGCCCTCGCGGTTGGCCCGCTCGAAGCGGGCCCGCGCGCCCACGTCGAGGCCGGGCAGGGTGTGCTGGCCCGCCTTGGTGTTGGTCCCGGTCCCGCCCACGGTGATGACCTTGCCGTTGACGCCGCGCACCGTCTCGCCGGTGAGCTCCGGCAGGTCGCCGAGGAGCTTGGCGATCTCCTCACCGGCCTGCTGCGCGGTCAGCGGCTCGGTCGCGGCCGCCTTGGCGGCGCCCGTGCCTGACGAACCGGAGGAGGCGGTGCCTGAACCCCCGCCGCATGCCGTGGTGAAGGAGAAGAGGGCGGTCACGGCCACCGCTGACGTGACCCGCCGGAACCGGCGGGGACGAGGAATGGTCATGGTGTTGCCTTTCTGGTTCGGTCACCCATGGGGGCGTCAGTGCACGACGGCCGACATGCCGAGATAGGCGGCGGCGACCTGCTGCTCGTCGACCTCCGACCGGTCGTTCACCCAGCGGAGGTGGCCGGTCTGGAGCGCGCCGACCTGGTCGGCGACGGTGAGGACGTCCCGAGCCTTCTCCTCGACGAGCACCACAGTGGTGCCCTCCCGCTGGAGGCGCTGGAAGGCGGCCATGATCTCCGCCGTGACGAGCTGCGCCAGCCCGAGCGACGGCTCGTCGCTGATGAGCAGGCGCGGCCGGCGCACGAGGAAGGGGGCCAGGCTGAGCATCTGCTGCTCGCCGCCGGACAGGTTGCCCGCCGGCTGCCCGGCCCGGCGGGCCAGCGATTCGAACTGCTCGTAGACCTTGGCCCGGTCGGCCTTGGACGGGAGCCAGATGCTCAGGTTCTCGTCGACGGTGATCGAGGGGAAGACACCGCGGGACTCGGGCACGAGCACGAGACCGCGCTCCACGCGCTCCAGCGCGCCCAGCGCCGTGATGTCCTCGCCGTCGAAGACGATCCGCCCGCCGGTCGCCGGCACCAGCCCGGCGATGGCAGAGCACAGCGTGGTCTTTCCGGACCCGTTCGCGCCCAGCAGCGCCAGAATCGTCCCCTCCCGCACGGCCAGGTCGATCCCATGCAGAACCTCGACCTCCCCGTACGCCGCCCGCACCCCATCCAACTCCAGCAGTCCGGACCCGCCACCGTTCCCGGCCGCGGTCCCAGCGGCGGCCCCAGCCGCAGCGGTCGCGGGGGCGGCGTCCGGCTCCCGCACCGTGAGGGGCGGCTCCTCCGCCGCCTCGGCCGCCACCGCCGTGCTGGCTGCGGTCGCGGTGAGTTCGGCTCGTTTGCGGTCGCGGCGGTGTCGGGCGGCCTTGGACTGTGCGGCGAGGAGGCCGTTGGGCTGGGCCGCGAGCTGGATGGCGCCGAGCCCGAAGAGCACCTGGGGGATGAGGTCGTTGCTGGTGCCGCCCCAGCTGATCGGCCCGAGGGTGAAGCCGTGGGCCATGATCCAGGGCAGCACGGCGCTGATGATGCCGGCCTCGATGGCGCCCCCGGGCTGGCGGATCCCGATGATCACGACGATCGCCAGCCACAGGAACGTGGCCTGCGGAGGGTTGGCGGTGTTGAGGATCGTGCCGTACACCGTGACGGCCAGGATGCCGCCCAGCCCCGCGACGGCGGCGGAGATGACGAAGATGAGGAGCTTGGTGACCGGCGGGGAGACGGCCGACGCCGACGCGGCCGGCTCGGCCGTACGCACCGCGATCATCGCGCGTCCCGCCGCGGAGTCGGTGAGGTTGCCGGCGATCCAGACCATCAGCAGCACGGTGAGGAAGCAGACGACCAGCAGCACCCGGTCGTCACCGAGGTCGATCGGCCCGAACCGCGGCCTCGGGATCGACCAGCCGGCCGTGCCGTTGGAGAACCACTCCATCTTGAACAGCACGTTGGTGGCGAGCAGCGCCAGAGCCAGCGTGGCGAAGGTGAGACTGAGGCCGGACAATCGCAGCGCCGGCAGCGCGGTCAGCGCGCCGAGCACGGCCGCCACCAGGACGCCGACCACGGCGGCCGGCACGTAGTGCCAGCCGTTGGCCAGCAGCAGGCCGACGGTGAGACCCGCCGCGGTGGCGAACGCCCCCTGGGCCAGGCTCACCATGCCGCCGAGCCCGGTGACGATGGTGAACGACAGCAGGATGATGCCCAGCGCGAGCCCGTAGATGATCAGCTGCCGCCAGATGCCGTTGGCGAAGGTCAGGGCCGGCACCAGGACGATCGCCGACTTGATGATCCACGGCAGGGCCTTCTTGAACGGCGTGAGGTCGTCGCGGTAGTCCGGGGTCGGCTTGGCCGCCGACGCGCTGGTGCCCGCCTTGCGCCGCTTGCGGTCGTACCCGAGGAAGATCAGCGCGATGAACAGCACGGCGTACGGCACCGAGGCGGTCAGGCCGTAGACCTTGGCCGCCCAGGCGCCGACGGCGCCCAGGTAGTCCTCGTTGACGTACGCCACGACCACGTTCCGCAGGGCGCCGATGAGCAGGCCGGCGAGGAAGGCCAGCGGGACCGAGCGCAGTCCCGCCACCACGGCGGCCGTCGTGGCGACGAACAGGGCCAGCGTGTAGTTGTCGTTGACCAGCCCGAACGGGCCGGGGAACGGGGCGGCGAGCACGCCCGCGATGGCGGCCACGAAGAAGCTGATCACCCACGAGAGGGTCGAGACCCGGCCGGTGTCGATGCCGCGCAGCCGCGCCAGCACCGGGCTGTCCACCGCGGTCCGCATGTGCAGGCCGAGGGAGGTGAAGCGGAGGAAGGCCCACATCGCGAGGAAGAGCAGGATGCTGGCGGCCAGGGCGACGAGCTGGTCGTTGCTCAGGACCAGCCCCTCGGCCAGCACGTGCTGGGCGGGGGGCAGCACGCCGGGCACCTGGTACACCTCGGCCACGTCCTGGAACGGGATCCCGAACAGGTCACGCAGCGCACCGCAGACCAGCAGCACGAAGGCCGGCACGACGATGAGGACGCCGACGCCCGCGACGATCTTCGTCGACTCCTCGGCGTCGGTCAGCCGGGAGAACACCAGGCGGTCCCAGGCCCAGCCCATGAGCGGGGCGAACAGCACCACCACGAACAGCAGCGTCAGCCACTTGTTCCAGCCCAGGGCGACGTGCAGCTGGTGGTAGAGGTAGGCGGAGGCGAAGGCGGTGGCCGCGTGGCCGAAGTTGAAGATGCGGGACGTCGAGTGCGACAGGACGAGCCCGATCGCGAGCAGGGCGTAGATCGCTCCCGACACCGCGCCGCTGATCGCGATGCTGAAGAACTGCACAGATACTCCTCACGTGCCTGAAGCGTCAGTTGCCGAGGTAGGCCGCGATGACCTCAGGGTTCCTGCGGATCCCGGCGGGCGTGCCGTCGGCCAGCACCGCCCCCTGGACCAGGCAGACGACGCGGTCGGCCAGGCCCATCACGAAGTCGACGTCGTGCTCCACGAGGATCACCGTCAGCTCGTGCCGCCGCACCAGCCCGAGGAGGACCTCGCGGAGCAGCTCGGTCTCCCGCTGCCCCAGCCCCGAGGTCGGCTCGTCGAGCAGCAGCAGCCTGGGCGAGTCCACGATGGCCCTGGCGAACTCCAGCAGCCGCAGCCGGCCGATCGGCAGCGTCGCCGCGCTCACGTCGCGCACGTCGGAGAGCCCGCACAGCTCGACGACCTCGTCCACCCGCTGGAGCAGGGCCTCGGTCTCGCGCCTGCGGTGCGGCAGGCCCAGCAGGTCGCCCAGCAGCCCGCGCCCTCGGGTGCGCCATTCCAGCGGTACGAGCACGTTCTGCCGGACGGTCAGCCAGCCGAACGCCTGATGCCGCTGGAAGGTCCGGCGGATGCCGTGCCGGGAGAGCCAGGAGGCCGTCCTGGCGGTGACGTCCGCGCCGTCGAGGACGATGCGCCCTTCGGTGGGGGTGCGCAGCCCCGAGACCGAGTCCAGGAGTGTCGTCTTGCCGGCGCCGTTGGGGCCGATGAGGCCGACCACCTGGCCGCCGGGAACGTCCAGGGTGACCGCGTCGACCGCCGTGATCCCGCCGAATCGCACCGTCACGTCCGCCAGGCGGAGAACGTTCGCGCCGCCGGGATCGCCGGGCGGGCGGGCATGGGCGGCTTGGGCAAGGTTCATGTGTGCTCACTTCCTCGGAGAGGCGCGTCTCCACCGCAAGCGCCGACCGGCGTCCTGGCAAAGAGAACCCGTTACCGTTGGAGGTAGCGTGACCAGCCGAGTACGGCTTGTCAATATCTCCGCTGCCAACAGAATCTCGGCGGCACTCTTGACAGATGCCGCCGGACGGGTGAGCCTTCGCTAAACAGAACGTGTTACCAAACGGTCGTGATGTGCCCGGCAGTCCGGCCGTCTCCATCTCCGAGAGGAACGCGGATGACGTCGATCGATGAGTTCCGTGCCAGGGCGCGAGCCTGGCTGGAGCAGCACGCCAAACCCTTCGACGAGGCGGCCGGATACGACCTGGAGGGGAGCGCCGTCCCGCTCCAGGAGTCGAAGCGGTTCCAGAAGGCCCTGTGGGAGGCCGGGTTCGCCGGCATCACCTGGCCGAAGGAGTACGGCGGGCAGGGCCTCGGCGCCGCGGAGCTGATCGCCTTCAACGAGGAGGCGGCCGACTTCGACCTGCCCACCGGGCCGTTCACCATCGGCCTCGGCATGCCCGGCCCGACGATCCTGGAGCTCGGCACGGAGGAGCAGAGGAAGCGCTACCTGCCCCCGCTGCTGCGCGGCGACGAGATCTGGTGCCAGCTCTTCTCGGAGCCCGGCGCGGGCTCGGACGTCGCCAGCCTGCAGACCACGGCCACGCGGACCGAGACCGGCTGGCTCATCAACGGCCAGAAGGTGTGGACCTCGGGCGCCCAGTACAGCGACTTCGGCACCATCATCGCCCGCACCGACCCGACGGTGGCCAAGCACCGCGGCATCACCATGTTCATCGTCGACATGCACCACCCGGGCGTCACCGTGCGGCCCCTCGTCGTGGCCACCGGGCACGCCCCGTTCAACGAGGTGTTCTTCGACGACGTCGAGGTGCCGGCGGACGCGGTCGTCGGCGAGGTCGGCGAGGGCTGGGGCGCCGCGGTGGTGATGCTCCGCAACGAGCGCGTCACCATCGGCGCCGGGGGCCGCGCCCGCTCCAACCCGCTGGGCTTCGACTCGCTCGTCGAGCTGGCCCGCGCTCGCGGCCTGGAGGCCGACACCGCCGTCCGGCGCAGGCTCGCCGTCCTGTACGCCCGGGAGTCCGCGCTCGGCGCGTACGGGCGGGTGCTGCACGAGGAGACCACCGCCGGCGTCGAGATCGGCGCCCGGGGGTCCGCCGCGAAGCTCGCCGGCGCCGAGCTGGCCCTCTGGGCGGCCGACCTGGCGCAGGACATCATCGGCAGCGACATCGCGCTCGGCGGCGCCGACCTGGAGCGGGTGGTCTCGGCCATCGTGGCCGCCCCCGGCGGCGCCGTGGCGGGCGGCACCAACGAGATCCAGCGCAACATCGTCGGCGAGCGCGTGCTCGGGCTGGCGAAGGATCCCGGCGTCGACCGGAACACGCCCTTCAACCAGCTGAAGCTGTCCCGCTGACCGGGCCATCACCTCAGGAGCTCACGTGTCACTCATCTTCACCGACGACCAGAAGAGCCTCGCCGAGACGGTCAGGCGCTTCGTCGCGCAGCGCACGCCCCTGCCGAAGGTCCGCGAGGTCATCGGCGGCGACCAGGCCTACGACCAGGAGGTGTGGTCGCGGCTGGCCGGGGACCTCGGCCTGGCCGGCCTGACCATCCCGGAGGAGTACGGCGGCGCCGGCGCCACCCAGGCGGACCTGTCGGCGGCGCTGCGCGAGCTGGGCGCGGGGCTGGTGCCCTCGCCGCTGCTGGCCTGTGTGCTGACGGCCGGCGCCCTGCTCGCCCTGGACGACGAGGAGGCCAAACGGGAGGTGCTGCCGCGGATCGCCGAGGGCGCCCTCGTCGGCGCGCTCGCCGTCAGCGAGCCGGGGAACCGCCGGTGGATCCCCGCGGAGCCGGAGACCACGGCGACCGGCTCCGGCGACGCGGTCACCCTGTCCGGCGCCAAGGTGGCGGTGCTGAACGGCGCGGAGGCCGGCGTCCTGCTCGTGCAGGCCCGCGGCCCGCAGGGCGTGGGCCTGTACCTCGTCGAGCGCTCGGCCGGCGGCCTCACCGTGACCAAGGACGAGGTCGTGGACCCGACCCGCAGCTCGGCCACCGTGACGCTCGACGGCGCCCCGGCCCGGCTCGTCGCGGGCGACGCCGTCGCCGCGCTCGACCGCGTGGCCGACCTCGCGAACCTGGCGATCGCCTCGGAGCAGTGCGGAGCCATGCTCGCGTGCCTCACCATGACCACCGAGTACGCCAAGGTCCGCTACGCGTTCGGCCAGCCCATCGGCGCCTACCAGGGTGTCAAGCACAAGCTGGCCGACATGTACACCCTGTGGGCGCTCGCCGACGCGGCGCTGCGGGAGGCGACGCGGGCGGCCGACGAGGAGCCGGCGAAGCTCGGCACGGCGGCCGCGGCCGCGCGGACGCTCTCCTCTCCCGGTTACCTCACCTCGGCCAAGGAGACCATGCTCCTGCACGGCGGCATCGGCTTCACCTGGGAACACGACGCCCACTTCTTCTACAAGAACGCGATCGCCGGCAACGTGCTCGCCGGCGACGCCGACTACCAGCAGGACCGGCTCGCCGACAAGCTCGGCGTCTGACACGCGGCCCCGGGCGGGCGCCCGCGCGGTGCCCGCCTCCCACGCCTTCCACCTGAGGTGAACCATGGCCGCTGACCCGCAGGCCTCCGCCGATACGGGCACCCGGGCGATACTCCGCCGCGCGCGGCTGCCGCTCGTCGCCGCCCCGATGCTGCTCGTCTCCGGTCCCGAACTGGTGATCGCCGCCTGCCGCGCGGGCGTCTTCGGGAGCTTCCCGACGGCGAACTGCCGTGAGGAGGGCCGGCTCGACGAGTGGCTGCGCCGCATCGGGGAAGAGTGCGCCGAGACGCCGGACGCCGCCCCCTGCGTCCCCAACCTCATCGTGCACCGCTCGAACCCCAGGCTGCGGCAGGACCTGGAGGTCATCATCCGCCACCGCCCCGCCGCGGTGATCACCTCCGTCGGTTCCCCCGCCGCCGTCGCCCCCGCGCTGCGCGACGCCGGCATCCAGGTCTGGTGCGACGTGGCCACGGTCCACCACGCCCAGCGGGCCGCCGACGCGGGCGCCGACGGGCTGATCCTGCTCACGGCGGGAGCGGGCGGCCAGACCGGCAACGCCAACCCGTTCGCCTTCGTACGTGCCGTACGGGAGAGGTTCGACGGGATCATCGCGCTGTCCGGCGGGCAGGCGGACGGCGCGGCCCTGCTCGCCGCGCAGGCGCTGGGCTGCGACCTCGGCTACATGGGCACCCGCTTCATCGCCACGCGGGAGGCCCGCGCCGAGGCGCGCTACAAGGACCTCATCGTCGAGAGCGAGCTCGACGACATCCACCTGACCAACGCCCTGTCCGGCCTGGAGACCAACCTGCTGCGCCGGTCCCTGCTGGCCCAGGGGCTCGACCCCGCCGAGTTCGGCATCGGGCCGAAGCGCTTCTCCATGACGGCGCTGGAAGGCCGCGAAGGCGGAGCCCCGAAGCGGTGGCGCGACATCTGGAGCGCCGGCCACTCCGTCTCGGGCGTCCGCGACGTGCCGTCCGTCGCCGAGCTGGTGGACCGGCTCGCCCGCGAGTACGGGGAAGCGGCCGAGGCGATGCTGGCCCTGGCCTCCGGGGTGCGGCGATGACCGGTCACGGCGGCAGTGAAGGCCCGCCCGGCGCGCTCGCGGGGCTGCGGGTGCTCGACCTGACCACCGAGCGCGCCTGGCTGAGCGGGCGCGTGCTGGCCGACCTCGGAGCACTCGTCACCCTGGTGGAGCCGCCCGGCGGGCATCCCGCCCGGTCCGGTCCCGCGTGGCTCGCCTTCAACCGGGGGAAGCGCTCGGTGACCCTGGACCTGTGCCGTGGCCGCGACCTGTTCCTGCGGCTGGTGGCCGACGCCGACGTCGTGGTCGAGTCGTACGCGCCGGGAACGCTCCAGGAGCTGGGCCTCGGCCACGACGCGCTCGCGGCGGTGAACCCGCGCGTCGTGCTGGCCGGCGTCACCCCCTTCGGCCAGACCGGCCCGTACGCCCGCCACCGGGCGGCCGACCTCGTCGTAGCCGCCACCGGCGGCGCGGTGTGGCTCAGCGGCGACCCCGACCGCCCGCCGGTCCGCATCAGCTCCGACCAGTACTTCCTGCACGCGGCGGCCGAGGCCGTGGTGCACACGCTCGTGGCCGTCCGGCACGCCAGGCTCACCGGGCGGGGCCAGCACGTCGACGTGTCGGCCCAGCTGGCGACCGTCCGCTCACTCATGAACGCGGTGCCCGGCCCGTACACGGACGGCTCGGTCGTCGACCGGGCCTCCTTCGGGGAGCCGATCCCCGGCGTGCCCTACCGCCAGCTGTACGCCTGCAGCGACGGGCACGTCCTGGCGACCGTCCCCTTCGGCCCCGGACCGGAGGGGTATCTCGCCTGGCTGCGCGACGAGGGGCACCTCACCCCCGGGCTGGAGGCTTCGGCCGCCGATGATCCCGCGTTCCCCGAGCTGCTGGCCGGCGCGCTGGCGGCGTACTTCCGCACCGAGACCAAGGCGACGCTGACCCGCAAGGCGCTGGAGCGCCGGCTCATGGTGGCCCCCGTCAACACGGTGGCCGACCTGATGGACGACGAGCAACTGGCCGGGCGCGACTACTTCCGCACGGCCCGCGCGGGCGGCGAGACCCTGCGCGTGCCCGGCACGTGGGCCCGCCTGTCCGCGACCCCGCTGGCGGGCGGCGGGCACGTCGCCGAGGCCGGGGCCGACAACGAGACGGTGTGGCGCGACGAGGCCGGGCTCTCCGCCCGGGAGCTGCGCCGTCACCGCGACGAAGGGGTGATCTGATGACCGGGCCGCTCGACGGCGTCAAGGTGTGGGACGCGTCGTGGGTGGGCGTCGGCCCGCTTACGGCGAGATACCTCGCCGAGTACGGCGCCACGGTGGTGCGCACGGAAAGCCTCCGGTCGGTGGACGTGCTGCGGATGGCGCCGCCGTTCAAGGACGGGGTGCCGGGCGTCAACCGCTCGCAGTTCTTCGCCGACTACAACGCCTCCAAGCTGGGGCTGGGGGTGAACCTGTCCACCGAAGGCGGCAAGCGGGTCGCGCACCGGCTGACGGCCTGGGCCGACGTCGTCATCGAGGCGTTCACGCCCGGCGTGATGGACCGGCTCGGGCTCGGCTACGACCGGCTGCGGCAGCTCAACCCCGCGCTGATCATGATCTCGACGTCCATGAACGGCCAGACCGGCCCGCGCCGCCACTTCGCCGGCTTCGGCACCGTGCTCGCCGCCATGAGCGGCTTCTGCGAGCTCACCGGGTGGCCCGACCGCGACCCGGGCTCCCCGTACGGCGCGTACACCGACTTCATCGCCCAGCGGTTCGCGGCCGCCGCCGTCGTCGCCGCGCTGGAGCACCGCGACCGGACCGGCGAGGGACAGTACATCGACCTGTCGCAGATGGAGACGGCCCTGATGTTCCTGGCGCCGGAGCTGGTGGACTACCAGCGGACCGGGCGCGTCGCGACGCGCGACGGCAACCGGAGCCGCGGGGCCGCCCCGCACGGCGTCTTCCCGTGCCTGCCCGAGGACGGCCGCGAGCGGTGGGTCGCCATCGCGGTGACGTCCGACGCCGAGTGGGCGGCGCTGCGCCGGGCGCTGGGCGCCCCCGGATGGACGGCCGATCCCCGCCTCGGCACCCTGGCCGGGCGCAAGGAGCAGGAGGACCGGCTCGAAGCGGAGCTCGCCGCCTGGACGCGCACCCGCACCGCCGCCGAGGTGGTCGGCGCGCTCCAGCCGGGCGTGCCGACCGGGCCGGTGCACGACGCCCGGGGACTCCAGGCCGACCCGCAGGTGGCGCACCGGCACTACTTCCGGCGGCACCCGCACCCCGTCATGGGCGAGATGCCCTACGAGGGCGCCCAGGCGGAGCTGTCGCTGACGCCGCACCGCGTCACCAAGGCGGCCCCGCTGCTCGGCGAGGACAACGAGGAGGTCCTCACCGCGCTGCTGGGCCTCAGCCGGGCCGAGGTGGCGGAACTCGCCGCGTCGGGCACCCTGGAGCAGGTCCTCGACTGACCCACCCGCAACGGAAGGTGACCGCCATGTCCCCTCAGATCGTCGACCTCACGGGCCAGACCGCCGTCGTGACCGGCTGCTCCTCGGGCCTCGGGCGGCGGTTCGCCGTCACCCTGGCGGAGCACGGGGCCGACGTGGTCGCGGTGGCGCGGCGGGCCGACCGGCTCAAGGACCTCGCGGACGAGATCGAGGCGGCCGGCGGCTCCTGCCTGCCGCTCGGCGCCGACCTCACCGACGACGCCCGGCTCGGCGGCCTGCTCGACGCGGCCGAGGAGCGGTTCGGCACCGCCACCATCTTGGTCAACAACGCCGGCATCCCCGACGCCCAGTACGCCACGAAGATGCCCGTGGAGCTCGTCGACCGCGTGCTGGGCACGAACCTGCGCGCTCCCTGGCTCCTGTCCTGTGATTTCGCGCGCCGGCTGATCAAGGCGGGGACCGGCGGCCGGGTGGTGAACATCTCCTCCATGGGCGCCTACGAGTACAGAGGCGGGGGAGCGGCGCTGTACTCGGTGACGAAGGCCGCCCTGTCCAGGATGACGGAGGTGCTCGCCGTCGAGTGGGCCAGGTTCCACATCAACGTCAACGCCATCGCGCCGGGGGCGTTCGCCTCGGAGATGATGGACGGCATGGTGGAGCGGACCGGCGCCGACCCGACCGGCTACTTCCCCCGGGCCCGCATGGGCGACCCGCGGCAGCTCGACAGCACGCTGCTCTACCTGGTCTCGCCGCACTCCGAGTTCGTCACCGGCACGGTGGTCAAGGTCGACGACGGCCAGGGCGCGCGCTGACGCGGATCACCTGCCCGCCTCCGGCTCGGGGGCGAGCAGGCGCTTGGCGGCGAACTTCAGCCGCTCCTCGACGTACTCGGGGGTCATCTGATCGTTGAGCCAGCCGATGACACTGCTGTTCCAGAGCGACTCCAGCATGTGCAGCACGCGGTACTCGGCCGTCGTGGTGCGGTGTGACGGGCCCCAGGCCGCGAGCGCGAGGAGGTCGGTGAGCGCGGTCGGATCGGACGTCTCCACCAGCGGCGAGGCGTCCTCCGGCTGCTGCCCCAGCGGCTTGGGGATGTGGTAGGCGCTGAGCGCGGCGTGTGCCCAGCCGCGGTTGTACTGCATCGCCCGGAAAGCGCGGTTGAGCACCTCCGCGGCCCGTCCCTCGGGGGTGCGCTGCCGTGGCGGCCGCCGGATGATGTCCTGCCGCAGCTCTTCGAGCTGCACCATGATGGCGGCGCTGATCAGCGCGTCCTTCGACGGGTAGTAGCGGTAGAGGGTCGACAGGGCGACGTCGGCGATGCGGGCGACCTCGCGCATCTGCACCGCTTCGTAGCCGCCCCTGGTGGCCAGGGCCATCCCGGCATCCAAAACGCGTTCCGCCCTGAAGGCCCGGGCCTCGGGCGTCCGGCCCTTCCTGCTGACACGGCCCACGAAGAGCCCCCTTTCCGGCCGGTGGAGAACGCGACGGCCACCCCGCGTGGTACGGCGTCAACGGCTGAAAGCCGGAACTAAAGAGTACAGGTTATCGAGTGGGGCGGCGCCTTCCCCCGGCGCCGCCCCACCGGGCTCAGCCGCGGTGGCGGGAGAGCACGAGGCTGCCGGCCGCGGCGAAGAACATCCCGACGCCCTGCACGAAGCTGACGTCCACGTCCTGGACCTGCTCCACGGCCTCGCCCCGGAGCTGGCGCACCGCCTCCTGGATGGCGAACATGCCGTACATGCCGGTGTGGGTGTAGGACAGGCCGCCGCCGTTGGTGTTCATCGGCAGCGAGCCGCCCTTGACCGTGTTGCCCTCCGCGACGAAGTCGCCCGACTCGCCCCGGCCGACGAAGCCGAGGTCCTCCAGCATGTAGAGCGGGACGTGCGCGAAGGCGTCGTAGGCCATGAAATGGTCCACGTCGGCGTGCGTGATGCCCGCGGTCCTGAACGCCTCCTCGCCGGCCCTGCGGAAGGCCGCGAACGATCCGGGATCCGCCATCTGCGACACCAGGGGGCCCTCGGCCGCCTCTCCCGAGCCGAGGAGGTACACCGCCCGGTCGCCGCTCGGCAGGTCCTTCGCCCGCTCGGCCGAGGTGAGCACGAGCGCGCCGCCGCCGTCGGTCACCACGCAGCACATGTCCCTGGTGAACGGGTACGCGATCGGCGGCCCCGCCAGGACCTCCTCGACGGTGACGGGCTTGCGCCGGAAGGCGCGCGGGTTGTTCAGCGCCCACGACCTCTGCGCCACCACGACCTGGGCCAGGTGCTCGCGGGTCATGCCGCGCTCGTGCAGGAAGCGCAGCGCGGGGAGGGTGAAGGTGGAGTACGGGGCCTGGGCTCCGTACACGGTCTCGAACTGCCCGCTCGCGGAGGCCGGGTCGGGCGCCCAGGGCGCGACGCCGACGCGCGAGCGGCCGGACTCGCCGTGCGTGACGAGCACGACGTCGGCGGCGCCCGCCGCGATGGCGGCCGCGGCGTGCCGGACGTGCAGCATGAAGCTGCAGCCGCCGACCAGGGTCCCGTCGAGCCAGCGCGGCTCGATGCCGAGGTGGTGGGAGACCTCCATGGCCAGCGGCCCGGCGGTGGCCACGCCGTCCACGTCGGCGGCGGTGAGCCCCGCGTCCGCGAGGGCGTTCCTGGCCGCCTCCGCGTGCAGGCCGAGGACGGACATCTCGGGGCGGACGCCGATGCCGGTGGTCTCCGCGGCGCCGACGACGGCGATGCCGCCGCGGTGCATCGACGTCATCGGGCCACCGCCGGGGCGAACACCGGGAGCGTGTAGTCCTCGTACTCGATGAATTCGGCCTTCAGCGGCATGTCCAGCTCCAGGTTCTCGGGCTCGGGCGCGATGCCGACGATGTTCGTCATCATGCGCGGCCCCTCGGCCAGCTCCACCAGCGCCACGACGACCGGCGTCGCGGGGTCGAAGGGCGGGAACGGCCGGTAGTTGATGATGTACGACACCAGCCGCGCGTCGCCGCTGACCGTCGTCCACTCCACCTCCTCCGAGCCGCACCGGGGACAGAACGGGCGGGGGTAGAAGTAGTGCCGCGAGCAGGGGGTGCAGCGCTGGACGCGCAGCTCCTTGTCCGCGGCGCCCTCCCAGAACGGGAGCGTCTCCGGGATGGGCGCGGGGGCCGGGCCGGGCATGGCGGTTCCTTTCGACGGCGCGGGACGACGGTCGGCGGGCCGAGCCCGGCCGAGTTAAAGACAACATGTTCTGCTTATAGCAGAGTTGAAGCCGGAGCGCCCCTTGTCAAGGGGGTACGGACTCTTGTCCTGTTTGCCGTAACGTGTTCTACTTGTCGTCAGTTGTGGGACCTGGACGGATCCCGTGGTCATGTCCGCCGAGCGTTCGCGGGGAATGAGGATCATGCCAATCGACGCATCTCTGGTCGGCCGCAAGAGCGAGCCCCTCATGAGGTCCTGGACGTCCGCCGACGCGCTGCTCTACGCGATCGCCGTCGGCGCCGGCCAGGAGGACCCGCTGACCGAGCTGGAGTTCACCACCGAGAACACCGAGGGCAAGCCGCAGCGGGTCCTGCCGACCTTCTGCAACGTGGCGATGGGCGGCGGCATGTCCCTGCCTGACGACCTCGACCTCACCAGGATGCTCCACGCCGAGCAGGCCTTCGAGCTGCTGGGCACGGTCCCGGCCGCGGGCGAGGTCGAGGCGACGGGCGAGATCGTCGGCGTCTACGACAAGGGCTCCGGCGCCATCGTCGCCAGTGAGACGCTCGCCCGCGACTCCGCCGGCCACCCGCTCGCCAGGATCCGTACCTCGCTCTTCTTCCGCGGGTACGGCGGCTTCGGCGGCGAGCGGGGGCCGGGCACGTCGTGGGAGCTGCCGACCGGCGCCCCCGACCACGTCGTGACCTACGCGACCCGGCCCGATCAGGCGCTCCTCTACCGGCTGACCGGCGACCGGAACCCGCTGCACACCGACCCGTCCTTCAGCGGCAGGGGCGGCTTCCCGAGGCCGATCCTGCACGGCATGTGCACCTACGGCTTCACCGGCCGCGCGCTGCTGCACGCCGCCGCCGGATCCGACCCCGGGCGCTTCCGCGCCATGTCCGGCCGTTTCACCAAGCCGATACTCCCCGGGCAGACGATCACGGTGTCGATCTGGGCCGACGGCGCCGATGTCCGGTTCCGGACGACCGACGAGACCGGGGCCGTGGTGATCGATCACGGAACCGCGGTCATCCGCTGACCGGCTTCTGACAGGCGCGGCCCCGCCGCGCCCGTCAGAAGGCGCGGCCCCGCCGCGCGAACACCTCCAACTCCTCCACATCGGAAGGGCGTCCCATGGGATCTCTTGACGGCAGAGTCGCCATCATCACCGGTGCCGGCCGCGGCATCGGAGCCTCCATCAGCCGCGCGTTCGCCCAGCAGGGCGCGCGGCTCGTGCTCAACGACCTCGGCGCCGGCCCGGACGGCAGCGGCGGCGACGCCGGGCCCGCGCAGGACATCGCCAAGGAGGTCACCGACCTCGGCGGCGAGGCGGTCTCCGACGGCGGCGACATCGGCGACACCGCGACCGGCCGGCGTCTCGTCGAGATGGCCGTCGAGTCCTACGGGCGCCTCGACGTCGTCGTCAACGTCGCCGGCATCCTCCGCGACAAAATGATCTTCAACCTGCCCGAGGAGGACTGGGACGAGGTCATCCGGGTCCACCTGCGCGGCCACTTCAGCACGATCAAGCCCGCCGCCGCCTACTGGCGCCAGCAGCGCAACCCTGACGGGCACTACCGCATCATCAACTTCACCTCCGACTCCGCCCTCCAGGGCTCCCCGGGCCAGCCCAACTACGCCGCCGCGAAGATGGGCATCATCGGCCTGACCGCTTCCCTCGCCAACGGCCTGGCCCGGTACGGCGTGACGGCGAACGCGATCGCCCCCGGCGCGGCCACCCGCCTGACCGCCACCGTCCCCGACGACAAGAAGCTCGGCGAGGACCCCGGCGAGGAGCAGCTCATGTCGCCGGACAACATCGCGCCGATCGTCACCTACCTCGCCGGCACCGAGTCCGACTGGCTGTCGGGCCGCACCATCGGCGCGGCCGGCCACGAGGTCCGGCTGTGGAACAACCCCGAGGTCGTCGAGACCATCAGCTCCGACGGGCCGTGGGACCTGCAGGACCTCGCCGCCAAGCTCACCACGTCGTTCCGGCCCAAGGCGGACGGCCTGCACCCGTCGATCTTCATGGGGCAGCTTCCCAAGTGAGGGCCGCGTCCAGGTGGGGCGGCCGGGCAGCCGCTCACGGGGACGCACCGGCCGGGCGGGCCGCGATCCCGCCCGCCGCCACGACACGGGGCACGGGGCCACGGGGGGCCACGGGGGGCCACGGGGGGATCGTCTAGCTACGTCACGCCGACAGGAGAGAGACGCACCATGTCCTCTGCCACTCACTCGACCACGGCACCCACCGGCTTCTACGAGATCGCCGCCGCCGACCCCGGCCGGCCCGCCATCATCGACCCCGATGGATCGACGATCACCTGTGGCGACCTGCTGGCGCGGGTCAACCGCGTCTCGCGCGCGCTGCGCTCCCACGGCCTGTCGGCCGGTGACAGCGTGGCGGTGGCGGTGCACAACGGCCACGAGTATCTGGAGCTGATGCTGGCCACCGGGCAGGTCGGCATGTTCCTCGTCCCGGTCAACTGGCGGCTGACCCCTGCGGAGATGCTCTACATCATCAAGGACTCCGGAGCCAGGGTCGTCGTCGCCGACGTCGAGCAGGCCCGTACGCTGCCGGAGGAGTCGCTGCCCGAGCACCGGTTCGTGATCGGCGGGCAGGCGGACGGCTGGCGCCCGTACCCCGAGCTGGGCGAGGGCGAGCCGTCCGACGCGCCGCCGGACCGCCGGTTCGGCGGCACCATGGGCTACACCTCCGGCACCACCGGCAACCCCAAGGGCGTGCGGTCCCTCCTCTACCCCGACTCCGAGCCGGAGCCGGTCATCAGCGCCCTGTACGGGGGACTCGCCGCCCGCTACGAGGTCACCCTGGACAAGGGCGTGCACCTGGTGTGCTCGCCGATCTACCACGCCGCCCCGACCGGGCACGCCTACGCGTTCCTCCAGCTCGGGCACACCGTGGTGATCCAGGGCAAGTTCGACGCCGAGGGCGTGCTGGAGGCGATCGAGCGGCACCGGGTGACCAGCGTGCACATGGTCCCCACCCACTTCAACCGGATGCTGCGCCTGCCGGAGGAGGTCCGGGCCAGGTACGACCTGTCCAGCCTGGAAGCGGTGATCCACGCGGGCGCGCCGTGCCCGGTGCCGATCAAGCAGCGGATGCTCGACTGGCTGGGGCCGGTGGTGTGGGAGTACCTCGCCTCGACCGAGGGCGGCGTCTCCCTGGTGAGCCCGCGGGAGTGGCTGCGCAAGCCCGGCACCGTGGGACGCCCGACGCCGAACACCATCGTCAAGATCCTCGGCGAGGACGGCGAGGAGGTGCCGACCGGGACGGCGGGCACGATCTACTTCGGCATCCCCGGGCGCGAGGCGCTCTTCGAGTACAACAACGACCCGGCCAAGACCGCCGCCAGCCGGAGGGGAGGGCTCGCCACCGTCGGCGACTACGGCTACTTCGACGAGGACGGCTACGTGTTCCTGCTCGACCGGCGGACCGACCTCATCATCTCCGGCGGCGTCAACATCTACCCGGCGGAGATCGAGCAGGCCCTGATCACGCATCCCGCCGTCGCCGACGTCGCCGTCATCGGAGTCCCCGACCCGGACTGGGGCCAGAACGTGCTGGCCGTCGTCCAGCCGGCCGAGGACGCGGTCCCCGGTGACGAGCTCGCCGCCGCGCTGCGCGCCCACTGCGCCGAGCGCCTGGCCTCGTTCAAGATCCCCCGGCGTTTCGAGTTCCGGGCCGACTTCCCCCGGACGGAGACCGGCAAGCTGCAGCGCCGCAAGCTCCGCGACCACTACGCGGGTGAGGGGGAGAAGCCGTGAAGACCGGCGTGCACGCCTTCGAGGCCGGCATCGCCGACGTCGCCGCCTGCGCCGCGTGGGCCGAGGAGGCCGGCTACGACGTCGTGGCCAGCGCCGAGGTCGACCACGACCCGTTCCTGCCGCTGGCGCTGGCCGCCCGTGACACCAGCCGGGTGCGGCTGGCGACCACGATCGCGGTCGCCTTCGCCCGCACGCCGATGACGATGGCGTACGTCGCCAACGACCTGCAGGCGCTGTCCGGAGGCAGGTTCGTCCTCGGGCTCGGCACCCAGACCAAGCCCCACATCACCCGCCGGTTCGGCATGCCGTGGGGCCGGCCGGCGGCGCGGATGCGCGAGTACATCACCGCCCTGCGCGCGATCTGGGACGACTGGAACACCGGCCGCCCGGTCCGGCACGAAGGGGAGCACTACCGGCACACGCTGATGACGGCGACCTTCCGCCCGGCGCCGCACGGCCACGGCAACCCGCCGATCCACCTCGCCGCGGTCGGGCCGCTCATGACCCGGCTGGCCGGAGAGGTGGCTGACGGGCTGATCCCGCACGGCTTCAGCACCGAGCGCTACTTCCGCGAGGTGACCCTCCCGGCCCTGGAGGAGGGACTGGCGCGGGCCGGTCGCGACCGCTCCGAGGTGACCGTCCACTGCCCGGGGTTCGTGCACGTCCACGCCCCCGGCGACGACGTCGACGCGCAACGGCGGATGCTGCGCGGGCGGGTCGCCTTCTACGGCTCCACACCGGCCTACCGCGGCGTGCTGGACCTGCACGGCTGGCAGGAGCTGCACGAGCGGCTGCACGCCCTGTCGGTCACCCCCGACGAGGACCGCTGGGACCGGATGGCCGACCTCGTCGACGACGAGGTGCTCGACACGTTCTGCGTCAGCGGCTCCCTCGCGGAGGTGACGGCGGAGGTCTCCCGCCGGTTCGGCGGGCTGGTCGACCAGGTCCACATCCAGCCGCCGGCCGGCACGCCCGCGCCGGAGATCCGCGCGGCGCTGGCGTCGCTGAAGAACCAGGCGTCCGGCGTCCGCTGACCGGCGGGAGAGAGGAACGGCATCCGTGTCCGACAACCCTGTCGTCCTGGTGGAGCGTGACGGGAGCGGTATCGTCACCGTCACGCTCGACCGGCCCGACACCAAGAACAGCGTGCCGCGCGCCGGCTGGATCGAGCTCGCCGAGGTGTTCGGCGACATCGCGGGCCGGGCGGACGACCGTGTGGTGGTGCTCACCGGCGCGGGCGGCGACTTCTGCTCCGGTTCCGACCTGCGCGGCGGCGACTCCGCGGACTCGCCGCGCCGCGCGATGCGGATCGTCAACGCGGCGCTGCTCGCCGTCCGCGACCTGCCGCAGCCCACGATCGCCGCGGTCTCCGGGGTCGCGGCGGGCGGCGGCTTCAACCTGGCGCTCGCCTGCGACCTGGCGGTCGCCGAGGAGACGGCGAGGTTCTCGCAGATCTTCGCCAGGCGCGGGCTCTCGGTCGACTTCGGCGGGACCTGGTTCCTGACGCACATGCTGGGGCTCCACCGTGCCAAGGAACTCGCCTTCTTCGGCCGGATGCTCCCCGCCGCCGACGTCCACGCCCTCGGGCTGCTCAACAAGGTCGTGCCCGAGGGGGAGGCCCTGGCGCAGGCGTACGAGTGGGCCCGTGAGCTGCTGGCCCTCGCGCCCCTCGCCCTGTCGCAGACCAAGGAGATGCTCAACCTCGCCGCCTCGGGAAGCTTCCACGACAGCGTCCTGCGTGAGGCGGCCGCCCAGAACATCAACGGGACCACCGAGGACACCCGCGAGGCGATCCGGGCCTTCCTGGAGAAACGGGATCCCGTGTTCCGCAACCGGTAGCGTCGTGGTCGCCTGGGTGGGAGGTGTTGGTTACCTCCTGACGTCGGGGGTAGGCGGGCGTAACCGACGTCACCTTCGGGGGAGGGGACCATGACAACGGGTGATTTCTGGAACTACGGCTACGGCCCCATGGACGATCTCCTGGCCAGGTTCTTCGGGTACGGCCAGCCGGCGATGCCCCGCCGCGTCGACATCGGGAGGCTGCTCAGCGAGGACGCGATCGACCTCCTGCGCGTGGCGACGGAGAAGGCGGCCGAGTGGGGCGCCGACTACGTGGACACCGAGCACATGTTGTGGGCGGCCGCCCAGGTGGACACGGCCCGGCAGTTCCTGGAGCGGGCCGGGGCCGACCCGGCCGCGCTGGCCCGTGAGGTCGAGCAGGCCGTCGAGAAGCGTGAGCCCCGGCAGGACCCGATGTCGCTCGCACCGGCGGCCAAACGGGCCCTGCTGGACGCCAGGCAGGTGGCGCACGCCACCGGCGCCTCCTACATCGACCCGCATCACCTGCTGCTCGCCATGTCGGCGAACCCCCGGTCGATGGCGGGGCGGCTGCTCCGGGAGGCGCACGTCACCCCGCAGTCGTTCGTCCAGGAAGGCGCGGGCAACGGGGAGACGCTGACCGGCCAGCAGGCGCCGCCCAGCAGCACCCCGACGCTCGACCAGTACGGCCGGGACCTGACCGGCGAGGCCCGCGAGGGCGGCATCGACCCGGTGGTGGGCCGGGACCAGGAGATCCTCCGGGCGGTCGAGGTGCTGTCGAGGCGGACCAAGAACAACCCCGCGCTGATCGGCGAGCCGGGCGTCGGCAAGACGGCGGTCGTCGAAGGGCTGGCGCAGCGCATCGCGGACGGCGAGGTGCCCGAGACGCTCAAGCGCAAGCGCGTGGTCCAGCTGGATCTGGCCGGCCTGGTCGCGGGGACGAAGTTCCGCGGCGAGTTCGAGGAACGCCTGAGCAAGGTCATGGAGGAGATCCGCGCGCACAGCGAGGAGCTCATCATCTTCATCGACGAGCTGCACACCGTCGTCGGCGCGGGCGGCGCCGAGGGCGCCATCGACGCCTCCAACATGCTCAAACCCGCCCTGGCCCGCGGCGAGCTGCACGTGATCGGCGCCACCACGCTGGACGAGTACCGCAGGCACGTGGAGAAGGACGCCGCGCTCGAACGGCGCTTCCAGCCCATCCTGATCCCCGAGCCGGACGTCGCGGACACCATCGAGATCCTGCGCGGCCTGCGTGACCGGTACGAGGCCCACCACCAGGTCAAGTTCACCGATGAGGCGCTGGTGGCGGCGGCCGACCTGTCCGACCGCTACATCTCCAGCCGTTTCCTGCCCGACAAGGCGATCGACCTGATGGACGAGGCGGGCGCCCGGGTGGCCCTGCGCACCGGCACCGCCCCGACCGGCACCCGCGAGCTGGAGGAGGAGCTCGGCCACCGGCAGCGGGAGAAGGAGCAGGCGGTGACGCGCGAGGACTACGAACGCGCCCGCGAGCTCCGCGACGAGATCTCCGATCTCCAGTCCAGGATCGAGCAGACCCGCGACGGCCGCGGGAGAGTCGCCGAGGTGACCCCGGACGACATCGCCTCCGTGGTCTCCCGCGCCACCGGCATCCCGGTCGCCCAGCTCACCGAGGAGGAGCGGGACCGGCTCCTGGGCCTGGAGGAACACCTGCACCAGCGCGTCATCGGCCAGGACCAGGCGGTGGAGGCGGTCGCCGAGGCCGTGCGCCGCTCCCGCGCCGGCCTGAGCGATCCCAACCGGCCGATCGGCTCCTTCCTGTTCCTCGGGCCCACCGGCGTGGGCAAGACCGAGCTGGCCAGGGCCCTGGCCGAAGCGCTGTTCGGCGAGCAGGACCGGATGATCCGGCTGGACATGAGCGAGTTCCAGGAACGGCACACCGTCTCACGGCTCGTGGGGGCGCCCCCCGGTTACGTGGGCTACGAGGAGGCGGGCCAGCTCACCGAGCAGGTGCGGCGCAAGCCGTACGCGGTGGTCCTGCTGGACGAGATCGAGAAGGCCCACGCGGACGTGTTCAACCTGCTGCTGCAGGTGCTGGAGGACGGGCGGCTGACCGACGGGCAGGGCCGGACGGTGGACTTCAGGAACACCGTGCTGATCATGACGTCGAACCTCGGCGCCGACCTCATCATGGCGCACGCCGGCGAGGACCCGCAGGCGCTGCGCGGCCAGCTCTCGCGGCTGCTGCAGATGCAGTTCAGGCCGGAGTTCCTCAACCGCGTCGACGAGATCATCATCTTCCGCGGCCTCGACGCCGAGCAGCTCCGCCAGATCACCGTCCTGCTGCTGGAGGAGACCCGGCGGCGGCTGCACGCGCAGAAGGTGGTCATGGAGATCGAGCCGGCGGCCGTCGACTGGCTCGCCAAGGAGGGCTACCAGCCGCAGTACGGAGCCCGGCCGCTGCGCCGCACCATCCAGCGCAAGCTCGACAACACGCTGTCGCGGCTGCTGCTGGACGGCACGCTCAAGCCGGAACAGCGTGCCCACATCGGCGTCAGGAACGGCGACCTGGCCATCACCGTCCTCGACGCCGGGGCCGAGGTGGGCCCGGACACCGAGCCGCAGGTCCTGGCCAAGCCCGAGCCGCGTTCCCCCGAGGAACGCCGCGACCGGAGCGACCCCGGGCTCTACCTGTAATCGGATCGTGACGATGTGTCGCGTTAGTCCCTTCACTCCACCGATCATCACATGAGGGGGGAGTGAAGGGGGGTTCTCGGTGGGGTCGTCGGAATCGTCCACACATCTGGTCTATCTGGTGACGTACTGGCGGGAGTGGCGGGCGTGGGGGCCCGGGGGCGGCGAGGCGGACGACCGCATCATCAGGGAGCTGCTCGAGTCGAACGGGGGCGCCGAACCCGGGGTGTGGCTGACGACGTCGCCCGACGGCCTGCTCGACCAGGTCACCTGGCGCACCGGCGACGCCGCGCTGCGGGAGCTCGACCGGGGCAACGAGAAGGTCGACCAGGCGTACCGGGAGATCGAGGCCGGTTACCTGGACGCGGCCGACAGCCTCCACTGGTACCACGTCCTGATCCACCCCGACCACGAAGTGGGGCCGTTCAAGCGGGAGGGCGGGGGCGGGAAGCCGTGGATCCTGTTCGACATCCAGTTCCGCAACCGCTGGAGCTCGCGGATGATGTTCATCGGCGTCAGCTTCTGGGTCGGCGATCCGAACTGGATCCCCGATGAGGCCCTGGGCCGCGCACCGCGGGAGACGAGCGCCCACCGGCGGCACGAATGGTTCATGCGCTGCGAGCGGCAGGCCCGCACCCACGTGAGAGCCCACTTCCGCAAGGCGAAGCAGGACATCAGGGAGTACGAGGCCCCGGAGTTCTGGATCGCGCTGGAGGACAACGGCACGGGGGACCGGCCGAGCCTGAAGAACGCGCGTGACCTGTACGAGGTGGTGCACGGAGGTGCCACGTCCGGTGGGGCGCGCAAGCGCTTCCCGCTGCGCCGGCTGCTCGGTGGCGCCGGCGCCACGGAGCTGAGCAGCGCGGACGTGTGTGTGGAGCCCGCCCGGCGCGACGAGCGCACGGTACGCGAATGCTACGTGGTGCTGCCCGACACGCCGCATCTCAACGGCACGGTCGTGGGGGAGCGATTACGTCCCGCGGTGGCGGGGCTTCTGACCTTGGAGGCGCTGGCCGCCTCCGGCAACGACATCCGCGAGCAGCTCCAGGTCTGGCGCGAGCACGCGATGATCTACCAGCACGCCGCCCGCACGGCCGGGGCCCTGTGGGACGGGGTGGCCACCCACCTGCCGATCCGGCGCTGGTGGCGGCTGAACCGCGCGCACCGGGCGGTGGAGCTGATCCACCTGATGCTGCTGCAGGGCATGGCGGACCTCGCCGACGTGGCCAGCCACGTCGACGAACGGGTGAGCCGGATCGAACGGCTGGAGCACCTCGCCGACGAGCGGTTCGCCGAGACGCTCGGCTGGGCGGGCCGCGGGCTGCGGGAGGCGCTGGCCGACGCCAGCCACTTCACCGAACTCAAACGGTTCGGCTCGCGGGCGCGGGACGTCGCCGACCGCGCCACCGAGCAGTACAAGAATCTGCTCGAGTCGATGGCGCACGCCTTCGACGAGCGCCGGGTCAGGGAGCTGGAGGTGCTGCAACGGGCGGGCTTCTGGCTGAGCATGACGATAGGCGCCTTCGCGGTCCTCACCTTTATGGACTTTTTCATGGAGATCGAACACAAGCAGGTCGTGGACGACCTGTTCATGGCGGACCGCCGGCTGCACGTGATGGTGTGGGGCGTCCTCGGCCTGCTGACCGCGATCGTGCTGGGCGTGACGGCGAAGTCGCTGTGGTCGCAGCGGATGGGGTCGAGCTGGTTCCACCGGACGTTCCGGCGGCTGGAGCGCTATCTGCGTCTGTCGTCCACCCGCGAACTGGAGCTGCTGCGCGGCCGTATCACCCGCACGCGCAAGGACACGTGGAAGGGGCGCGACCAGGACCTGGCCGACCGCTTCGCGGACCTGTGGGACGAGTCGGCGCGCGCCGTCGCGGCCAACTCGTCGGCCAGGCCGCAGCCGCCGCGCCGGGCCGGGCGGTCCGGGGGGCCGTCCGGCTGGCTGGACGCGCGATGGGTGGCCCTGCGCGGTGTGCGCTGGTCCGGCCGCGATCTGGCCACGCAGCGCCGCGACATCGAGGCGCTGATCGTGCGCACTCTCCTGCTGGCGGAGCGGACGCCGACGCTGCGCCGGTACGGGCTGGTCCGGCTGGCGCTGCTGCACCGGCACTGCGGGCGGCTGCCCGGCAACTGGTTCGGCGAGTTCGACGGGGTGTCGAGGTCGGAGCTGCGGATGGTGTTCACGACCGCCGGAGGCAGCGCGGAGATCGCGGACAAGGTCGACAAGCGGATGGCGGAACGGATCGCCCACACCAAGGCGGTCGAGGCGGGCCGGGTCGACGACCGGGCCGCGCCCGCCGGCAAGATCAGGACTGCTCGGGAGCTGCTGGAGGCGATCGAGCAGGAACTGGTCCGGCCCGACCTGCCGGGGCTGGCCGCGTGAGCGTGGGCGCCCGCGCGCCGTCGGCGCCGGTACGGCGCCCGGCGTGCGGCGCCGGTACGCCGGTCGCTCAGGGGACGCGCCAGGTGTCGCCGGAGTCGAACAGGCGCGTGAGGTCGCCCCGGCCCTTCTGTGCGACCGCTTCGTCGAGCTGGCTGGTCATCAGGGTGTCGTAGGCCGGGCGGTCCACGCTGCGGAAGATCCCGATCGGGGCGTGGTCGAAGGCGGGTTCGTCCAGCCGGGACAGCGCGAACGCCACCGACGGGTCGGGGTTGTGCGCGTCGTGCACCAGGACCCGGTCCTCCTCCACGCTGTCGCGGGGGACCACGTCCAGGCTGCCGTTCGCGGCCCGGATGACCGCCTTGGAGGCCGAGGCGATCGGCCGGCCGTGTTCCAGCTTCAACGTGATGTCGTCGCGCAGCTCCGGGTCCTTCAACGGCTCGAAGGCGTTGTCGTTGAAGATGTTGCAGTTCTGGTAGATCTCCACCAGGGACGCGCCCCGGTGCGCGGTCGCCTCCCGCAGCACCGCCTGCAGGTGCTTGCGGTCCGAGTCCAGGGTGCGGGCCA
>NZ_BAABFD010000035.1:0-73813 GCF_039540635.1 Nonomuraea ferruginea | reverse complement strand
ATTGCGGAGGTCGAGGAGATAGGGGAGGTCCCGGAGTCCGGCGACTTCGCGGAGACCGCGAGTTCCGCCGTGGCCACGGACGTCGCCCCTCCCGCACCGACCGCTTCTGTAGGCGAACTGAGAGATTCAGCGGTTCGCGCGCCCGCCGGGACATGGGCGTCCGTGGGGTCGTGGGTGGCGTGGGTGGTGGCGAGCACTCGGGCGTAGGCCCGGCCGCCGCGGCCCGCGCAGTGGTCGGCGGACTCGACGACGAAGGCCACCGCCGCCGACCCTGGCACGGGCTCCGCCGCGCCTTTCTCGTACGGGGTCGGCGGGTCGGAGGGGTCACCGAACGCCTCGCCGGGCCGCTCGTCGGCCGCGACCACCAGGACCACCTCGGCCTTGCCCGCGCTGATCAGCTCAAGGGCGCAGTCGAGCGCGATCGAGGCCGACGCGCCGCCGTTGCAGATGGTGGTGGTCGGCCCGCGCAGGCCCAGCGTCTGGCAGACGGCTCCGCCGGTGGCGTTCAGCACCACGTTGGAGAAGCTCAGGACCGCCGGTTTGTTCGGGTTGAGCGCGATGCTCTCGTCGAAGCCGCCGGTGCTCTCGGCCGACCCCGCGCCGGTGGCGAAGATGAGCCCGACGTCGTCCAGCGCCTTCCTGGGCAGCTTCAGCCCCGCGTCCTCCCACGCCAGGCGCGAGGCCGCGATCGCCATCCGGGACAGCCGGTTCATGTGCCGCCACAACGAGCGCGGCGCGTACGTCCGCCCGTCCAGCGACGGCGGGCGGCCCGCCGCGCGAACCCCGGCCGAGATGGCGGCGCTCACCTCGGCGATGCCCGTGCCCGCGCCGGTGACCGGCCCCAGCCCGGTGATCACCGCCTCCCTGCGGGGCGGGTCCTCGTACGCGCGCGGCCCGCGTGGCCGCGTCAGCACGAGGGAGACGTTGTTGCCGCCGAACGCGTAGTTGTTGGACACGACCGTCTCGATGTCCATGGGCCGGGCCACGTTCGGCACGAAGTCCAGGTCGGTGGCCGCGGGCTCCCCGTCGAAGCCGATGGTGGGCGGGGCCACGCCGTGGCGCAGCGCCAGCACCGCGGCGACCGCCTCGACCGCGCCCGCCGCGCCGAGCGTGTGGCCGAGGAAGGACTTGATGCTGCTGGTGGGCACCTGCCCGGCGCGCTCGCCGAACACCAGGCGCATCACCTTGGCCTCCATGGCGTCGTTGGCCGGGGTGCCGGTGCCGTGACCGCTGACGTAGTGCACGTCGCCGGGCGACAGGCCCGCGTCGGCGAGCGCGCGGCGCATGGCCGCGGCCCCTCCCCTGCCGGTCGGGTCGGGCGCCGTCGCGTGGTAGGCGTCGGCCGACAGGCCGTAGCCCGCGACCTCGGCCAGCGGGACCGCCCCCCGGGCCAGGGCCAGGTCCAGCGGCTCCAGCAGCAGGAAGGCCGCCCCCTCGCCCAGGTTGAGCCCGTCGGAGCGGCTGTAGGGGCGGCACGGGCCGGTGCTGAGCGCCTGCAGCCCGGCGAAGCCCGCGTACGTGCCGAACAGCAGCGGGTCCACGCCGCCGGCCAGGACGGCGTCCGCCTCGCCGGCCAGGATCTTGTCCTTGGCGAGACCGACCGCGTTCCCGCCGGCCGCGCAGGCGGTCGAGACCAGGATGCGGGGCCCGCGCAGGCCCAGCCGTTCGGCGACCACGTCGCCGGTGCGGTGCATCGGCTGGTAGCGCCCCGCCTGGTCCGGCGTCGCCTGGCACTTGCCGAGGATGATCCCGAACCGCCCGGGGTCGGCGGCCGTCAGCCCCGCCATCGCCTGGCGCGCGGCGACGAGCGCCAGCTGGGCGGTACGGTCGAGAGAGGCGTCGGCGTCCGGCAGTTGCGACGTGATCCACTCGTCGGGCACCTGACCCGCGTGCCTGGCCTCGAACACCGCGTACGCCTCGTCCCGCACGGGGGTGAGGCCGCCGCTGCCGCTGGTCAGCCGGAGCCAGAAGTCCGCGGGGTCGCGACCGGCCGCGCAGATGATGCCCAGGCCGGTGACGACGACGGGCCGCAGCGCCATGGATGTCTCCTTCACGAGAAGCGGGCCGGCCGATCAGATGATCGGCACGCTCCAGCTCTTGGGGACGATGTAGGGACTGGTGAGCGTGGTGACACCGACGCCGCCGGCCGACAGTTCGAGCCCGGCCGCGGCCAGGTCGCGGTCCACGCGGGCCAGGCCGAGGGTGGCGTTCAGCCCGACGCTGTGCACGGCGTGCACGACCTCGCCGATGACCTGGTCGCCCGCCATGAGCCGGGTGCCCGGCGCGGGCACGCCGACCGCGCAGGTGAAGCCGACGGTGGAGCGCCCGGCGCCCGACTCGAAGGCCTCCAGCACGGCCTCGCGGCCCACGAACGACTCCTTGGTGATGTCGACCAGCCAGTTGGCGCCGATCTCGATCACCGAGGCGCCCGGGGTGGCCTCGTGGCGCGGCATCGGCTGGCGGACCTCGAGCATCGCCAGTTCCAGGGCCTCCTGCCCGGCGGGGCGGGCGTGCTCGACCGACAGGCTCCACAGGCCCGGGGCCGACTCCCGGGGCACGATCATCTGGTATCCGTACTCGCCGGTGAAGCCCGTCCTGGCGAAGACGACGTCCACGCCGTCCCAGGTGGCCTCCGCCACGGACTCGAACGGCAGTGAGGCCAGCTCGGCGTCGATCAACCGGCCGACGACGCCCCAGGCGTACGGGCCTTCCAGCCCGACGATCGCCAGGTCCTCCGAGCGGTCGGCGATCTCGGCGCCCTCGTCGTTCCGCGCCCGCAGGTGCTCCAGCAGGCGGGCGCCCGCGCCGCAGGAGCTCTCCAGGAGGATCCCGTCCTCCCGGCCGAAGGCGATCACCTGGTCCACGATCCGCCCGTCCTCGTCGAGGACGAGGCTCATCATGCAGCGGTCGGAGGTGAGGTACTCCACGTCGCGGGCCAGCACCCGCTGGGCGAACTCGACCGCGGCGGGGCCGGTGATCTCGATGAGCCGGTGCCCGCCGAGGTCGATGACCGCGGCGCGTTCCCTCAGCGCCGTGTACTCCTCCGACAGCGCCTCGGGCGAGGCCGAGAAACGCAGCGGCACGGTCGCGTCGCCGATCTCGCCGTAGACGGTGCCCTCAGGATGCGTGGCCGCGAGGACGTTGGTCATGGTTCACACCTTTCGCACAGAACGTTGACCCGCCGGATCGGCGATCGTGAGAATTCCTTCGGCGGCCACCTGGCCCGCCACCCGGGCCGACACGCGGAACTCCGCGAATCCGCCGCCGCCTCCGGTCCGCTCGGCCGTCAGGGCGAGCTGGTCGCCGGGGACGACCGGGCGCCGGAAGCGCATCGACCTGACGCCCGCCAGGTAGCTGATCTCGCTGGCTCCGGCCAGGGCGAAGACCACGCCGGCGAGCTGGGCCAGCGCCTCGACGATCACGATCCCGGGCAGCACCGCCTCGTTCGGGAAGTGGCCCTGGAACCACAGCTCCGTGCCGGCGACGTTCTTGGTGGCCGTGCCCTTGACCCCCGGCTCCACCTTGCCGACCCGGTCCAGCAGCAGCATCGGCCAGCGGTGCGGCAGCACCGCGCGGATCTGGTCGTGGGTCAGCCCGTTCACCGGCCGCAGGCCGGCGGGCTTCGCCTCGGTAACCGTCATCCCCGGGCCCGCAGCGCCGGGTTGATCTCGTCGGCCAGCCGCGACACCGAGCCGAAGACGGCCATCTCGCTGTCGTAGAGCGCGACCCCGAACTCCGCCTCGATGGCGACGTAGAGTTCGAGCACGTCGAGGCTGTCCAGCTCCAGGCCCCGGCCGAACAGCGGCTGGTCGTCGGTGATCCAGCCCGGCTCGATCTCCAGGTCGAGCCGCGAGACGATCATCTTCTTGATCTGGTCGCAGGTCTGCTGGCGTTCGGCGGCCTTCGCGCGCAGTTCGTCGATGGTCATGATTTCTCCTAAGAACACGGCCTAGTGCCTTGGGTCGGGAGGGCCGGCTCACCCGAGGCCGCCGCCGTGGGCGACGACCACCGAGCCGGACATGTACGACGCCTTGTCGGAGGCCAGGAAGCTGACGATCGAGGCGATCTCCTCGGGCCGGCCCATCCGGCCGAGGCGGATGCGCGACTCGTACTGCTTCCTGATGGCGACGGGGACCTTGCGGGTCATGTCCGTGGCGACGAACCCGGGCGCGACGACGTTGGCCCGCACGCCGTGCGGGGCCGCTTCGTTGGACAGCGCGTGCGTGAAGGCGATGATGGCGCCCTTGGAGGCCACGTAGTTCGTCTGGCCGGGGAAGCCGCCGTCCAGCCCGCTGGAGGAGGACAGGGTCACGATCGAGCCGCTGCGCTGGTGCTGCATCAGCTTCAGCGCCTCCCGGCAGGTCAGGAAGGTGCCGATGAGGTTGGTGTCCACCGGGCCGCGGAACTGCTCCAGGCTCATGGCGATGAGGAAGCGGTCCTGGGTGATGCCGGCGCTGGTCACCAGCACGTCGAGGCGGCCGTGGTCGGCCCGGATCTCCCGGAACACGCGACGTACCGACTCCTCGTCGGTGACGTCCGCCCGCGCGCTCGTCGCGCTGCCGCCTTCCTCCTCGATGAGGGCGACGACCTCCTTGGCGTCCTGTTCCGACCTGGCGTAGTTGACGATGACGTGGGCGCCCTCCCTGGCCAGGTCGAGCGCGACGGCCCGGCCGATCCCGCGCGACCCCCCTGTGACCAGGGCCACGGAGCCTTGGGTGAACAGCATCGGCGTCTCCAGGAATTCGGCAATCGCAGAATGACTTGTCTGGATCTACCCCATGTAAGCTACTAACTGGGGATATCACGCCTGTATCATGCGGATATCCCCACATTGACTGAGGTAATCGACATATTCGATGCTGACGCCATGGATCAGCGCGAGGCCGATGTATTGGTGGTCGGGGGCGGGCCCGTCGGATTGTCCGCGGCCATCGAGCTTTCCCGCCACGGAATATCCACCTTGCTGGTCGAAAAACACGAGGGGACGTCGCATTTCCCCAAGGCCCGGCTCATCACCACCCGCACGATGGAGATTTTCCGTTCGTGGGGAATTCAGGACGAGGTGGAAGCCGCGGGAATGCCGCGCGAGGAGTTCCTCGCCGTGGGCGTCGGCAGCTCGCTGACCGCGGACGATTTCGTCCGGTCGGCGGCGGCGCTGCGGCGCGACGCCCCGCACAGCCCCACCTACACCTTCCTCTGCTCCCAGGACCTGCTGGAGGTCATCCTGCGCCGCACCGCCGAGTCGGGGCCGGCGACGGAGGTCAGGTTCGGCACCACCATGACGTCGATGCGCGAGGTCGCGGGCGGCGTCGAGGCGGTCGTCTCGGGCGGCGGCGAGGAGACCCTGGTGCGCTGCCGGTACGTGGTCGCCGCCGACGGCAGCCGCAGCGGGGTGCGCGACTCGCTCGGCATCAAGGCCGAAGGGCCGCCGGTGCTCGGCCACATGATCAGCATCATGTTCGAGGCCGACCTGGGCTTCCTGCCCCGCGACCGGCGGGCCGCGCTGTCCTTCCTGCGCGACCCGCCGTGCGCCGTGGAGGCGGTCGACAGCGGGCGGCGGTGGATGGTGCAGACCGGGTACGAGCCCGAGGAGGGCGGCAGCCCGGCCGACTTCACCGAGGAGGCTTGCCTGGCCGCCGTGCGCGCCGCCGTCGGGGTGCCCGGCCTGCCGGTCACCATCCTCGGCGTGATGCCCTGGCTGCAGCAGGCCAAGGTCGCCGACGGCTTCCAGTCCGGCCGGGTCTTCCTGGCCGGGGACGCCGCGCACGTGGCGACGCCGCAGGGCGGTTTCGGCATGAACTGCGGCATCCAGGACGCCCACAACCTGGCCTGGAAGCTGGCCGCCGTGCTGCGCGGCGCGGCGGGCCCGGCGCTGCTGGACACCTACACGGCCGAACGGCGTCCGGTCGCCGTGTGGACCGTGGACGAGAGCCTGAACAACGCCCTGATCACCTTCAACATGATGGAGGGGCGGCTGTCCATGCGGGAGGCCGTCGACCAGCAGGCGGGGCGGCGCAGCTGCGAAGGGCTGGTGCTCGGCTTCGCGTACGAGTCCGCGGCCGTGGTCCCGGACGGCACCCCCGCCCCCGCGCCCGCCGACCCCTACCGCACCTACGTCCCCTCGGCCCGGCCCGGCCACCGCGCCCCCCACGTGTGGCTCACCGGTCCCGGCGGGCAGGTCTCGACCCTGGACCTGCTCGGCCCCCGCTTCACCCTGATGACCGCGGCCCCCGCGTGGGCGCGCGCCTCCGCCCAGACCGGCGCCGACCTGGCCACGGTCCAAATCTTCCCAACCGGCGCGTACGACTCGGCGACCTGGACGGAGGAGTACGGCGTCGGCGAGGCCGGCGCGGTCCTCATCCGCCCGGACGGCCACGTCGCCTGGCGAACCACGTCCCCTCCGCACGACGCGGCGCAAGAGCTGTCCACAGCGCTGTCGGCCATCCTCGCCCGAAACTGACACCCGCCCCGACCGCGAGCGCGCAGGTCAAAGGCACCCGAACGCGGGCGCGGCGCAGGCGGGCGCGCAGATCAAGCGCTCCTCGGACGCGGGCGCGGCGCACGCGGGCGCGCAGATCAGGCGCTCCTCGGACGCGAGCGCGCAGATCAGCGCCACCCCGACCGGGGCGCGCTGAGCATGGGCGCGGCGCACGCGGGCGACGCGGACGCAGGGAGCGGCCGCGCGGGTCAGACGCGGGCGACGCGGGTGCGGAGGCGGGCGGCGCCGAGGCGGAGGGAGAGCGGGTTGCCGCAGGAGGTGGCGACGAGGTCGGTCACCGCCTCGGGGCCGAGCGCCGTGCCCGCCGCGCCCACGAGCATGTCCGCCAGCTCACGCGCCGCCTCCTCCCCCAGCGGCGCGAGGAACACGCGGTGCGCGCCCTGCCTGGCGACCAGGTCGTCCAGCGGGTCGGCGCTGGTCACCACGACCCGGCAGCCCGGGCCGCCCGGCAACAGGGACGCCACCTCGTCGCCGTCGCCGGCGTTGTCCAGCACCACCAGCATCCTTCGGCGGGCGGTCCGGCTGCGGTACAGGGCCACCTTCTCGGCGTGGTCGGCGGGAAGGTCGCGCTCGCCGAGCGCCCGCAGGAACCGGTCCAGCACGGCGTGGCCCTCGATGCCCGCGAGGTCGGCGAAGAGCTGGCCGTCGGGGAACCAGTCGATCCTGGCGTGCGCCCACCGCAGCACCAGCGTGGTCTTGCCGACCCCCGGCGGACCCGTGACCACAAGAGCGCCGGGCGCCTCCCGCCCGGGCCGCAGGGCGGCGTCGAGCCCGGCCAGCTCCCCGTCCCTGCCCACGAACGGCAGCACCTGCGGCGGCAGCTGGCTGGGCACGACCGGGGCGGGCCGCTGCGCGGGCGGGCGCATCAGCGCGGTCTCGTCGCGCAGGATCTGCTCGTGCAGCCGCCGCAGCGCGGGCCCCGGCTCCAGGCCGATCTGCTCCAGCAGGAAGCGCCGCGTCTCCTGGTACGTGCGCAGCGCCTCGGCCCGGCGCCCGGCGCGGTACTGGGCCAGCATCAGCTGGGCGCGCACCCGCTCACGGAACGGCGACTCGGCGACCAGGGCGAGCAGCTCGGGGATCACCTGATGGTGCCTGCCCAGCTCGATCTCCAGCTCCAGGCACGTCTCCAGCGCCTCCAGCCGCCACTCGGCCATCCGCGCGACGTCGTACCGCAGCCCTCTGAGGTCCTCGAACGGGCTGCCGCTCCACAGCGCGAGCGCCTCGCGCAGCAGCGTGACGGCGCCCTGCTGGTCGCGGGCGGCCTGTTCGCGCGCCCGCGCCACCATGGCGGTGAACCTGAGCCAGTCGATGCTGTCGTCGGGCGCCCGCAGGAGATAGCCGGGGCTGGAGGTCTCGATCACGCCCGCGCCGAGCCTGCGGCGCAGCCGTGACACGCAGATCGCGACCTGCCGCCAGGCGCTGCGCGGCGCGGAGCCGGCCCACACCGCCTCGACCAGCCGGTCCACGCTGATCACCCGGTTGGCGTTCAGGAGCAGGCAGGCGAGGATGGCCAGCTCCCTGTTGGCGCTCATCGGCAGCTCGTCGCCGTCCTTGAACACCCGGAGCGGCCCCAGCACGCGGAACTCGAAGGCGGGCCCCGGCGCGGGCCCGGACAGCGGCGCGCCCATCAGGCGGCCCCGGCCGCGCGGCGCCGGAGCACGTCGGCGGCCCGTGAGGTGCCGCCGGCGGCCCTGATGTCGCGGCGCATCGCCTCGGCGTTGCGGCGCGACTCCGGGTCAGCCGCCACCGCGAGGACCGCGTCGACCAGGCTCTCCGGGGTCAGCTCGGCCGGCTCGACGACCCGGCCGAGCCCCAGCTCGCCGATCCGCCGCGCGGCCGGCCGGTCGACGGCCGTGGCCGGCACCACGACCATCGGGCAGCCCCAGTAGAGGGCCTCCATGGCCGTGCCCATGCCGCCGTGGGTGACCGCCACCGAGGCGTGTTCGAGCACGCGCAGGTGGGACACCCACCGGCGCACCTCGATCGTGGGCGGCAGCGGGCCGAGCTCGGCCGGGTCCATGCCGTCGCCCAGCGTCACCACGCCGTGCCAGGGCAGCTCGGCGAAGGCGCGCACGCAGGTGCGCACCAGGTCGGGGCGCCCGCTGGCGACGGTGCCGAAGGACAGCAGCGCGACCGGCAGCCCGTCGCCCGGCGGCTCCCATCCGGACAGGAAGGCGCGCTCTCCGAGGCACGGTCCGACGAACGCGAACCGCTCGTCGAAGGTCTCGCCGGCGAACTGGAACGAGCGCGGCAGGGTGACCAGGTTGGAGTCCTGGACCTCCCACCACAGCTCGGCCGGGTCCGCCTCGACGCCGTGCGCGAGCGCCAGGTCCCGCGTCCTGCCGAGCATGTCGTCGACCCAGCCGGGCAGCTCCCGCTCCGCTTCCTGCCCGCCGTAGATGGACGAGAGGTAGGAGAAGTGGGCGTTCGACGCGAACACCGGGATCAGCTGCGTGGCCGGGAGCTTCCACTTCCTTGCCAGGACGCGGCCGGCGTGCAGGATCGAGATGTCGTAGACGATCAGGTCGGGCCGGTCGCGCAGCCGTTCGGCCGCCCGCAGCATCGCCGCGCTCTCGTCCAGGAAAAGGGAGAGCAGGCCCAGCGGGTCGTCCTCCAGCTTGCGCAGATCCACCGACTGGTAGGCCGAGTCGTAGCAGAGCACCGTGGCGCCCGCGCTCTCGATCTGAGGCGCCATCGCGCGCGCGGTCAAATAAGTGACCCGGTTT
This sequence comes from Nonomuraea ferruginea, assembly GCF_039540635.1. Taxonomy (NCBI): domain Bacteria; kingdom Bacillati; phylum Actinomycetota; class Actinomycetes; order Streptosporangiales; family Streptosporangiaceae; genus Nonomuraea; species Nonomuraea ferruginea. The sequence continues at coordinate 64,588 of NZ_BAABFD010000035.1, read as the reverse complement.
CCCCGGCGGACCAATTCGGCGACCACGGCAAGGTGGGGAATCACATGACCGTGATCGGGCTGACACATGAAAAGAAAGTGCCGCGTCATGTCACCTCTCCCGCTGGTTCAGCGTATCGGTCGCTCACTCAAGCTAATGATCGGCCGCCGGAAGGCAGCACCCCTAAACTCCCCCTCACCGCGGTTCGCCTCCCCCTGATTCCACCCCCATTCCTAGGGGTTCCGCGCGGCCCGCGGCGCTGTTTACCCTGGCCGCAATTGCGAGGAGGACGACGATGCCCACGCGGGTCTGGGACTATCTACCGGAATACGAATCCGAGCGAGCCGACATCATCGACGCCGTCGAGACCGTGTTCCGCTCCGGTCAGCTCGTCCTGGGCGAGAGCGTGCGCTCCTTCGAGGCGGAGTTCGCCGCCTACCACGGGGTGCGCCACTGCGTGAGCGTCGACAACGGCACCAACGCCATCAAGCTGGCCCTGCAGGCGCTGGGCGTGGGCAGGGGCGACGAGGTCGTCACCGTGGCCAACACCGCCGCGCCGACCGTGGTCGCCGTCGACGCGGTGGGGGCGGTCCCGGTCTTCGTCGACGTCGACCCTCGGACGTACCTGATGGACGTCGGCGAGGTGGAGGCGGCCCTCACGCCGCGGACGCGGTGCCTGCTGCCCGTCCACCTCTACGGCCAGTGCGTCGACATGGCGCCGCTGGAGCGGCTGGCGGCCCGCCACGACCTGGTGATACTCGAAGACTGCGCGCAGGCCCACGGCGCCCGCCACCACGGCCGGCCGGCGGGGTCGATCGGCCACGCGGCGGCGTTCTCCTTCTACCCGACCAAGGTGCTGGGCGCCTACGGCGACGGCGGCGCGACGATCACCTCCGACGGCGAGATCGACCGCGCGCTGCGGCGGCTGCGCTACTACGGCATGGAGGAGACCTACTACGTCGTCGAGACGCCCGGCCACAACGCCCGCCTGGACGAGGTGCAGGCGGAGATCCTGCGCCGCAAGCTGACCCGGCTCGACCGCTACGTCGCCGGCCGGAGAGCGGTGGCCGCCCGCTACGCCGACGGCCTGGCCGGCACCGGCCTGGTGCTGCCCGAGACCGCCGAGGGCAACGAGCACGCCTACTACCTGTACGTGGTGCGCCATCCGCGGCGCGACGAGATCATCGAGGCGCTGCGCGGGTACGACATCCACCTCAACATCAGCTACCCGTGGCCGGTGCACACCATGAAGGGCTTCGCGCACCTGGGTCACGCGCCGGGCAGCCTCCCGGTCACCGAGGCGCTGGCCGGGGAGATCTTCTCGCTGCCGATGTACCCGTCGCTGCCGCCCGGCCTCCAGGAGAAGGTCATCTCCGCGCTCCGCGACGTCCTGTGACAGCTCAGGAGGTGTACTCCGGCAGCAGGCCGGCCGCCGCGGCCTCGCCCAGGGTGCGCGCGGTCCTGTCGCGTTCCGAGAGGATCGGCGGCGGGCCGGCGGGCAGCCGCAGCCCGATCTCCTCGTCGAACACCGAGAGCGTCAGCTCGTTCTCCGCGCGGTACTCCGCCGAGAGCAGGTAGCTCACCACGGTGTCGTCCTCCAGCGCGACGAAGGCGTGGCCGACGCCGGGCGGGAAGTAGACGGCGCGGCCGTTGCCGGCGGTCAGTTCCACCTCGTCCCACCGGGCGAACGTCGGCGACCCCACCCGCAGGTCCACCACCAGGTCGAGGACCCGCCCGCCCGCGCAGTAGACGTACTTGGCGGTGCCGGGCGGCGTGAGCGTGTAGTGGATGCCGCGCACCACGCCGCGCCGGGAGACGTTCCTGCTGGCCTGCGCGACGGGGAACAGCGGCCGCCCGACCGCGGCCACGAACGCCCTCTCCTGGTAAGGCGAGGCGAAGTCGCCCCGCTCGTCGCGGAAGACGTCCGGATCGAACGCGTACGCGCCGGTCACGGCGAGCTCACGGTGCCTCACGGGCGCCCTCCGGCCCGCCGCGCACGGCCGGGGCCCACGGTCAGGCCCCCACGAGGTGGACCTCGGGGACGTACAGGATCCAGCGGCCGCCCGCCTCCCGGAAGGCGGTCTCCTTCGCCATGATCTCCTCCGCGTGGTTCCAGGCGAGCAGCAGCGCGTAGTCGGGGTACGGGTCGGCGAACGCCTCGGGCCCGCGCACCGGGATGTGGGAGCCGGGCGTGAGCCTGCCCTGCTTCGCGGGCGTCGTGTCGCAGACGAACGACACCAGGTCCGGGCCGATGCCGCAGTAGTTGAGCACGGTGGCGCTCTTGGCGGTCGCGCCGTACCCGTAGACGCGGGCGCCCTGATCGCGCAGGCCCGTCAGCAGCGCGACCAGGTCGTCGCGGTTGGCGGCGACCCGGGCCGCGAAGTCGCGCAGCGTCGCGAGTTCGGTCAGCCCCCGGGCCTCCTCCTCCGCCAGCAGGGCGGCCACCGCCGGGGTGGGGGTCCGCGCGCCGCGTCTGGCCAGCGTGTACCGGACCTCGCCGCCGTGCACCGGCAGCCGTTCCACGTCCACCAGCTCGAACCCGTGGCGGCGGGCCATGGCGCGGACGGAGGCGGCGCAGAAGAAGTAGAAGTGCTCGTCGTAGATCTGGTCGAAGGAGCGGCGCGTCACGATGTCGCCGAGGTAGGGGTCCTCGAAGACCAGCACGCCCCCGGGGCGCAGCAGCGCGTCGGCCCCGCTCAGAATGGAGTCCACGTACGGGATGTGGCAGAGCGTGTTGGCCGCGTAGATCACGTCGGCGGGCCCGTCCGCGGCGCGGACGGCGGCGGCGACGCCGGCCTCGAAGAAGTCCTTGCGCACGCGCACGCCCCGGGCCGCCGCCAGGTCGGCCACCCCGCCGGACGGCTCGACGCCGAGATGCCGGACCCCGGCGTCGGCGACGGTCTTGAGCATGGTCCCGTCGTTGCAGCCCAGCTCGACCACGAACGGGTCAGGACCGGTCAGCTCGGTGGCGAGCAGCCGCTTCGCCACGCCCTCGAAGTGCTCGCGCATCACCGCCGACCCCGAGGAGAGGTACGGATAGCTCTCGTGGAACATCCGTTCCCTCGGCACCTCTTCGAGGAGCTGGGCCATCGAGCAGTCCTCACAGACCCCGACGGCCAGGTGGAAGAAGAACTCGGGCGCCGGGTCGCCGGGGAGGACGAAGTGGTCGGAGAGCGGCTGCCTCCCGAAGTCGGCGAACCCGTGCAGCTTTCCTGAACAGACGCGGCACTCCATGCGCTCCTCCATGATCGTTCAGCCCTCGGGATGGCGGTAGCGCACCCACACGTCCCCGGTCTGCACGTATCCGGTGAGCCGGATCAGGACACCGTCGTGGGCGAGCGGCACGGGCGGGCGGTTGAAGACCGCGCCCATCCAGCGCCGTACGACTCCTTCCTCACGGACCAGCCAGCCGCGCGGCAGGATGACGACCACGTCGCCGAACCAGGAGGTGATCTCCACGTCGAGCACGATCTCCCGGTGCGGGCAGTCGGCCATGGTGAAGTCGATCTTCACGGTGCCGAAGCGGCCCGCCTTGGCGCTGATGTACGGGGGCACCGACCAGCGTCCGTGGCGCACGACCTTGCCGCTGCGGGTGTGCAACTCCAGCCCGCCCGTGGTGGGGACGGACAGCGGCATCGTGGGACTGACCGGGACCGGCAGGCCGACCTGCGGAAGGTCCGCCACCAGGGCTTCCAGCTGTCCACGGGTGATGGCGGTGTAGGCGCGGTCGACCCGCTCGTTGAGCTCTTCGAGGGTGATGCGTCCCTCGCCGACCGCGACGCGGAGCATCTCGGCCACTCTCTCGCGATCCTGGTCGCTTGCTCGCATGTCCGGCTGCTCGGTCATGGCGTCCACCCTAGAAGGCTATGAAGGGTCTCACCGGCGCATAACCCCTATTTCCCCGAGGCCGACCCGACAGGGGACCGAGGCCGGGCCGGTAGGGGTTGAGCGGCGTCGCCGCGCCGTGACAGGTTCGGCCGTGACGGGGGCCAGGGGTGAGGAGGCTGCCATCATCGACGTTCGCGGCTGGCTGGCGGAGATCGCCGGTCACACCTTCATGCAGGCGACGCGGGTGCCCCTGGACGAGCTGACCGGCTGGCGGGAGGACCCGGAGACGGGCGACATCCGCCACCGGAGCGGGCGGTTCTTCACCGTGGAGGGCCTCGACGTCCGGCATCCCGCGGGGCCGGTGACCTCCTGGACGCAGCCGATCATCAACCAGCCCGAGGCGGGCATACTCGGCATCCTGCTCAAGCGCGTGGACGGGGTGCCATACCTGCTGATGCAGGCCAAGAACGAGCCGGGGAACGTCGGCGGACCGCAGCTCTCGCCCACCGTGCAGGCCACCAGGAGCAACTACACGCGGGTGCACGAGGGGCGGCGGGTGCCGTACCTCGGCTTCTTCCGCGAGCCGCGCGGCCGGGTGCTCGTCGACGTGCGCCAGTCCGAACAGGGCGCGTGGTTCTACCGCAAGCGCAACCGCAACATGGTGGTCGAGGTCGCCGCGCACGTGCCGGCGGCCGAGGGCTTCCGCTGGATGCCGCTGCGGCACGTGCACGAGCTGCTGGCCGTGCCCGACCTGGTGAACATGGACGCCCGTACGGTCCTGGCCTGCCTGCCGCCCCAGGGCGGCGCGCGGGACGGTGACGAGGGCTTCGGCGCGCTCGTGGCGCGCTCCCGCGTGCCGGGGCGGCGGGCCGCGCACGGCATGGGCGAGATCCTGAGCTGGCTGAGCGGCCTGCGTTCCACGACCGACATCCAGGCCAGGCCGCTGGCGCTCGGGCGGCTGCGCGGGTGGCGGCGGGCCGGCGGCCGCATCGCGCACGACACCGGCAGGTTCTTCGAGGTCATCGGGGTGCGCGTGCGGGCGCACGGGCGCGAGGTCGGCGGCTGGGACCAGCCGATGATCGCGCCCGTCGGCACCGGGGTCGTCGCGTTCCTGGTCATGCGGATCGGCGGGGTGCTGCACGCTCTCGCGCACGCGCGCGCCGACCCCGGCTACACCGACGTGGTGGAGCTGGCCCCGACCGTGCAGTGCACCCCCGGCAACTACGACCACCTGCCGCCGCGCGCCCGGCCGCCGCTGCTGACGGAGGTGCTGGCGGCCCGGCCGGACAGCGTGCGCTTCGACACGGTGCTGTCGGAGGAGGGCGGCCGCTTCTACCGGGCCCGCAACCGCTACCTCGTGGTGGAGACCGACGAGGACCCGCTGCCCGGCCACCCGGACTTCCGCTGGCTGGCCCTGCACCAGCTGGACGAGCTGCTGCGGCACAGCTACTACCTCAACGTGGAGGCCCGCACCCTCGTCGCCTGCCTGCACGGCCTGACGCGCGACGAGCGGCTCACCGCAGCAGCTCGATGACCTTGCCGAAGTCCTCCATGGCCGGCTCCATCACGGTGAAGTAGGACAGGCGGAACCTCTCCCGGTGCTCGCGCACCTGCTCCGCGATCTGCGCGGGCGTCCCCACGAACAGCGTCGGCAGCTCCAGCAGCCGCTCGGGCGGCAGGTCCGGGGCGTAGCGGCGGACGGTCTCCGCGCCGGCCCGCCGGTCGCGGGTCAGCACCGTGGCCTTGGACAGCACGTTCAGCTCGATCCGCGGAGCGCGCGCCCCCGCCTCGGCCAGGACGAACTCGACCCGCCGCAGCAGCGTCTCCGCGTCGACCAGCGCCGTCCTGCCGTACTCCGCCCGGTAGGGGGCGCCGGTGAAGCTGACGATCTCGGCCCTGCGGGCGGCCAGCCGCAGCACCCGGTCGCCGTGGCCGCCGATCATCAGCGGCGGCCCCTTGTGCCGCAGCAGCGTGTCGAGCGTGCCGACCAGCTCTTCCAGGCGGCGGACGCGCGAGGCCGGGTCGTCGGGCAGGCCCAGGGCCGCGAACTCGGACCTGACGTAGCCGGTGCCGACCCCCAGCTCCAGCCGTCCGCCGATGAGCCGGTCGGTGGTGGTGACGTCCCTGGCCAGCAGGACGGGGTGGTGGAACGCGGCGTTGAGCACGTACGTCCCGATGACCGCCCGTTCGGTGGCCTCGGCGGCCAGCGTCGCGCTGGGGAAGGGCGAGAGCAGGTTCAGGTGGTCGGGCACCGCGATGACGTCGTAGCCCAGCGCCTCCGCGCGCCGGCACTTGGCCGCCCATCCGGCCCCCGAGCAGTCCTCGGTGATCAGGACGACACCGAACCGCAGAGGGGTCATCGGGCGGCTCCTTCGGAGCGGCGGGCCTGCCGGGGCACGGCGGCGGCCCGGGGCTCGATCATGGCGATGGCGGTGAGGAGGAGACCGCGCCCGGCCGTCCACCGGCCGTGGAACCCGGTCAGCGGCCGGCCCTGCCAGCGCGGCCCCGGCACCATCAGGCGCGCGTGGAACGTGCCGCGCTCCGGGTCCAGCACGATCGCCGCGTCCTGGAAGTCCAGCCAGCGCCTGGCCAGCGGGAACCACGCCTTGTAGACCGACTCCTTGGTGCTGAACAGCAGGCGGTCCCAGTTGAGGCCCGGGTGCTCGGCGGCCAGGCGGCGCAGCATCTCACGCTCCCTGGGCAGGGTCACCGCCTCCTCCACGCCGGACGGCAGCGGGGCGTCGGGCTCGGCGTCGATGCCGACGGTCCCGCCGACGGCGCCGACGGCCGCGGCGCGGTAGCCGTCGCAGTGGGTGATGCTGCCGATGAGGCCGGCCGGCCAGCGGGGCTCGCCGTAGGTGCCGGTGAGGACGGGCACCGGCGGCAGGTTCAGTCGTTCCATGGCCTTGCGCACGCAGTGGCGGGCCGTGGTGAACTCCTGGCGCCGTTTGTCGGCCACCTGGCGGACGAGTTCTTCCTCGGCGGGCAGGAGCACGGCGTCGGGCGGGTCGCCGAAGGCGTCGTAGGAGTGGATCGTCGCGGGCAGAATCGCTTCGATCACCCGCATCTCCCTCCTCGCACCCGTCGCCGCGGGAAACCCCCGCACAGTAACGAAATACCACGATTTCCTGCGGCCCCGAAAGAAGGACCTCCGCCTCTGTCACCGGAATTAGGGGGCTGATAGGGGGGTCTCTGCCGGGCCCGGCCTTGAAACCCCTACTGCCGCAGGGGGAGTCTGTGGCTTAACACATCTCGGGCAAATCACGGCACCTGCTCCACCCGAGTGGTCGTAAAATACCGGCGATTCACCGGGAACTGTTCCCGATAATGGACGCATGAAGGGAATTCGGTGCGTTACACGAGGCTAGGCCGGATGGGGCCTCTCATCTCGAACATCGGGCTCGGCTCGCTGGCTCTGAGCGGCGCCTACGGCAGCGTCGACCCCGCCGAGGCCGAACGGGTGGTCCGCCGGGCGCTCGACGCCGGTGTGACCCTCCTCGACACGGCCGACTTCTACGCCGCCGGCGAGGTGGAGCGCCTGATCGGCCGGGCCGTCGCCGGGCGGTCCGACGACGTCGTGGTGGCCACCCGCGGCGGGGCCCGCGTGCGCGGGCCGGAGGAGCCGGTGGAGTTCGACGGCAGGCCCGACTACCTCGAACAGGCCTGCGAGTCCTCGCTCAAGCGCCTCGGCGCCGACCACGTCGGGATCTACTACCTCTACTGCCAGGACTCCCGCGTCCCGATCGAGCACAGCATGACCCGCCTGGCCGCCCTGGTGCGGGCCGGCAAGATCCGCTACATCGGGCTGTCCAACGGCACTCCCGACCAGCTCCGGCGGGCGCACGCCGTGCATCCGGTCACGGCGCTCGCCATCGAGTACTCCCTCTGGGGCACCTGCGTCGACTCCGCGCTGCTCGCCACGGCGCGCGAGCTGGGCGTGTCCGTCGTGGCCGCCCGCCCGCTCGGCCGCGGCTTCCTCACCGGCCGCATCAGGTCCGACGACCGCCTGGACCCGGGCGACTGGCGGCGCGCCGACCCCAGGTTCCGGCCCGAGCGGCTCCGGTCGCACGCCGGGCCGCTGCAGCGGCTCGAAGCCGTGGCGGCGCGGCTCGACCTGGGCTCGGGCCGGCTGGCGCTGGCCTGGCTGCTGTCGCGCGAGGAGCACATCGTGCCGGTCCCCAGCACGCGCGACCAGGTGCACCTGGAGATGAACATCGCCGCCTCGGCGGTCGAGCTGCCTCCCGAGTCCCGCGAGTGGCTGACGGGGTTGTCTCCCCAGGGCTTCCCCCCCGACACCGGCGGCCGGTCGCCCGCTCCCCTGCTCTGACGCGCGCCGGGCGCCTCAGTCGAGGTCGCCCCGGGTGCGCGGCGCGATCAGGGAGGCGGCGAGTGCCTTGTTGACCGCGTCGATCCGCGAGACCGCGTTGAGCTTGACGAAGATGTTGCGCATGTGGCGCTTCACCGTCGCCTCGGCCAGGCCGAGCTTGCGGGCGATCTGGCTGTTGCTCAGCGCGTGCGCCGCGAGCTGGAGCACCTCCAGCTCCTTGTCCGTCAGCGTGGGCGCGGCCGTCGCCTCCACCTGCGCGACGCTGTTGCGCGAGACGGCGAGCACGATCCTCGTGGGCTCCTCGTGCACGCTGCGCACCGCCGCGATCAGCTCGTGCCGGTGCACGCTCTTGAGCAGGTAGCCGCGGATGCCCGCGCCCAGCAGCCGGCTGAGCAGCTGGGGTCCGTCGTACATGCTGAGGATGATGATCCTGGTGTCCGGCGACAGGGTACGGATCCGCGACACGGTCTCGGTGACCTCGTCGCCGGGGATCTCCACGTCCAGCAGCACGATGTCCGGGCAGGTGTCGGCGATCATGGTCACCGCGGACATGGAGTCGCCCGCCTCGCCGACGATCCGCATGTCGCCGACGGACTCCAGGATCTCCCGCAGCCCTTCCCTGAACAGGGCGTGGTCGTCCACCAGGGCGATGGTGATGATGAGGTCGTCAGCCACCATCGGGGCCGTCGCTCTGCCTCTTGAGCGGGATGAACAGCTCGACCAGGCATCCGCCGCGCGGCTCGCTGGAGATCGCGACCCGGCCGCCGAGCAGCGTGGCCCGCTCCCGCATCGAGGCCAGTCCCACACCGCCGTGCTCGCGGGCGCTCGCCGGGTCGAAGCCCCGCCCGTCGTCCTGCACCGAGGCGATCAGCGCGTGGGGGGCGATGTCCACGCGGATGAACAGGGCCGCCGCCTCGGCGTGGGTGAGCGCGTTGCGCGCGGCCTCGCGGATGATGAGGAACGCCTCGTCGATGCACCTCGGCTCGGCCCACGACTCGTCGCCGTTGACGTCGAGCCCGATGCAGATCCGGTCTTCGTCGACGGTCTCCAGGAAGGCCAGCAGCGACTTCTCCAGGCTTCCCACGGAGGCGGCGGGGTGCAGCTCGGAGGTGATCTGCCGCAGGTTCTCCATGATCTCCTGTACGGCCTGCTGCACGATCGCGATCTTGGCCAGGGCCCGCGCCGGGTCGGTGGCGTGGTAGACCTCCGACAGGGCCAGCTGCTGGTGGGCGACGCTGATGCCGTGCCCGATCCGGTCGTGCAGCTCGCGCGCTATGCGCCGGCGCTCGTCCTCCTGGGCCTGGTGCACCTGGTTGAGCAGGAAGCCGTGGTAGCTCTCCGAGGCCTCGCGGACGCGCCGCGACAGGCTCTCCTCCATGCCGGTGACCGCCAGCGCCAGCACCTCGGCGGGCGAATCGAAGTCGGCGGCTATTCGCCGGGCGAGATGAGCGACCGCGGTGCCGAAGAAAAGTGAGCCAGCCTCAAGAGAAGCGGCGGGATGAACCCCTCCCGCCGCGCGCGCGTTCCCGACTTCCCGCGCGTGATGTTTGTAGAGGTTACTTACCTGAACCTTTCCGGCGCGTAGCGTAGCGGCCACGTCCTCCAGGATGTACTGCGCGGTCAATAGGGCCTGATGCCGGGCCTGAGAGGCAGTGAAGGCCGCGTTTCCGGCGGTCAGCAAGGCCGACTCGAATTCGGCCAGGATTTCGTCCCGACAGGCCTCCACGCATCTCGCCGGATCATCGGCCGCCTTGTATTCCCCCTCCACTGACGTCCCCTCCGCCCGTGGGCCGAGTACAAGCACGCCTTCCACTATCGATCATCCGAGTGATGTGCGCAACATTTATCGTCATATGTTCGACAGGACAGCCGTAACATGAACGAGCTGTTGCGTCGCCATAAACGTCTCGTAAGGCCTGCGCCGCGCGGCGCGGCCCTGCTCCCGGCCGACGGCGCGCGTCCCCGCGACGACCACGGCCACGACGCCGGCCGCCATCACCGCCAGCACGCCGACCAGCGGCACGTCCCACACGACGACCGCCACGCAGAAGGCGGTGAGCAGTCCGGGCGCCGCCACGACCATCATCCGGCGCGCGGCGCTCTCGCCGATCAGGACGCCGAGCGTGCGCCGGCCCGCCGCCGCGTCACCCGGGATGTCGGACAGGTCCTTCGCCGGCACGCCGACCAGCACCATCCAGCAGACCGCGGCGGCGGCGAACACGATCAGCCCGGTCGGCGCGACCTCGCCGGTCCCGGCCGTCGCGACGGTGAACCCGGCGAGGTAGGAGAGCAGCCCCGACAGCATGAGCACGATCACCGTGCCGCTCGAACTGGCCTTCAGCGGAGCGGGCGGTCCCGAGTAGAGATAGCCGAGTGCGAGGTTGACCGCGATGATCCAGGTCATCGGGCCGGGCAGGCCCACCGTGGCGACGAGCGACAGCACGGCGGCCACCGCCGCCACGGCCGCGGCGGTGCGGGGGCGCAGCTCGCCCCTGGCGATCGGCCGGCCGGAGCCGTTGATCCGGTCCTCGGCGATGTCGGTGACGCCGTTGTAGAGGTAGATCGCGAAGATCGAGGCCACCCAGGCGACGCCTCCCTGGAAGACCATGAGGGGATCGGCGAGCGAGGTGATCGGCAGGGCCAGGGCGACCCCGGTCAGGTAGCGGAGCGACGAGACGGCCAGCACGGACGGGCGGGATTCGGCGAGGCACAGCGTGATGACGCGGGCGGGGAAAGGGGCCAACAGTGTCCAATTGGCTGACATATTCGGGATTGTGACCAGGGGTGACCCGCCTGATAAGAGGGGCGCACGGAAGTTGTAGTGGGTCTACGCCTTTCGATACCCCAGGTTGCCTCCTTGGATACCGGTCCCGAACTCATGGTGCACCCGCTTGTCCCGCCTTGGCGACCCCTATAGTTTCGCCCTCGTACCCAGAGATCCGTCGACTTTCGAGACCGGCGCGCAAAGTCGCCCTCCGGAGAAGGCTCCGGGGACGATTTCCGTGATGAATCCCGCGATATTCGAGAACCCCGGCACGCTGCCGGAATCCGCCTCCGCCACGGCCGGTTCCCATCCGCCGCATATCCCAGAACAGGACGTCATCAGGAAGGAAATCAGACCATGCAGGGCGCCGAACGCTATACCGGTTTCACCCCCCTCGACCTCCCCGACCGGACCTGGCCCAGCAGGCGCCTGCGCTCGGCCCCGCGCTGGCTCTCGACCGACCTGCGTGACGGCAACCAGTCCCTGGCGCGCCCGATGACCCCCGAGCGCAAGCTCATGATGTTCGACCTCCTGGTCTCCATGGGCTACAAGGAGATCGAGGTCGGGTTCCCGGTCGCCAGCCGCGACGACCACGACTTCGTACGGCTGCTCATCGAGCGCGACCTGATCCCCGACGACGTGCGGATCACCGTGCTGACCCAGGCGCGCGAGGAGCTGATCAGGGCCACCCTGGACTCGCTCAAGGGCGCGGACCGGGCCATGGTCCACATCTACAACGCCACGTCCCCGCTGTTCCGCCGGCTGGTCTTCGACCTCGACCGCGCCGGCTGCCGGCAGCTCGCGGTCCGCGGCACCCAGGTGATGATGGACCACGCCGAGCGCGTGCTGGGCGACTGCGACCTGGGCTACCAGTACTCCCCCGAGCTGTTCAACGAGACCGAACCCGACTTCTCCCTCGAAGTCTGCTCGGCCGTCATGGACGTCTGGCAGCCGGAGGCGGGCCGGGGCATCATCCTGAACTTCCCGACCACCGTCGAGCGCTCGCTGCCCAACGTCTTCGCCGACCAGATCGAGTGGCTGGACCGCAACCTGCCACACCGCGAGCACGTGTGCCTGTCCGTCCACCCCCACAACGACCGCGGCACCGGCGTGGCCTCCGCCGAGCTGGCGCTGCTGGCCGGCGCCGAGAGGATCGAGGGCTGCCTGTTCGGCAACGGCGAGCGCGCCGGCAACGTCTGCCTGGTCACCCTGGGCATGAACCTGTTCTCCCACGGCATCGACCCCGGCATCGACTTCTCCGACATCAACGCCGTGCGCCGCACCGTCGAGCTGTGCAACCAGCTGCCGGTGCACCCCCGGCACCCCTACGGCGGCGACCTGGTCTACACCGCCTTCTCCGGGTCCCACCAGGACGCCATCAAGAAGGGCTTCGACGAGCGGGAGCGCCAGGCCGCGGCCACCGGCGCGGACCCGTCCGGCCTGCCGTGGCGCATGCCGTACCTGCCGGTGGACCCCAAGGACGTGGGCCGCACCTACGAGGCGGTGGTACGGGTCAACAGCCAGTCCGGCAAGGGCGGCGTCGCGTACGTGATGAGCGCCTGGCACGGGCTCAACCTGCCGCGCGGGCTCCAGGCCGAGCTGGCCGCCCGGGTCCAGGAGCGGGCCGAGACGCTGGAGGGCGAGCTGTCGCCGAGCGGGATCGGGGCGGTGTTCCGCGAGGAGTACCTGTACCGGGGCGACCCCGCCGCGCCGCTGGCGATCGGCAGGACACCGCTCGTGGCCACGCTGCACGTCGACGGCCGCATGGAGATGAGCGGGCCGCGCGCCGACGCGGTCCGCACGCTCGGCGCCGCGCTCGCCCCGTGGGGCGTCCGGCTCCGCGCCGTGCACCGCACCGCACCGCCGCTGGACGCGGACCTGACCCCGGAGCAGCCGGCGCTCGCCGGCCACTCCCCCGATGACGTCGTGGTCTACGCCGAGTGCGGCACGGGCACCGGCGCGGGCACGGGCGTGGCGTGGGGTGCCGGCATCGGCGCGGACGTGACGGCCGCGGCGCTGTCGGCCGTGCGGGCGGCGGGCCGCAGGCTGGCCCGCAGGGCCGACCGGCCGGCCCAGGCGCAGGACCGCGCGCGCCCGGCCGCCGACCGCCCCCACCTGATGGCCGCCGGAGAGTAGCCCGTCATGTCACGGATCAGGACCAGACGCCCCCGGCCCAGGCGATCCGGCCAGGACCCGCTCGACCTGCGGACGCCCTCCGGACGCAAGCTGCCCTACTGAACCCGCGCAAGAGGAGGATCATGGCACCGGACGATCGGCGGCAGGACGCGGCTCTCCTGATGGAGCTGCTGGAGGAGGCGAAGGCCGGCAGGGGCCGGATCGCGATGGTGACGGGCGCCGTCGCCACCGGCAAGAGCGAACTGCTGCACGACTTCGCCGAGCAGGCGCTCCGGCACGGCGCGCTCCCACTGTCCGCGACAGGCTCCCTCGCCGAGCGCGACCTGCCACTCGGCGTGCTCTCGCAGCTCGTGCGGAACACGCCGGCCGACGAGCACCGCGCGGCCACGCTGGACCTGCTGCGCGAGGGCGCCCGCGCGCACCTGTCACGCGCGCCGGGCGCGGAGTCCTTCGCGCACGTGGACGCGCAGATCGTGGACGCCCTGTGCACAGTGCTGCTGAAACTGTCGGAGCGCCGCCCCTTGGCGATCGTCGTGGACGACGTGCAGCACGCCGATCGCGCCTCGCAGCTGTGCCTGTCCTACCTCGCGCGCCGGGTGAGGTACGCCCGGGTCATGCTCGTACTCAGCGGCCCTGACCACCACGCCCACCCGCACCCGCTCCTGCGCACCGAGGTGGAGCGCCAGCCGCACTGCCGCCCGGTGCGGCTGGCGCACCTGGCGGAGGAGGGCGTGGCCGAGCGGGTGCGGCAGCGGGAGGGGGCGCAGGCGGCCGACCGCTTCGCCGCCCGGTGCCACGAGCTGAGCGGCGGCAACCGGCTGCTGGCGGACGCGGCGCTGGAGGACCTGCGGGCCACCGGCGAGCCCGGCGAGAAGTACGCCGACGCGGTGCTGGCCTGCCTGCAGCGCGCCGATCCCGACCTGCTCCCCGTGGCCCGCGCGCTGGCCGTGATGGGCGAGCCCGGCGCCGCCGGACGGCTGCTCGGCCGGGGCGAGGCGGCCACGGCCAGGGCGGTTCAGGCGCTGGCCGGGGCCGGGCTGCTCGCCGGCGGCCGGTTCCGGCACGAGGCCGCCGCGTCCGCCGTGCTGGCCGGGCTGGACACCTCGGAGCTGATCGACCTCCACCGCCGGGCGGCGGAGCTGACCTACCAGGAGGGCGCGCCCGCCGCCGTCGTGGCCGGCCACCTCCTGCGGGCCACCCACGCGGGAGACCCGTGGGCGCTGTCGGTGCTGGAGGAGGCCGCCAAGCAGGCGCTGCGCGACGACGGGGTCGAGTCGGCCATCGAGTACCTCAAGCTGGCCTGGCAGGCGTGCGACGACGAGCGGCGCAGGGCGCGGATCACCACCACGCTGGTGCGGGCCAGGTGGCGGATCGACCCGGGGACGCAGACCGGCCAACTGGCCGAGCTGACCGAGGCGCTGCACCAGGGCCATCTGGGCGGCGGCGACGCCATCGTGCTGGCCAGGGCGCTGCTGTGGCACGGCCACGTCGCCGACGCCAAGGACGTGCTGGGCTGCCTGGGCGACGGCGGGGAGCTGGACCGCGAGGCGGTGGCGGAGCTGGACGCGACCCGCGCCTGGCTCCGCAGCAGCTGGCCCGCCTTCCTGCCGCATCTGCCTGAGCCGCCCGCCGAGCAGGCGGGCGGCGCGGCCCGCTCGCTCGGCGCCGACCGCCGGCTGGTGTCGGCCGACGCGCTGGCCTCCACGCTGAGCGAGGGCCCGCAGGAGGAGCTCGTGACCGTGGCCGAGCGCATCCTGCGCGGCTCCCGGCTGGACGAGATGTCCATGGACGCGGTGGAGTGCGCGCTGCTGACCCTGATCTACAGCGACCGTGCCGACCGGGCCGCGCCCTGGTGCGACGTCTTCGTGTCCGAGGCGGCCGACCGGCACGCGCCCAGCCGCCAGGCGAGGCTGTCGGCGATCCGGGCGGAGATCTCGCTGCGCCGGGGCGACCTGGCGGCGGCGGCGCGCGACGCCCAGCGGGCCCTGGAACTCGTCTCGCCGGAGAGCTGGGGGGTCGCCGTCGGCGCGCCGCTGGGCATCCTGCTGATGGCCGGGGCCGGCATGGGCCGCCACCTGGACTACCTGCGCCAGGCCGCCCAGCCGGTGCCTGAGGCCATGCTGGAGACCCGGTTCGCCGCCCAGTACCTCTACGGCAAGGGCCGCTTCGCGCTGATGTCGGGCCAGCCCAGGCAGGCGCTGCGCGACCTGCGGCTGTGCGGTGAGCTGACGTGCGCGTGGGGGCTGGACGTCCCGGAGTTCGTCCCGTGGCGGCTGGACGCGGCCGAGGCGCTGATCCGCCTCGGCGAGGTGGACGAGGCGCGCGGGCTCATCGAGACCCAGCTCGCCGGGTGCGGCAAGCGGTCGAAGCGGGTGCACGGGATGGCGTTGCGCCTGCTCGCCGCGGCGAGCGAGGTGCGGCACCGCGTCATGCTCCTGCGCCGCGCCGCCGACCTGCTGCGGGCGGGCGGAGACCGGTACGAGCACGCCAGGGCGCTGTTCGACCTCACCGAGGCGTACCACGCGATCGGCGAGCACCGCAGGGCCGGGATGCTGAGCGGCCGGGCCGGCGCGCTGGCCCAGGAATGCCACGCGGGCGGGCTGATCCGCGATCCGGCCCGCGCCCGCAGGAACGGCCAGGTGAACGGACAGGTCAACGGTCAGGTGAACGGCCGGCTCAACGGGCACGCCGGCGGGCAGAGCCCGGAAGCGGCGCTCAGCGAGGCCGAGCAGCGCGTGGCGGCGCTGGCCGCCGACGGGTACTCCAACCGGGAGATCTCCGGCAAGCTCTTCATCACCGTGAGCACCGTGGAGCAGCACCTGACGCGGATCTACCGCAAGCTCAACGTCTCGCGCCGCCGTGACCTGCCGGCCGGTCTGGCCGGCAGGTCACTGTAGCGATCTCACTCGGCGACGGCCGTGCGCATGACCCACTCGAAGACGACGGCACGCTCGCCGTCGACGGTGGCGCTCTCGCCGCCGCGCCTGAAGTGCTCGTACCCGGCGCCGTGCGGGAGCTTGAACACCTCGGTGCCGGGGCTCACGCGCTGCACCCGCCGCTCGGCCGGAACCGCCTCCGGTCCGCCGACCAGGACGGCTCTGATCTCCTTCATGGTGCCTCCTCTTGGTGAGAGGTGTTCACAGCGGAATGCTGGAGTGGCGTCCGCGCGCCCGGGGCGCCCGGTCCAGCGCCTGGGCCAGCCTGAGCCGGGTCGTCTCCGGCGCGATCACCTCGTCGACCACGCCGAGCGCGATCGCGCGGGCCACCCCGCCGGCGGTCCGGCGCTGCTCCTCGGCCAGCCGGGCGCTCAGCTCGTCGCGCTCGTCGTCGGGGGCGGCGGCCAGGGTCTTGCGGTGCAGGACGCGTACGGCGCTCTCCGCGCCCATGACCGCGACCTCGGCGTCCGGCCAGGCGAAGGTCGCGGTGGCGCCGAGCGAGCGGGAGTTCATCGCGATGTAGGCCCCGCCGTAGGCCTTGCGGGTGATCAGCGTGACGCGCGGCACCACGGACTCGGCGAAGGCGTGCAGGAGCTTGGCGCCCCGCCGGACGACGCCGCCCCATTCCTGGTCCACCCCGGGCAGGAAGCCGGGGACGTCGACCAGCACGACCAGGGGAACTCCCAGGGAGTCGCACATGCGGACGAACCGCGCGCTCTTCTCCGCCGACAGCGAGTCCAGGCAGCCGCCCTTGCGGATCGGGTTGTTGGCCAGGACGCCGATCGGACGGCCGCCGAGCCGGCCGAGGCCGACCAGGACGTTGGCCGCCCAGCGGGGCTGCAGCTCCTCGAAGACCGGCCCGCGCGCGTCACCGTCCACGAGGGCGCGCACCAGCGGCCGCACGTCGTAGGCGCGCCGCGGCGACTCGGGCAGCAGCGCGCGCAGGTCCCTCGGCTCGCGCAGCGGGGCCAGCTCGAACCGGCCCTGCCCGCCGCGGAGCAGCCCGGCGAGGCGGCGGGCGCGGAAGCAGGCGTCGTCCTCGTCGGCGGCCTGCACGTGCACCACCCCCGACCTCGGGCCGTGCGCGTCGGGGCCGCCGAGCGCCGCCATGTCGATCTTCTCGCCGGTGACGCTCCGCACGATGTCGGGGCCGGTCACGAAGACGCGCCCGGAGCCGGTCATGACAATGACGTCGGTCAGGGCAGGACCGTAGGCGGCGGCCCCAGCGGCCGGGCCGAGGACGACCGAGATCTGCGGCACCACGCCGGAGGCCCTGGTCATCGCGGCGAACATGCGGCCCACGCCGTCCATGGACTCGACGCCGTCGGCGAGCCTGGCGCCTCCGGAGTGCCACAGGCCGATCACCGGGCAGCCCTCGGCCACGGCGGCGTCGGTGGCGGCCACGATGTGCCGGGCCCCGGCCGCGCCGAGCGCGCCGCCCATCCTCCTGGCGTCGGTGCAGAAGGCGATGACGGGCCGCCCGTCCACCCGGCCCCGCACCGCGGTCACGCCGCTGTCGTCGTCCGCGTGCAGCGCGACGGGCGTGCCCGGGTCCAGCAGCCGGGCCAGCCTGACCGAAGGGGCGCGCGGGTCGGCGGCGGGCTCCGCCCCGCGGTCGGCCGGCGCGCGGCTCACCGGCAGCTCGTCCGGCAGCGTGGGCAAGACGGTCATCCCTGATCCCCTGTGCTCGACGGTCTCTCACGGGTCCGGGACCCGTGGCACCCATCGAATGTGTCAACGGCCGGGGTGCCGGCCAACCCCTATTCACTCCTGCGCGGATGGCAACTTGTGCGCGCCGTTTTCGCTCGTTGACCGGGGTGTGGGGGCGGGTTTCGATGATTCGATCTCACCCTTGAAAGGTGTGCGACATGTCCTTGTGGTCGTTACCGATTGTCACCACGTTGCTGGCCACGGCGGTGTTCCCCGCCGGGGCCGTCACGACCCCCGATCCGGGATCCGCCGCCGTGCGCGACCCGGCCTCGCTGGTCAACGTCTTCCACGGTACGAAGGAGGCGGCGGCCGACTTCGGGCACGGCGGCGGCGGGGGGATGACCTTCCCCGGCGCCGTGCTGCCGTTCGGGATGATGCAGTGGAGCCCCGACACGGTGGAGGACGCCGGCGGCGGTTACCGCTGGGAGGACGACCGCCTGCGCGGCTTCTCCATGACCCACATCTCCGGGCCGGGCTGCACCGGCGCCCAGGACTTCCCGGTGATGCCCTTCTCCGGCCGGATCGGCCGCTCCCCCGCGACGCACGGGATGGACTACGTCCAGACCTTCCAGCACACCGCCGAGAAGGCCTCGCCCGGCTTCTACGGCGTCACCCTGGACACCGGCGTCAAGACCGAGCTGTCGGTCAGCACGCGGGCGGGCGTCGGCCGCTTCACCTTCCCCGAGGGCAAGCCGGCCACACTGCTGCTGAACACCAGCGGCTCGATCAACGGCGTGGACGACGGCGAGACCCGGATCAGCGGGAACACCGTCGAGGGCTGGGTGCTGACCGGCGGGTTCTGCGGCCCCCCGACGCGCTACAAGGTCTACTTCCACGCCACCTTCGACCGGCCGGTCACCGGCTTCGGCACCTGGAAGGACGACCAGGTGCTGCCCGGCGCGCGGGTCGTCGCCAACGCCTCCGAAGGCAAGGTGAAGGGTCATGTCGTCACCTCTGACGACGTGGTGGTGAACGGGCCGGGGTCCGGCGCGTACCTGGAGTTCGACCCCGCCACGCCGGTGCAGATGCGGGTGGGCCTGTCGTACGTGAGCGTCGAGGGCGCCAGGAACAACCTGCGGACGGAGATCGGCGCCAAGAACCTGGAGCAGGTGGCGAGCGAGGCGGAGGCCGTCTGGAACGCCCGTCTCGGCCAGGTGCGGATCGAGGGCGGCACCGACGCCCAGCGGCGCACCTTCTACAGCAGCCTCTACCACGCGCTGCTCCAGCCGTACGTCTTCGACGACGCCGACGGCACCTACGTCGGCTCCGACTACGAGATCCACCGGGTGAAGCCGGGCCACCACCACTACGCGACCTTCTCCGGCTGGGACGTCTACCGCAGCCAGGTCCAGCTGCTGGCCCTGCTCGCGCCGGACGTGGCGAGCGACATCGCGCAGTCGATGTACGTCAACGCCCAGGCGCTCGGCAACGTGTGGGACCGCTGGTCGCACCAGAACGCGGTCACCGGCGTCATGGTGGGCGACCCGTTCCACGTGATCCTCTCCACGGTGCACGCCTTCGGCGCGCGCGACTTCGAGGCCGCCGAAGCCCTCAAGGCGATGGCCGAGGCCGCCCGGCGCAGCGGCCCGATGGACATCGGTCACCCGCTGCTGGACTACGACGAGCGGCCGGGCAACGCCGCGTACATGGACAAGGGGTACGTGCCGTCGGACCCGTCCGCGACGCTGGAGTACGGCGTGGCCGACTTCGGCATCGCCCAGCTGGCCTCCCGGCTCGGCGACCAGGCCACGCGGGCGGAGTTCATGAAGCGCGCGCAGGCGTGGCAGCACCTGTTCAACCCGGCCAACGGCTGGGTCCAGCCCAAGATGGGGGACGGCGCGTTCAAGTCGCCGTTCGACCCGGCCGCCGCCGACGTCTACATGGAGGGCAACGGGGCGCAGTACCACTGGATGGTGCCGCACAACCCGCAGGGGCTGATCACCGCGATGGGCGGCGCCCAGGAAGCGGTGAACAGGCTGGACGACTACTTCAAGGAGCTGAACGCCGGCCCGCACCGGCCGTACGCCTACCTCGGCAACGAGGTCGCGCTGCAGTCGCCGTGGCTGTACGCGTGGGCGGGCCGGCCGTACAGGACGCAGGAGGTCGTCCGGAAGACGCAGAAGGAGCTGTTCGGCCCCGGCCCCGACGGGCTCGTCGGCAACGACGACCTGGGCACGATGGGCGCCTGGTACGTGTGGTCGGCCATGGGCCTGTTCCCGGCCGTTCCCGGCCGGGCCGAGCTGCTGGTGAACACGCCGCTGTTCGACCGGATCACGATCGACAGGCCCGGCGGCGACATCCAGGTCAACGCGCCCGGCGCCGCGGGCGGCTACATCCGGGCGCTGCGCGTGAACGGCGCCCCGGTGTCGCAGGCGTGGCTGCCGGAGACGTTCGCCACGCGGGGCGGGCGGCTGGACTTCACGGTGGGCAGCTCGCCGAACCTCACCTTCGGAGCTCGCCCGGCGGACGCGCCGCCGTCGTTCGGCGAGGGCACCGAGCCGTACCTGCTGGGGCTCAACCCGGGAAGCGGGCCGGTGGCGCCCGGCGGGACCTTCGAGGCCGACCTCACGATCCGGTCCATGGAGCGGACGGCCACGGTCGCGTGGCAGGCCACGCCGCCGCCGGGGATCACGGTGACGCCGTCGAGCGGACGCCTGTTCGTGCCGGCCGGGCGCGCCACGACCCGCAAGATCAGCATCACCGTGGACCCCGGCGTGGCGCTCGGCTTCCACACCGTGCCGATCGTGGCGGGCGAGGCGACCGGCGGCGTGCGGCTGAACGTGGCCGAGCGCGGCACGCTGGCGTGGCACCACAACAACGCCGGCATCGGCGACGCCGCGGTGCCCGACGAGGCCAACATCGACGGGCCCGGGTTCAGCTACTCGGCGCAGGCCCTGGCCGACGAGGGCGTCGAGCCGGGCGGCACCGTCTCCTGGAAGGGCTTCGACTTCACCTGGCCCGACCGCAAGCCCGGCGAGTGGGACAACCTGCGGCCGGGCACCGCGCCGATCGAGGTGGCGGCGCCCGACGGGGCGAGTGAGCTTGCGTTCCTCGGGTCGGGCGTGAACGGCTGGCCCGAGTCGAAGGTGACGGTCACCTACACCGACGGCTCGACGAGCACCGGCAAGCTCGGCCTCAGCGAATGGATCCTGGACTTCGGCGGCGAGCCGCCGGCGTTCGGCAACGAGCCCGTGGCCAGCACGCCGCTCAGGCTCTTCTGGGGCTCATGGGCGTTCCAGCCCATCGGCGCGCACGTGTTCGCGGCTCAGCCGATCGCGCTGGACCCGGCCAAGAAGGTGGCCAGCCTGACCTTCGCCCCGGCGGAGGACGGCGAGCTGCACCTCTTCGCCTGGGCCTTCAAGTGACGGGTCAGGCCCAGACCGGGCGGGCGCCGCGGATGTTGAGCATGACCGAGTACAGCGACGTGGTCGCGGTGATGAAGACCCGGTTGCGCTTGGGCCCGCCGAAGACCAGGTTGGAGACGCTCTCCGGCAGGTTGAGCCTGCCGAGGAGCGTGCCGTCCGGGTCGTAGCAGTGCACCGAGGATCCGACGGCGGCCCACACGCGGCCGCCGTCGTCCAGGCGCAGGCCGTCGAAGCCCTCCTTGCCGTCGTGCGCGGCGAACACCCGGCCGCCGGTGAGCGTGCCGTCGTCGCGCACGTCGAAGACCCGCAGGTGGCGCTCCTGGGTGTCGGCGACGAAGAGCCTGCTCTCGTCGAGGTCGAAGGCGAGGCCGTTGGGCCTGGCGAAGTCGCCGGCGACCATCTCGGTCGCGCCGGTGCCCGGGTCGATCCGGTAGACGTGGCAGCCGTCGATCTCCTGCTCGGCCCGGTGTCCCTCGTAGTCGCCCAGGATGCCGTACGGCGGGTCGGTGAACCAGATCGACCCGTCGGAGCGGACCACGACGTCGTTGGGGCTGTTGAGCCGCCTGCCCCGCCAGCTGTCGGCCAGGGTGGTGACCGAGCCGTCGTGCTCGGTCCTGGTCACCCGGCGCGCGCCGTGCTCGCAGGAGATGAGCCGGCCCTCACGGTCGAGGGTGTTGCCGTTGACGTAGCCGGACGGCTGACGGAACGGGCCGACGGCGCCGGTCTGCTCGTCCCAGCGGAGCATCCGGTCGTTGGGGATGTCGCTCCACACCAGGAAGCGGCCCGCCGGGAAGTAGACCGGCCCTTCCGCCCAGCGGGTCCCGCGGTGGAGGCGTTCGAGGTTTCTGTCGCCGCGGACGGCCGCGATGCGCTTGTCGAACGCCTCGAAATCGACGGGAATGAGCTCCACGAGGACGGCCTCCGGGGGGGATCGGCTGCCCGACAGGGGTGGAGCTATGGGGATTCGAACCCCAGACCTCTTCCATGCCATGGAAGCGCGCTACCAACTGCGCCATAGCCCCTTGCGGATGCGTCGCCAAGTGTATCCGAATCCGGGGCCGCCCGTGTCATGTGTCAGCGCGGGGTGACGGTGGTGCGCATGGTGAGCGACTGCTCGCCGGTCTCCAGCGTGACCGTGACCTCGCCCAGCTCTCCCGTGCTCCGCACGTGGGTGCCGCCGCACGGGATCGACGCCTCGCCGCCGGGCAGGGCGCAGTGCCAGGTGCGGCGGGCGGTGAGCCCGGTGCCCGGCACGTCGATCCGGACCGGCGCGTCGGCCGCCACCCACGCCTTCAGCCGGGCGGCGACCTCGCGCGCCGTCTCCTCCGGGTCCAGCCCTTCGGCGGTGAACCCCTTCTTCCGCAGCGACTTGCCCAGCCGGTACTCGTCGACGCTCCCGTACGGGGAGATCCGCGAGGTGGTGATGGCGCTCTGGTCGAAGTCGGGGTTGCCGAGCCGGTCGCGCGCGGGCTCCTTGCGCCACCGGCCGGCCAGGGCGGCGTTGAGGGCGAGCGCGGCCAGATGGCAGGCGGTGTGCCCGGCCGAGAGCGCGGCCCGGTGTCCGGCGTCGACCTCCAGGCCGACCTCGGCGCCCACGTCCAGCGGGGTCTCGGTGACGTGCACGACCAGCCAGTCCCAGCCGTCGGCGCCGCGCCGTACCGGGATGTCGCCGCCCAGGACGATGTCGCCCCCGGCCGGGCGGGCGCCGGTCACGCAGTCGAGCACCGGCAGCCCGCCGATGGTGCCCCGGTCGGCGGGCTGGTCCGGCCAGGTGTGGTCGAGGGGGTGGAACGGGGTCTCGGTGACGACGAGGCCGTGCCGCTCCCCCACCGGCACGGCCTCGACGATCGTGGAACGGCCACTGACATGACCGTAGGGAAAGGTGACGACTGTCGAGTTCACGGACGTCATCCTGGCAGAGACACCCGCCGCTCGTCCTCCACGTACCGGTCACGGCCCGCGTACAAGCCCGTGAACAGCTGCGCGACCAGCACGGCGAAGATCAGCAGGTACGGGAGCGTCCACCCGCCGCCCACCTCGCGCAGCACGCCGACGAGCAGCGGGCCGGCGCCGGCGATGAGGTAGCCGGCGCTCTGCCCGAACGCCGACAGCGACGCCGTGGTCTCCGGCGTGCGGGTGCGCACGGCGAGCATGGTGAGCGCCAGCGGGAACGAGCCCATGCCGGCCGCCACCAGCACCACCCACACCGGCGCGGTGGAGGCGGGCGCCAGCCACAGCCCGAGGAAGCCGGCCGTGTACGCGACCACCAGGCCGACCACCACCGGCCGCTGGTCGCGGAAGCGGGCGGCGACGAGGGGGACGAGGAGCGAGACGGGGATGTTCAGCGCGGTGAAGACGCCGAGGATCACGCCCGCCTGGCTCACCGTGTAGCCGCCGTCGGTGAGGATGGTGGCGAGCCAGCCGAACATGATGTACGCGATCATCGACTGGGTGCCGAAGTAGACGGCGATCGCCCACGCCAGCCTGCTCCGCGCCATCCGGCGCAGGCCGCCACCCGGCCGGCCGTCGCCCCGCTCAGGCTCACTGCGCAGGAGCGCGAGCCACGGAATGGCGGAGACCGCGGCCAGCGCCGCCCACACCCCCAGCGCCACGTGCCAGTCGCCCGAGGCCTGCTCGATCGGCACGGTGGCCGCGGCGGCGAGCATGGTGCCGACGGCCAGCGAGGTGGTGTAGACGGTGGTCATGACCCCGGTGCGGGCCGGGAAGTGTCGCTTGATCAGTGTCGGGATGAGCACGTTGCCGACGGCCCCGCCCGACAGGGCGACGGCGCTGCTGGCCAGGAACACCGGCGCGGAGTCGACCAGGACCCGCACCAGCATGCCCGTGCCCAGCGTGACCAGGGCGAGCAGGAGCAGCCTGTGCTCGCCGACGCGGCGGGCCAGCGTGGGCGTGACCGCGCCGACGGTGGCGAAGGCCAGCACCGGCAGCGTGGTGAGCAGGCCGGTGCCGACGCTGGACATGCCGAGCGCGGCGGCGAGCTGGTCGAGCAGCGGGCCGACGCTGGTGACGGCGGTGCGCAGGTTCAGCGCGGCCAGGACGATCCCCAGCACGAGGAGCCAGGCGAGAGGGCCGGTTCTGGGCCGGGCCTCCTGAGTGAGCACGCTCATGCCGGACGGAATCCTCCACTCATCAAGTCATGGGATGAATCGACAGGATAACAGTTACAAATGAGACATCTATTCCACGGGCATGGCAAAGCCCCCGAAACATCGGGGGCTTGCGGGGGAACGGGGACGTTACAGAACCGGCCGGGGGCCCTGGGGCGGCTCGTTGCGCGGCGGGACGGGGCCGGGAGGCGGGAGCGTGCCGGGGTCCTGGGGGAAGCCGGTGTCGCCGCCGACCGTGCCGGGCGGGACCGGGCGGTCGCCGCCGCCGAGCGCGGAGCCGTGCTGGTGCGGGCCGGGGACGTCGCCCCGCCACGCGCCGGTCTCGCCGCTGCGCCCCTCGATGTACTCCTTGAAGCGCTGCATGTCGCCCTTGACGCGCGCCTGGACGATGTTGAGCCAGTCGCCGGCCTTCTCCACGAACCCCTCGGGGTCGTACTCCATCTGGAGCTGGACCCTCGCGGTCTCCGGGCCGAGCCGGTGGAAGGTGACGACGCCGGCCTGGTGCGGCCTCTCGACCGACCGCCAGGCGACGCGCTCGTCGGGGTGCTGCTCGGTGATCTCGGCGTCGAACTCCCGCTTGACGCCGGCGATCTCGGTGATCCAGTGGGTACGCGTGTCCGTGACCTGCTTGATGGACTCCACGCCCTCCATGAACTCGGGGAAGCTCTCGAACTGGGTCCACTGGTTGTACGCGACCCTGATCGGAACGTTGACCTCTACGGCGTGCTCGATCGTACTCATGGGAATCGTTGCTGCCCGGGCACGCGCGCGCCTAACGTCGGCGCCACAGCCAGTAGAGGCCCACGAGCGGCAGCACGAGCGGAATGTACAGGTAGCCCTTGCCGTAGCCCGACCAGACGGTCTCGTCGGGGAAGGCGGCCGGGTCGAGCAGACTCACGGTGCCGATGACGAGCACCCCGGCCAGCTCGATGAGGAGCGCCGCCAGCGCGAGCCGTCTCGCGCCGCGTGCGAGCGCGACGGTGAGCAGCAGGTAGACCAGCGCGGCGAAGGCCGACAGCGAGTAGGCGAGCGGCGCCTCGCCGAACCTGGTGGCGATCTGCACGGCGGCGCGGGCTCCGGCGGCCAGCGCGAACAGCCCGTAGAGGGCGAGCAGCGCCCGGCCGGGGCCGGAGCCGATGCCGGTGGTGGTCACGCCACGCCCTGCCAGATCTGCAGCAGCCGCCCGGTCATCACCGCGATCGCGAACCCGGCCACGACCAGGATGGCCGGGCCCCAGCGGCTGCGCTCGGCGAGCCCGAGGAACACCCCGGCGGGCGGGATGAGCGCCTCGGCGATCAGGTAGCCGTAGATCGTGACCGCCTCGCCCGACGGCCCCTCGCCGCCGGCCAGCGCGGCGATCACGAACCCCGCCTGCACCAGGACCGCCACTTCGAGCAGGACGAACCCGGCCAGCAGGATCACGCCCATGGGCCGGTTGCGGATGGCGGTGATCAGGCTCGCCAGCGCCAGCAGCAGCGCGCCGACGATGACGATCGTGGCAACGGTGGTGTTCATCGCAGCACAGGTTATCGCCCGCCCGGGCCGGTTCCCGATCCCGTCCGGCGCCCTCGGGCCGCTGCCTAGGATCGGAGGTATGGAGAGGATCCTCGTCAGCGCGTGCCTGATGGGCCGCCGGGTCCGCTACGACGGCGGCGCCAAGACCAGCTCCGACGAGCGGCTGGCGGCCTGGCGGCGCGAAGGGCGGCTGGTGGCGTTCTGCCCTGAGGTGCAGGGCGGGCTGCCCGTGCCGCGGCCGGCCGCCGAGATCGAGGGCGGCGCGGGCGGGGCGGCGGTGCTGGACGGGCGGGCCCGCGTGCTGGCCGCCGACGGGTCCGACGTGACGGCCGAGTTCCTGGCGGGGGCGCGGGCCGCGCTGGCCGCCGCCCGCGACGCCGGGGCCCGGCTGGCGGTGCTGAAGGAGGGCAGCCCGTCGTGCGGCACGCTGGCCGTGTACGACGGGACGTTCACCGGCCGTCGCGCCGCGGGCCGGGGCGTGACCACGGCCCTGCTGGAGCGCCACGGCATCCGGGTGTTCGGCGAGGACCACGTCGAGGAGGCCGCCGCCTGCCTGGACGCCCTGGAGTCCTCCGGCGAGGCCGGCTCCGCGTCCCTTCCGGGTCCGGGGTGACGGGCCGGGCGGGGATGCGTCCCGCCCGGCCCTCCGGTTCACTGCCGGGTGATCACCACGTCGTCCACCGCCGCCTCGACGAGGCTCGCGGTGCCCGCGTCGGCCGCCTCGACGACGACGCGCACGGTCTGCCCGGCGAAGGCGGAGACGTCGGCGGTGGCGGTGGCCCAGGCCGCGTCGCGGTCGACGGCCGCGCCGAGCCGCTCCACCACGGTCGCCGTGGTCGTGCCGACGACCCGTACCCGGAAGAAGTCGGCGCTGGTGGCGTTGCTGCCGTGGGCCAGGTACCACGACAGCGACAGCCGGAGCTGGCCGCTTGTCGGGAGCGTGATCGCCGGCGACCTGACGGTGGTCACGCCGCCGTCGATGTCGTACGCGCCGGCGCTCGAACCCGCGAGCGGGCCGGTGACCAGGGCGTTGACGCCGCTCGTGGTGGCGCCGAGCTGCTTGGGGCCGCTGGAGTCGGTGGCCTGCGGGTCGCCGCGCTCCCACACGCCGGTGGTGGCGGTGTCGGTGCCGCCGGGGTTCACCGTCCAGCCGGTGGCGGTCTCGAAGGTGTCGGACCAGACGGGCTGCGGCTGCTCGGCGGTCGCGAGGGTCCAGACGGCGTGCGCGACCGCGTCCGTGTTGCGGTCGAGCGCGGTGTCGCTGATGTTCGCGGTGGTGTCGCAGGAGCGGTGGTAGCAGGGGTCGAACGCCTGCCCGGCGGTGCCGCCCCAGAGCTGCGCCTGGGCGCTGGACTTGATGCCCTCGGCGCCGGTGAACGTACCGCCCGCCGGGATCCCGGCGCTGATGAACGGCCCGTAGTCGGAGCGGCCGTCGAAGTCGGTGCCCCGGGTGGGCACGCCGATGCCCGCGAAGTAGCTCTGCAGGACCTGCTCCAGCTCGGCCGACCCGGCAGGGCCCGGTCCCGCCCCGGTGCCGTCGGAGTCGTCGCCGTCGTAGATGAAGTAGCCGGCGTTGGGCGAGCCGACCATGTCGAAGTTCAGGTAGCCGCCGATCCTGGCGCGCTCGGCGGCGGGCAGGTTGTTCACGTAGTAGCGGGAGCCGCGCAGCCCCAGCTCCTCGGCGCCCCACCAGGCGAAGCGCAGGTGCCGGTTCGGCTGCAGCCCCTGGCGGGCCACCTCCAGCGCGACTTCGAGGATGGCGGCCGAGCCCGAGCCGTTGTCGTTGATGCCGGGGCCGGCGGTCACGCTGTCGAGGTGGGCGCCGACCATGAGCACGTCGTCCATGTCGCCGCCGGGCCAGTCGGCGATGACGTTGTAGCCGGTGGCGCCGTTGTAGGTGAACGACTGGAGGGTGGTGGCGTAGCCGGCGGCGTTGAGCAGGTTCCTGACGTAGTTGGCGGAGGCCAGGTAGCCGGGCCTGCCGTGCGCCCGGTTGCCGCCGTTGGCGGTGGCGATGGACTGCAACTGGCTCAGGTGGGCCTTCACGTTCGACAGGGGGATGTCGGGAGCGGCGGCCGCCGCCGCGGCGGGCGCGGTCAGGGCCAGTGGGACGGCGAGCACGACGGCGCAGAGCGCCGGGAGTAACTTCACGGGGTCCTCCGTGGGGGGTGAGAGGGGGAGCGGCGTGGTGCGCCGCTCCCCCGCCGGAGTGTCGGCCGGTGACGGTTACCGGCTGACCTGGTGGTTGTGCCCGTGGTACGGCGCGCCGCGCATCTGGAGCGGCGCCCCGGCGTTCGTGCGGGCGGTCGTGCCGCCCGGCAGGCTGCGGTCGTAGGCGTAGGTCACCGCTGAGTGCACGATGGCTCCCGTGTTGACCAGCAGCGCCTCGGTGCTGACGTTGTCGATCGTGTCGCAGGCCCGGTGGTAGCACGGGTCGTAGGCGGCTCCCGCCGTGCCGCCGTACTTCGCGGCCTCCTCCTCGGTCTTCACGCCCTCGGCGCCGGTGAACAGGCCGCCGGACGGGATGCCGGCCTCGATGAACGGCCCGTAGTCGGAGCGGCCGTCGAAGTCGGTGCCGCCGTGCGGCAGGCGCAGCGCGTCGAAGAACCGCTCGAACGTCGCCTCGATCTCGTCGGAGCCGGGCGGGCCCGCGGGCGCGCCGGTCGCGTCGGAGTCGTCGCCGTCGTAGATCTTGTACGCGTAGTTCGGCGAGCCGATCATGTCGAAGTTCAGGTACAGCTTGATCTTCGCGCGCTCCGCGGCCGGCAGGTTCGCCACGTAGTACTCGGAGCCGATCAGGTTCAGCTCTTCCGCGCCCCACCAGGCGAAGCGCAGCTTGTTGACCGTCGGCAGCTTGGCCATGAGCAGGGCGGTCTCCAGGATGCCCGCGCTGCCGGTGCCGTTGTCGTTGATGCCGGGGCCGGCGGTGACGCTGTCGAGGTGCGCGCCGAACATGACGACGTTGCCCGGGTTGCCGCTCCGGGAATCGGCGATCACGTTGTAGGTGGTGCGGGTCTCGCTCTCGGTGTCGGTGGCCAGGCGCACCACGCTGGTCGTGGCGGCCAGTTCGGCGCCGATCTCGAAGCCGGTGCCGACCACGGGGATCGTGACCGTGGGCACGCCGAGGGTGCCCTGCAGGGTCGCGGTGCGGCCTTCCTGGCCCTCGTTGAAGATGATCACCCCGGCGGCGCCCGCGGCCTGGGCATTCTCCGCCTTGACGCGGAAGTCGCAGCTGCCGCGCTGGATCAGGGCGATGTTGCCGGGCGTGAAGCCGGCGAAGTCCGCCGGCTCGCAGCCGGACGTCGAGCCCGGCTGGGCGGGCGGCGGGATCTGCAGGTCCACGTTCTGCACGGTCGCGGTCACGTCCCCGGCGCCGGAGTACGTCATGGTCGCGAACTCGCCGACCACGCTGCCGTCCGGCGGGGTCGGGGTGTACGTGCGCGGATCAGGTGAGATCCGTTGCATGGTGGCCGTGGAGTTCTGCATGAAGAACGGGAACTCGAACGGCTGGATCGTGACCTTGTAACCCGCCTGGCGCAGCTTGCCCGCGACGTAGTCGCGCGAGGCGTCGTAGCCGGGCGTGCCCGAGGCGCGGGTGCCCCCGTTGGCGTCGGCGATCCGCTGGAACGCCTCCAGGTGCCGGACGACCGGCTTGGCCTTGACCGATCTGGCCAAGGCCGTCGGATCGGGATCCGCCTGTGCCGGGGTGACGAAGGCGAGAGGAAGGGCGAGGGCCACTGCCAGGGTGCCGGCTCGGGCCACGCCCTTGGGGAGGTGGAAGCGCATTCGGCTCCTCCGCAAGGAATCTGGTTGGGACTGTCTCCCCCGATTCAAGTCGCGCTGGAACGTTAACCAGAGCAAGGCACCCTGAAAAGACCCAGATATGCGATTTTCAGCCCACTACGTCGTCCTTGGCTGAATCCACGTTGGTCTTCAGCTCCTCCAGCACCTTGGCGTACCCCAGGTAGCTGTACCGTTCGGCCGCACGCCACGGGTAGACCTGACCGGCCTTGACCGCGGGCAGCTCGCTCCAGGTCGGCTTCTTCGCCATCTCGCCGGCCTTCATGGACTGGGCCCGGGCGTCCACCAGGATCACGTCGGCCTCGTACTTGTCGGCGTTCTCCCAGCTCAGCACCTCCCAGAAACCGCCCTCGCTCTCCGTCGGACTGGCCGGGGAGACGACGTCGAGGCCCAGCTCCTTGAAGTAGGCCAGGTCGGGGTGGTCGGGCAGGTACGCGACGTACAGGTTGTCGGGGGTGGCCGTGACGACCATGACCTTCAGCCCCGGCCTCGCGGCGGCGGACTCCCTGAGCTGGGCACTCGCGGCCTCGAAGCGGGACTTGGCCTCGGCGACCGGCGCGGCGTTCAGGTCGGCGCCCAGCGCGGCGGCCAGGCCGGCGTAGCGCTCGATGACCTCGGTGAGCTTCTTGCCGCCGAGCAGGACGCCGAGCGTCGGGGCGACCTGCTCGATGGCGTCCGCCGACTCCTCGGGCACGTACCAGAGCGAGTCCTTCAGGTACATGCCCGAGACGAGCAGGTCGGGCCGGACCGAGATGAACTTCTCGACGTTGAACTCGCCCCACGTGTTGCCGATCGACTCGACGGCGGCGATGTCGACCTCGCCCACCTCGGGGTCGCGCCCGCCGTCCTTGAGCCGGTGCGGGCCGAACACGGCGACCGGGCGCACGCCGAAGTCCCACAGCGCCGCCGCGGAGGCGGACTGGGCCACCACCCGCTCCGGCCGCGCCGGCAGGGAGATCTTCTTGCCGCGATCGTCCGTCCAGCTCCAGGCTTCCTGCGCGGAGGCGGACGGCGCGGACGCGGGCGGCGCCTCCGTCCCGCCGCACGCAGCGGTTCCCAGCAGAGCGGCGACGGCGAGGGCGACGAGTCCCCTACGCGGGACAGTGGGCATGGGGACTCCTCCGGCTTTACCGATTCGTGGTCCGCATATTAGCTTAGGCTTACCTAAGTCGAAAGGGTCACCCGTGCACTCCCCGCGGAACCTTAAGATCGAGCGCAGGGGGTGAGCCGCCGATGCTCCGGGCGATATTCAAGACCGAGGCAGGCAGCACCACGCTGCTGCTCGCCGCCACGATCGTGGCCATGCTCTGGGCCAACTCGCCGTGGGGCGACACCTACGAGGCGTTCTGGCACATCCCGGTCGGGCTCACGTTCGGCGACGCCACGTTCTCCCTCGATCTGCGCCACTGGGTGAACGACGGGCTGATGGCGATCTTCTTCTTCGTCATCGGCCTGGAGATCTCCTACGAGATGCGCCTCGGGCAGATGCGCGACCGCCGGCTGGTCGCCGTGCCGGCCCTCGCCGCGCTCGGCGGGCTGGTCGTCCCCGCGGGCATCTACCTGATGCTCAACGCGGGCGGGCCCGGCGCCGTCGGCTGGGGCGTGCCGATCGCCACCGACACCGCGTTCGTGCTGGGCCTGCTCGCCGTGGTGGGGGCGCGCTGCCCCGACCCGCTGCGGGCCTTCCTGCTCACGCTGGCGATCGTGGACGACGTGCTCGCCATCATGATCATCGCCATCTTCTACACGGCGAGCCTGTCCGTCCCCGCGCTCGTCACCGCGGTGCTGCTGCTCGCCGCGATCATGCTGCTGCGGTGGCTGCGGATCTGGCGCGCGCCCGCGTACATCGTGCTCGGCTTCGCGCTGTGGGTGGCGACGCTGGAGAGCGGCGTGCACCCGACGCTGGTCGGCATCGCGCTCGGCGTGCTGGTTTTCGTGTACGCGCCCAGCGACCGGAAGCTGATCAGGGCCGGCGAGGCCGTGCAGGAGCTGACCTACGCGCCCAACCCGCGGGCGGCCGTGGAGGCGACGCGGCTGGTGCGCATGTCGGTCTCCGTGAACGAACGGCTGCAGCTGCTGCTCCACCCGTGGAGCAGCTACGTGATCGTGCCGATCTTCGCGCTGGCCAACGCCGGCATCCGGCTCGACAGCGAGACCCTGAGCGCGGCGATGACCTCGCCGATCTCCATCGGCGTGGCGCTGGGCCTGCTCGCCGGCAAGCTCCTCGGCATCACCCTCGGCACCTGGCTGCCGCTCCGGCTCAACTGGGGCATCCTGCCGGGCAACCTGGTGTGGGGCCAGCTGCTGGGCGGCGCGGCGGTGTCCGGCATCGGGTTCACGGTCTCGCTGTTCATCGTGGAGCTGGCCTTCGAGGACCCGCTGCTGATCAGCGAGGCCAAGATCGGCATCCTCGCCGGGTCGATCGCCTCGGCGCTGCTCGGCGGGATCATCTTCAAACTGGCGTGGAACCGGGGCGGCGTGTGCGCCCCTCCGGACGCCGCCGCCGAGCCGGAGGAGGAGCGGCCGGAGCTGCTCAGCACGCCGGTCGGCCCCGACGACCACGTGCGCGGCCCGGCGGACGCCGCCGTCACCGTGGTCGAGTACGGCGACTTCGAGTGCCCCTACTGCGGGCGGCTGCACCCGATCCTGGAGGAGCTGCGGCGCCGCCGCCCCGACGTGCGGTTCGTGTTCCGCCACTACCCGCTCCGCGACATGCACCCGCGCGCGCTGGCCGCCGCGCTGGTGGCCGAGGCGGCCGCCCGCGACGGCCGGTTCTGGGAGATGCACGACAAGCTCTACGCCGCCCAGCGCGCACTCGCCGACGCCGACCTCGCGCGTTACGCGGCCGAGCTGAAGGTCGACCTGTCGGCTCCGATCGCCGCCCGCGCCGCCAGGATCGAGCGCGACGAGCGATCAGGCCGGGAAAGCGGGGTACGAGGCACCCCGACCCTGTTCATCAACGGCGTACGCTACCGAGGCAGGCTGGACCTCGCACCGATCATCGAAGCGGTGGAGAAGGCACGCCCCGCCGCCGCCCCCGGGAAAAAGACCCCCTGACGGATGGAGATCTCCGGCATGGCCTCTTCGAACCTCCTCAACGTGCTGCTCGCGATCCTGTCCTGCGCGGTGCCGGGCATCGGCGTCGTGGTCACGGCCATGGGCCGGCGGACCCACGGACGCGCGGCGGTCATCGGCCTGCTGGGCTGCGTCGCGCTGCTGCTGGAGGGCCTGCTCCGGCTCGGCCAGACGATCTTCCTGCGGACCATCGTGGAGACCGTCGGCCTCCGCGAGGCGGGCGGCGTGCTGGCGTTGCTGGGGCTGGTCTCGTTCGTGCTGGCGACGACGGGCGTCGGCCTCCTGATCTGGGCCGTGGTAGCCCGCCGCACCCCGCAGCCCGCCGCCCCGGGTTGGCAGCAGCCGCAGCCCGGCCCCCAGCAGGGCTGGCAGCAGCCCGGCCCGCCCCAGCAGCAGCCCCCGGCCGGCCCGCACCAGAACCCGCAGGCGGGCCCGTACCAGAACCCGAACCCCGGGCCCTACCAGAACCCGCAGGGCTGGCAGCAGCCCCCGACCTGACCGATCCGGATGGGACGAAGGCGGCAGATGTGACAATCTTGGAGCACACCCCGCCTCCGAAGGGCATCATGAATCCAGAGCAGCCCGGCGGTCCCGAAGGGGACATGACGATCAGGCGTCGCTGGGACGGCCCGGCCCCGCCCCCGCCGCGGCGGCAGGCGACGCCCCCGCACCCCCTCCCGCCGCCCGCGAACGCGGCGCCCCTGTTCCCCCAGCCTCCGCGCATGCCGCCTCTGGAGGACAACCGGACGCAGCGGCTCGACTACACGCCGGACCTGCTGCCCGACGTCGCCTACGAGACCAGGAAGTCCCGGTCGGGCTGGTGGTGGCTGTTCGCGGTGGGCGGCGTCCTGCTGCTGGTGGTGGCCCTGGCCGCGGCCGTGCTGCTGTCGGCGAACTCCTAGGCCCTGGTGAAGTCCATCGTCCAGTTGGTCTCCCAGGTCCGCTCGCCGTCGGCCGAGAGCGCCTGCTCCCACCGGCAGGCGTCCGGCCCGAGCACGGTCCAGAGGAACCGGGAGCGCACCGGCGTCCCCTCATGCAGTTCGTCGGCGTAGAACCGGCCGCGGTCGCCGTCGAAGCCGCCCACCATGGGCGGCAGGTCGAGCGTGCCGGTGCGGCTGCTGGACCAGTAGATGGACCACAGCCGCGTGGCCGGCTCGTACAGCCGCAGCGTCAGCCCGCTGTAGCCGAGGGTCGGGAAGTGGATCTCGTCGAAGTTGGCGGCGCCGCCGAAGTGGCGGGTGCTGGTGGAGACGCCCGGGAACTCCTCCCAGTCGTCGCTGCCGGCCAGACGCTTGACCAGGCGGCGGTTGGCCACGTTCCAGGTGCCGGCGAGGAAGTCGAAGTCGTTCATGCGGAGACGGTAAGGGCGGGTCGCTGACATGTAGTGTCAGTGATGTGCGCGCCTCCCGCCTCGTCTCGATCCTGCTGCTCCTGCAGACGCGGGGCCGGATGACGGCCAGGGAGCTCGCCGAGCGGCTGGAGGTGTCGGTCCGCACGATCTACCGCGACGTGGACTCGCTGCACGCCGCCGGCATCCCGCTCTACGGCGACGCCGGGCCGAGCGGCGGCTACCAGTTGCTCGACGGCTACCGCACCAGGTTGACCGGGCTGACCGCCGACGAGGCCGAGTCGCTGTTCCTGGCCGGGCTGCCGGGCCCGGCGGCCGAGCTGGGGCTGGGCGCGGTCGTGGCGGCCGCCCAGCTCAAGCTGATGGCGGCGCTGCCGGTGGAGCTGCGCGACCGGGCCGGCCGCATCCAGGAGCGCTTCCTGCTGGACGCCCCGGCTTGGTATCGGGATCCGGAGCCGGTCACCCACCTGCCGACCGTGGCCGAGGCCGTGTGGAACGAGCACCCGCTGCGGGTCCGCTACCGCCGCTGGCGGGCGCCCCAGGAGGTGGAACGCCGGCTGGAGCCGTACGGGCTGGTAGTCAAGGCCGGGCGGTGGTATCTGGTGGCCCGCTGCGGCGACGGCGTGCGCACCTACCGCGTGTCGCAGATCCTGGAGCTCCACCCGCTGCCGGGCCGGATCACCCGCCCGGCGGGCTTCGACCTGGCCGCCCACTGGCAGGGCTACCTGGCGGAGTTCGAGGCCAGGCTGCGCCGGGGCGAGGCGGTGGTGCGGCTGTCGCCGTCCGGCCTGGAGCGGCTGCGCGACCTGATGACGCCCGGCGTGGTCGCGGCGGCGAAGGAGACGGCCCAGCCGCCGGACGAGGAGGGCTGGATCACGGTGACGCTGCCCATCGAGTCCGTCGGGCACGCGGTGGCCGAGTTCCTGAGGCTGGGCGCCGACGCCGAGGTGGTCTCCCCTCCGGAGCTGCGCGAGCGGGTCGCCGACACCGCCGAGCGGATCGTCCGCCGCTACCGCGGCTGAACCAGCCGCATCACGTGGAACCGCCGGGTGACCTCGTACCCGGCTCTCGTGTAGAGGTTCCCCGCCGGGCCGGTCTCGCCGGTCCACAGGAACCACGACCCGTGCAGCCCCTCGGCCCGCATCCCGGTCATGGCCGCGTGGAGCAGGATCTTGCCGAGCCCGGTGCCGCGTTCGGCGGGGTCCACACCGAACGGCCCGAACCGCTCGGGGATCTCCCGGTACGCCCCGTACGCCGCGAACCCCACGATGCGCTCCCTCACCGCGACGAGCAGCCGCCCCCGGTCGCCCATCCTCCTGATCGCCTCGCCCCAGTCGGGATTGAACACCCCGGCCGCGAACCTGATCAGCTCCGGCAGCTCCCCATCGGCCGGCGCCCGGAACGCGTACCCCTCCCGCTCCCGCGCCGCCCGCAGCTCCCGCACCTCGTCCGGCATCGTGTAGCCGACGAGCGTGCGGTCCATGGCCACCGGCGTGTACAACGTCCGGAAGCCCAGCCTCTCAAGCAGCCGGTACGCGTCCGGATAGACCGCCGCGTCCACCCCGGGCAGCACGTAGTTGGGCGTGTACGGGGCGAACTCCACCGTCGTGCGCCCATGCCGCGCCAGGAACGCCAGCGCCTCCTCCACCAGCCGCCGCCCCAGCCCGCGCCCCCGATGCTCCGGCGCCACGAAGAAGAACGGGATCCACCCGATGCCCGGCTCCAGATCGGTCGACGGGGCGAGCGGAACCAGCCTGCGCACCCCGTACGCGCACCCGGCGAACTCCCCGCCGACCACGGCCACTCGCAGCCCCTCGGGGTCGAAGTTGGGATCGAGCAGCACGCAGTCACGCAGCCAGCCGGACGTCGTGGGGTCGGCGGGCATCCCGCGGTTCCAGGCCGCCACGAGCGGCCCCTCATCCCCCGCGGCGAACCCCCGGACCGTGGTCGTCGGATTGATCACCCGGCCATGCTGCCAGAAGGCGGGCCGCCGTCAGACCCGGGTCGGCAGCGGGCCGCCGTGGTAGGTCATCGCGTCGCCGAAGGCGGTGAGCAGATCCACCTCGCCCCCCTCGGCGTCCGCGTACGCCCGGTGCAGGTTGAGCACCAGCCGCTCGGAGTCGTCCCACGCGGCGAACTCGCCCAGGTCGGCCCCCCGCGCCGCCGCCAGGGGAGTGAGCCCGTGCTCGCGCCCCTTCCGCGCGACGTCGAGCACGAGCCGGTAGTAGCGCTCGTGCGCCGCCAGGATCCCCGGCAGCGACGCCGCGTCCGCCAGGGGCCCGTGCCCCGGCACCACGTGCTCGGCCCCGAACGCCGCCAGCCACTCCAGCGACTCCAGCGCGCCCCGTACGGACCCCATCATCACCAGCGGCGTCAGCCCGTTGAAGATCAGGTCGCCGGTGAACAGCACCCGCTCCTCGGGCAGCCACGCCACCACGTCGCCCGGCGTGTGCGCCGCGTACCCGGGGTGCCGCAACTCGACCCGCCGCCCGCCCGCGAACACGGTCACCTCGCCGCGGATCGCCACGTCGGGCACCCGCCGCGTGACGTTCCCCCAGTCGGGCACCGGCGTCCAGAACGGCGGGCACCCGTCGATGACGAAGTCCGCCAGCAGCGCCTCCCGCATGGCCTCGTGCCCGAACAGCACGGCGGCCTCGGGAAGCAGGCTGTTGCCGTACGCGTGATCGCCGTGCTGATGGGTGTTGACCGCCATCCGCACCGGCACGCCCCCGGTGGCCTCGTCCAGCGCCCCCAGGAACCGCCTGGTCCGCTGCTCGGTGGCGCACGTGTCGACCACGAGGACGGCCCCGTCACCGGCGACGGCGCCCGCGTTGTTCACCCACCAGGTCCCGTCCGGCTGCACCCACGCGAACACCCCGTCCACGACCTGGCGCAACCGCACCTCCGCGACCGGCTCGCCCATGTCTCCTCCTGCCGAAAGCCCTCCCTCATACTCCCCCGCCCGCCGCGGTTTCGCTGGCGTACGGGGCGGTCCATGAGGCAAAGTGAAACAGCGTTTCCCTCAGGAGGTCGTGACGTGCGTTATGTGATCATCGGTTGCGGCAACGTCGGCATGGAGCTGGCCCGCCGCTGGACCGCCGCCGGCCACCGGGTGACCGGCACCACCACCACGCCCGGCCGCGTCGGCGAGCTCCGGGAGGTGTGCTCGGACGTGGCGGTCCTGCGGGGCAGCGACCGGGCGGCCGTCCAGCGGGTGGTCGAGGAGGCCGACGCGGTCGTCCTGACCGTGAGCCCGCGCCTGACCCGTTCCTTCGACGCCGCCCAGCGGGTCGCCGAGTACGCGGACACGCTGACCGCCAGCGCCCGCACCGCCGTCGAGGCGCATCCCCGCGTGGTCTTCACCAGCTCCGTGTCCGTCTACGGCGCCGGCACGGGAGCCGTGGTGGACGAGGACACGCCCGTGACCGGCGACCCCGACGCCTCCCCGCGCAACTTCGCCGCCGCCGAGGCCGCCGTGCTCGCCACGGCCGGCGGGGCGGTCGTCCGCATCCCCGACGTGTACGGGCATCCGCGTGACATGGACTACCCGGCGCGGGTGAAGCTCGCCCACGAGATGCTGGGCGGGAGCGTCCCCTTCTCCGCCGAGGCGCTGCTCTACCGGATCGACTACAGGGACGCGGCGTCCGCCCTCGGCTTCGTCGTCGGCGAGGGCCTGACGGGGATCTACAACGCCGTCCCCGATGCCGTCGCGCCCCGGACGAACGCGGAGGTGTTCGGCGAGATCTGCGCCGCCGGAGGGTGGCCGCCGCTGACCTTCCGCGGCGAGATCAGGACGCCGACCGTACCGGTGAGCTCGGCCAAGCTCCGGGCGGCGGGATTCGCGTTCGCCCACTGAGGCCGGAGACACGAAAATGCCCCGCCGTGAGGGCGGGGCATCGTCTGTGGAGCTATGGGGATTCGAACCCCAGACCTCCTCCATGCCATGGAGGCGCGCTACCAACTGCGCCATAGCCCCTGATCACCGCTCGCGAGCGGGCCTCCGAGAGCATATAGCCATCCCGGCGATTCGCCTAATCGCACGCCCGTACCAGGAACGGCGAAAGAGACGGCCGCCCGCGTGACGCGAGCGGCCGCTCACGCCGGTTGGCGCCCCTCGGCGTCGGGGCTGTCGTCGCTGCTGATCGGCTCGGGGAGGGTGCCGGCGTTGTGCTCCAGCAGGCGCCATCCGCTGCGCCCCTCGTGGAGCACGGACCACGAGCAGTTGCCCAGCCCGCCGATGGCGGACCACAGCTCCAGCGGCAGCCTGAGCAGCTCGCAGATGCCGAGCCGCAGCGCCGCGCCGTGGGAGGCCACGACGAGCAGCCCGTCGTCGTCGAGCTTGGCCGCCCAGCGCCGCATGGCGGCGGCGACCCGGACGGCGACGTCGGTCACGGCCTCGCCGCCGGGGGCCTCCCAGGCGACGTACTCGCGCGGCCAGCGTTCGGCGATCTCCTGGCGGGTCAGGCCCTCCCACTCACCGCCGCCCCGCTCGCGGAAGTCCTTGTCGACGGCCACCTCGATGCCGGTGACGCGGCCGAGGGCGAGGGCGGTGTCGTTGGCCCGCTGGAGGTCGGAGGACACGATGAGAGTCGGCCGCAGCGAGGCGAGCAGGGACGCCGCCCTGGCCGCCTGGGCCTGGCCGGTCTCGTCGAGCGGGATGTCGGAATGGCCCTGGAAACGGTGTTCGACGTTCCACAGGGTCTGCCCATGACGGAGGCAGACGATGCGTCTGCTCAAGTGCGGGCCCTTTGGATGTTGGCCTGCATGACGCTCTCCGGCAGGGAAATGGCCGGGCAGTCCTTCCACAGCCGCTCCAGGGCGTAGAAGGTGCGGTCTTCCTCGTGCTGGACGTGCACGACGATGTCCATGTAGTCGAGGAGGACCCAGCGGCCCTCGCGCTCGCCCTCGCGGCGCACCGGTTTGGCGTCGGCCTCGGTGCGCAGCCTCTCCTCGATCTCGTCGACGATGGCGCGGACCTGGCGGTCGTTGGTGGCGGAGCAGAGCAGGAAGGCGTCGGTGATGACGAGCTGCTCGCTGACGTCGTAGGCGAGGATGTCTTCGGCCAGCTTGTCGGCGGCGGCCTCGGCGGCGATGCGCACGAGCTGGACGGCGGTGTCAGATGCTGTCACGGTGCGGGTCGGACCTCCTGAGTCGGCAACATGCCCTATATGGAGGGTACCCGTTACGGCCGTCCTGCCCCACGTACGGCACTACTTCACTCGTGCGAGCGGTAGAGGTCGCGCTTGTTGATGTACTGGACGATCCCGTCGGGCACGAGATACCAGATCGGCTCCCCTTTGGCCACGCGCTGCCTGCACTCCGACGACGAGATGGCCAGCGCCGGGATCTCCAGCAGCGTCACCCTGCCCTCGGGCAGCCCGGGGTCGTGCAGGTGGTGCCCCGGCCTGGTGCAGCCGACGAAGTGGGCCAGTTGGAAGAGCTCGTCGGCGTTCTGCCAGTCGAGGATGGCGCCGAGCGCGTCGGCGCCGGTGATGAAGAACAGCTCAACCTGCGGCCCGTAGATCTCCGAGATGTCGCGCAGGGTGTCGATGGTGAACGTGGGCCCGGGGCGGTCGATGTCCACCCTGCTGACGGAGAAGCGCGGGTTCGACGCGGTCGCGATGACGGTCATCAGGTAACGGTCCTCGGGCGCGGACACCTCGCGCTCCGACTTCTGGTACGGCCTGCCGGTGGGCACGAACACGACCTCGTCGAGCTCGAAATGATGGGCCGCCTCGCTGGCGGCGACCAGGTGCCCGTGGTGGATCGGGTCGAACGTGCCGCCCATGACTCCCACGCGTCGCTTCCCCTGCATACCAGGCGCGTTCATCATGAAACGGACCTTACGCGGAAGCCTCCACAAGACATCACGGCACCCCCCTTCACGATGGCCGCGCATACCTCCCGTCGCGGACGTAGCATGCCGGGCATGACGACCACCCCGGACCGCAGCCGCGTCCAACTGCCCGGCATCTCGTCCCGTGCCTACGAACACCCCGCAGACCGGTCGGCTCTGGTCGCTCTGCGCAAGTTGAGCGGGTTCGACACGGTTCTCAAGCAGATGTCCGGCCTAGTCAGCGAGCGGCGCCTTCGCCTCATGTACCTCGCCTCTGCCGTGCGGGTGAGCGAGACCCAGTTCCGCTCCCTCTACGACATGGGCCGCGACGCCGCCTACGTCCTCGACCTGCACCGGATCCCGGAGATCTACGTCCAGCAGGACCCGCAGGTCCAGGCCAAGGCCATCGGCTTCGACGACCCGTTCATCGTCGTGACCACCGGCCTGCTCAACCTCATGAACGAGGAGGAGCAGCGCTTCGTCATCGGCCACGAGACGTCCCACATCCTGTCGGGCCACGCCGTCTACCGGACGATGCTCGACATCCTCACCCGCCTCGCGGCCCGCGTCGCCTGGATCCCGCTCGGCTACATCGGCCTGCGCGCGATCGTGGCCGGCCTGGAGGAGTGGTACCGGAAGTCGGAGCTGTCCTCCGACCGCGGCGGCCTGCTCACCGGCCAGGACCCGGAGGCCGCCAAGCGCGCGCTGATGAAGCTCGCCGGCGGCGACTACACGCACGAGATGAACATCGAGGCGTTCCTGGAGCAGTACGCCGAGTACGACACCGCCGGCGACCTGCGCGACGGCTTCCTCAAGGTGCTCAACCTGCTCGGCACCACCCACCCGTTCGCCGTGGTCCGCGTGGCCGAGCTCGACAAGTGGCAGCGCAGCGGCGAGTACGACCGCATCATCGGCGGCGACTACCCGCGCCGCGAGGACGACCCCAACGCCCGCGTCAGCGAAGAGGTGAAGGCCGCCGCCGAGTCCTACCGCAGGTCCTGGTCGGAGTCCCAGGACCCGTTCATCGGCGTGCTCCGCGACGTGGCCGAGGGCGCGGTCAACGCCGGCGAGCGGATCTTCAACCGGTTCGCGCGCCGCGACGGCTGACCGTCACAGCAGCAGGGCGATCGCGCGCACGGCAGCCGCGCACAGGGCGACGAACCCGCCCAGCACGGCCAGTGCGCGCAGCCCTTCCCTGCGCAGCTCGGGCAGCCGGGCGCCGACCCGCTCGATCTCGCGCCCGGTGATGCCGCCGCACAGCATGCCGAACACCACGGCGGCGGCGGTGACCGGAGCGGGCTGCTGCCACCAGGTCGAGTCGATGTGACCGCCGCCGGTGATCCACAGCGCTCCGCCGGCCGCGACGGCCACGGGCGCCCCCGGCCAGACGGCGGCGCTGGCCAGCGCTCCGGACAGCGCGAACGGAAGCGTCACCGCCCTCATGGTGGCCCGCAGCCACCCTTCGGCGTGGTTGCGCACCATCCAGTGGCTCATCCACAGCGCCCTGGTCAGCACCACGAACACGGCCGTGATGCCGATGGAGGCGATCGGCCACATCACCGACGCCACCACGCACGGCACGGCCAGGACGGCGAGCAGCAGCAGCGCCGTGTTCCCGGCAGGCAGCGTGGTGGCCCCTTCGGCCCTGCTCTTGACGCCCTTGGCCACGCTCTGCGTCCTCGTGCGGGTCCGCGCCGCCGTCTGCGCCCTGGCCCGCACGGCGCCCTCGCCGCTCCGCCCGCGCCCCGCGGCCGTCTCCACGGCCCGCCGCCCGGCGCCGTCACCGGCCCTGCCCCGCCCTCCGGTCCCGGCGGCCGCGGCCCCCGTCGCGGCGACAGCCTCACCCCGCCCGCGCCCGGTCGTCCCGTCACTCTTGCCGCGCCCCGCGGCCCCGTCAGCCCGCCCACGGCCGGCGGCCCCGTCGGTCTTCCCATGCCCCACAGCGCCGTCGGCCCGCCCGCGCCCGGCGGCCCCGTCACTCTTCCCCCGTCCCGCCGCGCCGTCAGCCCGCCCACGTCCGGCGGTCCCGTCGGCCCGGCCCCGGCCCGTCCCCTCGTCCGCCGCGCGCCCGCGCGGCGCGGGCACCTCTCCGGCACGCCCCCGCACCCCGTCGGCACGCGCAGCCGCCTCACCCGTACGAGACCGCGACGGCGCACTGTCAGCCGAGCGCCCGCGCACCCCCTCCGCACGCGCGGCCACCTCACCCGCACGCGACCGCGGCGGCACGCTGTCTCCCGAACGCCCGCGTCCTCCCTCAGCACGCGACGCCGCCCCTTCACCTGTGCGGGACCGAGGCGGCACGCTGTCCCCTGAACGCCCGCGCGGCGCGGGCACCTCTCCGGAACGCCCCCGAGCCGCCGGCTCGGAGCCACGGCCGCGGGGCGACGGGACGTTGCCCCCGGGGCGCGAGGCGTCCCCCGGCTCACCGGCGCCGGCGTCGGGGTCGTCGAGACCGCTCGCCTTGACCAGCCGGGCCAGCCGGTCGGCCAGCAACGCGGCGGTGGGCCGCTTGCGCGGCTCGCGGTTGAGCGCCGCCCGCACCAGCGGCAGCAACTCCACCGGCACGCCCTTGAGGTCCGCCTGCCCATTGAGCACCGCGTACATCTGCGCCTCGGCGGTCCCCCGCCCGAACGCGGGCCGCCCCGTCGCCGCGAACGCCACCGTCGCCGCCCACGCGTGCACGTCGGCGGGCGAGTCCACCTGCTCGTCGGCGAAGATCTCCGGGGCGGTGTAGCCGGGGGTGCCGAGGAAGGTGCCGGTCAGGGTGAGCCGGGTGGCGTCATGCACCTGGGCGATGCCGAAGTCGATGAGCACCGGCCCGCCGGCGCCCATGATGATGTTGGCCGGCTTGAGGTCGCGGTGCACCACCCCGGCGGCGTGGATGATGGCCAGGGCCGCGGCGATGCCCTGCGCGAGCCGTACCAGCTCCGCCAGATCGAGGGCCCCGTCCTGGCGCACCCGCTCCAGCAGGGTGACACCCTCGATGTGCTCCATCACCAGATAGGGGCGGTCGCAGGACAGGTCGGCGTCGAGCACGCGCGCGACATAGGGGCTCTCGACCCGGC
Source organism: Nonomuraea ferruginea (assembly GCF_039540635.1). Taxonomy (NCBI): domain Bacteria; kingdom Bacillati; phylum Actinomycetota; class Actinomycetes; order Streptosporangiales; family Streptosporangiaceae; genus Nonomuraea; species Nonomuraea ferruginea. The sequence goes on along the minus strand of NZ_BAABFD010000035.1, from coordinate 21,775 downwards.
GCAGTGCCCGGACCTCGCGTTCGAGCCGGATGCGTGCGGCGTCGTTCTCGGTCAGGTCGTGCAGGACCTTGACCGCGACGCGCTCGCCACGGCGGGCGCTGGCGAGGTAGACCTCGCCCATGCCACCCCGGCCGAGCCTCTCGAGCAGGGTGTACGGCCCGACCTTGCCGAGCTTGCTCACCGTCCCTCCCCGCTCGGCGCGCCCATAAGGGACACAACCCTAGCGCTGTGAAAGGTGTGGACGCCTGAGGCACGCCGAAACTTCTATCTGCCGACTCCGATCACGACAGCAGCTTGTCGAGCTCGGCCCTGGGCTCGCGCCCAAGATCCCTGCGCCCCTTCCTGCGCCAGTTGACGTGACCGTGGCTCTCCAGCCAGAGCATCAGCCGGTCGGCGCCGAACAGCACGGCGGCCGCGAACGCGAGGGCGATGACGATCTCCATGCGCCCAGTCAAGGAGGCGCGCGCGGGGCCGCGGGCGCCGACACGCCGCCCGCGACCCGATCACGTCACTGTCCTGACTTGGCGATGACCGTGCCCTCCGCGGTGCGCAGCTGGCCCTCGCCGGTGTAGACCCACTTGGTGGAGGTCAGCTCGGGCAGGCCCATCGGCCCGCGCGCGTGCAGCTTCTGCGTGGAGATGCCGATCTCGGCGCCGAACCCGAACTCGCCGCCGTCGGTGAACCGGGTCGAGGCGTTGACCGCCACCGCTGCCGAGTCGACCAGCGACACGAACCGCCGGGCCGCCTGCTGGGACCGGGTGACGATGGCGTCGGTGTGGCCGGACCCGTAACGCCGGATGTGGGCCACCGCGTCCTCCAGCGAGTCGACGACCGCGGCCGCGATGTCGAGCGAGAGGTATTCGGCGGTGAAGTCGTCCTCGGTGGCCGGCACCACGTCGTCGCCGTAGCGGGCCACGCGCGCGTCGCCGTGGACGGTCACCCCGGCCGCCTTCAGCGCTTCCAGCGCCCGGGGCACGAACGCGTCGGCCGCGTCGGCGTGCACCAGGAACGTCTCGGCCGCGTTGCACACCGACGGCCGCTGCGCCTTGGCGTTGACCAGGATCTCCACGGCCAGGTCGAGGTCGGCGCCCGCGTCGACGTACACGTGGCAGTTGCCGGTGCCGGTCTCGATGACCGGGACGCTGGACTCCTCCACAACCGAGTTGATCAGCGACGCGCCGCCGCGCGGGATGAGCACGTCGACCAGCCCGCGGGCGCGCATCAGCGTCTTGACCGAGTCGCGGGTGAGGCCCGGCACGAGCTGTACGGCCCCGGACGGCACCTCGGTGTCGGCCAGCGCCTCCTGCATCACCTTCACCAGAGCGGTGTTGGAGCTGTAGGCGCTGGAGGAGCCGCGCAGCAGCACCGCGTTGCCGCTCTTGAGGCAGAGCGCGGCGGCGTCGACGGTGACGTTGGGGCGGCCCTCGTAGATGATGCCGATGACACCGAGCGGCACCCTGAGCTGACGCAGCTCCAGCCCGTTGGGCAGGGTGGAGCCGCGCATCACCTCGCCCACCGGGTCGGGCAGGTCGGCCACCTGGCGCACGGCCTCGGCGATGGCGGCCACCCGGCCCTCGTCGAGCCGCAGCCGGTCGATCATGGCCTCGGCGGTGCCCTGCGCCCTGGCCTGCTCGACGTCCGCGGCGTTGGCCTCGACGATCTCGGCGGCATGCGCCACCAGGGCGTCGGCGACGGCGCGCAGGGCCCGGTCCTTGGGCGCCCGCGGCAGCGGGGCCAGCTCGGCGGCGGCCTCTCGTGCCGCGTGGGCGACCTTCAGGAACTCTGTGTTCATGTTTGATTGCTCTCCGTTTGATTGCTCCGCTGCGCTCCGCGGCGAAGGGCTCCTCAAGCCTCGCTCTTCCCTCGTCACTCCGGTCGCTTCGCTCCCTGCGTTCCTCAGTCCAGAGCGAGGCGAGCCCTTCGCAAAACGACGTGCCCCTTGGTGCGTCAGCCGTGGGAATCTGTTATCCAGTCAGCCTTGGGACTTTGTGTCTCGGTCGGCCTTGGGACTCCAGTATTCCGGTCAGCTTTGGGGTTCCAGTATGACGATGTCGTCTCGGTGGATCAGTTCGCGTTCGTACTCTGGGCCGAGTTCGGTGGCCAGGTCGCGGGTGGAGCGGCCGAGGAGGCCTGGGATCTCCATCGCGTCGAAGTTGACCAGGCCGCGTGCCACCACGCGGCCGCGCGGTCCGCACAGGTCGACCGGGTCGCCGGCGGCGAACTCGCCCTCGACGGAGGTCACCCCGGCCGGCAGCAGGGACTTGCGGCGGGTGACGACGGCCTCGACCGCGCCGGCGTCGAGGTGGAGCCGGCCGCGCCCGGTGGTGGCGTGGGCCAGCCACAGCAGGCGCGTGCCCGGATGGCGGCCCTGGGGATGGAAGAAGGTGCCGACGTCTTCTCCGGCCAGCGCGTGCGCGGCGTGGGCGGCGGCGGTCAGCACGACCGGCACGCCCGCGCCGGTGGCGATCCTGGCCGCCTGCACCTTGGTGATCATGCCGCCGGTGCCGACGGCGCCGCCCTTGCCGAGCTGGACGCCGACCAGGTCCTCGGGCCCGCGGATCTCCGCCAGCCGCCGCGCGCCCGGCCGGCTCGGCGGGCCGTCGTAGAGCGCGTCGACGTCGGACAGCAGGATCAGCGCGTCGGCCCGGATGAGATGGCTGACCAGCGCGGCCAGCCGGTCGTTGTCGCCGAAGCGGATCTCGTCGGTGGCGACGGTGTCGTTCTCGTTGACGATGGGCACGATGTCGAGCTCCAGCAGCCGGTCGAGGGTGCGCTGGGCGTTGACGTGGTGGGTGCGCCGCATCATGTCGTCGGCGGTCAGCAGCACCTGGCCGACGCGCAGCCCGTACCGGGCGAAGGAGGAGGTGTAGCGGGCGACCAGCACGCCCTGCCCGACGGACGCCGCCGCCTGCTGCGTGGCCAGGTCGCGCGGTCGCGCGGGCAGCCCGAGCGGGCCCAGGCCCGCCGCGATGGCGCCCGACGACACCAGCACGAGCTGGGTGCCGGCCCGGCGGCGCGCGGCGAGCACGTCGACGAGGGCGTCGACCCGGTCGACGTCGATCATGCCCTGGGGGGTCGTGAGCGACGACGAGCCGATCTTGACGACGACCTTCGACGCTGAACCGATCTGTTCCCGCACGTCCAAACCCTATCCGAGCCCGCCAAACGGTTTATCCGAGGCGGCTGTCGGTGCCGCGCGGCCCCTGGCGGACCGCCTCGGCGTTGAGCGTCGGCTGCCAGTCGAAGATGTAACCGCCTTCCATCGGCCCGATCACCACCTCGACCCCGGCGGTGGCGCCGGCCTTGGCGAGCTCCTCCTCGACGCCGAGCCGCTCCAGCCGGTCGGCCAGGTAGCCGACGGCCTCGTCGTTGCTGAAGTCGGTCTGCCTGATCCACCGCTCCGGCTTCTCGCCGGTCACCTGGAACAGGTCGTCATTGACCTTGCGCACCTTGAACCCGGCCTCGCCGAGCTGCTTGGGCCTGATGACGAGCCTGGTCGGCTCCTCGACGGGCTTGGCGGCGCGGGCTGCGGCCACCCACTCGCCCATCGCGTACGTGAGCTCGCGCAGCCCTTCGTGGGCCGCCGCCGACACGGTGAACACCCGCAGCCCGCGCTCCTCGAACTCGGGCCGTACGAGGTCGGCCAGGTCACGGGCGTCGGGCACGTCGGCCTTGTTGAGCACGACCATGCGCGGCCGGTCCTCCAGCTTGCCGTAGGCGTGCAGCTCCGCCTCGATCACCTCGTAGTCGGTGACAGGGTCGCGGCCCGGCTCCATGGTGGCGCAGTCGATGACGTGCACGAGCATGTCGCACCGCTCGACGTGGCGCAGGAACTCGTGGCCGAGCCCCTTGCCCTCGGACGCGCCGGGGATCAGGCCGGGCACGTCGGCCACGGTGAACACGTTGTCGCCCGCGGTGACCACGCCCAGGTTGGGGATCAGGGTGGTGAACGGGTAGTCGGCGATCTTCGGCTTGGCCGCGCTGAGGGCGGCGATCAGCGACGACTTGCCCGCGCTGGGGAAGCCGACCAGCGCCACGTCGGCGACGCTCTTCAGCTCCAGCATCACGTCCAGCGCGTCACCCGGCTCGCCCAGCAGCGCGAACCCGGGCGCCTTCCGCTTGGTGCTGGCCAGCGCGGCGTTGCCGAGGCCGGCGTGGCCGCCGCCGGCGATCACGTAACGGGTGCCGGCGCCGACCAGGTCGATGAGCACCTCACCGGTCGCCGCGTCCTTGACCACGGTGCCGTTGGGCACCGGCAGCACCACGTCGCCCCCGTTGGCGCCGTCGCGGTTGGAGCCCTGCCCCTGCTTGCCGTTGCCGGCCTTGCGGTGCGGGCGGCGGTGGTAGTCGAGCAGGGTGGCGGTGTTGGGGTCGACCTCCAGGATGACGTCCCCGCCCCGCCCGCCGTTGCCGCCGTCGGGGCCGCCGAGCGGCTTGAACTTCTCCCGGTGGATGGAGGCGCAGCCGTTCCCCCCGTCACCGGCCCTGACATGCAGGATCACCTGGTCCACGAAGTCCGGCATTCAGCTCTTCTCCTCCATAGGCCCGCGTACGGGCACACCATCACATCCAGCCGAGCACCCTCAGGAAACGGGTACCTCCGCCCCCTCAGACGAACGGACTCCGCAGAGGTGCCCCGCCGATCGGCCGCTCCCCCGTAAGAGGATCCGGCCGTACGACCGAGCCCTCCACACGGGACCGGCCGCAAGACCGGCCCTTCCACGGAAGGAGTCGTACAACGGGACAAGGGGTGGATCGGCAGGCGATCCACCCCTTGTCTCAACCCCTCGCGACGGAGATTTACTCCGCGACGGGGACGATGCTCACGGCGCGGCGACCGCGCTTGGTGCCGAACTGGACGTGACCGGCGGTCAGCGCGAACAGGGTGTCGTCGCCGCCACGGCCGACGTTGTCACCCGGGTGGAAGTGGGTGCCGCGCTGGCGGACGATGATCTCGCCGGCGTTGACCAGCTGGCCGCCGAAGCGCTTGACGCCCAGGCGCTGAGCGTTGGAGTCGCGGCCGTTGCGGGTGGACGACGCGCCCTTCTTGTGTGCCATCTCTCAAACTCCCGATCAGGCCTGGTCGATACCGGTGATCTTCACCTGGGTGTACCGCTGACGGTGACCCTGGCGCTTCTTGTAACCGGTCTTGTTCTTGTACTTGAGAATGCGGATCTTCGGACCCTTGGTCTCACCGAGGATCTCGGCGTTGACCGTGAACCGGCCCGCCTCCGTGGTCACATCGCCGTCGTTGACGACGAGCACCGTCGGCAGCGAAACCGAAGAGCCGACCTCGCCGGCGACCTTGTCCACCTCGAGGACGTCACCGACGGAGACCTTCTGCTGCCTGCCGCCGCAACGAACGATCGCGTACACCGCGGAACCCTTCTACTGACTAGCTGTTGTCGATACACCGGCGCCCCGAGCGGGACGACCGCTGCCTCCGAATGCTGCGCCCGACCTCCGGCTCGTCCGAAACCGACGAACCGAGGGGCGCGCCAACAGGGCACGCCACCTAGCGCACCGATCCACTAGGGTACCGGATGATCCGTGCCCCTGGCGAACCGGACGATTCATCGGATCGCCCGCCAAGCGGTCACTCGGCGGACTTGGCTCGGCGGGAACGTCGCCGCCCCCTGCCGGAAGACTGGCCGCCGTGGTCGTCCTCATGCGGGACATCGTCAAGCGCACCGGTCACCGTATCACGGTTCCCCGTGTCCTTGGCCGCGGAGACCTTGTCGCCCATCTTGTCGGAGACCGCCTTCTCGACCGCCATCTTGCCCTGCGTGCCGCGCGGCTCCGGCTTGCTCTCGACCGGCTCCGTGGAGACGATCAGGCCACGCCCGTTGCAGCAGTCGCACGGCGTCGAGAACGCCTCCAGCAGGCCCTGACCGACCCGCTTACGGGTCATCTGGACCAGCCCCAGCGAGGTCACCTCGGCCACCTGGTGCTTGGTCCGGTCGCGGGCCAGGCACTCCAGCATGCGCCGCAGCACCAGGTCGCGGTTGGACTCCAGCACCATGTCGATGAAGTCGATGACGATGATGCCGCCGATGTCGCGCAGCCGGAGCTGGCGCACGATCTCCTCGGCCGCCTCCAGGTTGTTGCGGGTGACGGTCTCCTCGAGGTTGCCGCCCTGGCCGGTGAACTTGCCGGTGTTGACGTCGACGACGGTCATCGCCTCGGTCCGGTCGATCACCAGCGAGCCGCCGCTCGGCAGCCACACCTTGCGCTCCATCGCCTTGGCGAGCTGCTCGTCGATCCGGTACGACTCGAACACGTCGCCCTGGCCGCCGTCCCACTTCGTCAGCCGCTCGGCCAGGTGCGGCGCGACGTACTTGACGTACTCGTCGACCGTCTCCCAGGCGTCCTCGCCCTGCACGACCAGCGAGCTGAAGTCCTCGTTGAAGACGTCGCGCACCACCCGGATGGTCAGGTCGGGCTCGGCCGAGAGCAGCTCGGGCGGGCTGGCCGACTTGGCCTTCTTGCGGATGTTCTCCCACTGCGCCGACAGGCGGGCGACGTCGCGGGCCAGCTCCTCCTCCGAGGCGCCCTCGGCGGCCGTACGGACGATCACGCCGGCGTTCTCCGGCATGACCTTCTTCAGGATGCTCTTGAGCCGGGTGCGCTCCTTGTCGGGGAGCTTGCGGCTGATGCCGGTCATCGACCCGTCGGGCACGTACACCAGGTAGCGGCCGGGCAGGCTGATCTGCGAGGTCAGCCGGGCGCCCTTGTGGCCGATCGGGTCCTTGGTGACCTGCACCAGCACCGACTGGCCGGACTTCAGCGCCGACTCGATCCGCTTGGGCTGCCCCTCCAGGCCGGCGGTGTCGAAGTTGACCTCGCCCGCGTACAGGACGGCGTTGCGCCCCTTGCCGACGTCGACGAACGCGGCCTCCATCGACGGCAGCACGTTCTGCACCTTGCCGAGGTAGACGTTGCCGACGTAGGACTGGCTGGCCTCGCGGTTGACGTAGTGCTCGACGAGGATGCCGTCCTCCAGCACCGCGATCTGCGTGCGGTCGCCCTGGCGGCGCACCACCATCATCCGGTCGACGGACTCGCGGCGGGCCAGGAACTCCGACTCGGTGATGATCGGCGGACGCCGGCGGCCCAGCTCGCGGCCCTCGCGCCGGCGCTGCTTCTTGGCTTCCAGGCGGGTGGAGCCGCGCACGCTCTGCACGCCGTCGGCGGAGGTGTCGTGGGCGGCCGCCCGGCCGGAGCGCGGGGCGCGGATGCGCACCACCGTGTTCGGCGGGTCGTCGGGCGTCGTGTCGGCCGTGTCGTCGTCAGCGCCGCGGCGGCGACGGCGACGGCGACGGCGCGAGCTGGAGCCCGCCTCGTCCTGGGACTCCTCGGACGCCTCCTCCTGGCCCTCCTCGTCGGAGTCGTCGGAGTCGTCGCCCTCGTCGTTCTCGTCACGCTCGCGTGACTTGCCGCGCCCGCGCCCGCCGCGCCTGCGGCGACGGCGCCGGCCACCGGTCTCCTCCTGGTCGTCGGAGGTGTCGGCGTCGCCGTCGGTGTCGATGTCGGTGTCGTCCTCGGCGGTGACCTCGGCGCTCTCGTCGTGCGCCTCCACCTCAGGCTCGGGCTCCGGCTCCACCGGCCGTACGGGCTGCGCCTGCGTGGGGTCGGGCGCCTGGAACAGCGGCGCGAAGATGGCCGCCGGGCGCCGGAAGGCGGAACCTCCGGCCTCGTCCCGCCTGCGGGCGGCCAGCCCGAACGGGTCGGCCAGCAGGTTGACCTTGATGTCGTCCTCGTCGAGGTCCTCCCCGGCGGGCTCGTCGTCGAGCGGCTCGTCCTCGGGCAGGATCTCGAGAATCTCCTCCTGCTCGTCGGCGGACCCGTCACGCTCTGCCGCGGCCTCCCCGGCCCCCGCGGCCACCTGCGCGGCCACACCCGGCTCGACGCGCGACTCAGCGGACTCGACCCCGGCACCACCCGCCCGGGCAGCGTCGTCACGGACCTCACCCGTACGAGCAGCGCCCGCACGGTCGGCACCGGTACGAGCAGCGCCCGCCGCAGCGGCACCCGTACGGTCAGCTCCCGCCGTAGCGGCACCCGCGCGGTCGGCACCCGCCGTAGCAGTGCCCGCGCGGTCAGCGCCCGTCGCAGCGGGCTCTCCCGCCTCGATCTCCGACTCGGCCTTCTTACGGGACCGGCGCCGCTTCGCGGGCGCTTCCGGCTCGGCGGCCTCGCCCGGCGCACCGGCGCCGGAGACCGCGGCCCCGCTCACCTCAGCCACGCCAGGGGTCTCGGTGCCGGAGGCCGCGACCGCGTCGCCACGGGCCGCCTCAGCGCCGTTGGCAGGCACCTGGGCGTCGGGGGCGCCGACGGCCGCGTCCGGGGTCTCGGGGACGCCGGACGCACCGGTCTCCGCCTCGTCGGCGGTCTTCTTGCGGCGCCGGGTCGTCGTGGCCGTCGACCGGGTCCGCGTGGTGCGCTTGGGCTTGGCCTCCTCGACGGCGGCGGCCGCCGCCTCCTCGGCCGGGCTCACCGGAGCCGGCGCGGCGACGACCTCGCCGGGCTCTCCGGCCGCGCGTTGCGCCGCCACACTGGGCAGCGGCCGCCCTTCGGTCACCGACGGCGCGGCCTGGGCGGCCGGGACGGTGACCGGGGCGGAGGGCTTCTCCTCAGGGATCTCCGGCGGGGGCCCCGCCGGCCTCTTGGCCGCGCCGCGGCGCCTGGTCACCTGGGACTGTTCTGTTGTCTCCCCGTCAGGGCCATTGGCCCCGGCGTTGGGCTCGTTCTCGTCGAGCATGCGGGCGCTCTCCCGTCAGCCCCCGGGCGCGTCGCCGCGCCGCGCAGGAGCATCGTGTCTCGTTGTCCGCCACACCCGGAGGCGTGGCGCCAAGTCCTGTCTGCCGGTCACACCCCATGGGGCGCTCCCCTTAACCGGCGACGTGCTCACCCGCCGGTCCCGCCTCGCCGCCGCGCGTCGTATCGCGGTCCAGGTCGAGCGGGTCGGCAAGTGCACCGGTGCCGGCGTCGAGTGGCCCCTGCGCCAGCCTGGTCACCTCGGGGGGGACCGGCGGCGCGAAGTCGGCCACAAGGCGCAGCCCTGTGAGCACATCGTCGGGTCGAACGGCAGGAGTCATGTGCCGAACAACCATGCGCAGTATGACACACGACTGTCCGGGCACCTGAGCTGCTGTTCTCCCTGTTCCCTCCGGCACCGTGAGCCTCAGCACGGCCTCGCGCGCGTCGAAGCGCCGCGGCCCCTTCTTGGTGAGGCGCTCAACCTCCACGTGGCCGGCCGCGAGGAACTTCTGCACCGCCTCTTCGGCGTGCTCGCGGTCGGCGCCGGGCAGCCGCACCTCCCACTCGGAGACCTCCAGGCGGTCGGCCAGCGCGCCGGGGCCGGCCTCGACGACGTCGAGCACGTCAAGGCCCGGCGGCAGCGATCCGTCGAGGTCGGTCTTGACCTGCCGGGGATCGCACGGCGTGGTGACGCCGATCTCGAGGTATTCGGCTTCGCTGGCAACGCCGGTCGGCGCTGCTCCCGCGTAGGAGATCTTCGGATGTGGCGAGAAGCCCGCACTGTAGGCCACCGGAATACCGGCACGACGGACCGCACGCTCGACGGCCCGCGAGATGTCGCGGTGGCTGGTGAAGCGCAGGCGTCCGCGCTTGGCGTAGCGCACACGCAGGCGCTGCACCGTGGGCGCGGGCGGTGGCCCGTCGGGAACAGGTTTCAGTGCCTTGTCGTCCTTCCCTTGTAAGAGTTTCTTCTCTCAGGATAAGCCGCCCGGGCACCCGCGTGTACAGGATCATGTACGGCGAGACACCGGCCGCGCACCCGGCGCGTCGTCAGACGACCGTGAGCGGAAGGAGTTTGCGGCCCGTCGGACCGATCTGAATCTCGGTGCCCATGGTGGGGCAGACGCCGCAGTCGTAGCACGGGGTCCAGCGGCAGTCTTCGACCTCGCCGCCCGAGACGGCGTCCTGCCAGTCCTGCCAGAGCCACTCGCGGTCGAGCCCGGCGTCGAGGTGGTCCCAGGGCAGGACCTCGTTCTCCTCGCGCTCGCGCGTGGTGTACCAGTCGACGTCGACGCCGGCCCGCTCGGCGGCGGCCATCCATCGTTCGTAGGAGAAGTGCTCGCTCCAGCCGTCGAAGCGGCCGCCGTCTTCCCAGACCGCGCGGATGACGGCGCCGACCCGGCGGTCGCCGCGCGACAGCAGGCCCTCCACGATGGACGGCTTGCCGTCGTGGTAGCGGTAGCCGATGGCCCGGCCGTACTCCTTGTCGCGGCGCAGCGAGTCGCGCAGCGCCTTGAGCCGCCGGTCGACGGTCTCGTGGTCGGCCTGGCCCGCCCACTGGAACGGGGTGTGCGGCTTGGGCACGAAGCCGCCGATGGAGACGGTGCAGCGGATGTCGCGCGACCCGGTGGCCTCGCGGCCCGCCTTGATGACCTTCTTGGCCAGGTCGGCGATGCCGAGCACGTCCTCGTCGGTCTCGGTGGGCAGCCCGCACATGAAGTAGAGCTTCACCTGCCGCCAGCCCTGGGAGTAGGCGGCGGTGACGGTGCGGATGAGGTCTTCCTCGGTGACCATCTTGTTGATCACCTTGCGCATGCGCTCGGAGCCGCCCTCGGGGGCGAAGGTGAGGCCGGAGCGCCGCCCGTTGCGGGAGAACTCGTTGGCCAGGTCGATGTTGAACGCGTCGACCCGGGTCGAGGGCAGCGACAGCGAGGTGTTGGTGCCTTCGTAGCGGTCGGCCAGGCCCTTTGCCAGGTCGCCGATCTCGCTGTGGTCGGCGGACGACAGCGACAGCAGCCCGACCTCGTTGAAGCCGGACTCCTCGATGCCCTGCTTCACCATGGCGCCGACCGTGGTGATCGACCGCTCCCGCACCGGACGGGTGATCATGCCGGCCTGGCAGAACCGGCAGCCGCGGGTGCAGCCGCGGAAGATCTCCACGCTGAAGCGTTCGTGCACGGTCTCGGCCAGCGGCACCAGCGGCTTCTTCGGGTAGGGCCACTCGTCGAGGTCCATGACGGTGTGCTTGTGGACCCGCCACGGCACGTCGGGACGGTTGGGCGCGACCCGCTTGATGCGGCCGTCGGGGTGGTAGTCGACGTCGTAGAACTTGGGCACGTAGACGCCGCCGGACTCGGCCAGGCGCATGAGCAGCTCGTCGCGCCCGCCGGGTCTGCCCTCGTCCTTCCACTCGCGGATGACCTCGGTGATGGCGATCGCGATCTGCTCGCCGTCGCCGAGCACGGCCGCGTCGAGGAAGTCGGCGATCGGCTCGGGGTTGAAGGCTGCGTGGCCGCCCGCGAGCACGATCGGGTCGTCGTCGCCGCGCTCGGCGGCCACGAGCGGGATCCCGGCCAGGTCGAGCGCGGTCAGCATGTTGGTGTAGCCGAGCTCGGTCGAGAAGGAGACGCCGAACACGTCGAACGCGCGCACCGGCCGGTGGGCGTCGACGGTGAACTGCGGCACGCCCTCGGCCCGCATGAGCGCCTCGAGATCCGGCCAGACCGCGTAGGTGCGCTCGGCCAGGGTCGCGGGCAGCTCGTTGAGGATCTCGTACAGGATGGCCACGCCCTGGTTGGGCAGCCCCACCTCGTAGGCGTCGGGGTACATCAGCGCCCAGCGCACGTCGGCGGAGTCCCACTCCTTGACCGTCGAGTTGAGCTCACCCCCGACGTACTGGATCGGCTTCTGCACCTTGGGCAGCAGCGGTTCCAGGCGAGGGAAAATCGACTCCGCAGTCATACGACCCAGGGTAGCGGCGCCTGGCCGTTCAGCCGAACGCACGCTGCCTCACGTGGATGGCCTGCAGCAACCCGACCCCGATGAGGTTGGCGAAGGTGGAGGTGCCGCCGTAGGAGACGAACGGCAGCGGCAGCCCGGTGATGGGCATGATGCCGATGGTCATGCCGACGTTCACGAACATCTGGAAGGTGAACCAGCACACGATCGTGCCCGCCATCAGCGTGCCGAACCGGTCCTTGCAGTGCCGCGCGATCCACAGCCCGCGCAGCAGCACCAGGCCGAGCAGCGCCACCAGGGTGACCGAGCCGAGGAAGCCGAACTCCTCGCCCGCCACGGTGAAGATGAAGTCGGTGTGCTGCTCCGGCACGAACCGGCCGGTGGTCTGCCCGCCCCCGAGCAGCCCTTTGCCGAACAGCTGCCCGGAGCCGATCGCGATCAGCGACTGGGTGCTGTTGTAGCCGACGCCGCGCGGGTCGACGCTCGGATCGACGAACGCGGTGAACCGGGCCACCTGGTACGGCTCCAGCACGTCGAAGAAGAAGACGCAGAAGATCCCGGCGGCGCCGATGAGCGTGAACAGGGCGATCAGCCGCTTGCGCACCCCAGAGATGATCATGGCGGAGGCCGTGACGGCGGCCAGCACGAGCGCGGTGCCGAGGTCGGGCTGGAGCATCACCAGCACCAGCGTGATCCCGGCGGCCACCAGCGCCAGCAGCACGTCCAGGCCGCGCGGCCGGTCGGTGCCCTCGACCGGCTGGGCCAGCAGCATGGACGTGATCAGCACCAGGCCGACCTTGGCGAACTCCGACGGCTGCACCGCGAATCCGCCGCCGAGCAGGATCCACGAGTGGGACCCGTTGATGGTCGCGCCCAGAGGAGTCAGCACGAGCCCCAGCCCGACGAGCGAGACCAGGTAGACCACCGGCGCGTACGCCCGCACCGCCCGGTAGTCGGTCATCGCGACCGCGAGGCACAGAGCCACCCCGATCACCTGGTTCAACAGGTGCTTCCACAGCAGCCCTGTGGAGCCGGGCGCCCACGTCCGCGTGGACGACCAGACGAGCAGGGAGCCGAGGACCAGCAGCGCGGCCACGGCGACCAGCATCACCACGTCCAGCCGCCACACCGCCGACTCCGGCCCGAACACCCTGCGGGTGAACGGCCGCCGCCCCGCCGCCAGCGCACCACCGGTCATCCTGGCACCACCGTCCCGTCGGGCCGGAACGTCGGCAGCTCCGACACCGGCTTGCCATCCCGCACCGCGGCCGGCCGTTTGATGCCGAAGATGCCCTCGTAGATCTCACGGGCGGCGGGAGCGGCGGTCTCCGCGCCGAACCCGCCCTGGGAGACCATGACGACCACGACGAACCGCGGGTTACGGGTCGGCGCGAACGAGGCGAACCAGGAGGTGTCCTGCTTGCCCCACACCTCCGCCGTGCCCGTCTTGCCGCCGATCGTCACCTGGTCCATGGGGAAACCGGCGAAGGCCCCGGCCGCGGTGCCGTCGGAGGGGACCTGGCTGAGCGCGTTCTTGATGTAGCGCCGTTCCTTCTCCGTCACCGGGAGCCTGCCGACGACAGGCACGGGAATGGTCTTGACCACCTTCCCGTCCGGCCGCACCATCGCCCAGCCGATCCGCGGGCTGCGCACCTTGCCGTCGGTGGCGAGCGCCGCGTACGCGCGAGCCAGCTGCAGCGGCGTCACCAGCACGTCCCCCTGACCGATGCTGAAGTTGGCCGAGTCGCCCGGCCGCAGGATGAACCCCTCGGCGCAGTTCTCGTGCGCCAGCCGCTTGAGGAACGCCGCCCGGGCGCCGTCCTTGACCTCGGGATAGCCGGTCTGCGCCCGCTTGCAGTTCTCGCCGCTGGTCAGCGCCCAGCTCTCCTTCTTCCAGCGGCGGTCGGGGATGCGCCCGTGCGACTCGCCCGGCAGGTCGACACCGGTGGGCGCGCCGAACCCGAACTTCCTGGCGGTGTTGGCGAACACCTCGGCGACGTGCTTCTTCGGCGTCCGCCCGCCGTCCTTCAGGTACTGGTCGTACGCGGCCTTGTAGAAGATCGTGTCGCACGACTTCACCAGCGCCGTGTGCAGGGTGAGCGTGCCGAGCGGGATGCCGCGGAAGCCGTTGAAGGCACGGTCGCCGATCATGACGGAGCCGGGGCAGCTGTACTGGCCGTCGAGCGGGTATCCGGCCCGCAGCATCGAGGCCACGGACGACACCTTGAACGTCGAGCCGGGCGCGAACTGGCCGTTGATCGCCCGCGACGTCAGCGGCTTGCCGGACTTCTCCGACAGCAGGTGGCGGTAGGTGCGCGCGGAGATGCCGCCCGCCCACACGGACGGGTTGTAACCGGGCGCGCTGGACATCGCGAGCACCCGCGAGGTGCGCGCGTCGAGCACCACCGCCGCGCCCCCGTCGGCGGCCGGCGCGGACTTCATCGCCTTCTGCAGCGCCCGCTCGGTGACCGCCTGGATGCGCGCGTCGATGCTGGTCACCAGGTGGTGGCCGGCGACGGACGGCACCTCCTTCTCCACCCCGAGCGGCTTGCCCATCCGGTCGACCTGCACCCTGCGGATGCCGGCCTTGCCGCGCAGCTCCTCGTCGTAGAAGTACTCCAGGCCGTCGCGCCCGGCCAGGTCGACGCCCGAGAAGGTGGCCTTCAGCCCGACCCGCTTCTCCAGCTCGGCCTCGGTCACCGGGGACAGGTAGCCGAACATCTGCGCCCCGGCCTCACCCAGGGGATACTCCCTGATGGCCTGGATCTCCGCCGACACCGCGGGGAACTTCTCCTGCTGCTCCAGGATCTGCAGCGCCTCGCGGGTGTCGACCTTCTCGTCGAGCGGCACGGGTTGGTACGGGGAGCCGGTCCAGCACGGCTTGGGCACGTCGGGGCCGCAGGGCGTGATCCGCCTCTGCAGCTGCGAGACGGGCCGGCTGAGCACCTCCGACAGCTTGCCCAGCACCTTGACCCCGCTGTCGCGCATCCGCACCAGCCTGTTGCGGTCGACCGAGACGACCAGCCGGGACTTGTTGCGCACCAGCGGGCGGCCCGAGGAGTCGAGGATCTGTCCGCGCACCGCGGGCACGATGACGGTCCTGGTGCGGGTCTCGGTCGCCCGGTTGACGAACTCGGGGCCGCGTACGACCTGCACCTGCCAGAGCCGCACGGCGAGCGCCGCGAGCAGCACCAGCACGAGCACCTGCACCACGAGCAGCCGGGTCCGCATGCGGTTCACAGCAGGTGCCTCTCCCGCGCGCCACGCGAAGCCAGCCAGACCACCACGGGGGCGACGATGAGCGTGCAGGCCACGGTCACCGGGACCTGCTGGGTGAGCGTCGAGACCGTGACCCGCGGGTCGGACAGCAGCCCGCTCACGGCCGCGGCCAGCAGCGGCGCGAGCAGCACGCACAGCACGACGGTGACGACCTTGTTGCCCACGCCCCGCCCGGCCAGATAGCCCACCAGCGCGAACACGAACGCGTACAGCCCCGCCACGTGCGCCGTCGGCGGCGCGAGATCGACGAGCAGCCCAGCCCCGAACCCGAGCACCGCCCCGGCGGCGGGCCCGCGCGCCAGGGCGGCCCCCACGACCGCCAGCAGCACCAGGTCGGGCGCTCCCCCGGCCGGCAGGCGCAGCCGGTTCACCAGGACGAACTGCACCAGCAGCGCCACCACCACGGCCACGACAGCCGTCATCGCGTCCCCTCCCTCCGCGGCAGCACCGCGTCTCTCGGGTCGCGCGCGGGCGGCTGCACCACCACGCCGACCACGTCCAGCGCGGTCATGTCCGCGTACGGGCGCGCGTACGCGGTCCTCGTCAGCTCGCCCGACGCCGGCTCCACCCGCTCGACCACCCCGATCGGCACCCCCGGCACGTACGGCGCGCCCCGGTGCGAGCCGAAGCTGACCAGGCGCGAGCCCCGCAGCACGGGCGCCGTCGCGTCGAGAAGCTGGAAGCGCAGCAGCCGGCCGTGTTCTCCCACGCCGTGCACCACGCCGATCTCCCGGCCCTGCTCCAGGCGGGCGCCGGCCGCCGAGGCGGGATCGCTGAGCAGCACCACGCTCGACGTGCGCGGGCTCGCGTGCACGACCCGGCCGACCAGCCCGTCGCCGTTGATCACGGTCATGTCGGCACGGACGCCGTCGTCGGTGCCGGCGTCGAGTTCGACCGCCTCCTCGAACCCCGGCTGGCCGCGCCTGGCGATCACGTTGGCCGGCACCACCTTGTAGCCGCCGAACGAGGCCAGCCCGAGCATCCGCTTCAGCTCCGCGGACCGCATCGTGTCGACCTTGCCGGCGGCCAGGTCGGCACGGAGCCGCGCGTTCTCGCGGCGGAGCCTGGCGATGCTCTCCTGGGCGGCGGGAGCCCCGGCGAGGGCCTCGACGAATCCGGTGACCGGCCCGAACACCGTCGCCCCCGCCTGCTCGGCCGTACCGAACACCCACGAGCCGGCCGCGCGCAGCGGCTCCAGCGGCGAGCTCTCCCCCGCCCTGTGGTCGACGGTCAGGATGACCAGCGCCGCCGCCAGAAGAGTTCCCAGGATCAGCCGTGCCTGGCGCGAGTCCCTCATCAGCGCCGCGACTCCGGAACCAGGACCTGCTGCAGCGCCTCGAAGTCCTCCACGCACCGGCCGGTGCCCAGCGCGACCGAGTCGAGGGCGTTCTCCACCAGGTGTACGGGCATGCCCGTTTCCTGCCTGAGCCGTTCGTCCAGTCCCTTGAGCAGCGCGCCGCCGCCGGTCAGGGCCAGCCCTCGGTCCATCAGGTCGCCGGACAGCTCCGGCGGGCACAGGTCGAGAGTCGACCTGACCGCGTCGGCGATGGCGTTGACCGGCTCCTCGATGGCCTTGCGGATCTCCTCGGCCGACACGATGATCGTCTTCGGCATGCCGCTGACCAGGTCACGGCCGCGCACCTCGGCGTGCGCCTCCTCGCCGTCGGCCCAGGCCGAGCCGATCGTCATCTTGATCTCCTCGGCGGTGCGCTCGCCGAGCATGAGCGAGAACTCCTTCTTGACGTACGTGATCACCGCCTGGTCCAGCTCGTCGCCGCCGACTCTGATGGACTTGCTGGTGACCACGCCGCCCATGGAGATGATCGCCACCTCGGTGGTGCCGCCGCCGATGTCGACGACCATGTTGCCGGTGGGCTCGTGCACCGGCAGCCCGGCCCCGATCGCCGCCGCCATCGGCTCCTCGACGATGTAGACCTTGCGCGCCCCAGCCTGGTAGCCCGCCTCCTTGACGGCCCGCTGCTCGACGCCGGTGATGCCGCTGGGCACCGCGATGATGATGCGCGGTTTGGAGAGATGGCGGCGTTTATGCGCGCGTTGGAGGAAATATCGCAACATCCGCTCGGTGACCTCGAAGTCCGCGATCACCCCGTCCTTGAGCGGGCGGACCGCCACGATGTTGCCGGGCGTACGGCCGATCATGCGTTTGGCCTCGATGCCCACGGCGACGATCTTCTCCGTGGCGGTGTTGATGGCGACGACCGACGGCTCGCTGAGCACGATGCCGCGGCCGCGCACGTACACCAGCGTGTTGGCGGTACCGAGGTCGACCGCCATGTCACGGCCGAGAAAGGCGAGCTTGCTACCCATGGGGAACGGAGCCTTCCCGTGACGTTCGCAAAGGACTAAGGACTCACGACCGAATCCAATGCCGCTATGACTACGGACTGAATTCGAATCGTAACGTGACGTACCCACCTGTCCGCACACTGAGCCCGTGCGCCCCACAAAAATCTCAAGTCCCTGCGCGCACCGCGATTTTGCCCGGATTGCGCGCTACCACCCGCGTCCTCGGGTAGGCCCCGTAAACGACGAATGCCCGCGAGGCTTCAGAGCCTGCGGGCACTCGGGCGAACCGTGGACCTCAGAACCGGTCGGGGAAGAAGATCTTGATCTCCCGCGCGGCCGACTCGGGCGAGTCGGAGCCGTGGACGACGTTCTCGCCGATCTCCAGGGCGTGGTCGCCGCGGATCGTGCCGGGAGGCGACTTCACCGGATCGGTGAGCCCCGCCAGCGAACGGAACGCCTCGACGGCCCGGTGACCCTCGGCCACCAGCGCCACCAGCGGCCCGGAGGTGATGAACTCGACGAGCTCGCCGAAGAACGGCCTCTCGGAGTGCTCGGCGTAGTGGGCCTTGGCGGTCTCGACGTCGAGGGTGCGCAGGTCCATCGCCACGACCTTGAGGCCCTTGCGCTCCATGCGGGCGATCACGTCACCGATCAGGCCGCGCTTCACCCCATCGGGCTTGATCAGGACAAGAGTGCGCTCGGACACTTCGGGTTCTCCTTCGAACTGGGTCGCGGATGCGGGCTACGAGCACGGCCTGGCCCGGGATGCTCCGCCGCACAGGCCATCGCGAAGCTGCGGCACAGCTTACCGCCCCACGCCGGTCACCTCGTTTCCCGGCGGCTCAGGCCCCGCCCTCGGGCGACTGCGCGGGCGGCGGCACCGGCGGCATCTCACCGCCCCCGCCCGCCTGCCCGTCCTCCGCCGGCGTCGTACGGATCGCCGCACCGGCCCCGCCGTCCGCCGCCGGCGCCCGGCGCGACATGACGGACACCAGGACGATCACGGCCACGGCCAGGAACCCCCCGACCAGCGCCCAAAGATGCAGAACACCGACGTAGCTGTCGACGAACTCCTGCCTCGAACTCTGGTCGAGCAACGTCTTCTGCATCCCGGTGCCCAGAAGGTAGCCGGCCAGCACGCCGGGGAAGCAGAGCGCCAGGCCGAACATGGCCGCCCCCGCCCCCACGTCGGCGAGCGCCGCCGTCAGCGCCACGGACGCGCCGACCGCGAGCAGCGTGAACGGCACGACCAGCACCAGCCCCTCCGCCGAGGGCACCAGCACGCGCACCGAGCACAGCCCGGCGACCATGGCGAGCAGGCCGAGCTGCGTGAGCCACTGGCTGGACGCGGCCGACACGCGCACCGCGACCGCCGCCACCACCCCCAGGACGCCCGCGACGCAGAACGGGACCCACAGCCCCTTCAGCCCCGGCCCGCCCATGCCGCCCATCTCCACATACGTCACCTGGGCGACGCTGGGCAGCAGCACGACGCCGACCGCCACCATGGTGTACGCGAGCGTACGGCTCTCCCGGGCGCCGATGGAGGCCAGGGCGAGCAGTCCCACCATGGCGAGCGCCGCCAGTGTGATCATCAGCCCGCCGTGCCAGTCCTGGCTCGCGGCGCCGATGGCCACGGCCGCCACCCCGGCGGCGGGCACGATCGCGAGCAGGACGCGGCTGCGATCCTCGGGCCGCGGGCCCGGCGTGGACGGCCGCCCGCGCAGCAGCCAGAGCATGAGATACACGGCGGCGAGCGCCAGCGCGATGCCGCTGAGCAGCGGATAGGGCTGCAGCGTGACCCGCCACTCCGTCGCTCCGGCGAGCGGCCAGAGCGCGAGCGCCTGGGCACCGAGCAGGCTGAGGGCCAGCGTGCCGGCCCACAGGCCGCGCAGCCACCGCGGCCGGTCCCACACGGCGACCAGCGTGGCGGGCACGAGCAGCCCGGCGCCGACACCGTGGGCGACCCGCAGCACGCCGACCACGAAGGCCGAGTCCGCGTAGCCGCCGGCCGCGTCGGCGACGGCCAGCAGCGCCAGCCCCGCGACGAGCAGGTGGGCGGCCTTGACCCGGCGCAACGCCATGGCCGCGAGCGGCACGGCCAGCATCATCGCCGGCAGGGCGAGCCCGTGGGCGCGCATGAGCCCGACCCGGTCGATGCCGGCGGGCAGCAGCTCGGCGACGACGGACACGGTATTGGGGATGGCGACGATCGCCAGCGGCAGCGCGGCCACGATGAGCAGACCGAGCACGGCGTCGAGCACCGGCGCCGGACCTGCGTGCGGCTCGGCCTCTGGGGACCGATGAATCGGGGGGACGGCCATGACGCCCGACTTTAGCGGGAAGTCACGCCCTCGACACGGCGAGCGACGATAATCGCGGTGACCCAGAGCGCGGCGAAGATCGTCCCGAGGAAGAACATCGCCGGCACGAGGAACCCCATGGCGATCGCCAGCACCTGCGCCACGCTGCCGAGAACGTAACCGATGGGCCGCTTGAGCAGCCCGGTGGCGATGACGCAGAACACGGCCAGGCCGATGCCGGTGGTCACCGCCAGCGCGGGCGTGATGCCGCCGATGGTGATCATCACCGGCGTTGCGAGGCCGACCACGATCGCCTCCATGCCGAGCACACTCGCGCCCAGCCGCCGCATGCCAGGAGTCACCTGGAAGCCGAGCAAACCCATCACGCACCCTCCGCCTTCAGCAGGACCCGCGCGTCACCCACCGTGACCACCGACCCGGTGATCAGCACGCCGGTGCCGGCGAACTCGCCATCCGCGTCGGCGATGCCGATGGCCTGGTCGATGGCGTCGTCGAGACGCTCGGTGACGTGCACGCGCTCCTCGCCGAAGACGGACTCCGCCAGCGCCCCGAGCTCGGCGGCCGGCATCGAGCGCGGCGACGAGTTACGGGTGACGACGACCTCGGCGACCATCGGCTCCAGCAGCTCCAGCAGCCCTTCGACGTCCTTGTCGGCCATGACCGCCACGACCCCGACGACCTTGGGGAAGTCGAACGCCTCGTGCATCGCGTCGAGCGTCGCCTGCATGCCGCCCGGGTTGTGCGCGGCGTCCAGCACCACCGTGGGGTTGCGCCGCACCACCTCCAGCCTTCCCGGCGAGGACGCCTGCGCGAACGCCGCACGCACCAGCTCGACGTCGAGCGGGTCGTCGCCGCCGGTCAGCGCCTCGACCGCGGCCAGCGCGCAGGCGGCGTTGCTCGCCTGGTAGGCGCCGTAGAGCGGCAGGTAGACGTCGTCGTACACGCCCTTGAGCCCTCGGAAGGTGATCAGCTGCCCGCCGATGGCGACCTCACGGCCGAGCACCCCGAACTCCAGGCCCTCGCGCGCCACCACCGCACCCACGTCGGCGGCCCGCCGCATCAGCACCTCGGCCGCGGCAAGCTCCTGCTGCGCGAACACGGCGGTGGCGCCCGGCTTGATGATGCCGGCCTTCTCCTGGGAGATGCTCGGGATGTCGGGGCCGAGCCTGTCGGTGTGGTCGAGCGAGATCGGCGTCACGACCGCCACCGTGCCGTCGGCGACGTTCGTCGCATCCCAGGAGCCGCCCATGCCCGCCTCGACCACGGCCACGTCCACCGGCGTGTCGGCGAACGCCGCGAACGCCATGGCGGTCAGCAGCTCGAAGAACTGGATGCGCCGACCGCCCTGCGCGTCGGTCAGCTCTACGAAGGGCTCGATCTCCTCATAGACCTGGGCGAAGCGCTCCTCGCTGAGTGGCTCGCCGTCGACGGTGATCCGCTCGCGCATCGACGACAGGTGCGGGCTCGTGAAACGGCCCACCCGGAGGTTGCGCTCCCGCAGCAGGCTCTCGATCAACCTCGCCGTGCTGGTCTTGCCGTTCGTGCCGGCGATGTGTATGACCTGGTAGGCCCGCTGAGGCGAGCCGAGCAGGTCCAGAAGGGCCGCGATCCTGTCGAGCGTCGGCTCGAAATCCCACTCGACGCCGCGCTCCAAGATCGCGCGTTCAACCGCACGAAAGTCCACCCCTCAACCCTACTGACCACCGCGACCCCTTTACTCACAACCCCCCGACGGTGGATCGGACCGAAACGCTCGATCTCGCCTCATTCCGCCTCCTTGACAGGCTGTCATCGACAAACACAAAGGGCCTCGGCGATCACGCCGAGGCCCCAAAAAACAAGAAAAGTCCCGAAGCCATAGCCTCAGGGCTCACCACAAGAAAAGCCCCGAGGGCCGAAGCCTCGGAACCTCCATAAACAAAAAGGCCCGAGGCCGTAGCCTCGGGACTCACCCACAAGAAAAGCCCCCAAGACCGAAGCCTCGAAACCCTCCTAAAACAAGGAAAGGCCCCGACAGAACCTGTCGGGGCCCTTCCCATATGAAAATTGTCCGGCGGTGACCTACTCTCCCACACCCTCCCGAGTGCAGTACCATCGGCGCAGAGAAGCTTAACTTCCGGGTTCGGAATGTAACCGGGTGTTTCCTT
>NZ_BAABFD010000034.1:0-76232 GCF_039540635.1 Nonomuraea ferruginea | reverse complement strand
GCGCAGCGCGGCGCGAACGGGCATCGCAGCGGCGGGTCGCCGGGCGCGGGCGGGGCGCCGGCGATCGGCGCGGGCGCTGCCCGGCCGGCCGCGTCGATGCGCGGCACCGCGCCGAGCAGCCCGGCGGTGTACGGCATGCGGGCGTGGTAGAAGACGTCGTCCACGTCGCCGGACTCGACCGGGCGGCCCGCGTACATGACGAGCACCCGGTCGGCGAAGCCGGCCACGACCCCGAGATCGTGCGTGATCATGACGATGGCGGCGCCGGTCTGGCGCTGCGCGGTCTTGAGCACCTCCAGCACCTGGGCCTGGACGGTGACGTCGAGCGCGGTCGTCGGCTCGTCACAGATGATCACGTCGGGGTCGTTGGCCATGGCCATGGCGATCAGCGCCCGCTGGCGCATGCCGCCGGAGAACTCGTGCGGGAAGGCCAGCGCCCGCCGGGCCGGGTCGGGGATGCCGACCAGGTCGAGCAGGTCGACGGCGCGGACCGCGGCCTGCTCCTTGGTCACCTTCTGGTGGGTGCGGACCGCCTCGGCGATCTGGTCGCCGACACGGTAGACCGGGGTGAGCGCGGAGAGCGGGTCCTGGAACACCATCGAGACGGCGCTGCCGCGGACGGCGGCGAGTTCCCGCTCGCGCAGGCCGACGAGCTCCCTGCCTCCCAGCCGGATCGAGCCGGTCACCCGGGCGCCGGGCGGCAGCAGGCCCATCACCGCGGCCGCCGACACCGACTTGCCGCAGCCAGACTCGCCGACGAGGCCGAGCACCTCGCCCTTGCGCACGGCGTAGCCGAGGCCGCGCACGACGGGCGCCCCGCCGAGCGTGACCCGCAGGTCGGTCACCTCCAGCGCGGGGGTCATCGCGGCTCCCTCGCCGTCGGGTCGAAGGCGTCGCGCAGCGCGTCGCCGATGAGGTTGACCGCGAGCACGGTGACCACGAGCAGCCCGGCGGCGAACCAGAACGTCCACGGCGCGTACACGGCGGTCCTGGAGCCGTCGGCGATGAGCGTGCCGAGCGACACGTCGGGCGGCTGGATGCCGAACCCGAAGTACGACAGCGAGGTCTCGGTCAGGATGGCGGCGCTGACGTTCAGCGTGGCGTCGACGATGAGCAGCGACGACAGGTTGGGCAGCACGTGCGAGAGCACGATCCTTACGGGCGGCACGCCCAGGTAGCGGGCGGCCCGCACGAACTCGCGCTCGCGCAGCGAGATCGTCATCCCCCGGGCCATCTTGGCGGTCACCATCCACAGGAACAGCGCCAGCATGAGCACGAACAGCGGCCACTGCCCGGACCCGAACAGCGGCGACATGACGGCCAGGATGAGGAACGCGGGCAGCACCAGCAGCAGGTCGGTCACCCAGGTGATGACCCGGTCGGTCCAGCCGAGGAAGTAGCCGGCGAACGCCCCGGCGAGCGCGGCCAGCGCCGTGCACACCACGGCCGCGAGCAGCCCGACGACCAGCGACCGCTGCAGGCCGCGCAGCGTGACGGCGAACACGTCGGCGCCGGTCTGCAGCGTGCCGAACCAGTGGGCGGCCGACGGCGGGGCGAGGAACGCGGCGAAGTCCTTGTCGGTGTGGGACCACGGGCTGACCAGCGGGCCCGCGAACGCGAACAGGAACACCAGCGCCAGCACCAGCGCGCCTGCCCTGCCCTGCCACGAGGAGAGGAAGCGGCCGGTCACCGCCCTGGCCCTGGACGGCGGGGGCGGCCGGCCGGCGTCGTCGCCGGCGGACTCCTCGGCGACCTCCTCCGACAGCGTCATCCGGCCCGCACCCTGGGGTCGAGCACGGCCTGCAGCAGTCCGGCGGCCATGGAGGCGACCAGCACGGCGACCGCGGCCAGGCAGGAGATGGCGGCCACGGTGTTGACGTCGTTGGTGAAGATCGAGCTGATCAGCCGCTCCCCCAGCCCGTGCCAGCCGAAGATCTTCTCGGTGAACGTGGCCCCGGTGAGCAGGGCGCCGAAGGTGAAGGCGAAGTAGGTCGCGACCGGGATGAGCGCGGTGCGCAGCCCGTGGCGGATCAGCGCCCGCCGCCTGGTCAGGCCCTTGGCCATGGCGGTGCGCAGGTAGTCGGCGCCGAGCACGTCGAGCATCGTGTTGCGCTGGTAGCGGCTGAACACCGCGGCGAGCCCGAGCGTGATCGTGACGGTCGGCAGGACGAGGTGCTGGGCCCGGTCGAGGAGCGTCTCCCAGAGCCCGGCCTCCAGCCCCGCGCTCGCCTCCCCCGCCACGAGCAGCACCCGGGCGCCGAACAGGTGGTCGTTGGCCCACGTGCCGGCCAGGATCAGCACGTTGGCCAGCACCACCACGGGCACCGCGAGCAGCAGGAAGGACACGGCCGCCGAAAGCCGGTCGAACCAGCCGTACTGCCGGGCGGCGGCGAGCGCCCCCGCCATGACGCCCAGCGCGCTCCCGCACACCAGCCCCAGCAGGACCAGCCGGAGGGTGACACCGGCCCGCCGCTTGAGGTCGTCGCCGACCGGCGCGCCGCTGACGCTCTTGCCGAAGTCGCCGCGCAGGACTCCGCCCGCCCAGGTGAGGTAGCGCTCGGTCAGGGGGGTGCGGTCGTTCAGGTTGAGCGCGGTGAGCTGCGCGTCGACGACGGCGGGCGGCGGGGCGGGAGTGCGGCCCGCGTAGTTGGCGCGCGGGTCGAGCGCGGCGGCGGCGAGCAGGTAGGCGAGGGAGGCCGCGACGGCGACCAGCACCACCGAGCTGACCAGCCTGCGCGCCAGGAACCCGGCCATCTCCCCTCCTCCGCGACACCGCTCCTACCGCAACACTGCGTAGCCATATTGCTACAGGATGCGACGGGCGCCGCGCAGGCGAGTGCCAAAGAGGGGTCTGGTTAACGTCCGGAAAGCTCGTCGACGGCGGTGCGGACGTCGTCGCTGGTGATCGTCGTCAGCTCGGCGGCGCTGGCCGGCTCCTCCGCCGAGGCGCCCGCGGCCAGCCGCACGTCGCGGCGCATCGCGGCGCGCTCGAACAGCGACCTGGCGAACCGGCCGTTGCCCAGCCCGTCGATCAGCCGTTCCTCGCACACCCAGGTGAAGACCTCGTCGAGGTCGTTGAGCGCGTCGTCGTCGAAGCGGTCGCCGGCCTGCTGGGCGAGCAGCACGGCGATCTCGGTCAGCTCGCGCGGCGCGTAGCTGGGGAAGGCGACCCGCTGGTTGAAGCGGCTGGACAGGCCGGGGTTGGTGGCGAGGAAGGCGTCCATCTCGCGCTCGTAGCCGGCCAGCACGATGACCAGCCGGTCGCGGTCGTCCTCGGCGCGCTTGAGCAGCGTCTGCACGGCCTCGGCGCCGAACGCGTCGCCGCCGGAGTAGCCGGGGTTGACCAGGCTGTAGGCCTCGTCGATGAAGAGCACGCCGCCCAGCGCCCGGTCGACCAGCTCGTTCGTCTTGATCGCGGTCGCGCCGAGGTGCTGGCCGACCAGGTCGGCGCGGTGCGCCTCGACCACGTCGGGCCGGGCGAGCAGGCCGAGCGCGGCGAAGACGCGGCCCAGCACCCTCGCGACGCTGGTCTTGCCGGTGCCGGGCGGGCCGGCGAACACGAAGTGTCGCATCTGCGGCGGGGTGGGCAGCCCGCGCTCCTGCCGCATGCGGGCCACCTGGAGCTGCGCGGCGATGGCGTGGACCTGCCGTTTGACGGGGGCGAGCCCGGCCATCCGGTCGAGGTCGGCGAGCGCCTCCTCCAGCGTGGGGGTGGCGACGTAGCCGCGGAAGCGGGCGGTGAGCTCGTCGAACGCCTTGGTCACGTCGGCGGTGGTGGTGGTCACCAGGTCCTGGGTGGTCGGCGTGCCGCCCGCGCCCACCACCCGCACGTCGCGGGCCTGGGCCGCGGCCTCGACCAGGCTGCGGGCGAACCTGGCGTTGCCCAGCTCGTCGACCAGCCCGCGGCGGTGGACGTCCTCGTACAGGCCGAGCAGCGCGGCCTTGGCGTCGTCGCCCATGGTGTCGCCGCGCCTGCGCTGCAGGAGCTCGGTGATCTGGGCCAGCTCTGCTGCGGAGTAGGCGGGGAAGCGCACGCGGGTGGCGAACCGGCTGGCCAGCCCGGGGTTGCTGGACAGGAACGAGGTCATCTCCTGCTCGTAGCCCGCCAGGATGATGATCAGCCGGTCGCGGTCGTCCTCGGCGCGCTTGAGCAGGGTCTGCACGGCCTCGGCGCCGAACCGGTCGGGCTGGCCGTCGGAGGAGTTGATCAGACCGTACGCCTCGTCGACGAAGAGCACGCCGCCCAGCGCCCGGTCGACCAGCTCGTTGGTCTTGATCGCGGTCGCGCCGAGGTACTCGCCGACCAGGTCGGCGCGCTGCCCTTCGACCACGTAAGGGGTCTCCAGCAGGCCGAAGGCGTAGAAGATCTTGGCCAGGGTGCGGGCGACGCTGGTCTTGCCGGTGCCCGGCGGGCCGACGAACACGAAGTGGCGCACCGGACGGCCCGCGGTGTAGCCGGCCTCGGCGCGCAGCCGGGAGGCCTCGATGGAGGCGGCGATCGAGCGGACCTGCTCTTTGACGGGGGCGAGGCCGATCATGGCGTCGAGCTCGGCGAGCGCCTCCTCGACCGAGATCTGCGGCAGGCCCTGGGCCTTCTCCGGCTGCGCCTCGGGCCTGCCCTCGCGGGCGCGCACCCGTACCCGCTCCTCCGCGCCCAGCTCGGCCCTGGCCCGGCGGGCGAGCAGGAAACGGTAGCCGAGCACGACCGCGGCGGCGCCGTAGGCGACCCAGACGGCGAGGTTCTCCGAGACGAGGGAGAGCGCGGCGGCCAGCGCGCCGGCGGGCACGAGCGCGAGCAGCGCGGACACCCACGGGGTGACCCAGCGGATCAGGTGGGCGGCGACGGCGACCGGCACGGCGAGCAGCATGAGCAGGGTCGGCGCCATCGGCTGCGCGGGGAAGAGCGGGGAGAAGAGCGGCAGCAGCGCGATCCAGCCCGCCAGGACCAGCACGGTCGCCGCGGCCTGCGGGAAGCGGAGGGTGAGCGCGACGAAGCAGAGGATCAGCGCGGTGGTGAGGAACGTGTCGAGCAGGTCCCAGCCGAGCGCCGCGCCGGTGCCGACCGCCCCGATGAGGATCGCCGCGTAGAGCACTCTGCGCACGGCGGGGGGAAGCCGGAAATAGCGCAGCCGCACCTGCTCGAACAGATCTCGCACCGCGGCTCGGCCCGCGGGACGGGCCCTGCCGGACTCCTGCATCACGCCTCCCCGGTGTCCGCCCCCGGTTATACCGTACGGAACCCCGGTGTGGGCGGACCTGACACGCTAGGTGGAGGTCACGAAAGCGGCTATGTGCCGGCCGAGTTCGGTGCCCGCGTCCTCCTGGAGGAAGTGACCGGCGCCCTTGATGACGGGATGGTCCAGGCCCGCGGCGCCGGCCATGGACGAGCGCAGGATCGGCGCCATGCCGCCGGTGATCGGGTCGCCGTCGGAGAACGCGACGAGGAACGGCCGGTCGAGGGTGGTGAGCACCTGCCAGGCGGCGCGGTTGGCCGGCCCGGCCGGGTCGCCGGGGGTGTGCGGGACGAGTCCCGGCATGGCGCGCGGGCCCGCCTTGTACGACTCGTCCGGGAAGGGGGCGTCGTAGGCGGCGCGCACCTCCGGGGAGAGCCGGGTGGCGCAGCCGGACTGCACGAACCGGGCGACGTCCAGAGCGGGGGCGCTGGCCACCGCGTCCTTGAAGCGGTGCCACACCTCGGGCATGGGAATGTCACCGGTCGGCAAGCCGGTGTTGGCGGCGACGATCCTGGCCACCCGGCCGGGGTGCTCGGCCGCCAGGCGCAGGCCGATGAGCCCGCCCCAGTCCTGGCCGACGAGGGTGACGCCGGTCAGGCCGAGCACGTCGTACAGCAGGGCGCGGGTCCACTCGACGTGGCGGGCGTAGGTGTGGTCGGACGGCTCGGCGGGCTTGTCGGAGCGGCCGAACCCGACGAGGTCGGGGGCGATGGCGCGCAGTCCGGCCGCGGCCAGCTCGGGCATGACGTGGCGGTAGAGGAACGACCAGGACGGCTCGCCGTGCAGGAGCACGACGGGTTCCCCGGTCGCGGGCCCGGTCTCGACGTAGGCCATCCGCAGCCCGTCGCCGATCTCGGCGTAGCGGGGTTCGTACGGGAAGCCGGGCAGGTCGGTGAAGCGGTCGTCGGGTGTACGCAGGATCCGCATAGAACATGATTCTAGTCCGCGGGCGGCCCGGCGCGTGGAGTCCGGATACCATGAATGCCGATCCCGATAAATGGTGGCATTTCGGTCAATAGACGGACAGCCATTCCTGGATCATTCGATACCGCTGCACCCATCCCGCGGCATGCCATAAGCTGCCACGCAAGTTTCGTGCGGGCCCGCTGTGAAGGGATCGGCCCGCAAGGAGGTCCATGACCGTCACCCAGGCCGTGCCCTTCGCACGCCGCGCCGGCCGCGAGCATCAGGAAAACCGCTGGAAGATCCTGGTGCTGCTCTGCGTGAGCCTCCTGCTCATCACGGTCGACGCGACGGTCCTGCACATCGCGGTCCCCGCACTCACCGCCGCCCTGGAGCCGTCAGCCGTCCAGCTGCTGTGGATCATCGACGTCTACTCGCTGATCGTGGCCCCGCTGCTCATCCTCTTCGGCACGCTCGGCGACCGCTACGGGCGCAAACGCCTGGTCATCGCGGGCTTCGTGCTGTTCGGCGTGGCCTCGGCCGGGGCGGCCTTCGCCCCCACGCCGCTGGCGCTCGTCCTGGCCAGGGCACTGCTCGGCGTCGGCGGCGCGATGATCATGCCGGCCACGCTGTCGCTGATCCGCCAGGTGTTCACCGACCGCCGCGAGCGCGCCATCGCGCTCGGCGTGTGGAGCGCGGTCGCCGCCGCCGGGGCCGCCGTGGGGCCGCTCATCGGCGGCCTGCTGGTCGGCTGGTGGTGGGGCGCGGTCTTCCTGATCAACGTGCCGATCCTGCTCGTGCTGCTGCCCGCCGCCCTGCGCATGCTCCCCGAGTACCGCGACCCCGAGCCGCGCCCGTGGGACGTGACCAGCGCCGTGCTGTCCGTGTTCGGCATCCTGGCGCTGGCCTTCGGTCTGAAGGAGGCCGGGTCGGGCAGCCTGATGCCGTTCCCGGCCGCCGTCGCGGTCTTCCTGACGGGCGCGGGGCTGCTGGTGTGGTTCGCCCGGCGGCAGACCCGGCTGGAGACGCCGCTGCTCGACGTCTCGCTGTTCCGGCGGCGGGAGTTCACCACCGGCGTGCTGGGCGTGCTGCTCGGCGTGTTCGCGCTGGTCGGGCTGCAGCTGATGCTCGCCCAGTACCTGCAGCTCGTGCTCGGCGACACCCCGGTGCGCGCCGCGTTCCGGATGCTCCCGCTGGTGCTGTCGGCTGTCGCGGGCGGGCTGGTCGCCGCGCACATCCTGCCGAGGCTCGGCATGCGCGCCACCATGAGCGGCGGCCTCGCGCTCGTCGCGCTCGCCCTCACCCCCACGCTGACCTGGGGCGTCGAGGGCCATCCCGTGATGCTGGCGTGCTGCTTCGTGGGCATCGGCTTCGGTGTGCAGGTGGCGCTGCTGGCCGCCTCAGACACGATCATGTCCGCCGCGCCCGCCTCCCACGCGGGCGGCGCCGCCGCCATCGAGGGCACCGCCTACGAGCTCGGCGCCGGGCTCGGCGTCGCGGTGCTCGGC
The DNA here is from genome assembly GCF_039540635.1 of Nonomuraea ferruginea. Taxonomy (NCBI): domain Bacteria; kingdom Bacillati; phylum Actinomycetota; class Actinomycetes; order Streptosporangiales; family Streptosporangiaceae; genus Nonomuraea; species Nonomuraea ferruginea. Next base: position 68,587 of record NZ_BAABFD010000034.1, on the reverse strand, counting down.
ACGATCACCACCATCGCGTACGCGCCCGCGGTGCCCGACGTGCGGGGCATCCCCGGCGGGGGCATGGACCAGGCCAGGCAGTCACTCGCGGGAGCCGCCCACGTCGCCGAGGAGATAGGCGGCAGCGCCGGCGGCGCCCTGCTGAACGCGGCCCGCTGGGCCTTCGTCAACGCCCTGCACACGACCGTGGTCGTGAGCGTCGTCCTGCTCAGCCTGACCGCCGTCGCGGTGGCCATGCTGCTCCGCCGTGATTGAGGTGTGCGATGTCCCCCTTAGGGCAGTCAACAACCGTGAGACAGTCCCTCCGTGATCTCGCCGCTCTGGTGGCCCGCCTGGGTGTGGGCGGCATCTTCTTCGCCAACGGCTGGCGCAAGCTGGAAATCGGGCTGATGGAGACCGGGGTCCAGTTCCAGTCCCAGGGAGCCCCCGCCCCGCGCGCCTGGGCCACGGTCACCATGCTGGTCGAATTGGTGGGCGGCGCGCTGCTGATCGCCGGGCTGATGGTGTCGGTGATGGGGCTGGTCCTGTTCGCGGAGGCGGTCGCGGTGCTGTGGGTGGCCCCGCCGCTGAACCCGATCACGCTGAACGAGCTGATCCTGCTCGGCGCGGCCTCGCTGCTGCTCGCCGTGGTGGGCGCGGGCCGCGTCTCGGTCGACCACATGGTGGTGATCAGGCGGCGGGAGTCCGCGGCGGCCGACGAATTCGCCGCCGACAAGGAGGCGGACGCGGTCATCGCCTCACTGCGCGACCCCGACAAGCCCACCGGCCCGCCCGCCCCGGCCAAGCCCGAGGCCACCGGGAAGCCGGAGACCACGGGGAAGAAGGAACCGCCCGCCGAGAAGCCGGCGCGCCCTCGTACCTCCAAGGAAACGGAGCCCGCCCTCGAAGACACCGCGCCGCACCCGAGGCCGCGCGCGGCGACCACCGAGGAGCCCTCCCCCTCCCCCGGCGACACGCTGGTGGCGGGCCGCAAGAAGCCGGCGCCCCGGTCGCGGCGCGCCACGGAGGGCTAGAGCCAACGCCGTTAACCGGTCGAACACCTGCCGGTAGCCCAGCCCGGTGAACAATGCCGCGGCCAGCAGCAGATACACCGTGACCCGTGCTGGTACCAGCCGGACCCTGCGCTGCAGCGCACGGGTCTGCGTCAGCACCTCATCGACCATCTCGAACGGGATGATCCGGGTCAGTTCACCCAGATGTCCGGGCGCGAACACACCGGCTGCTACCCCGACCGTTCTGACTGTGGCAACCTGTTCCAACAGCGGAGCTCCTGTGGTGAGGATGTCTTGGATTGACAGACCTCTTCTACAGCAGCTCCGCTGCTTCGTTCACTGCTCTTGACGAACATCCCTCGCCTTAACTGAACGGCGTTGGGGCTAGAGCTCGAAGCGGGCGACGCGGCGCAGCTTGTTCATCGCGTCCAGGGCCGCGACCTTGTACGACTCCGCCAGCGTCGGGTAGTTGAAGACCGCATCCACCAGATAGTCGATGGCGCCGCCGCAGCCCATCACCGCCTGGCCGATGTGCAGCAGCTCCGTCGCCCCGGTGCCGAACACGTGCACGCCCAGCAGCGAGCGGTCCTCGGGTGAGACGAGCAGCTTGAGCATCCCGTACGTGTCGCCGATGATCTGGCCGCGGGCCAGTTCGCGGTAGCGGGAGACGCCGACCTCGAACGGCACCTGCGCCTTGGTCAGCTCGTCCTCGGTGCGGCCGATGAAGGAGATCTCGGGGATGGTGTAGATGCCGATCGGCTGCAGCGGGGTCATGCCGGCCAGCGGCTCGTCGCAGGCGTGCTGGGCGGCGATCCTGCCCTGTTCCATGGAGGTGGCGGCGAGCGACGGGAAGCCGATCACGTCGCCGACCGCGTAGATGTGCTCCACCGCGGTGCGGTAGTGCGCGTCCACCGCGATCCGCCCCCGGTCGTCGGCGGCCAGCCCGGCCTGCTCCAGCCCGAGGCGGTCGGTCATGCCCTGGCGCCCGGCCGAGTACATGACGGTCTCGGCGGGGATCTTCTTGCCGCTCTCCAGCAGCGTGATGGCGCCTCTCGGCCGGCGTTCCACGGCGGCGACCGTCTCCCCGAACCGGAAGGTGACGGCCAGGTCGCGCAGGTGGTACTTGAGCGCCTCCACGATCTCCAGGTCGCAGAAGTCGAGCATCCGCTCCCGCCGCTCCACCACCGTCACCTTGGTGCCGAGGGCGGCGAACATCGAGGCGTACTCGATCCCGATCACCCCGGCGCCGACGACCACCAGCGACTCCGGGACCCGCTGGAGGTTGAGTATGCCGTCGGAGTCGATGATCGTCTGCTCGTCGAACTCCACCGACTCCGGCCTGGCCGGGCGGGTGCCGGTGGCGATGATGATCTTCCGTCCGCTGATCTTGACGGCCCGTCCCTGCTCGTCGGTGACGTCCAGGGTGTGCGGGTCGGTGAAACTGGCGGTGCCGGTGAAGACGGCCACGTGGTTGCGCGAGAGCTGGCTGCGGATCACGTCGACCTCGCGGCCGATCACGTGCTAAGTCCTGATGCCCAGGTCGCCGACGGTGATGTCGCTTGGCGGCGGCGATGGCCGCCTTCTGCCCACCGGGCCCGGAACCTATGACAACCACATCGAAGTCGGCCACACCGCCAGTGTGCGTGCCGGTGACGATCTGGAGAAGCCCGAATCCCGGCTGTCAGGCGGTGGCGCCCGCCGGGACGCGGTCGACGATGCCGCTGGAGCCTTCCTGCCGGGCGCAGTGGGCGCAGCAGTACCAGTGGTCGCCCGACTGGACGCCATGGCCGATGACCTTGGTGCCGCAGTGCTCGCATACCGGCGCCATCTTGTCGATCGCGCACTGGAAGGAGTCGAAGGTGTGGGTTCTGCCCTGGGCGCGGACCTCGAACGCCATGTCGTAGTCGTTGCCGCATGTCTCGCAGACAGCCATGATGATCCCCCCTGATCATTAGTGATGTCCGTGCAGAGGTCTCATATCCGCAGAAGGCTGCCCTATTCAGATTTTTCCGGACTGTCACATCCGGCGGGGCTGTCCCGTCCATGACGCGTCGGCAACGACTCACCATGGAGGTATCGATGACTCAGCGGCTCAACGTCGCGGCCCTCGCCCCCGAGCCCTACCGGGCGTTCCTCTCCGTCGAGAAGTACCTCGACGGCTGCGGGATCCCGCACGCCACGATCGGGTTCATGAAGCTGCGCGCCAGCCAGATCAACGGGTGCGCGTTCTGCGTGGACATGCACAACCGCGAGCTGAAGAAGGACGGCGAGAGCGACGAGCGGATCTGGTCGGTGGCCGCCTGGCGCGAGACCACGTTCTACACCCCCGCCGAGCGGGCGGCGCTGGCCCTGACGGAGGAGGCGACCAGGCTCGCCGACCACGGCAAGGGCGTCTCCGACGAGGTCTGGCAGGAGGCGGCCGAGCACTACGACGACAAGCAGCTCGCGTCGCTGGTGGTGGCCGTCGCGATGATCAATGCGTGGAACCGGCTCGCCGTCACGACCCGGGCCGTCCCCGGCGGCGGCGTCTGACACTCACCGGGCGGGCGTCACGGCGCCCGCCCGGTGCGCACAAATGCGTTGAGCGTACGACGCGCGCCCGGTTAGGTTGGCGCCAGGCGAGAGGGGGCACACCCATGAAGCGCGTGCGCATCGTCAGGACGACGACCAGGCGGCGTCCGGTCCGCGCCGCGGACCTGGACCTGCGGTCCCCGTCGGGCCGCCGCCTGCCCTACTGAATTTCTGTCTTACACCGCCCTTACCCGGGTTTCTGTTAATAACATAGGTAACAGGAACATCACGGGGGGAGGACGATGAGAAGGCTGGTGACGGTCCCGCCGCGCATCGCCACGCACAAGATCCGCGACATCCGATCAGTGGCCGTGCACCGCAAGCAGGCGGCCGTCGATCCGAAGGTCGTCGACCTGCGGGCCTACACGGGCCGCAACGTGATCCGCTTCCCCGACGGCCCCACCCCCGCGGCCTAGACCTCGTAGAGCTTCTTGCGGTAGGCGGCGTCCGAGTAGTACGTCTCCAGCTCCTCAAGGGTCTCCGGTGTGGTCTGCAGCTCCTTGACCAGGGTGGCGTGCGACGGCAGCGCGTCGGGGCCCCACTTCTCCGGCCGCCAGAGCGCGCTGCGCATGAACGCCTTGGCACAGTGGAACATGATCTGCTCGATCTCCACGACCAGGGCGAGCTTGGGCCGGTGACCCTTGACGATCATCTCGTCGAAGAACGGCGCCTCCCGCACGAGCCGGGCACGGCCGTTCACACGCAACGTCTCGTTGCGGCCGGGGATCAGGAAGATCAGGCCGACGTGCGGGTTGGACAGGATGTTGCGGAACCCGTCGGCCCTGCGGTTGCCGGGGCGCTCGGGGATGGCGATCATGGTGTCGTCGATCACGTGGGCGAACCCGGCAGGGTCGCCCTTGGGCGAGACGTCGCAGTTGCCATCGGCGTCGGCCGTGGCGATCAGGCAGAACGGCGAGGTCGCCAGCCACTGACGGTCACGCTCGTGCAGGCGGGTGCGCTCCTTCGTCGCCGCCCGCGGCATCACTTCACCCAGCAGCTCGCGCAGCTCGGCCTCGGACTCGATCTCCACCCAGCTCATCCGCTCTCCTTTCACGCCCATCCCGGACATTGTGTCAGGAAAGCGCTTCCGGGCCAGAGAGGGTCACCAGCGGCGGGCCCGGGCCATCGCGCCCAGCAGCAGATCACGCTCGACCGCGAACCGGGCCGGATCCGTCCTCTCCCGCTCCGCGCGCAGGTGGAGCATCGTCAGTTCGGTGGCCGCCTGCTGGTAGTCGCTCATCTCACGGCCCAGCCCGGCGCCCCTGGCCCACTTACGGGCCGCGCGACGGGCCGCGATCGTCGTCAGCATCCCCACGTCCTGCTCGGTGACCAGGCCGGTGTGACCGTACAAGGGAAGATAGGCGCCCATCCGTGAGACGAGCTGCCTGCGCTCCACCACCGTGATGACGATCAGCCCGATGAGCACCAGCATGATCACCAGGTACGCGCCGGCGACCGCCGCCAGCGACCCGCTGGAGGCCGCGCCGTTCCACAGGGCGTGCAGGAAGACCGCGCCCAGATAGCCGAGCGGGATCGCGGCGAACCGGGCGGCGTTGCGGCGCGTCAGCGCGTACGCCACCCCGACCCCGATCATCGACGTGTAGACCGGGTGGCCGAGCGGGTCGATCAGCCCGCGGATGACGAACAGCTGGAAGGCCGCGCCCGCCCCTTCCTCACCGAAGGCCGTCAGGTAGTAGCCGACGTTCTCCACGGTCGCGAAGCCCAGCCCGGCCATGGACGCGTACACGATGCCGTCCGTCAGCCCGTCGATCTCCCGCCGCCGGCGCAGGAGCAGCAGCAGCGCGGCGCCCTTCAGCGCCTCCTCGATGACCGGCGCGAGCACCACCGCGCTGATGAGGTTCACGGCCTGCTGGCCGTAACCGGCGCGGGCGAACAGCTCGATGCCCACGACGCTCAGCAGGATGGCCAGCCCCACCGCCACCCCCGCGCCCCAGCTGAACGAGAACGCCAGATGCAGCTTCGGCTCCGGCTCCAGCCGGTCGAGCGAGAGCACCGCCGCCAGCAGCACCGGCAGCGGCGCGATGGCCAGCAGCGCCGACAGACCGAAGCCGACGGGCCCGCCGCTCAGCAGCAGCACCGCGAGCACGCCCAACGCCAGCAGGCCGGACAGCACCAGGGCGATGATCAGCGCCTTGCTGGGCCGCTGGTCGAGCATCGGGGTTTGCGGCGGAACCGTCATGGCAGGCCCTCCCTTTCCATGGACACCCAGCATGCCGCGTCCTGATCGACGCCCGGTTTCAGAACGGTTGACGAAACCATGGCGAACACGCGCCGAGCAATCTATCGAAGCCCCGTACCCGGGTAGAGGTCACCGGCATGATGGCGAAACTGTACGAGCGATGGCTGCTCCACCTGTGGCAGGGCGAATTCTCCCTCGCCCACGAACTCGTCACCCCCGGCTTCGTCGGCCACTGGCCGGGCATGGACGTGCACGGCCCCGACCAGCTGATCGAGACGCTCCGGCAGGGACACGAGCCGTTCGACGACGTCACGATCACCCTCGACGTCGGCCCCCTCGTCGACGGCGACCACGTGGCCGCCCGCTGGACCTTCGCCGGCGCCTACCGGGGCGGCATGCCCGGCGCCACCGCGGCCCCCGGCACCCGGATCGCCTTCAGCGGCCACGACATCCTGCGCGCCGAGGACGGCAGGTTCGCCGAGTACTGGGTCATCTCCGACATCCAGTCGCTCTCCCGCCAGCTCGGGACGGGCTGACACGCCCCGATCCTGGTGACGGCGCCGCGGCCGGAAGCGCGAACGAGGTGCCGGATCGGCACCGGCACCTCGTTAGCGGACGATCTACCCCTCGCTCAGCTGCAGCCGCTGGTCGAGCCGCAGCCCTCGCAGACGTAGCAGCTGCCCGCCGGGCGCATCTTGGTGCCGCACGTCATGCAGAGCGGCGCGTCGGCGGTGAAGCGCTGGTGGCTCTCCAGCGTCAGCTCCTTGCTGGGCTCCTGCTTCGGCTTCTCCTCGATCGGCGCCGACTGGGCCAGCGACTCCACCGTCTCCTGCAGCGCCGCCGGGTCCTCGCCGCGCTGCTGCGCCGCCCGCTCGGCCGCCGAGAAGATGCCGAGCGCCGCCCGCTCCTCGTAGGGCAGGTGGTCGAGCGCCAGCCGCCGGAAGATGTAGTCCATCACCGACGTCGCCATCCGGACATCCGGGTCGTCCGTCATGCCCGCCGGCTCGAAGCGCATGTTGACGAACTTGCTCATGTACGTCTCCAGCGGCACCCCGTACTGGAGCCCGATCGAGATCGCCACCGAGAAGGCGTCCATGACGCCCGCCAGCGTCGAGCCCTGCTTGGACATCTTCAGGAAGACCTCGCCCAGCCCGTCATCGGGGTAGGAGGAGGCGGTCATGTAGCCCTTGGCGCCGCCGACCGTGAACCGCGTCGTGGTGCTCGGCCGCTGGTTGGGCATGCGCCGCCTGGTCGGCCGCGCCACCTCCACGACCTTGACCTCCGGCTCGGCGGCCTTCGGCTCCTCCTTCTTGCTGCCGCCTGCCGACAGCGGCTGGCCCACCTTGCAGTTGTCGCGGTAGACCGCCAGCGCCTTCAGGCCGAGCTCCCAGCCCTCACGGTAGACCTGCTCGATGTCGTCGATCGTGGCCGACTCGGGCAGGTTGACCGTCTTGGAGATCGCGCCCGACAGGAAGGGCTGCGTCGCCGCCATCATCCGCACGTGACCCATCGGCGCGATCGCCCGCTCGCCCATCGCGCAGTCGAACACCTCGTAGTGCTCCTGCCGCAGGCCGGGGGCGTCGACCACGTGGCCGTGCTCGGCGATGTACTCGACGATCGCCTCGATCTGCTCCTGCTGGTAGCCGAGCTTCACCAGCGCCCGGGGGACCGTCTGGTTGACGATCTGCATCGACCCGCCGCCGACGAGCTTCTTGAACTTGACCAGCGCCAGGTCGGGCTCGATGCCGGTCGTGTCGCAGTCCATCATCAGGCCGATGGTGCCCGTGGGCGCGAGCAGGCTGGCCTGGGCGTTGCGGTAGCCGTTCCGCTCGCCCAGCTTGAGGCACTCGGCCCACTGCCGCGACGCCTCGGCGTGGATCTTGGAGTCCATCGCGCCGATCGCGCGCAGGTTGTCGTTGGCCGCCGCGTGCTTGCGCATCACCCGCTTGTGCGGCTCGGCGTTGCGCGCGTAGCCGTCGTACGGGCCGACCACCCCGGCCAGCTCCGCGCTGCGGCGGTAGGACACGCCGGTCATCAGCGACGTGATCGCCCCGGCCACCGCGCGGCCGCCGTCGGAGTCGTAGGCGTGACCCGTCGCCATCAGCAGGGCGCCCAGGTTGGCGTAGCCGATGCCGAGCTGCCGGTAGGCGCGCGTCGTCTCACCGATCTTCTCCGTCGGGAAGTCGGCGAACGTGATCGAGACGTCCATCGCCGTGATGATCAGCTCGGTCAGCTTGACGAAGTTGGACACGTCGAACGAGCCGTCGTCCTTGAGGAACTTCAGCAGGTTGATGCTGGCCAGGTTGCAGGACGAGTTGTCCAGGTGGACGTACTCGGAGCAGGGGTTGCTGGCCGTGATCCGCCCGGTCTCCGGGGTGGTGTGCCAGTCGTTGATCGTGTCGTCGTACTGCACGCCGGGGTCGGCGCACTCCCACGCGGCCTTCGCCATCTTGCGGAACAGGTCGCGGGCGTCGACGGTCTCGATCACCTCGCCGGTGAGCCGGGCGCGCAGGCCGAACTTCTCGCCCTTCTCCACCGCGCGCATGAACTCGTCGGAGACCCGCACCGAGTTGTTGGCGTTCTGGTACTGCACCGAGACGATGTCCTTGCCGCCGAGGTCCATGTCGAACCCGGCGTCACGCAGCGCGCGGACCTTGTCCTCCTCGCGCGCCTTGGTCTCGATGAACTCCTCGATGTCGGGGTGGTCGACGTCGAGCACCACCATCTTGGCGGCCCTGCGGGTCGCGCCACCGGACTTGATCGTGCCGGCGCTGGCGTCGGCGCCGCGCATGAACGACACGGGACCGCTGGCGGTGCCGCCGCTGGAGAGCAGCTCCTTGGACGAGCGGATGCGCGACAGGTTGACGCCCGACCCGGAGCCGCCCTTGAAGATCACACCCTCTTCCTTGTACCACTCCAGGATCGACTCCATCGTGTCGTCCACGGCGAGGATGAAGCAGTTGTGCACCCGGAGGTTGCCCGAGAGGTATTCGCCGCTCTCGGTCTGAATGTCGTAGACCTCCATCGGCCCGAGGTCCTCGACCCGGTCGATCTCCAGCCGCTTGGTCGCCTTCGACGGGTGTCCCGGCTTGTCGAAGCTCGTCTCGAGCTTGCCGGACTTGGTCTCGTCGACGAAGCCGATCTCGTCGGCGAAGGTGCGCCGGTCGCCGGCGGACTGGATGCGCAGCGTCCAGCAGCCCTTGCGGTCGTCGCGGGCGTCCTTCTTGAAGCCGACGCGGGCGTAGATGCCGAAGCGCAGCAGCAGGCGCTGCATGCCGCGGATCAGCTCCTCGGAGATCATGTCGACCTCGACGACGGTGGAGCTCTCCCTCGCGGAGACGAAGCCCTCGGCCTGGAAGACGCTGCGGAGATAGGCGGCCACCACCGGCAGCGGAGCGGTGAAGAGGCCAGCGGGGACGGACATGTCGACGCCGCGCCGACGCAGGTCCCACTTGTCCACGAAGCCTTCCAGCGACTTGCCGTAGAGGCGGGTGCGCCGGCAGTCGAGCGAGGTGTCCTGCGTCTCCACCGTGCGCTCCTTGCGGTGCACGTCGGGGAACACGACGTCGAGGGCTCGGGTCACCCAGGCGAGCTCGGCGTCGTTGACGGTCATCGCCTCGATGGTGAGGGACTCGTTGGTCCCTTCGTACTGTCCGACGAAGCCGTCGGACTGCAGCCAGCCGGCGAGGGCCGCCTCCGCCACCTCGGTGAAGTCGATCTCGCCTTCGCCGAACGCTTCGCGCCGGTGCCACTCGAGCTGGTCTCCGGGATTGAGGGTGGCGGCCTCCACGAAGTGGCCGGTGCCGTCGCCGGTGGCCTTCCACACCAGGTGGTCGCCGGTGACGTCAAGCGTGTAGCCCGCCTTGGTGTGCAGGCGCAGCACGTTCTTCACGCCGTTGGCCTTGGTGGCGATGACGCGGGTGAGGCCGTGGGCGTCGTAGACCTTGGCGCCGATCGCGTTGTCCTGGACGAGCTTGCCGATCGGGACGAGCCCGTCGGGCGTGCTCACCAGCGCGTCGTACGGCTGGCAGGCGCTCACCTGCTGGGGCGACTGGGTGCCGACGTTGAACCAGACCGGGGAGTTGAAGGCGAAGATCTGGTGGACCAGGGCGTACTTCAGCTCGTGGTCGAAGATCTCGGCGTCCTCGTCACTGGCGAAGTAGCCGTGGTCCAGGCCGGTCCGCGTGTAGACGCCGACGACCCGGTCGACGAGCTGCTTCAGGCTGTGCTCGCGCTGGGGTGTGCCGACCGCGCCGCGGAAGTATTTGGTGGTCACGATGTTGGTCGCGTTGATCGACCAGAAGTCGGGGAACTCGACGCCCCGCTGCTCGAAGTTGACCGAGCCGTCGCGCCAGTTGGTCATGACGACGTCGCGGCGCTCCCACGCGATCTCGTCGTACGGGTGCACGCCGGGCGTGGTGAAGATCCGCTTCATCTTCAGACCCTTGCGGGGACGCTTGCCTCCGCGCGCCACTGATCCGCTGGACGTCTCCGTCATGACTCCCCCTTCTCCGCCTTCAACTGTTTGATCTCGGCCTCGAAGTCCGCCAGGCTCTCGAAACCGCGGTAAACCGATGCGAACCGCAGGTAGGCCACCTCGTCGAGCTCGCGCAGCGGCCCGAGGATCGCCAGCCCCACTTCGTTGGAGGCGATCTCGGCCGCGCCCTTGGCCCTGATGGCCTCCTCCACCCTCTGCCCCAGCTGCGCCAGTGAGTCCTCGCTGACCGGTCTGCCCTGGCAGGCTCGCCGCACGCCCGCGACGACCTTGTCACGCGAGAACGGCTCGGTGACTCCGCTGCGCTTGCTGACCATGAGGAGCACGGTCTCCTGGGTGGTGAATCGCCGCCCGCATTCCGGGCAGGTGCGCCTGCGCCTGATCGCCGCGCCGTCCTCTGTGGAGCGGCTGTCGATGACCCTGGTGTCGGGGTGGCGGCAGAACGGACAATGCACGCTTACGCCTCCTCGTTTCAGGGGTCACCACAGGCACGGCATCCGCCTCTGGGGACGCTCGCGCACGCACCGGAGCTTCTGTCTGGTGCGGTCGCCGAAACACAAGGTGTGGTGAACTACATCGGTGTAACTACTAGATGTTGTGGTCCAACCGTAGAAGCGCGCGACCATGAACGCAAGTTGGCCGGGCCCGCCCGGCCGAAGTCGCTGATCAGCCCCCGCGTCCCCGCCCCGCCTCGGCGTGTCGTCCGGGACGTGTCACTTTTGTTGGTACGCGTCACGTACGTGATGTTTGTTCACAGGAGGCTCGCGGGCATCGCACGGTCACCTATTGTCCCTGGTGTAAAGGGGTGCCGACGCCATCGGGGCCGTGGAGGCGGGTGCCCGTCCGTCTGGGCGGACTCGTCAGCCTGTCGAACCGCTTGGCCTCGTCCGCGACGGCGCCTAGGTCCTCGCCGGGGTGGACGCCGGCGCCGCTCAGGTTATCGACTTCACGCACCTGTGCCCACGACAGGCCGACGGCGCCCGGCGAGCGCTCGACCCCTGCGTGGCCGGCCGCCCTGGTGCCGAGCCAGAACCCGCCCAGCGACAGCAGCGCCATGACCAGCACCAGCGCCGCGCGGCCCCGCCGCGTCAACCGCACCGGCGCGGTCTCGGCCGCGCCACCCCGCAGCCTCTTCCTTGCCCGCGCACGCCGCCCACTGTCGGCCCCCGCGGAGCGGCCCACCCCGTCGGCCTGCGTGGTGCCGCCGGTCCTGCCGACCTGCGTGGCGCGGCCGGTCCTGTCAACCTGTGCGGCGCGACCGGCCCTATCGATCTGCGTAACGCGACCGGCCCTGTCGATCTGTGCGGCGCGACCGGCCCTGTCGATCCGCGCGAACCTCGGGAACCAGCCCATCCTTGGCCGGCCGAGCTGCGCTGGAGTCCCGGGCACGACGACGCGGCGACGCGCCCGCACCGCGTCCCCTTCAATCGCGCCGTCCCCCTTACGCGTCCGGCGCCTCGGCGCCTGGTCCACCGGGATCCGCTCCCCTTGCACTACGCGCGCACTCCCCTTGGGCACCATCGACGCCCCGTCCCGCCTGAGCCCCCGCACCCGGGCCGGGGAAACCGGCGACCGCTCAGCGCGACCGCCGCCGGGCCCGTCTTCGCCGGTGAGGCCGGAACGCCGCAGAGGGCCGTCGTCCGTCAGGCGCCTTTCCGGCGCACCCTGCCTCCGGCGCCGCTCCACGACCCGCCGCTCGCCCCCCGCCTGGCGCCCACCGTTGACGACCTGGCCGACTCCGGGCGCTCGCCCTCCCGTACGGACGGGCCTTCCGTTGACGGCCGGGCCGTCTCCCGGCACTCGCTTTCCCGTCCGAACGGGCCCGCCATTGACGACCTGACCGGCTCCGGGCGCGCGCTCGCCTGCCGCCCGGCGCCTGCCATTGACGGCTTGGCCAACTCCCGGCCCACGCTCTCCCCCTCGAACGGGTCCACCGTTGACGACCTGACCGGGTCCGGACGCACACTCTTCCGTACGGACGGACCCGCCCTTGACGACGCCTCCCGGCGCACGCTCGCCCGCCGCCTGGCGCCCGCCGTTGACGACCTGACCGGCTCCGGGCGCTCGCTCTCGGACGGACCCGCCGTTGACGACCTGACCGTTTCCGGGGGCGCGCTCTCCCCCTCGGACGGGTCCACCGTCGCTTCTCCCCCACCTGCCAGGGCCGGCGTCCGAGTCGGGGCGGGCTGGGGGGACGAGGTACAGGTGGGGGCGCTTGCCGTCGGCGGCCCATCGCGACCGAGGGCCCGCTCCGCCGTCGTTCTTCCGCCTGGGCGCGTCGGGGCGAGGGTGGCGCCCCTGAGGGCTCCCCTCCTGGGTGGCGTCGACGATGAGGGTGAGGCGCTTGACGTGGTCGCCGGTCGGATCCGCCATCAGATCATCCCGTGGATGCGGCCCGTGGGTGAGCCCGCTGCGCGATGGCTCCGTCTGGTCGTTCGCATGATGGACCTCCCGCCGTCGTGGCCCCCGGAAACGGCCGTAGAAAGATCGGCAAATCGAACACGGTGTCGATCGAACTCCCGTACGATGTTCTACACCACACTGCCGACATTTTCGAGGAAGACTCGAACAACTGTTTGAAGATGATCTTCAACAGAGATACGGTCGCTGTGTGCGACATCAGGACCACGGACCGGGAGCCTCGCCCGCGGGGCGGGTTGCCGGGCGAGGAGGAGAGGCATGAGCGAGCGGGATGACGCCAATGGGGTCAGTGACCTCGCGGTGCGAAGGCGTGACTCACTGGGGCTGACCCCCAGGCAACGCAAGATCCTCGAGGTGATCCGCGACTCGGTGCAGCAGCGCGGCTATCCGCCGTCCATGCGCGAGATCGGCGAGGCCGTCCAGTTGACCAGCACGTCCAGCGTGTCGCACCAGTTGACGGCTTTGCAGCGCAAGGGCTATCTGCGGCGTGACCCCCACCGCCCGCGCGCGCTGGAGGTGCGGCTGCCGGGTGAGCCGGTGCTGTGGGTCGACCCCGACACCGCCACAGACGACGCCCCCGTCAACAGGCCCACCGCGGCCTACGTCCCGCTGGTCGGCCGCATCGCCGCCGGTGGCCCGATTCTGGCCGAGGAGAGCGTCGAAGACGTCTTCGCGCTTCCCAAGCAGTTGGTCGGCGAGGGCACGCTCTTCCTCCTGCAGGTCACCGGTGACTCGATGATCGACGCCGCGATCGCCGACGGCGACTGGGTCGTGGTCCGCCAGCAGCCGGTCGCCGAGAGCGGCGACATCGTGGCCGCGATGATCGAGGGCGAGGCCACGGTCAAGACCTTCAAGCGCAAGGACGGCCACGTCTGGCTGGTGCCGCACAACGACAACTACGAGCCCATCCCCGGCGACGAGGCCAGCGTCCTGGGCAAGGTCGTGGCGGTCCTGCGCCGCCTCTGACCACTCGCCGCGTGAGACGCGGTGCGGCCGTGCCGCACCGCGCTCCTCACCGGCTCTCGCGCACCAGCCCGCCGATGGTCGCCGTCCTCCTCTCCACGCGCGTCCTGTCCGGCGGGCGCCTCTCCGGCTGCCCGGGTTCCATGGTTCCGTCGCACACGGCGCGTCTCCGGGCAAGTGCACCTACCTCCACCCTTGTCCGGTAACCAGCCGCATTCCGGCGGTTGATCGCAGTCCATAATGTCGGCGGCATGGAGAAGATCGAGACGAGGCCGAGTGCCGGGCGGCGGCTGGCCGGGGCCGGCCTGTGGGTGCTCCAGGTGGTCATGGCCGGCATGCTGCTGATGGCGGCGATGGGCAAGTTCACCGGGGCTGAGCCGTCGGTGTCCACGTTCGAGGCGATCGGGTGGGGCGACTGGTTCCGCTACCTGGTCGCGGTGCTGGAGGTCGCGGTGGCGGTGTGCCTGCTGGCGCCCCCGGTGGCCGGAGCGGCCGCGCTGGCGGGCGCCGGGCTGATGGCCGGTGCGGTGCTGACCGAGGCGTTCGTGAGCGGCGGGCCTGTGGCGTTGCCGCTGGTCCTGCTCGTGGTGAGCGGGGTGATCGCGTGGGGGCGGCGTGATCGTACGGACCGGCTGTGGCGGTCGCTGGCCGGCGGCTGATCCGTACGAAGGCCGACATTCCTAGAATGTCTGGGTGAGCGACACATTCGTGGGTGAAGCGTTCAAAGCACGCAATGACGGGCTGAAGTGGGCGAAGGCCGACCCGGGGGTCATCCCCGCGTGGGTGGCCGACATGGACCTGCCGTCCGCTCCCGAGGTGGTCGAGGCGCTGCGCCGCCGGGCGGAAGGCGACCTCGGCTATCCCTCGTGGCTCGACAGCCCCCAGAGCGGGCCGCTCGCCGAGGCGTTCGCGGAGCGGATGGCCGCCCGATACAGGTGGGAGCCCGATCCGGGCCTGGTCCGCTCCTACTCCGACATCAACCAGGCCCTGCAGGTGCTCCTGCACGTGTGGACGGCCCCGGGAGACGGGGTGGCGCTGCACACCCCGGCCTATCATCCGTTCCTCGGCACGCTGGAGACCATGGACCGGCCGCTGCGCCCCATCCGGCTCGTGCCGGACGGCGACTCGTGGCGCGCCGAGATCCCCGACCTGTCCGGGTGCAAGGTGCTGCTGCTGGTCAACCCGCAGAACCCGACCGGCCGCGTCTTCACCCGGGCCGAGCTGGAGGAGCTCGCCGAGCTGGCCGAACGGCACGACCTGCTGGTCATCTCCGACGAGATCCACGCGGACCTGGTGTACGAGCCGAACCGGCACATCCCGTTCGGCACGATCCTGCCTCACCGGACGGTCACCCTGACCTCGGCCACCAAGGCGTTCAACCTGGGCGGGATCCGCTGCTCGGTGGCGCACCTCGGCTCCCCCGGGCTGCGCGGGGCGCTGGACGCCCAGCCGCCGTTCCTCTTCGGCTCGGCGAACGTGTTCGGCGTGGAGGCGACCGTGGCCGCCTGGCGGCACGGTGACGCCTGGCTGGCGGACACGGTCGCGCTGCTCGACCGGAACCGGCGCGCCATCGCCGAACACCTGCCCGAGGGCGTCACGTACCGCGTGCCGGAGGCCACCTACCTGGCATGGCTCGACTACGGCCGTCCCGGGGTGGCGGAGCAGCTGGAGCGGGAGGCGAAGGTCCTCCTCAGCGACGGCGCCGTGTTCGGGCCGGGCGGCGAGACGTTCGTCCGGCTGAACTTCGCCACCTCCGAGCCCGTTCTCGCCGAGATCCTGCGGAGGATCGCCACCGTGACCCCCTGATCGGCCGGGCGGGGACGGCTCTCCGGACGAGGAGCCGTCCCCCGGGGTCGTTACGGCAGGGGCGGGAGGCCGGGCGGGGTGGCGGCGGGGCGCTCCTCCAGGGCGGAGAGTGCCAGCTCCACGGCCTTCTCCAGCTGGGGGTCGCGGCCGGCCGCGCGGTCCTGGGGTGTCATGACGACCTCGATGTCCGGGTCGACGCCGTGGTTCTCCACTCCCCAGCCGTGCCCTTCCAGCCAGAACGAGTAGCGCGGCTGGGTGACGACGGTGCCGTCGACCAGCGAGTAGCGCGAGTCGATGCCGATCACGCCGCCCCAGGTGCGGACGCCGACGAGGGGGCCGATGCCGCGGTTCTTGATGCCGGCGCTGACGATGTCGCCGTCGGAGCCGGCGAACTCGTCGGTCACCGTGACGACGGGCCCGCGCGGGGAGTCCTCGGGATAGCGCATCGGCTGGTGGCCGCGGACCCGGATCCAGCCGGTGACCTTGCGCGACAGCTTCTCCAGGATGAGCTCGGACACGTGCCCGCCGCCGTTCTCGCGCACGTCCACGACGAGTCCCTCGTACGCCATCTCGGTACGCAGGTCGCGGTGGAACTGCGCCCACCCGGACGCCACCATGTCGGGCACGTGCAGGTAGCCGAGCCGCCCGCCGGACGCCTCCCGGACGAACGCGCGCCGGCCCTCGACCCAGTCGTGGTAGCGCAGCCGGGTCTCGTCGGCGATCGGGGTGACCACGACCTTGCGGGTCTCGCCGCCGGCGGCCGGGCGGACGGTCAGCTGGATCGGCTGGTTCGCGGTGCCCGCCAGGAGCGGGAGCGGCCCGCGTACCGGATCGACGGGGCGGCCGTTGACGGCGACGAGGGCGTCGCCCTGGCGGACCGCGACGCCGGGCGCGAGCAGCGGCGAGCGCGCGTCGTGGTCGGACGACTCGCCCGCGATGACGCGCTCGACCCGCCAGGTGCCGTCCTCGTCGCGGGCCAGGTCGGCGCCGAGCAGGCCCTGGCGGCGGCGCGGGTCGACCGTGGGGCCGTTGCCGATGGCGTACGCGTGGGAGGTGCCGAGCTCGCCCTGCACCTCCCAGAGCAGGTCGATCAGCTCCGAGTAGGCGCCGATGCGCTCGGCGAAGGGCGCGTAGCGGTCGAGGACGCCCTGCCAGTCGACGCCGTTCATGTCGGCGCGCCAGAAGTGGTCGCGCATGAGCCGGCCGGCCTCGCGGTAGCCCTGCCGCCATTCGGCGACGGGGTCGAGCTGGACGGCGACCCGGTCGAGCTCGATGGTGACGACCTCGTCGCCCTCGCTCGCGGATCGGGTCTGCAGGCCGTTCTTGCCGTTGAGCACGAGCCGGGTGCCGTCGCCGCTCACCTCGAAGGCGCGGAACTCCTTGCCCAGCTCGCTCTTGGCGCGCTTCTTCAGGTCGTAGCGTTCCAGCGTGATCTCGCCGGCGGGTTCGGTGCCGTCGCCGAGCCGGCCGGCGAGCGGGTGCCGCAGCCACAGCAGCGCGTCCTTGGCGGTGCGCAGGTTCACGTAACGGCCGGCGGGCACCGGGACCGGCACCACGCGGGAGGCGAGCCCTTCGGGGTCGACCTCGGTGCGCGGCGGCGCGTCGTCCTTCTTCTTCTCCTCCGCCTGCGGGTGGTCGTCCTCGCCGTTGAAGCCCCGTCCCTGCAGGCTGGGGTCGAACGGGGAGGGGGTGGTGGCGCGCAGCGGCACGAGGTACGGGCGGCAGCCGACGGGGAACGACAGGTCGAACACGTGCGCGTCGTACACCGGGTCGAACGTGCGCACCGACAGGAACGCCAGGTGCTTGCCGTCGCGGGTGAAGACCGGGTCGTAGTCGGCGAAGCGCAGCGGCGTCACCTCGATGGTGGAGGTGCCGTCGACGCGGCCCATCTTGATCTGCGACAGCGGCTCCTGGTGCGGATGCACCCAGGCCAGCCAGGCGGAGTCGGGCGAGAACGTGAGCCCGCTGATGTCGCCGTGGCCGGTGCGGTCGAGCTCGCGGTGCGCGCCGGTCTCGACGTCGACGACCAGGAGCCGGCCGTCGTGGGTGGCGACGGCGGCGTGCTTGCCGTCGGGCGAGGCGGCCAGGTCGAGCACGCGGCCCAGCTCGCCGGCGGCGAGGGTGCGGATCTCACCGCCGGGGGTGCCGATCTCCAGGCCGTCCTCGCCGGTGGCGTCGGACACCCAGAGGGCGCCGCCGTCCGAGTCGAGCACGCGCGGCAGCCGTACCCGGACGCCCGGCTCGGCGCGGAGCGTGCCGGCGGGGCCGTCGCGGTGGGTCACCCAGTGGGCGGTGCCGCGGATCTCGACCGCGCTGGCGCGGCCGGTCGCGTCCGGGGAGAACCCGCCGGCGCGGGCGGGCGCCGGCCGCTTGGCGCGGGCCGGGCGCGGCCCGCCGAGCTTGATGTCGAGCCGGTACGGTTCGGCGTCGAGGCTCTCCAGCAGCCACAGGTCGCCGGCGTGGCTGTAGACGATCCGCTCGCCGTCGGTGGTGGCGTGGCGGGCGTAGAACTCCTCGTGGCCGGTGTGCCTACGCGGGTCGGAGCCGTCGGGCAGGGTCGAGTAGAGGTTGCCGATGCCGTCGGTGTCGGCGAGGAAGGCGATCCTGTCGCCGATCCACATGGCGGCCCAGTGCTGGGCGGGGTTGTCGGCGAACAGGCGGGTGAACTCTCCGGAGCCTTCGGCGTCGATCCAGATCTTGCCGGCGGTGCCGCCGCGGTAGCGCTTCCACTGGGACGGCTCGCGCCACATGGGCGAGACGGTCACCACCCGGTCGCCGCTGACGGCGACTTCGCTCACCCACCCGTACGGCAGGCGGGTGGCCGGGCCGCCGTCGAGCGGGACGGCGTGGGCCCACGTCCTGGTGCGGCCGCCCTGCCCGGCGGCGCTGACGACGTGCACCTGCCCGTCGGCGCTCCATCCGCGCACCTGGGTCGACGGGCTCCCCCAGTGGGTGAGCCGCTCGCCTTCCGGCCCGTCGAGCTCGGCGGCGAACGCCTCGGGGGCGCCCTCGCGGGTGCTGGTCCAGGCGATGCGGGCGCCATCGGGTGAGAGACGGGGGTTCGACACGGGGGTGCGGTCGGCGGTGAACCGCCATGCGCGCCCGCCGGCGATCGGGGCGAGCCAGACGTCGTCGTCGGCGACGAAGGTGACCAGGTCACCGCACAGGTGGGGGAATCTCAGGTATGCGCCAGTTGTCACAGGTAGACACTAGTGCGCGCTCCGCCGAGGGGATGACACGATTTCGCGCCGAGGACTGCGAGGAATGAAGACACGGTCAAAACCGGACAGACTCCCGGATGTCGTGAAAAATCACGGGAAGGGGGTGTTGCGACGCATAGTCGGGAGGCATGCATGCGTATCTTCGCCCGTCCTCACCAGATCCCGCCCCGCGTGGCGGCGGGGGCGTTCATCCTGAACTCCGGCCTGAGCAAGGCCGGCGCCGACGAGGGGACCGCCGCCGGCACCCATGGGATGGCCGTCGGCGTCTACCCCTTCCTGGAGAAGCACGAGCCGCAGGAGTTCACCAGGCTGCTGGCCAAGAGCGAGATCGCGCTCGGCGCCGCGCTGCTGCTGCCGATGGTGCCCTCGCTGCTGGCCGGGGCGGCTTTGACCGCCTTCGCCGGAGGGCTGCTCGGCCTCTATCTCAAGACCCCCGGCATGCGTCAGGAAGGCAGCCTCAAGCCCACGCCCGAGGGCATCGGTCTGGCCAAGGACGTCTGGATGCTCGGCATCGGACTCGGGCTGGTGCTGGAGGAGCTGGGCGACCGGATGGCGTCCCCGTACGCCGGAAAGTAGGGCCACCATGGCAGAGTTCGGCTACACCCTGATGTGCGAGCAGACGCCCGCACGGCAGCTCGTGGACTTCGCCGCCAGGTCCGAGCAGGCCGGCTTCGACTACGCGGTCATCTCCGACCACTACTTCCCCTGGCTGGAGGAGATGGGTCACTCACCGTACGCCTGGTCGGTGCTCGGCGCCGCCGCGCAGGCGACCGAACGCCTGCCTCTGATGACGTACGTGACCTGCCCGCTGATGCGTTACCACCCGGCGGTGGTGGCGCAGAAGGCCGCCACGATGGCGGTGCTGAGCGAGGGCCGGTTCTCGCTCGGGCTCGGCGCGGGCGAGAACCTGAACGAGCACGTCGTCGGCGAGGGCTGGCCGTCGGCCGACGTCCGCCACCGCATGCTCCGCGAGGCGGTGCGGATCATCAAGGAGCTGCTCGGCGGCGGTTACGTCACCTTCCAGGGCGAGTTCTACGATGTCGACTCGGCCAAGCTCTACGACCTGCCGGACGATCCGGTCCCCATCGGCATCGCCGCCTCCGGCGACGCCTCGGCGCGGCTCGCGGCCGAGTACGGGGACGTCCTGGTCGTCAACGAGCCGATGCCGGACGTGGTGCGGAGTTTCCAGAACGACGGCGGCTCCGGCAAGCCGGTGTACGGGCAGCTCGCGATCGCCTACGACACCGACGCGGAGGCGGCGAAGGAGCGGGCCCACCGGCTGTGGCGCTGGTCGGCGGTCGGCGGCTGGAAGGTGATGGCCGAGCTGCCCGGCCCGGTGAACTTCCGGGCCGCAGCAGGCACGGTCAGGCCCGACGACGTGGCGGGGAGCGTCCCGTGCGGCGCCGACGTGGACGCGGTCGTCGAGGCCGTCCGCGCCTACCTAGAGGCCGGCCACACGCACGTCGCCCTGGTCCAGATCGGCGCCGACCAGCAGGAACCGTTCTTCCAGTGGGCGGAGAAGGAACTCCTGCCCGCTCTGCGCCGCCTCTGAGCTCACTCCGCGTCGCGGGGTTCGTCCGTGGGCTCGGGCTCCGGCCGGCAGTCCTGGGAGCACCCCCCGAACCGGGCGGAGTCGATCGGGGTGAACCGCTGCGGCGGCGAGCCGGCCAGCGCGCCGATCATCGTCTCCTTCCAGATGGGGCCCGGCAGGGCGGCCCCGTCGACGGCGCCGTAGTACCTCCCGCCGATCGTCACCCCGGCCAGCTTGTGGGCCTGGGAGCCGCGCGGGTCGCCGATGCTCACCGCCGCCGCCAGGTCGGGGGTGAAGCCGGCGAACCAGGCGGTCGCGTAGCCGTCGGTGGTGCCGGTCTTGCCCGCCGCGTCGCGGCCGATGCCGCCGACGCCGCGCATCGTGCCGTCGGTGAACACGCCGGACAGCACGTCGGCCGTCGCGTCAGCGACGGCGGGCTCCAGCGCCTGACGGCACTTCGGCCGGTAGGCGGTGGCCTCGCCGTCGCGGCCGGTGATCCGGGTGATCGCCATCGGCGCGCAGTAGCGGCCGCGTGCCGCGATGCCCGCGTACGCGCCGGCCACCGTCACCGGGTCCATCTCGTCGATGCCGAGCGTGAACGTCTCGTACTCGCTCAGCGGGCGGCCGTCGGCCCGGCGGATGCCCAGGTCCTCGGCCGTGGTGACCGTCTCGCACAGGCCCACGCGCCGCTCCAGCTCCATGAAGAACGTGTTGACCGAGCTCCAGGTGCCGGTGCGCAGCGTCTTCCATCCCGGCGAGCCCTCGTCGTTGGTGACCGTGTGGCCGGGGTCGCCGACGTTCTCGCCCGCGCAGTTCCTGAACGCCGCGGGACCCGGCGCCCGGTAGCCCGCCCCCGCGCTCAGTCCGTCGCCGGTCTTCATGCCCTGCTTCAGCGCGGTGATCAGGGTGAAGGTCTTGAACGTGGAGCCCGCCTGGAAGCCGGCGCCGCCGCCGTGCCCGGCGTCCGCGACGACGTTGTACGAGATCTCGTTCCTGGCCTTGCTCCGCCCGTACGGCCTGCTCGCCGCCATGGCCCTGATCGCTCCGGTGCCGGGCTCGACGAGGGCTTCGGCGGCGACGGGGTGGTCCGAGGCGTGCACGTACCTCTTGACGGCCCGGTCGGCGGCGGCCTGCATGGCCGGGTCGAGCGTGGTCCTGATGGTCAGGCCGCCGCCGTTGAGCATGCGCAGGCGCGCCCTGGCGGTCTTGCCGAAGGCGGGGTTGTTGGCGATCTCCTGGCGGACATATATGCAAAAGTACGGATATTTGCTGGCTTCGCAGCCGCCGGGCAGCTTCTTGCCTTTGTAGCCCAGTTTGGCGGCCTTCGCCTTGGCCGCTTCCGCCGGGGTGATCGCGCCCAGTTCGGCCATCCGGTTCAGCACGACGTCGCGGCGCTTCAGCAGCCGCGCGCGGTGCTTCTCGCCGAGGTTCGGGTCCGTGGCGTTGGGGTCCTGCACGGCGCCGGCCAGGGTGGCCGCCTGCGGCAGCGTGAGCCGGCTCGCCCGGACGCCGAAGAACCGCTTGGCCGCCGCCTCGACGCCGTAGGCGCCCGCACCGAAGTACGCGATGTTCAGATATTTCTCGAGGATCTGGTCCTTGGTGTACTTCTCCTCCACGCCCATGGCGTACCTGAGCTCTCTCAGCTTGCGCGCGTAGCTGGACTCCAGGGCGGCGTTCCGCTCCTCCTCGGTGCCGGCGGCGTTGAGCAGCACCTGCTTGACGTACTGCTGGGTGATGCTCGACCCGCCCTGGCTCACCCTGCCCGCCTGCAGGTTCGTGGCCAGCGCCCGGATCGTGCCTTCGAGGTCGATCGCGCCGTGCTCGTAGAAGCGGTAGTCCTCGATGGCGACGATCGCCGTCCGCATGACCTCCGCGACCCGGTCGAGGCCGACGACCTCGCGGTACTCCTCGTAGAAGCGGGCGATCTCCTTGCCCCGTACGTCCAGCACGACCGAGACCTCGGGCAGCGGCGGCTCGGCCAGTTCGACCGGCCGCAGGTCGGCCACCGCCGCGGCCGACATGAACCCGAGACCCGCGCCGCCCACGGTCGGCGCCGCGAGCCCCGCCACGAGCACGCCCGCCGCCGCCCCTGCGGCGGTGAGCCGTACGATCTTCGTCCCCCGACGTGCCATCAGTGCCCTTTGTCCTTCTGTCGCCCGGTAGTGGGCAGGAGCAAAGCAGACCTGATCGGATGGCGTCCAATAGCGATATGGGAAAGCAGGTGATATCGGTGTGCATATCACCGCTGGTCAGCCCGTACACGACGAAGGCCGCCGCGACCCCGGGGGTGCGGCGGCCTCGCGATGACGTCAGGGGACGATGTTGACCAGCTTCGGCGCGCGCACGATCACCCGCCGGGGCTCGCCCTGCAGGTAGGCCCGCACCTTCTCCGAAGCCAGCGCGATCGACCGCAGCTCGTCCTCGGCGATCTCCGGCGAGACCTCCAGCCGGTCGCGCACCTTGCCCGCCACCTGGACCACGCAGGTCACCAGGTCGCGCACCAGCAGCGCGGGCTCGGCGCTCGGCCAGCCCGCCTTCGAGACGGTGCCGCCCTGGTGGCCGAGGCGCTCCCAGCCCTCCTCGGCGGTGTAGGGAGCCACCAGCGACAGCATGACGGCCAGCGTCTCGGCCGCCTCGCGGACGGCCGGGTCGGCGGCGCCGGGCCCGGAGTCGATCGCCCGCCGGGCGGCGGTGGTCAGCTCCATCATGCGGGCCACCGCGACGTTGAAGCGGTGGGAGTCGACCAGCTTGGTGACCTCGTCGATCGTACGGTGGGTGACCTTGCGCAGCTCGACGTCGCCGCCCTCGAACGGGACGCCGGGCTCGCTGGTCACCTCCGACATCACGCGCAGCGCGCGGGCCAGGAACTTCTGCGACGCGGCGGGCGAGACGTCGGCCCAGTCGATGTCGTCCTCGGGCGGGCCGGCGAAGACCATGGTCAGGCGCACCGCGTCGACGCCGAAGTCGTCGATCTGCTTGCCCAGGTCGACGCCGTTGCCCAGCGACTTGGACATCGCCTTGCCGCCGTTGATGACCTGGCCCTGGTTGAGCAGGCGCAGGAACGGCTCGGTGAAGCCGACCATGCCCATGTCGTACAGGACCTTGGTGAAGAACCGGGAGTAGAGCAGGTGGAGCACGGCGTGCTCGACCCCGCCGACGTACTGGTCGATCGGGCCCCACCTGCGCACCTGCTCGACGTCGAACGGGCCGTCGGTGTAGCCCGGCGAGCAGTAACGCAGGAAGTACCACGACGAGTCGACGAAGGTGTCCATCGTGTCGGTGTCGCGCTGGGCGCGGCCGCCGCACTTGGGACAGTCGACGTTGACCCAGTCGGTCGCGCTGGCCAGCGGGCTGACGCCCTTCGGCGCCAGCGCCTCGCCGCGCAGGTCGGGCAGGGTGACGGGGAGCTGCTCGTCGGGGACGGGCACCTCGCCGCAGTCGGGGCAGTGGATGATCGGGATCGGCGTGCCCCAGTAGCGCTGGCGGGACAGCAGCCAGTCGCGCAGCCGGAAGTTGACCGCGCCGCGGCCCCTGCCCTCCGCCTCCAGGACCTGGATGATCTTCGCGATGGCCTCGGCCTTGCCCAGCCCGTCGAGCGGCCCGGAGTTGACCATCTCGCCCTCGCCCGAGGTGGCGACGCCGGTCTCGCCGGGGTCGGCCAGCCCGGTGTGGACCACCACCCGCACCGGCAGGCCGAACTTCCTGGCGAAGTCGAGGTCGCGCTGGTCGTGGGCGGGCACCGCCATGATCGCGCCGTGGCCGTAGTCGGACAGCACGTAGTCGGCCGCCCAGACGGGGATGCGCTCGCCGTTGACCGGGTTGATCGCGTGGCGGCCCAGGAAGACGCCCGTCTTCTCCTTCTCGGTGGACAGCCGCTCGATGTCGCTCAGCTTGGCGACCTCGGCGCGGTAGGCCTCGAAGGCCGGGCGGTGCTCGTCGGTGACGATCTCGTCGGCCAGCGCCGCGTCGACGGCGACCACGAAGAACGTGGCGCCGAACAGGGTGTCGGGCCGGGTGGTGAAGACGTGCACCGGCTCGTCGCGGCCCTCGATCTCGAAGACCACGTCGGCGCCCTCGGAGCGGCCGATCCAGTTGCGCTGCATGGTCATCACGCGCTCGGGCCAGCCGCCCTCCAGCTGGCCCATGTCGTCGAGCAGGCGCTGCGCGTAGTCGGTGATCTTGAAGTACCACTGCGTGAGCTCGCGCCTGATGACGTCGGCGCCGCACCGCTCGCACTTGCCGGCCACGACCTGCTCGTTGGCCAGCACGGTCTGGTCGTTGGGGCACCAGTTGACCAGGCCGCCCTTGCGGTAGGCGAGGCCGCGCTCGAAGAAGCGGTTGAACAGCCACTGGTTCCAGTGGAAGTAGTCGGGGTCGCTCGTGTGCAGGCGGCGCGACCAGTCGAAGGAGATGCCGTAGCGCTTGAACGAGTTGGCCTGCGTCTCGATGTTGCGGTAGGTCCACTCCGCGGGGTGGGCGTCGCGCTTGATCGCGGCGTTCTCGGCGGGCAGGCCGAAGGAGTCCCAGCCGATGGGGTGCAGGACGTTGTAGCCGCGCTGGAACCAGTAGCGCGCGATGACGTCCGCCAGGGCGAAGACCTCGCCGTGGCCCATGTGGAGGTCACCCGACGGGTAGGGGAACATGTCGAGCAGGTAGCGCCGCTCACGGGGATCGGCGGCGTCCTCGCTCGCCCGGAACGGGTCCATCTCCTCCCAGCGCGGCTGCCACTTGGCCTGCAGCGCCTGCGGGTCGTACTCACTCACGGCGGTTGTCCTTCTGATTGACTCGGACTCGGACCCATAAGAAAACCCCCCGTGACCAGGACGAGGGGCAGCCGCGACGGCGAGGAACTCAGAACCGTCGCGGCCCGGTAAGGAGCAGGGTCGCGGAACGCATACGTCAAGCCTAGCGCACGTCTTCGGCTGAATGCGGGCGGCCGATCGAGGTACGAGGGCACAATGGGCCCTTCAGGCTCGCGAGACCTGATGGTGATCTATCCGTTGTGACCTCATATGTCCCATTAGAATACGCTCGTCACCGTGGTGCACTCAGCTGGACCGGAACGTTCGGAGGCCGACCTGCCGATGCAGGATCCGCCGACCGATCCGCATGGCTTCGCCCGTTTCGCTGCGGAGTCGGCTGACTCTCTTGGAAAATCCCATGAGATCATGCACGGTACGTCGAGGCCGGACAAGCGCTCAGGAGGGCCGGAACCCATGGCATCGGAGAATTCCGGAGCGTCGCACCGGCCACCCTCCTGGCCCGAAGTTCCGCGGCAGGACGTGCCCACCGCGTGGCCCGAGGCGCCAGGCTCTCAGCCCTCGTGGCCGGAGCCGCCCCGCGACGACATTCCCACCGCGTGGCCGGACGCCCGGCAGGGCGGCGCTCCCACGTCCCGGCCGCCCGGCCCGTCCTGGCCCGAGACGCCGCCGTCCGCCCCCGCCTGGCCCGACGCGGGCTCGCAGGGCCCGTCGTCCCCGCCCGCGTCGTGGCCGGACGCCCCGTCCGCCTCGCGGGGCGCCTCCTGGCCCGAGGCGCCGCCCGCCGCCCAGCCCTCGTGGCCGGAGCCGCCGCCGGTCAAGGACCCGGTGCCCGCCTGGTCCGAGCCGCCGGCCTCCTCCTACTCCGACGCCTGGTCCAACCTGAACTCCCCCGCCCCCTGGCCGCAGCAGGCCGACACCTCCCGCCCCGGCGACCCGCTGGACGGGACGATGACCATGAACCGGGTGCCCGACCTGCAGCCCGCCCCGGTGGACCCGGACGCCGCGATCCTCGGCTCGTACGGTCCTGGCGGGCTCGACGACCACCCGGGACGCGCGCGCAGCTCCGCCGCCGCCGCCGACGAGCACACGATGATGTACGGACGAGCGAGCCTCACCGGTTCGGGCGCCAACCCCGTACCCAGCCACTCGGACACCTACGGCGGTCCCGGACGCTCCGACAGGTACGGCGGCGCGGACGGCCACGCCGGTTCCGGCGGCATGGACGGATACAGCAGCCCCGGTGGCGGCGGTTCCGGGCGCACGGACGCTTACGGCTCCGGCGGCTCCGGCGGCTCCGGCGGCATGGACGGATACGGCGCCAACCGGTACGGCAACCCCGGGGGTTCCGACGGGTACGGCGGGCAGGGTGTCGCCGACCCCGGCGCGCGCAACGGCTACCCCGGCGCGGGCGGCCCGGAGGGCTACGCCGGCCCCGGCGCACGGGCCGCGCACGCCGGAGCGGGCGTGGAAGCCCCGGCCGGTCCAGGCGGAGGCGGCCCAGGCGGTTCCGGCGGCCTTGGCGGTTCCGGTGGTTCCGGTAGTCACGGTGGTTCCGGGGGGCCTGGCGGCGTGCCCGGTGGACCGTACGGTCCCGGCGGGTCCGGCGGCTCCCACGGGCCGGGCGGCCCCGGAGGGCCGGGCCACGGCGGACGAGGCGGAGCCGACGGCCCTTACGGTCCCAGCGGGCCCGACGGGCCCTACGGCCCTGGCGGTCACGGCGGAGCCGACGGCCCTTACGGACCTGGCGGGCCCGGTGGAGCTGACGGTCCCTACGGACCTGGGGGTCAAGGCGGAGCCGACGGTCCGTACGGACCTGGCGGCCCCGGCGGTCACGGTGGTCCCGGCGGAGCCGACGGCCCCTACGGACCTGGGGGTCACGGCGGAACAGACGGTCCGTACGGCGGGGCCGACGGCCCGTACGGTCCGAGCGGACCTGGCGGGCCTGCAGGGCATGGTCATGGTGGGCCCGGGACCGAGCAGGGCAGGCCCGGGGCGAACCTCAGCCGGGACCCCTCCGACCCTGACCGCCCGTTCGTGACGGCCGGTCAGATCAGCGGCTCCCGCACCCCTCCCCCCGAGCGCCAGCAGGAGCTCTGGAACACCGTCTTCGGCGACAACTACCAGGCGATGGGCGAGCCGGAGTCGCTGGACGAGCCCGGCAAGCCGCTGTGGATCTACGCCCTGGCCAGCTCGGCGGCCGTAGCCCTGGTGATCGCGCTGCTGTGGGCGTTCATCGCCGGCCCGCTGGCGAGCGAGGACCCGGGCAAGTCCGCGGCGCAGGCCACCCCGTCCCAGTCGGCCCCCGCCACCCCGAGGAAGACGTCCGTCACGATCGGCAGGCTGCCCGCGTACAAGGGCAACGCGTCACCGGTGACCGGCACGGTCCAGGACCCGCAGGCGGGCATCCAGGTCCCCCGGCTCGGCGGCACCTGGCGGCTCGACGAGCGGCCGACGGTCAAGGGCACCTACGGGTACGACACGCGCCAGTACGCCATGGTCGGCGACGACCTGGCCGCCCAGGTGCTGACCGGCCCGCTGCCCGCCAAGCTGGCGGGCAGGTACACCTCTCCGGACGACCTGGAGCCGGTGATCAAGGCGGTCGTGGTCGACGCGCGCAAGCGGCTCTACGCGGACGGCAACAAGGTGCGCAAGATCGCCCAGCAGTCGCTGAAGGTGGGCGACAGCACGGGCAGGCTGATCGCCTACTCGCTCACCTCGCCCACCGAGAAGGCCACGGTCGTCGCCGCCGCGATCAACACGGGCGGCGACGTGCCGGCGATCGTCTTCATGTCGGTGCCCGCGGAGGGCAAGGCGCTGCTGCCGGACGTCAACACCGTCGTCAAGCGGCTGCGCCTGATCTCCCAGGGCTGACCGTCAGAACCTGCACTCCATGTGCTTGATCCCGTTGATGAAGCTGGAGTGCAGCCGGTCCGGGTTGTGACCCTCGATGCCGGGGACGCGCCGCAGCAGCTCGCGGAACATCACCGTGATCTCGCGGCGCGCCAGGTGGGCGCCGAGGCAGAAGTGCGGCCCCGGCCCGCCGAAGCCGACGTGCGGGTTGGGGTGGCGGGTGATGTCGAAGCGCTCGGGGTCGTCGAACACCTCGGGGTCGCGGTTGGCGGCCCAGTAGTAGAGCACGATCTTCTCGCCCGCGCGGTACGGGTTGCCGTTCATGACGTGGTCGCGGGTGACCTTGCGGCGCATGAAGTTGACCGGTGACGCGAGGCGGACGATCTCCTCGACCGCGGTCGGCGCATGCTTGTCGAAGTCCTGGCTCCAGAGCTCGCGCTGCTCGGGGTTCTTGGTGAGCAGGCGCAGTCCGTACGAGATGGCGTTGCGGGTGGTCTCGTTGCCCGCCACGACGAGCAGGATGAAGAACGAGCCGAGCTCCTGCATGGTCAGCCGCTCGCCGTCGATGTTGGCGTTGACCAGCGAGGAGGTGAGGTCGCTCGTCGGGTTGTCGGCGCGGTGGGCGGCCAGGTCCTGGACGAGCTGCTGGAGCTCCATGCCGGCGGTGAGCAGGCGCTCGGCGATGCCCTCGACGTCGGTGCCGACGTACTCGGGGTCGAAGCCGCCGAGGATCATGTTGGAGCGCTCGAAGACGAACTGGTAGTCGCGCTCCGGGATGCCCATCATGTCGCAGATGATCTTCAGGGGCAGGCGGGCTGCGACCTCGGTGACGAAGTCGCAGCCGGTGCCGTTGGCGAGGAGGTCGTCGACGATCTTCGCGGCGGCGGTGTCGACGTCCGACTCGAACTGCTTGATCATCTTGGGCGTGAAGGCCCGGGAGACGATGCGGCGCAGGCGGGCGTGGCGCGGGTCGTCCATGTTGATCATGGAGCCGAAGTACTCGGTGAACTCCGCCGGCATGTCGGGGATGTTCGTCGCGCCGCCGTCGCCGGAGCAGAAGACCTCCGGGTTGCGGCTGGCTTCGAGGATGTCGGCATGCTTGACCAGGGCGTGGTAGCCGGGACCCCTGGGCGCGAAGGAGATCTCCGGCTCCGCGAAGAAGGCCGGCGCCGCACGCCGGCGCAGCAGGTCGAAGGCCTGCCTCCGCTCCGACATGGGCCTGGCCCAGAAGTGGGTGTCCGACAGGTCGAAGTCGAGGACGCTCATGGTGCCCATCATTCGAGCATGGGCGGTTCCGCGTCAACACTTTGCACGTACACCGTACGTACCTTTCATCCGAAGTCACGTATACACCGGGTATATACCTCAGGTGTATAGTCGTCCGCCATGACAGTCCCCCTGGCCCTCCTGGGCCTGCTGGATCGCGAGCCCAGCTACGGATACGACCTGAAGCGCGCCTACGACACCTACTTCGGCCGGGGCAAGCCGCTCCCCTTCGGGCAGGTCTACTCCACGCTCGGCCGCCTGGCCAGGGACGGCAAGGTCACGGCCGGTCAGAGCGAGCCCGGCGAGGGCCCCGACCGCAAGCGCTACGCCATCACCCCGGTCGGCAGGCAGGAGGTGGAGGCGTGGCTGGCCGAGCCGGTGGCCGCGGAGCCGCTGCTGCAGACGGTCCTGTTCACGAAGGTCGTGCTGGCGCTGATGCTGGGCCACGACGCGCACGGCTATCTCGACGCGCAGCGCGCCACCCACATGCGGCGCATGCGTGAGCTGTCGGAGATCAAACGCTCCGGCGCCCTGGTCGACGCCCTGCTCGCCGACCACGCCCTGTTCCACCTGGAGGCCGACCTGCGCTGGATCGACGTGACCACGGCCCGCCTGGGCGCGCTGGCGGAGACGGTGCGGCAGTCATGACCGTCGACGGCCTTCCTGTGCCCGGACCGTTGCTGGAGGCCCGCTCCGTCGACCGCTCCCACGGCCGTACGCGGGCGCTGCGCGAGGCGAACCTCTCCGTGACCGCGGGGGAGATCCTGGCGATCATGGGCCCGAGCGGCTCCGGCAAGTCCACGCTGCTCCACTGCCTGGCCGGCGTCTTCACCCCCGACGCGGGCGAGGTCTGGTTCGGCGGGCGGCGGCTGGACACCCTGAGCGACGCCAGGCGGTCCGAGCTGCGCCGCACCGCGTTCGGCTTCGTCTTCCAGTTCGGCCAGCTGGTACCGGAGCTCACGGTGGCCGACAACGTCGCCCTGCCGCTGCTGCTCGGCAGGGCCGGGCGCAAGCAGGCCTACCATCGGGCGCGCGGCTGGCTGCGGCGGCTGGAGCTGGACGACCTGGGCGAGCGGCGCACCGGCGAGCTGTCCGGAGGGCAGGCGCAGCGGGTGGCGATCGCCAGGGCGCTGGTGACGCGGCCCCAGGTGATCTTCGCCGACGAGCCCACCGGCGCGCTCGACTCGCTCGCCGGCGAGAAGGTCATGGAACTGCTCGTCGGCCTGGCCCGCCAGGAGGGCGTGACCGTGATCGTGGTGACCCACGACGCCCGCGTCGCCGCCTGCGCCGACCGGGAGGTCATGGTGCGTGACGGCAAGGTCACCGACCCCTACGCCGGCGGGGCCGTCCGATGACGCTCCGGCTGGGCCTGCGGCTGTCGCTGCGCGGCGGCCGGGAGGCGGCCGTCCGGCTGGCGCTCGTCACCGCCTCCGTCGCGATGGGGGTGACGGTGCTGCTGTCCACGGTGGCGCTGTTCAACGCCTTCCAGGTGACCGCTGACCGCCCGTGCTGGGAGTGCACGACCGGCTCCGCGCCGGGCGGCTGGGCGCTGGGCGCCACCCCGGGCGCCGTGCTGTGGAACCACCGCCAGGACTCCTACGCGGGCCGCCCGATCAAGCGGCTCGACGTCGCCGTCCTCGACGGAACGCCCACAGCGGCCGTGCCCGGCGTCCCCGAGCTGCCCGGCGCGGGGCGCCACTACGTCTCGCCCGCGCTCGCCGAGCTGATGGACGCCGTGCCGCGCGAACAGCTCGCCGGCCGCTTCCCCGGCGACCGCGCCGGGCTGATCGGGCGGGCGGCGCTGTCCGGCCCTGACGACCTGGTCGTCGTCGTCGGCCGGACCCCCGGCGAGCTGGCCGCCATGGCCGGCACCGTGGCCGTCGACGCCGTCGCCACCACCCCGCGCGCGGACGACACCGCGGCCCTCTACGAGCACGGCTTCGGCATCGCCGCCATCGGCCTGATCTTCCCGCTGCTCGTCCTCGTCGGCACGGCCACGCGGCTGGCCTCCGCCCGCCGCGAGGCGCGCTTCGCGGCGATCAGGCTGGCGGGCGCCACCGCGCGGCAGATCAACGTGATCGCCTCGGTGGACGCGGCGCTCGGCGCGCTGCTGGGCGCGCTCGCCGGCGTCGCGGTCTTCCAGGCGGTGCGGCCCGCCCTGGCCGGCGTCGCCGTCACCGGCTCCCGCTTCTTCCCCGACGTGGTCGTGCCGACCGCTCTCCAGTACGGCGCCGTGGTCGCGGGCGTGCCGCTCGCCGCCGCCGGCGCCGCGCTGTGGTCGCTGCGCCGGGTGCGGATCACACCGCTCGGCGCGGCGCGGAAGGTGCGGGCCGCCGCCCCGGGATGGTGGCGGGTGCTCCCGCTGCTGGCGGGGCTGGGGCTGTTCGCGGGCCCGGTGTTCGCGGGCGGCGAGGACCCGGACGCGGTGCTCGTCGACGCCGGTCTGGCGCTGATCATGGTCGGTCTCGTGGTGGCCGGGCCGTGGCTGACGATGCTGGCCGCGCGGCTGGCCGCCCGCGTCACGCGCGGCGCGGCGACGTTGCTGGCCGCGCGGCGGCTGGCGGCCGATCCGAAGGGGGCCTTCCGGTCGGTGAACGGGATCGTGCTGGCGGTCTTCATCGGCACGGCCGTCGCCGGGATCGTCCCCGCCGTCGTCTCGGGCCAGGAGGCGGCGGGCGGCGGCACGCTGAACGAGGTCATGCGGGCGCCGTTCGGGTACGCCGACGCCACCGAGGGTCAGCCTCTGCCGCCCGCCACGGCGGCCGAGCTGCTCGCCAAGTTACGCGCCCATCCCGGCGTCACCGTGCTGCCGATCTACCGCAGGGCCGATACGCCTGCCCTACCCGACGGCCCTCCGCCGTGCGACCCGGGCCCCGGCTGCAGGCTCGACTTCCTGCTCGGGCACGTGGTCGAATGCGACGCCCTGGCCGCCTTCCCGGCGCTCGGCCGGTGCGCCCCGGGCGTCCACGCGGTGACGGCCGACTTCAACCGGCTGCTGACCAGCGACAACATGCTCTCCGTCGACCGCAACCTGCCGGTCGTGGACGCGGGCAACAAGGGCGACACGGCCACAGCCGACCGGCCCCTGGCCGCGGTGCTGATCCACGCGGCCGACCCGGTCGTCCGTGAGCGGATCCGCACGCTGCTCAACCCGTACGTCGCCCTCTCCGGCAGCGCCGAGACACCGCAGACGTTCGCCGAGGTCGCCCAGGCCCGCGCGGTGCTGCTGGACCAGGTGGAACGCGTCGCGCTGGCCATCGTCGCGCTGACCCTGCTGGTGGCGGGCTGCGGCCTGCTGGTGGCGGTCGCCGGCGGCGTGGTGGAGCGCAGGCAGCCCTTCACGCTGCTGCGGCTGTGCGGCACGCCGGCACGGACGCTTACCAGGGTGATGCTGCTGGAGACGGCCGTCCCGGTGGTGCTGGCCGCCCTGGTGGCGGCGGGCGCGGGCTTCGGCGTGGCCGGGCCGGTGATCGACCAGCTGGCGATCAAGAGCGCCCCGGCGACGATGCCTGGCCCCGCCTACTTCCTGACCGTCGGCGGCGGGCTGCTGGCCGCCCTGCTGATCGCCCTCGCCGGTCTGCCGCTGCTCAAGCGCGTGACCACCCCCGACAACGCCCGCTTCGAATAGGACCGCCGATGATCAGCACATGTGTCCGGCGGCTGGCCGCGCCGCTCGCGGCCGCACTGACCGCCTCCCTCCTCGTGGCGGCGCCCGCGCCGGCGCGGGCCGCCGAAGGCCGCTACGCCGCCGACATCAGGCGCACCGAGTACGGCATCCCGCACATCTCCGCGAAGGACCACGGCGGCCTCGGCTACGGCTACGGTTACGCCTTCGCGGAGGACAACCTGTGCGTCATGGCCTCGTGGGCGCTCACCCTGCGCGGCGAGCGGTCGCGCCACTTCGGCGCGGAGGCGATGTCGGACGACGCCGTCGACCCGGTCTCCAACCTGGCCAGCGACGTGTACCACAAGAGCGTCCACGCGTCGGGCGTGCTGCGCCGGGTGCTCGCCCGCCCGGCGCCCCACGGCCCCGGTGCCGAGGTGCGGGCGCTCGTGGACGGCTACGTGGCCGGGTTCAACCGCTACCTGAGCGAGACGGGCGTGGCCGGGTTGCCCGACCCGGCCTGCCGGGGCAAGGACTGGGTCGGCCCCATCACCGCCACGGACGTCTGGATGAACCTGCTCGACCTCGGCCGCCTGGCCGGAAGCTCCTCGTTCAAGGAGGCCATCGCCGCCTCCGGGCAGGAGGAAGAGGAGACGAAGCAGCCGGACAGGAAGAAGAAGGTGAGCGCCCCCGGCAGCAACGCCTACGCCCTCGGGCGCGAGGCCACCCGCGGCGGCCACGGCATGCTGCTGGCCGACCCCCACTTCCCGTGGAACGGCAGCCGCCGCTTCTACCAGGTCCACCTGACCATCCCGGGCGTGCTCGACGTGTCGGGCGGCAGCCTGTACGGCACCCCCATGGTCCAGATCGGCCACAACGCGAGCGTGGCCTGGACGCACACCGTCTCCCACGCCCAGCGCTTCACCCTGTACCGGCTCAAGCTGGTGCCGGGCCGGCGCACCACGTACCTGGTGGACGGCCGGCCCGAGCCGATGGGCCGGCAGGAGGTGTCGGTCACCGTCCGGGACGCCTGGGGCGCGACCAACACAGTCACCACCACCCTGTACACCTCCCGGTACGGCCCGGTGCTGGCCACCGGCTGGACGGAGGGGACGGCGATCGCCCTGGCCGACGTCAACGCCGCCAATCTGCGCTTCGCCGACGAGTGGCTGGCCATCGGCGCCGCCCGCGACCTGGCCGGGCTGCGCCGCGCGCAGGACACCTACCAGGGGATGCCCTTCGTCTACACGCTCGCCGCGGACGCCGGCGGCGAGACGTACTTCGCCGACGCCTCGGTGGTCCCGCACGTCACCGACGAGCAGGCGGATCGCTGCCGCGCCGGGGACGACCCCGAGACGCTCATTTTGGACGGGTCCACGTCGGCCTGTCTGTGGGGCGAGGACGCGGACGCGATCGAGCCGGGCGTCTTCGGCCCCGCCGCCCAGCCCCGGCTGGCCCGCGCCGACTACGTGACCAACGCCAACGCCGATCCCTGGCTGACCAACCCGGAGGCCCCGCTCACCGACTATCCGCGCATCTTCGGCGACACCCGCACGCAACGGGACCTGCGCACCCGGGTCGGCCTCGACATGATCGCCCAGCGGCTGTCGGGCGACGACGGGCTCGGCGCCCCCGGCTTCACGCTGGACACTCTCCAGCGGACGGCGACGGGCAAGCGCAACCTGAGTGCCGAGCTGCTCCGCCCGGATCTGCGCGCGCTGTGCCGGGCCAAGCCCGTGATGACGGCGAGCGACGGCGAGAAGGTCGACGTCCGCCGGGCCTGCGCCACGCTGACGGCCTGGGACGGGCGGGCCCGCCTGGACAGCCGTGGCGCGATCCTGTGGCGCGAGTTCTTCCTGGGCCTGCACCGCCCGCGGAGACGGCCCGACGGCGGGGTCATCCCGCCGAGGAGCTGGTGGAAGGTGCCGTTCGACCCCGAGCACCCGCTCACCACACCGCGCGGGCTCGACCTCGCCAACCCGGTGGTGCCGGCCGCGCTGGCCGACGCCGTGCGGTTCTTCAGGGCCAACGACCTCCCGCTGACGCTGACGCCGGGGCAGGCCCAGTGGTACGGCGCCGTCCCGGTGCCGGGCTGCACCGAGGCGGAGGGGTGCTTCGACCGGATCCGCGCCCGCGGCGCGCTCGGCGAGGAAGGCCGCTATGAGGACGTCGACACCGGCTCCAGCTTCCTGATGGCCGTGGAGCTGACGCCGTCCGGGCCGCGCGCCCGCACCGTGCTGACGTACTCGCTGTCGGCCGACTCGACCTCGCCGCACCACGCCGACCAGACCGAGCTGTTCTCGCGCGGCCGGTGGGTGACCGGGCGGTTCACCGAGGCCGAGATCAGGGCGTATCCGGGGCTCACGACGGTGTCCCTGCGTTGACGCGGGCCTGGCGGAAAACCCGTGGTGGTCGCCGGCGGGTGATCGCTAAGGTGGCCGCGTGACGTTCTTCTACCTGCGTTAGCGACCCGCCGGCGGGTCGCGGACGACCCACCGCCGGCGATGCGGGACGGCCTGCCGCCGTCCCGGGTCGCGACGTGGGAGAAGACAGGTGCGAGATTCGCAACCTGCGGAGGGACGCCGGGCGCGTTCTTCCGCGCACACTCTTGCCGTGGCACGGTCGGTTCGTGGCATCGAACCGCTGGTCGCCGCGGAGATCCGGAATTCACGGCTGGGCCGGGTGAGCGGGCTGCGCCATCGTGAGGTGTGGTTCGAGCCCTCGGGCTCCTGGGCCGGGCTGACAGGGCTGCGGACGGCCGACGACGTGCTGCTGGTGGCGGCCGTCGTGGACGGTGTCGGGCCCGCCCGCGCGGCCCTGCGCCGCCTGGCCGCCGCCGCCCGTACGATCACGTACCCCGGCGTCCCCGCGCAGCCGGGGATCGAGGTTTCCGCGTCGTTCGTGGGGCGGCGCAACTACACGCGGTTCGAGATCGAGGACGCCGTCGGGGCGGAGCTGGCGCGGCGGCTGGGGTCGCCGTACCACTCGCGCTCGGGCGGCGCGGCGCCGCCCGGCGGGTGCGTCGCGTGGCGGGTCACGATCGAGGGCGACCGGGCGGTGATCGCGGTACGGATCGCGGGCCGGCCGCTGCACCGCAGGCCTTACAAGACGGCCTCGATCCGGGGCACCCTGCACCCGCCGCTGGCCGCCGCCATGGCCGGTCTGGCCCGGCTCGCCGGGGCGCGCACGGTCCTGGACCCGTGCTGCGGCGCGGGCACCACCCTCATCGAGGCCGCCGCGCTCGCGCCGCAGGCCGTCCTCCTGGGCCTCGACCACGACCAGGCCGCCATCGCCGCCGCCCGCGAGAACGCCCGCCACGCCGAGGACGGCGCGGACGGCGCACTCCTCGCGGACGGTGCGAGGGTGGCGGGGAGTGCGGAGGTCTTCGGCCGCACGGCTGACCTCCCCGGCCTGGCCGGCGCGAACTGCACGGGCAGGGGCACGAGGTTCCGGTGGGGGGTGGCTGACGCCGGGCGGGTGCCGGTGGCCGGGGGCAGTGTCGATCGGGTGCTGGTGAATCCGCCGTGGGGGCGTCAGGTGCCGCCCGCCGGGGAGCTCGCCCGGGAGCCGGACCGGCTGTGGCGGGAGATCCGCCGCGTGCTGGCCCGCGACGGGCTGGTGGTGGCGTTGTCGTACGACGAAGGCGGGGATCCGCCGGGGTTCGAGACCGTGGAGCGGGTGGAGGTCAGCCTGTCGGGGCGGCATCCCGTACTGGCAGTGCTGCGGCTCAGGGAACGGCGGCGAGCCAGTCGAGGACGAGCCGGTTGACCACGTCCGGCCGCTCCAGGTGCAGGAAGTGGCCCGCGCCGGGCACCAGCTCGGCGCGGGAGCCCGGCGGCAGGTGCGGCAGTGCCTGCTTGACCACGTCGGGCGTGAGGCAGCCGTCGCGGTCGCCGTGCAGGTAGAGGATGGGCGTCGACTCCGCCCTGCCCGGATCCGGGTAGCGCCCGGAGGGCGGGGTGGTGCCCATCATGGCCCGGTAGTAGCCGATGGCCGCCGCCAGGTTGGCCGGCTCCCCGATGCTGCGGCGCACGAAGGCGAGGTCGTCGGAGGCGTCGTAGCCAGGCGACCAGTCCTGCCAGAGCCGGTCCAGGAACCCCGGGGTCGCGGCGGCCGACTCGGCCAGCGGCGTCTGGAAGAGGAACACGTAGAACGACCGCTTGAGCTGGTCGTAGTCCATCAGCCCGGCGAGCAGCGCGGCGGGCGGCGGGACCGCCATGGTCACGGCCGCCCGGAACCGGTCGGCGACCGCGTAGGCGGGGAACGCCCCCCAGTCGTGCCCGACGAGCACCGCGCGCTCGTCGCCGCCGAGCTCCTCGTGCAGGGCGAGCACGTCGGCGGCGAGCGCGGCGCCCTCGTAGGCGGCGTCGGCGGGGATCTCGGTCGGCGCGTAGCCGCGGGTGAAGGGCGCGACCGCGCGGTAGCCGCGCCCGGCGAGCTCGGGCAGCAGGTGACGCCAGGTGTGCGCGGTGTCGGGGAAGCCGTGCAGGCACAGCGCCAGCGGCCCGTCCCCCACGGTCAGATACGAGAACTCCACCCCGTTGGCGTGGACGGTTCTGATCTCCATGACTGCGCAACCTAACATTCCGGACGCCCGCGCGGGGGCGTCCGGGGCCGATCAGCTTTCGGCGATCAGGTCGGCCGCCTTCTCACCGATCATCACCGCCGGGGCGTGGGTGTGGCCCCGGTTGAGCGTCGGCATGACGGAGGCGTCCGCCACCCGCAGCCCCGCCACGCCGCGCACGCGCAGCGACGGGTCCACGACCGACGCCTCGTCCACGCCCATCCGGCAGGTGCCGACGGGGTGGTAGAGAGTCTCGCCGCGTTCCCTGATCCACTGGGCGATCTCCTCATCGCTCTCCGGCATGGTGTACGGGGGCATCGGCCCGCCCGCGTACGGCTTCATCGCGTTGGTGGCGAACACCTGCTTGGCCGTCTTGAGCCCGGCCGTCAGCCGTTCGACGTCGACGCCGGCGCTCAGGTAGGCGGGGTCGACCACCACCTCGCGGCCGTTCAGGCCGATCCTGCCCCGGCTCTCGGGCTGCAGCAGCACGACGCCGACGGTCAGCCCGTGGCCGGTGGGCGGGGTGAGGCCGTGGTCCTTGAACGGCACCGGGGCGTAGACCAGCTCGATGTCGGGGGCCGGCTCCTCCGGGGAGGTCCTGATGAAGGCGACCGCCTCACCCACGTTCGAGGTGAGCATGCCGGAGCGGAACACCAGGTAGCGCAGCAGGTTGGCGACGGACTCCGCCCTGGTGAGCGTGACGGGCTTGGTGCAGGAGACGAAGGCGCCGGTGGACAGGTGGTCCTGGAGGTTCTTGCCGACCTCGGGGAGGTCGCGCACGACCGGCACGCCGGCGTCGCGCAGTTCGTCGCCGGCCCCGACGCCGGAGCGCATGAGCAGGTAGGGGGAGCCGATGGCGCCCGCCGACAGGATGACCTCGCGCCTGGCCCTGATCTGGGCGCCGCCGCTGTGCTCGATGCCGGTGGCGCGCCCGTCCTCGATCGTGATCCGGTCCACGGGGGCCTCGGTGATCACGGTGAGGTTCGGCCGGGGCAGCGCGGGGCGCAGGTACGCGTCCGCGGCGCTCCAGCGGCGGCCCCGGTCCTGGGTGACGGGGGTGGGGCTGTAGCCCTCGTTGGACGGGCCGTTGAGCTCGTCCAGGCGGCGTAACCCGAGCTCCTCGCAGGCTTTGAGGAACGCGGCGGTGGTGACGTTGGGGCTGCGCAGCTCGGAGATGAGCAGCGGGCCGGTGGTCCCGTAGACGCCGCCGTGGTTGCTGCCGACGCGGCGCTCGGCCCGGTGGAAGTACGGCAGCACGTCCTCGTACCCCCAGCCGGGGATCCGCCACTGGTCGTAGTCCAGGGCGCAGCCGCGCACCCACATCTGGGCGTTGAGCGAGGAGGAGCCGCCGAGGACCCGCCCGCGCGGCCAGTAGAGCTCGCGCCCGGCCATCTCGCCCTGCTTCGCGGTGGTGAAGTCCCAGTCGTACGGGGTCTTGAAGAGTTTGGGGAACCCGAGGGGCATGCGGATCTCGAGCTTGTCGTCCTGGCCGCCGGCCTCGACGAGCGCCACGGACACCGCGGGGTCGGCCGAGAGCCTCGCCGCCAGCACGCACCCCGCCGAACCGGCTCCGACGATCACGTAGTCGTACTCCATGGACCCCTCCCAGGGGCGAGTAACTTGTTACTTGCTTACTCCAGCGGCGGCATCGCGTCCATACGCATCTGTAACCTGAGTTACCTACCGGTTGGTATGCCCCCGCTGCGAAGATGTGGCCGAAGGCCCAACAAGGAGGGAAGGCGTCATGCTCAACCTGTCGATCGTCCTGGAAGACAGTGCCAGGAACACTCCGGAGAACACGGCCGTCGTCTTCGGCGACATGCGGCTGCCGTACTCCATGATCGACACCGTGGCCAACCAGGTCGCGAACCTGCTGGTCTCGCGGGGCATCGGCAAGGGCGACAAGGTCGCGATCGCCTGTCCCAACCTGCCGTACTTCCCGTTCGTCTACTTCGGCATCCTCAAGGCCGGGGCGACCGTGGTGCCGCTCAATGTGCTGCTGCAGTCCAGGGAGATCAGCTATCACCTGGACGACAGCGACGCCAAGGCGCTGTTCTGCTTCGAGGGCACGCCCGAGCTGCCGCTGGGCGAGCGCGGCCGGGCGGGGTTCGAGGGGGCCGAGGGCTGCGACCACTTCTTCGTGCTGCCGGCCACGCCGCTGGCGACCGAGTCGGAGTACGGGGAGTCGGTCTGGGCGGCGCTGAACGGCATGTCCGGCGAGTTCGAGACCGTGCAGACCTCGGCCGACGACACCGCCGTCATCCTCTACACCTCGGGCACCACCGGCCAGCCCAAGGGCGCCGAGCTGAGCCACCAGAACATGCTGATGAACGTCATGGTCAACGACAAGATGTTCCCGCGCTCGGAGAACGGCGACACCTACATGGGCGTGCTGCCGCTGTTCCACTCCTTCGGGCAGACGGTGGTCATGAACACCGGGTTCATGCGCGGCGCCAAGCTGGTGCTCATGCCGCGCTTCGAGCCGGGCGAGGCGCTGGAGCTGATGCGCCGCGAGGAGGCGACGTTCTTCGCGGGCGTGCCGACCATGTACTGGGCCATGCTCACCAAGATCCACGCCGAGGGCGCGGAGCCCCCGGCCACGCTGCAGGTCGCGGTGGCGGGCGGCTCCGCCTCCCCCGTCGAGGTGCTCAAGGACTTCGAGCAGACCTTCGGCATCGGCATCCTGGAGGGCTACGGCCTGTCCGAGACCGCCCCGGTGGCCAGCTTCAACCAGCCGGGCCGCCCGGCCAAGCCCGGCACGATCGGCACCCCGATCTGGGGCGTGGAGATGAAGCTGATCGACAACGACTGGAAGACGGTCGAGGGCGAGGGCCCCGGCGAGATCGCGATCCGCGGCCACAACATCATGAAGGGCTACTACGGCCGGCCCGAGGCGAGCGCCGAGGTGATGCGCGACGGCTGGTTCCGCACCGGCGACATCGCCACCCGCGACGCCGACGGCTACTACTCGATCATCGACAGGGCCAAGGACATGATCATCCGCGGCGGGTTCAACGTCTACCCGCGCGAGGTGGAAGAGATCCTCATGACGCACGAGGCGGTCTCGCTCGCGGCGGTGGTGGGCGTGCCGCACGACTCCCACGGCGAGGAGGTCAAGGCGTACGTCATCCTCGACGCGGGCGCGAGCCTCACCGAGGACGAGCTCGTCGCCTGGGCCAGGGACAACATGGCGGCCTACAAGTACCCGAGGATCGTGGAGTTCCGCGACGCGCTGCCGATGACGGCCACCGGCAAGATCCTCAAGCGCGAGCTGCGCTGAGCCCCGCAGGCCCCCTTCCGGAGGGAGGGGGCCCAGGACCGAAACGCTTTCCCCCGCGTCCGCGATCTGTTCGTGTACGGCTCACGAACATCGGAGGATCGCATGGAAGCTGGCACGCTCGCCGTTCCCGGCGCCGAGCTGTACTACGAGCTGCGCGGGTCCGGCCCGGTCCTGCTGCTGGTGAACGGCGGCGAGGGGGACGCGGGCGCGTTCGCGCCGCTGGCCGCACTGCTCGCCGACCACTACACCGTGATCACCTACGATCCGCGCGGCAACTCGCGGAGCCGGCTGACCTCCCCGATCGGCGAGCAGCGCATCCCCCAGCACGCCCGCGACGCGCACCTGCTGCTGCGCGCGCTCTGCCGGGAGCCCGCCTACCTCTTCGGCACGAGCTACGGCGGCATGGTCGTGATGGACCTGCTGGCCGCCCGTCCCGAGCAGGTGCGCGCGGCGGTCGCGCACGAGCCGCTCCTCATCGAGCTGCTGCCCGACGCCGACCGCTGGCACGCCGCCTTCCAGGAGGTGTACGAGACGTACGAGCGGGAGGGCGCGCCGGCGGCGGTCCGGGCGCTGAGCGCCCTGCTCGGCGTCGCCGCGCCGCCGGAGGCGTCGGCCGGGCTGCCGCCTCCGGTCGCCGACATGCTGGCGCGGGTCCAGGCCAACATGTCCTTCTGCGTGGCGTACGAGCTGCGGTCGTTCGTCCGTTACGTGCCCGACCTGGAGGCGTTGCGGGGCGGCAAGTTCACGCTGGCCACCGGCGGCGAGACGGGGTCCACCGTCGGCCACCGCACCGCCCTCGCCCTCGCCGAGGAACTCGGGCTGGACATCGCCGGCTTCCCCGGCGGGCACGTGGGTTTCCTCACGCACCCGGCCGAGTTCGCCAAGACGTTGTACGAGGTGCTGGAGAGCTGATCAGGGCCAGTCGCGGGACGGGCGCAGCGGCATGCCGGAGCGCCCCTGGTCATCCAGCTTGACGCCGAGCACCTGGTGGAGCTGGATCTTGTTGCGCTCGAAGCCGACGATGCAGCCCGCCATGTAGAGGGCCCAGACGCGGGCGGTGCCCATGCCGACCTCCTGGACCGCGTCCTCCCAGTTGGCGTCCAGGTTGTCGCACCAGTGGCTCAGCGTCTTGGCGTAGTGCTCGCGCAGGTTCTCCTCGTGGCGGATCTCGAAGCCGTTGTCCTCCATCTGCCTGACCAGGTAGCCGACCGACTCCAGCTCGCCGTCGGGGAAGACGTAGCGGTTGATGAAGCCGCCCTTGTTGAACGTCTTCTCCTTGCCGGTGGGCCGGGTGATGCAGTGGTTGAGCAGCCGGCCGCCGGGCTTGAGCTTGCCGTTGAGGAAACCGAAGTAGGCGGGCAGGTTGTCCTTGCCGATGTGCTCGGTCAGGCCGATGGAGCTGACGGCGTCGAAGTCGCTCTCGGTGACGTCGCGGTAGTCCATGTGGCGAACCTCGGCGAGGTCCTGCAGCCCGGCCTCGGCGATGGCCTTCTGCGCGTACTCGGCCTGCTGGCGGCTGAGCGTCACGCCGAGCGCCTTGACGCCGTAGTGCTGGGCGGCGTGGATGACCATGCCGCCCCAGCCGCAGCCGACGTCGAGCAGCCGCATGCCCTCCCGGAGCCCGAGCTTGCGGGCCACCAGGTCGAACTTGGCGAACTGGGCCTCCTCCAGCGTGGCGTCCTCGGAGGGGAAGGTGGCGCAGGTGTAGGCCATGGAGGGGCCGAGCACCCACGAGTAGAACCGGTTGGACACGTCGTAGTGGTGGTGGATGGCCTCGGCGTCGCGCTGCTTGGCGTGGCGCGAGCCCAGCCTGGCCAGCGCGCTGGTGCGCACCTCCTGCGGCGGCACAGGGACGCGCATGAGCAGCGGCTTGAGCCCCAGCGAGCGGACCGCGGCGACCTTCTCGGCCGGGGTCAGGTCGTTGGTCGTGATGTTCCACATCCGGTCGAGCAGGGTGTAGAGGTCGCCGTGCACGTCGATGTGGCCGGACACGTACGCCCGGGCCAGCCCCAGCTCGCCGGGGGCCTGCGCCAGGTAGGCCACCGCGATGGGCGACTTCACCTCAAGGGTGACGTCGGCGCCGTCGGGACCCGCCTTGCTGCCGTCATACGCCATGAACGCGATGCCGGCGTCCGTACCGACGATCTTCTCGAAGATGGACGCGAGAGCCATCACATCACCTTCCCCGCACACACTTGTCGTACAGATCAAGCAGGCGGCCGCTCGGATCGTATTCCCGCTTGACCGGCCAGTAGGTGTCGCCGTTGTACAGCCGCCAGAACTCGTCGCGGCCGTAGAAGGACGTCGAGTAGAGCGACTTGTGCCCGTCGAGCTCGTGCACCGCGTTCTCGATGAGCCGGTTGTGGTGGCCGTCGAACCGCCCCCGCGGCAGCGGCACCATGCCCCAGAAACCGAAGTTCACGTACAGCTTCCCGGGCTCCAGGGGGTAGAGCGGCCAGCGGGAGCTCGCCCGCAGCGGGCACATCCAGACCGGCGTCATGCCGACCTCGCCGTGGAAGAACTCCAGGAACTCCGCGCCGCGCTCGACCGGCACCTCGACGTCCTGGATGACCGACTCCTGCACCGGCCGGCCGCGCCAGCGGTCGATGCGGGCGGTGACGCCGTGCTTGCGGTCGAGGGCCACGAGCCTGCGGTAGACGTCGGAGCGCATCCAGCGGCGCGGCATGAACGTGCGGACCATCGGCTGCTGCACGCCGAACGCGCGCGAGCACCAGAACCAGTCGGTGTCCCAGCGCCACAGGTAGTCGCGCACGGTCAGCCAGTCGCGGCCGCGCTGCCGGATCGACTGGTAGTAGATGCGCATGCCGGTGTAGTCGGAGGTGTAGGGCGCCCGGTCGGCGAAGCGGCCGACGGTGAGGTAGAGCTCCTGCGGGCCGAAGAAGACCCCGTCGACGAAGTCGACCGGCTCGCCGTCGTGCTCCATGCTCTCGCAGATCTCCTGCATGGCCAGCATGCACTTGTCGGCGTCGGTGAACCTGACGTGGGTGAGCCGCACGTACGGATGGACCTTGCGCAGCTTGATGCGCAGGCGCAGCGCGTAGCCGAGGGTGCCGTAGGAGTTGGGGAAGGCCCGGAAGAGGTCGTGGTGCTCGTTGTCGTCACGGGCGACGATGACGCGGCCGTCGCCGGTGAGGATCTCCAGCTCCTCGACCGACTCGTGGGGCAGGCCGTCGCGGAAGCTGGTCGACTCGATGCCGAGCCCGGTCACGGCCCCGCCCAGGGTGATGG
The DNA here is from genome assembly GCF_039540635.1 of Nonomuraea ferruginea. Lineage (NCBI taxonomy): Bacteria > Bacillati > Actinomycetota > Actinomycetes > Streptosporangiales > Streptosporangiaceae > Nonomuraea > Nonomuraea ferruginea. Next base: position 24,811 of record NZ_BAABFD010000034.1, on the reverse strand, counting down.
TCTTGAGCTGGGGGACGACGTACGGCATCAACCCGTGGCGGAGCGTGGCGTCCACGAGGTGCTCGTAGGTGGTCATGCCCTGGACCTCGGCGGTCATCGTCTCGGGGTCGACGCTGATGACCTCGTCGAGATCCCTGGCGGAAAGCCCGGCCGTCTTGCCGGAGTCGCGGAACCTGAACAGGTTGGACGTGGCCTTGGCCAGGCGCGGCGCGGCGTCGCCGGGAATCTCGGCGTAGGAGCGCCGGATGTGCTCCACTGCCCGTCGGTGTGTCGACATCGTCGTCTTCACGCAAGCACCCCCTGGAGCCGGCAGAGATCGTCGACAGAACGTTATCTCTCCGGGACAACATGGAACAGACCGGGGGCGTTAAAGACACGAAAACTGTTCATCGTGCCAGCTACAAGCCTAAGAAGCCGGTGATTCCGAGTATTTCCGCGTAATTGGCTGACAAACGCCATTCACCACGTTGACGACTTCGCGGCCCTCCACGGCCGCGGCCAGGTTGTCCAGCGTGACGGTCATCAGGCGGCCGGTGGCCTCCTGGGTCACGCCGGCGACGTGCGGCGACAGCAGCACTCCGGGCAGCTCGCGCAGCGGGTCGCCGGGAGGCAGCGGCTCGGCGTCGAACACGTCCAGCGCCGCGCCCCCGAGATGCCCCGAACGCAGCGCCGCCACCAGCCCGTCCTGGTCCACGACCCCGCCCCTGGCGGCGTTGACCAGCACGGCGCCCCGCTTGAGCCGGCGCGGGTCGATCAGGCCGCGGGTCTCCTCCGACAGCGCGATCACCACGACCACCACGTCACTGGTCTCCAGCAGGTCCTCCAGCGCGGTGTAGCGGGGGTCCTCCCGGGGCGTGCGCGTCCAGTAGGAGACTCGGCCGCCGAACGCCCCGAACAGACGGGCGCACGCCTCCCCGATCGGCCCGTAGCCGACCACGCCCACCCGGGCGGCCCCCAGCTCCCGTGGCTGGAGCGCCTGCTGCGGCCACTCCCCCGCGCGCACGGCCGCGTCGGCCGCGGCCAGCTTGCGGGTCACCGCCAGGGCGGCGGCCACGCACCACTCGGCCACCGCGCCCGCGCTGACGCCCGCCGTGTTGGCGACCGGCACGCCGGCGGCGGCCAGCGCGGCCAGGTCGTGGCCGTCGACGCCGACCGAGGGCTGCTGCAGGAACGCCAGCCGGGGCGCGGCGGCCACGGCCGCGGCGTCCAGCGTGAGCTCGCCCGTCCAGTCGCCCAGCACGATCTCCGCCTCGGGCAGCGCGGCCAGCAGCGCCGCGCGGTCGCGCGTGGCGGGCGCGCGCACGCTCACCCGGTCGCCGAGCGGGGCCAGCAGCCGGCGGATCAGGTCCACGGGGAGCGGCGGGAGCGCCAGCAGGTTCCAGGGCGTCATGCGCCCACCGTAAAGCTCTCCATCACCTGGCGCATCAGGCCGGTGTTGCGCTGCCACTGCGCCTCGGTGAAGGTCCAGGACAGGATGTAGGCGGTCTCGCCGATCGTCACGGCCCGGCGCACCTCGTGGTACTTCATGCCGGGCGCGGCCCACGGCGTGCCGCCGCCCGCCTCGGCCACCCAGGTGAACTCCCACTCCACGGCCTTGGCGCCGTTGTGGCTGACCTTCCTGAGTCCGGCGTCGCGCAGGACGCCGGCGCCCCCGGCGGACTTGAACGCCTCCTCCTCGTCGCGCAGGAGCTGGTGCGGGTCGAGGCTGGCGTAGACGGCCTCGACGGCCAGGTGACCCATCCGGTGCGGGTGCGTCCACTCGGCGTGGTGCTCGCCGCGCGCGCCCTTCCAGCCGGCCGGCCGCTCGATCGACCAGCCGGCGGGCGAGGTCCAGGCCCGCACCACGGGCCTCGTCCTGGTCGGGGCGGGCGTCGGCGCGAGCGTGGAGCTGGCCGTCGGCGTCGGCGTGGCGGACGGCGGGGCGCTCGGCATCGGGCTGGTCGCCGCGGCCCGCTGGGCGAGCTGCGCGGTGCCCTCGGCCGGGCCGGCGGACCTGAAGTACGCGACGGCGCCCGCCGCCACGACCACGACGGCGGCCGCGGCGGCCGCCACGACGGCGCGGACGAGCCCGCGCGACACGCGGGGGCCGGGCGCGTCCGGGTCGGCGGCGGCCGGCCTGGCCTGGAGGACGGCGTCGAGCAGCTCGTCCGCCTCCTGGGCGGTCACCCGCTCGGCCGGGTCCTTGCGCAGCAGCCCCTGGAGCACCGGGTGCATGATCGGCGGGATGCGCCGGTAGTCGGGCTCCTCGTCGAGGATGGCCTTGAGCGTGTCCATGGGCTCGCCGCGTTCGAACGGCGAGCGGCCGACCAGCGTGGCGTAGAGGGTGGCGCCCAGCGACCACAGGTCGGAGGCCGGGCCCGCCTCGGTGCCGCGCACCCGCTCGGGGGCCAGGAATCCGGGCGAGCCGGTCACCATGCCGGTCTTGGTGAGCGAGGACTCGCCCTCGGCTGTGGCGATGCCGAAGTCGGTGAGCACCGCCCGGCCGTCGTCGGTGAGCAGCACGTTGCTCGGCTTCACGTCGCGGTGCAGGATGCCCTGCCCGTGCGCGGCGACGAGCGCGGACAGCACCTGGCGCCCGACGTCGGCGGCCTGCCGCACCGGCAGCGCGCCCATGGTCGCCACGACCTCCTCGACGGACGGGGCGCGCACCAGCTCCATGATGATCCAGGGCCGCCCGTCCTCCTCCACCACGTCGTACACCGCGACCACGGACGGGTGGTTGAACTGGGCGGCGGTGCGGGCCTCCCGCGCGGTGCGGACGAGCTGACGCTCCTGGTCGGCGTCGGGCAGGCCCGCGGGCAGCACCACTTCTTTGACCGCGCACTGCCGGTCGAGCAGCGTGTCGTGGCCTTCCCAGACCACGCCCATCCCACCGCGGCCAAGCGCGCGTACTAACTCGTAGCGCTTGGCGATCAGCCGGCCGCTATCCGCATCCATGTCCTACCCCTGTTGACCACCCGAATAGTGGGCAAGTTTCCCATACCTCACCTGCCTCTGAGGGGTGGTCAGGAAGGCGTCTTGCCAGAGCACACCGAATATTGTTCTACTTGGGTGACTGTTCGCCTGCCGGTCATGAGAAGGAGACGCCGATGTCGAACGCTCGTCAGGGTCCGCTGTCCGGGGTTCGGGTGCTGGAGCTGGCGGGGCTGGCACCAGGTCCTTTCGCCGGGATGATGCTCGCCGACCACGGCGCCGAGGTGCTGCGGGTCGACCGGGTGAAGGCGGTCTCCGACCGGCCGCGCACCGACGTGATGGACCGCGGCAAGCGCTCGGTCGGGCTGGATCTGAAGTCCCCCGAGGGCGTGGCCGCGTTCAAGGAACTGGCCCGGCACGCCGACGTGGTGATCGAGGTGTTCCGGCCGGGCGTGGCCGAACGGCTCGGCATCGGGCCCGACGACCTGCACGCGGTCAACGAGCGGCTGGTCTACGGCCGGATGACCGGGTGGGGCCAGGACGGCCCGCTGGCGCCCACGGCGGGGCACGACATCGACTACATCGCGGTCTCCGGCGTGCTGTCGATGCTGGGCCGCGAGGGCGGCAAGCCGACCCCGCCGATCAACATCCTGGGCGACTTCGCCGGCGGCGGCCTCATGCTCGCGTACGGGGTGCTGCTGGCGCTGTTCGAGCGGGAGCGCACCGGCCTGGGACGGGTGATCGACGCCGCCATGGTCGACGGGGCGGCGATCCTGTTCGCGATGTTCTACCAGGGCGTGAGCAGCGGCATGTGGGGGCCGCGCGGCACCAACCTGCTCGACACCGGCGCCCCCATGTACGACACGTACGAGACGGCCGACGGCGGCTACCTGGCGGTGGGATCGCTGGAGCCGCAGTTCTGGGAGGCGATGGTGTCCCTCATGGGCCTGTCGGACCTGCCGGACCGCAACGACCAGGCGCAGTGGCCGGCGCTGCGGGCGCGGCTGGCGGAGGAGTTCCGCAAGCGGACCAGGGCCGAGTGGGAGGCGGTGTTCGAGGGCTCCGACGCGTGCGTGTCGCCGGTGCTGTCGATGGACGAGGCCCCCGCGCACCCGCACAACGCGGCCCGGCGCAGCTTCGTCGAGGTCGGCGGGCTGAGCCAGCCGATGCCCGCGCCCCGGCTGCTCGGCGCGCCGGACCCCGATCTGGCCCCGGCCACCCGGCTGGACGACCTGTCCGCCTGGGGCATCCCGGCGGAGGCGGCGGAGAAGCTGCGCGCCCAGGGCGTGCTCGGCTGAGCGCGGGCCGCGCGCGAGCCGGTCGTCGAAGCGGCGTGGGCGCGGCACCGCTCCCCGGGTCGCGCTTGGTCAGGCGCGGGCCGTGCCGCGTGCCGTCTCGTACGGTGAGTAGTCCTTGAGAGTGACGGCGTCGTGCAGGCGCGCGCTCCTGCCGCCGAGCCGGCCGGCCGCCCTGATGACCGCGTCCGGGATGTGGTCGAGCACGCGGGCCGCCTGGACGAGCGCCCACAGGTCGAACCGGCCGCCGGGGACGAGCCGCTTCGCCATGCCGAGCGCCAGGTCGCGGCTGCCGCGCACGTACGCGCCGAGTTCGGCCTCGTACGCGGGGAACGCCCGCGCGGGGTCGCCGCCCGCCGCGGCGAGCTCGCCCGCCAGCACGTACGCGCCCACCACGGCCAGGCTGGTGCTGCCGCCGACGGCGGGCCCCGGGCAGTAGCCGGCGTCGCCGACGAGCGTGACGCGTCCGCGCGACCAGGTGTCCATGCGCAGCTGCGTGATGCTGTCGAAGTAGAACGCGGGCGTGGTGTCCAGCTCGGCCAGCAGCCGGGGCACCTCCCAGCCGAGGCCGGCGAAGTGCTCGCGCAGCAGCTCCTTCTGCCTGGGCACGTCCCTGTAGTGGTAGCCGAGGGGCTCGCGGGTGCGGAAGAGGAAGACGGCCCGCGCGTCCGGCAGGTGGGCCGCCGAGTACAGGCCGATGATCCGGTCGACGGCCGAGACGCCTTCCATGCGCCCTTCGAGGCCCAGGTAGTTCGGCACGGACGCCACCGCCAGGTAGGCGCCGATCCAGGTGGCGAAGCGCTCCTCGGGGCCGAACACCAGGCGGCGCACGTTGGAGTGCAGCCCGTCCGCGCCGACCACCAGGTCGAACCGGCGCGACGGCCCGCGCTCGAACGCCACCTCGCCGTCCTCGCCGATGGCCGTGATGGAGTCGTCGAAGACGTACTCGACGTCGTCGCGGCCGGCGTCGTAGAAGATCTCGCCCAGGTCGTCGCGCATGATCTCCACGTGCCGCTCCGAGAACGCGGCGATGAGCTTCCCGGTGCTCATCCGCACCGGGCGGGACCGGCCGGGTACGTGGAAGGTCAGCAGCTCGGTGCCGGTCTTCCTGGCCCTGATCCGGTCGAGCACGCCCATCTTGGCGGCGATGTCGACGGCGGGCCGGAACAGGTCGACCGCGTGGCCGCCGGTCTTGCGCAGCGCGGGGGCGCGTTCGACGACCGTGACGGTGAACCCGTAGCGGGTGAGCCAGTAGGCGAGGACGGGGCCGGCGACGCTGGCGCCGGAGATGAGGACGTGCATGGACATCCCTCCTTACTTACCGGATGGTAAAACACCGGCGACGGCCGCCACAAGGGCTTACTTAACGATAGGTAAGGATTAGGGTTGATCCATGGCCAGGCCGAGTGACACCAGGGCGCGCATCCAGGCGGTGGCGCGCGAGCTGTTCGTGCGCCAGGGCGTGCAGAACACCAGCCTGCGCCAGATCTCCGACCGGCTCGGCATCACCAAACCGGCCCTCTACTACCACTTCTCCTCACGCGACGATCTGGTGCGCAGCATCGTCCAGCCGCTCGTCGACGACATGGAGCGGTTCGTGGCCGGCCGGCAGCCCGGCGGGGATCCGCGCGAGCTGCTCGACGACTACTTCGACATGATCTGGCGGCACCGCGAGGTGATCGTCATGGTGGTGCGCGAACTGTCCGTGCTGTCCTACCTCGACCTGGGCAAGCGCATGATCGAATGGCGGCAGCGGCTCGTCGCCCTGCTGCTCGGCGACGACCTCACCACCACCCAGCGCATCCGGGCCACGATCGCGCTGGGCGGCCTCGCCGACTGCTCGGTCGAGTACGCCCACCTGCCCGTCGAGGAGGTCAAGCCGACGGCGGTCGAGGTCGCGGCCGCCGCGCTCGGTTTCTAGACCGCGACGTAGAGGTCGACGCCCCCCGGGTGGTGCACCTCCACGTCGGTGGTGAACGCCCTGGCCGGCGTGCCGCCCGACTCGGTGTGCTTCCACACCTGCTGCCAGGCCTCGACCAGCGCCTGCGGCATCGGGCCGCGCGCCTCCACCTTGATCGTTCTGGCGGCCGGCACCCGCACCGCCACCATGCCCTCAGGCAGCCGCGGCACCGTGCGCACGGCCGTGCCGACGATCTGCGTGTAGGCGCCGTGATGATCGCTCTCGTAGTCGGTGAGCACCGCGTAGAGGTTCTCCCCCACGCGGTTGGGCACGTGGGCGAAGGCCCCCGGAGCACCGGCCCGCTGCCACAGGACCGGCAGTTTCGCCCGCGCCTGGTCCATTTCGTCGGCGTTCGTGGTGCGTACTGCGAATCCGACGACGATCATCTCGTCCCGCTCGGTGACGTCCACACGCCCTCCCTCCCCCATTGAGCATCCCGGCCGATCATAAGCCCCCGAGAAAGGGGGAAATGTTTGGTAGAAGCAGTCACCTCATAAGATGGATGAACGTGAAATTTCTCAACGGCATGGCGCCGCCGTACGACCTGACCTACAGCGACGTCTTCATGACGCCGTCCCGCTCCTCCGTCGGGTCCCGGCTCGAAGTCGACCTGTCCACGCACGACGGCACCGGCACCACGATCCCGCTCGTCGTGGCCAACATGACCGCGGTCGCCGGACGGCGCATGGCCGAGACCGTCGCCCGCCGCGGCGGCATCGTGGTGATCCCCCAGGACATCCCGTTCGACGTCGTCGCGGACGTGGTCGACTGGGTGAAGAAGCGCGACCTCGTCCACGACACCCCGCTCGTGCTCACCCCGCACGACACCGTCGGCGAGGCGCTGCAACTGCTGCCCAAGCGCGCGCACGGCGCCGTCATCGTCGTCGACTGGGAGAACCGCCCCGTCGGCGTGGTGACCGAGGCCGACTGCCAGGGCGTCGACATGTACACCCAGCTCGCCCAGGTGATGTCCAGCGAGCTGCTCACGCTGCCCGCCGGGCTCGCCCCGCGCGAGGCGTTCGACCGGCTGCACGACGGGCGCCACCGGCTGGCCCCCATCGTCGACGAGTCGGGCCGCCTGGTCGGCATCCTCACCCGTACCGGCGCGCTGCGCGCCACCCTCTACCAGCCGGCCGTGGACTCCCGCGGCAGGCTGCGCGTCGCCGCCGCCGTCGGGGTCAACGGCGACGTGGCGGCCAAGGCCAAGGAACTGCTCGAAGCCGGCGTCGACTGCCTGGTCGTCGACACGGCCCACGGGCACCAGGACAAGATGGCCACCGCGCTGCGTGCGGTGCGCGCGCTGGGGCCGCACGTGCCCGTCGCGGCCGGCAACGTGGTCACCGCCGCCGGCGTGCGCGACCTGGTCGACGCGGGCGCCGACATCGTCAAGGTCGGCGTCGGGCCGGGCGCCATGTGCACCACCAGGATGATGACCGGGGTGGGCCGGCCGCAGTTCTCCGCCGTGCTGGAGTGCGCCGCCGAGGCGCGCAGGCTCGGCCGCCACGTGTGGGCCGACGGCGGCGTCCGCCACCCCCGCGACGTGGCGCTGGCCCTGGCGGCGGGGGCGGCCAACGTGATGGTCGGCTCGTGGTTCGCCGGCACGTACGAGTCGCCGGGCGACGCCCACACCGACGCCGACGGGCGTAAGTACAAGGAGAACTACGGGATGGCGTCCGCGCGCGCCGTCCGGCTGCGCACCGCCGACGACAGCCCGTTCGACCGGGCCAGGAAGGCGCTGTTCGAGGAGGGGATCTCCACCTCGCGCATGTACCTGGACCCGCGCCGGCCCAGCGTGGAGGACCAGATCGACGCGATCGTGGCCGGGCTGCGCTCCGCGTGCACGTACGCGGGGGCGACCACGCTGGAGGAGTTCCACGAGCGCGCCGTCGTCGGCGTCCAGAGCTCCTCGGGCTACTCGGAGGGCATGCCGGTCCACATCAGCTGGTGACCCTCGTGGTACCCGCGCGGTCGTACGGTGATCAGCCGATCGTGGTCACCCACGCGGTCGTGCGGACGACCCGCCGGTCCGGCCATCAGCCGGTCGTCGTCACCCGTACGGTCGTGCCGGTGACTGATCTGGCGAGGTCGCCGGCCAGGAAGACGGCCGCGCCGGCCGCCTCCTCCGCGGGCCGCTTCCCCCCGGGAGGCGGCCCGCCGAGCGCGATCGCGTTGACCCGGATCCCGCGCGGCGCCAGCTCCACGGCCAGCGTCGCGGTGAGGCTCTCCAGGGCCGCCCTCATCGCCCCGTACACCGCCGCCCGCCGGGCCTCGCCCGAGCTCACGTTGATGATCGCGCCGCCCGCGCGCATGAGCGGCAGCATCCGCCGGATCAGCTCCGTGACCTGGCCGAAGTGCTCCTCGAACACCGCCCGCTCGTCGCTCGCGGCCGGCTCGTCGAAGCCGCCGGCGCTCGTCACCAGCACATCCACCCGGCCCCACCGGTCGGCCACCGCCCGCGCGAACACCTCCGCCGCCATCGCGTCGCCGGGCCTCACCGTCATCGCCAGATCACCCCGCGGCCGGTCACGGTCGCACGCCGCCACCCGCGCCCCGAACACCGCCAGCGCCTCGGCGATCGCCCGTCCCGCCCCGCGCGCCGCCCCCGCGACCACCGCCACGCGCCCGTCGAGCAGGATCGCGTCGGGTGTCGGGGCGGTCATGGAAGCCGACCATATCCCGACCGCGTAGAGTCGTCGGGTTCATTGCCATCGTCAACAGGAGCACTTCGTGGCACTCTCGAAGCCGGAGATCGACTTCCCGGGCGGCAACCCGCCCGCCGACCTGGAGATCGAGGACATCGTCGTCGGGGACGGTCCCGAGGCCAAGCCCGGCCATCAGGTCAGCGTCCACTACGTCGGCGTCGCCTTCTCCACCGGCGAGGAGTTCGACGCGTCCTGGAACCGCGGCCAGGCGTTCCAGTTCCCGCTGGGCGGCGGGCGTGTGATCGCGGGCTGGGACCAGGGCGTCGCCGGCATGAAGGTGGGCGGCCGCCGCAAGCTCGTCATCCCGCCGCACCTCGGCTACGGGAACGCCGGTGCGGGCGCCCGCATCAAGCCCGGCGAGACCCTCATCTTCGTCGTGGACCTCCTCGGCGTCAGCTGACCCGCCGACCCCCCGGCTCCCGGCCCACCCGCCGGGAGCCTACGTCCTCCACCCGAAGCTTCACGACATCACCCGCCGGGCTATTCACCACGTCCCGGGCACGACCGCCGCGGTCCTCCCGCCACCGCGCACGTCCCCGGCCCCAGCGTCCGGGCACGACCGCTGCGGTCCTCCGGCCACCGCGCACGTCCCCGTCCTCCGCGTCCGGTGACGCCTCCTCAGTGCCCTATCCCCCGGTGTCCCGACTCCGAGCAGACCGCCAGGATCCCCCACATCCCCGGCTTCCCGCGTCCGGTGATGCCACTCGCCACCTCGGAGCCTTCTCCCCCGGGTCCGCCACATCCGCCCGAGATCCCGACTCCGGGTACGTTCGCCGGGGTTCTTCCCGGGGTCGGTGAGGTGCTTCTTTTCTTTCTCGTACGGGATTCGCGCGCCCTTCCGGGGGGCCGAATCGAAGGGGGATTGCGGAAATGTCGTGGTGGTGAGGCACGATAGCGGTGTGCTACTGATCGACGTGGTCCGGGTGTCCGAGGCGGTGGCGCGCACGCCCGCGCGGCTGGGGAAGATCGGCCATCTGGCCGAGCTGCTCGGCCGGGTCGGCCCGGGTGAGGCGGAGATCGCCATCGCCTACCTGTCGGGTGAGCTGCCGCAGCGCCAGATCGGCGTGGGCTGGCGCTCCCTCCAGGACCTGCCCGGCCCGAAGCTGGCCGCGACCGCCACGCTGACCGACGTCGACGCCCTGCTCACCAAGATCAAATCGGTGTCCGGCCAGGGCTCACAGGCCGCCCGCAAGGCGCTGGTGCACGAGCTGTTCGCCGGCCTGACCAGCCAGGAGCAGGCCTTCATGCTCAAGCTGCTCGGCGGCGAGCTGCGGCAGGGCGCGCTCGACGGCGTGATGATCGAGGCGGTCGCCAAGGCGTCCGGGGCGCCCTCGGCCGACGTGCGCCGGGCGCTCACGCTCCGCGGCTGGTTGCCCGCGGTCGGGGCGGCGGCGCTGGCGGGCGGCGTGCCGCGCCTGAAGGAGTTCCGGCTGGAGGTGGGCCGCCCGGTCTCGCCGATGCTCGCCGGCAGCGCCCCCGGCGTCGCCGCCGCCCTGGCGAAGGCGGGCGCCCCCGCCGCGCTGGAGTGGAAGCTCGACGGCATCCGCGTCCAGGCCCACCGCTCGGGCTCGGAGGTCAGGGTCTTCACCCGTACCCTCGACGACCTCACCTCGCGGGTCCCCGAGCTGGTGGAGGCCGTGCTGGCGCTCCCCGTGGAAGACGCGGTGCTCGACGGCGAGGTGATCGCGCTCCGCCCCGACGGCCGCCCGCACCCCTTCCAGGTGACGGCCGCCCGCACCGGCAGCAAGATCGATGTGGATCGCCTGCGCGCGGAGACGCCGCTGAGCGTCTTCTTCTTCGACGCGCTCCGGGTCGAGGGCGCCGACCTGCTCGATCTTCCGTACGCGGCCCGCCAGGAGAGGCTCGCGGCCACCGTTCCCCCGCCGTTGCTCACCCCGCGCCTCGTCACCGCCGACGTGGCGGAGGCGGAGCGGTTCTTCGCCGAGGTGGTGAAGGCCGGTCACGAGGGGCTGGTGGTCAAGGCGCTGCCGTCCCCCTACGCGGCCGGCCGGCGCGGCGCGGGCTGGATCAAGGTCAAGCCCCGCCACACGCTCGACCTGGTGGTCCTGGCCGCCGAGTGGGGCCACGGCCGCCGCGAGGGCAAGCTGTCCAACCTCCATCTCGGTGCCCGCGACCCGGAGACGGGCGGGTTCGTCATGCTCGGCAAGACCTTCAAGGGCCTGACCGACGAGCTGCTCGCCTGGCAGACGGAGCGTTTCCTGGCGCTCGCCGACGGCCCCGCCACGGAGTGGACGGTCCGCGTCCGTCCCGAGCTGGTGGTGGAGGTCGCCTTCGACGGCGTGCAGCGGTCGCCCCGCTATCCGGGCGGCATGGCCCTCCGCTTCGCCAGGGTCCTGCGCTACCGCCCCGACAAGCGCGCCGAGGACGCCGACACGGTCGAGACGGTCCGCGCCCTCATGATCTAGTACGCAGCCGTACGGGCCCGAAGAGGCCGCTGACGCGCTGGCCGGCGAAGACGAAGTGGGTGGGGCTGACCTCGTCGAGATAGGGCCCGAGCGTGCCGAGGACGAGGATCTCCACCACGTTGTCGCCGTCGTCCAGGTCGACGTCGAAGGCGTACGGCGAGCACACCCTGATCCCGCACGGACGCCCGTTCACCGTCACCTCCGCCGTGCCCCTGACCCTGCCGAGGTCGAGCACGCCCGGCCCGGAACGCGCCGTGACGGTAGTGCGGTAGCGGACACCGCCGCTGTATCCGGCGAGGCCGCGTTCCTCCCAGTCGCCCAGCCGCATCCGGCCCGGTCCGCAGGTGAACCGCACCGGGCCGGTGAAGGCGGCTCCGCCCTGGGCTCCCGGAGCCGTGACGGCGTGCAGCTCGACCGCGCCGTCCTCCGTCCAGCGCGCCCGGGCCCCGCCGGCCTCGACGCCGCTCGCGCCGGGCGGCGCGTCCACGAGGAAGACCTCCGTACGAGGGCGCGCGCCCGGCACGGCGAATCCGGCGGGCAGCGCGACCGGGCGACCGTCGAGCCAGCCGGCCTCCGGCAGCGGGTGGGGGCGGGGCCAGAGGTGGAGGGCGGGAGGGTCGCCGTGCTGGCGGCGCCGGACCCGGACGTCCCCTGACCATCCGGGGCCGGACACCGCCAGCCCGTCCACCAGCACCCAGCCGCCGGACTCCACGCGGACCGTGTTGGCGCCAGGGTGCAGCAGGTGCGCGACGTCGTAACGGCGCACCCTGGGGATGTCCGCTTCCGCGTACGGGTCGAAGCCGCCCTGCCTGCCCGCCTCCCGCCCGTTGACCAGGACCCGGCAGTACGCGGTCGAGGCGACCTGGAGCAGCTCGTACGGCCCGTCCCCGAGGTTGACGGTGGTCTCCAGCGGCGTCCCGGCGATCCACTCCGGGACGGCGGCGTCGGCGGGATCGGCGACCAGGCAGACGTAGGCGCGCAGGTCGAGCTCCTCCTCAGGCGTCAGCCGCAGCTCCAGCAGGTGCTCGCCGGCTGTGACGGGCGCCGCCGTCACGGCGGCGTAGCCGCGGTCGTCCAGCGGGATCCGCTCGCCGTCGAGCCACAGAGCCTTCTCCGCCCCGGCCCCTACCGCGAGCCAGGCGGGCCGTCCCTGCGGCACGGTGAGCAGGGTACGGAAGCGGGCCTCGGCGCCCGCCGTGACCCTGCCGAAGGCGAGGAACTCGGCCGGCACCCGGCCCTTGGGGCCGAGCGTGTCCCGGTGCACGGGATCCTTGCGCAGCCCCCGGGAGAGCGACCACACCGACGGGGTCCAGGGGCCGTCGCCGACCCGCTGCTCCCCCCGGGGCCCGAACGTGACGTGCACCGCCTCCCCCTCCGGCGTCCGCAACGTCCAGCGCTCGACCGTCGCGCCGCCGCCGAAGTCGTGCCAGGTGTCGTCCAGGGTGGGGACCAGTTCGGCCTCCCAGTCCTCCCCGAGATCGGTTTCGACCGGGTACGGGGGCGCGTCCGGCACGGGCTCGGCCGGGGTGCCGTCGAACACGAGCAGCGCGGCGGGGCCGTCGTCGAACGGCACCACGACCTCCACGGCGTCCCCGTGGCGGGTGTGCGGGAGCGGGCGTGGCTCACCGCCGTCGAAGAGGCGGGCCAGCAGCGGCGTGCCCGAGACGCCCCTGACGGTGATCCGCATGTCGCGGGCGTACCTGGCGGGGTCGAAGTCGATGACGGCGTCCAGCCAGCCGAGGTCCACACCGCGCTCGTCGGGCCGGCCCACGCTGATCCTGCTGGCCATGGGGTGTGCGGCCGTCAGGAACACCAGCGTGGCGTCGCCGGTCTCACGCACCAGCGCCGGAACCGGCGCCTCGACCCGACGCGGCAACTCCGCCAGCGCCTCCCCCAGCCCGGTAGGAGTCGCCACACGACGAACCCCGCCCACGTCGGAGAAGAGCCCCCAGGATCGCGCGGAACCGTCCGCGCCCGTACCGGAAGAAACATCCTGAGATCCGGCCGAGGCCGCCGCGGGAGCGGCGCCCGTACCGGAGGAGACGTCCTCGAACCCGGCCGGGGTCACCGCAGGAGCCGCCGTGCCCGTACCGGAAGAAACATCCTGAGATCCGGCCGAGGCCGCCGCAGGAGCGGCGCCCGTACCGGAGGAGACGTCCTGAGATCCAGCCGGGGTCGCCGCAGGAGCGGCCGTGCCCGTACCGGAGGAGACGTCCTTGAACCCGGCCGGGGTCGCCGCAGGAGCGGCGCCCGTACCCGAAGAGAGGTCCCGAGATCCGGCCGAGGCCGCCGCGGGGCGGGCCGGGTGGGCGTCGAGGAGAGACTGCGGGGGGTCGCCGACGGTGATGAGGAGGCCGCCGGCCGCGGCGAAGTCGGCGAGCCTGGTGGCGACGTCCTGGTCCAGCTCCGTGACGGCGGGCAGGATGATCGCGCGGTAGGCCTCGGTGGACACCGTGAGGCGACCGTCCGCGACGGTCGCCCGCCGTACCGAGTCCTCGTCGATGACGTCGGCGTCGAGGCCGAGCCGGTCGAGGACGCCGGGGCGGGTGGCGAACCACGCCATGTCGCCGACGATCTCCCGGTAGACCTCGTCGGCGCGGGCGGCGGCCGCGTCCACGTGGCCCGTCCCGGTGCCCGCCTGCGCGGTGGCGGTGGGCAGCAGCACGGCGACGTCGCAGGCGTGGCGGCCCTGCGACAGGACCGCGCACAGACGGGTGACCGCGTCGGCGAAGACGCGGTGGTGACGCCAGTAGGGCTGACGCCAGTCGGTGGACGGCGGCGCCCACTCCCACCAGCCGCGCCGGGTCGTGTAGTAGACGGCGTGCGGGTTGTAGAGGGTGGCGCCGGCCCGCAGCCAGGGCAGCAGCCAGTCGAGGGTCTCCTCCACCGTGCCGCCCCACCCGCTGGAGTGGAAGGCCTCGATCCAGGTGCGCGGCCTGCCGTACAGGTGGGCGAGCGAGGCGTGCAGGCGGGCGTCGCCGTGGTGGTCGGAGCCGGGCGCGCCGAACCAGCGGTGGGTGCCGGCGTAGTCGGCGTACAGTTGCACGCCCGCCACCGGGTGTCCGGCGCGGGCCGGGTCCTGCTGGTCGCAGCCGTTCAGCAGGCCGTGCCGTTCGTGCCAGCGCGCCAGCGGCCGGAAGAACGCCTCCTCGGCGAGCTCGGCGCGGGTGCGCTGGTAGGCCAGCCAGTCGGGGTCCTCGATCGTGAACGGCTCCCCGCGGCGGGCCAGGTGCTCCTCGGCGAAGCGGGCCGACCAGGTGGGCAGGGTGGGCAGCTCGTCCTGGAAGGACCCGGCGATCACCCGGCCGAACCAGTGTCCCACCCGCCGCTCGAACTCGCCGTGCACCTTGTCGAGCAGCACCGCGCACGCCTCGGGCGACAGGTAGTCGAAACCGCGCGAGGTCAGGGAGCCGTCGGGGGCCAGCCACTGGCCGGCGAACTCCGGGCGCTCCGCCACCAGCCGCGCCTGCAGATCGGCGCCGGAGAAGCCGAGCTGGTCGTAGAACCACAGGCGGGCGCCCAGCTCGGCGGCGTCGGCGCAGACCCCGTCGAGCAGCTCCCACCACGCGTCCGACATGAAGGGCGGGTCGTCGGCGTCGGCGCCGAACGTCGGCCCCGAGGGCGCCAGGTTGAGGATCACCAGGTTCCGCACCCCGCCCGCGACCAGGCGCTCCATCTGCCAGCGCAGCCGGTCGCGGCGCAGCGGTTCCCCGCTCCACCACCAGATGGCGGCCGGGGAGAACTCCGGGGGCGGCTCCCGCAGCAGGTCGTGGACGTTCATCCCTTGAGTCCGCTCGCGAAGCCCTTGATGACGTAGCGCTGCAGCGCCAGGAACACCAGCACGATCGGCAGCGCGCCGAGCACCAGGCCGGCGAAGACCAGGCCGTGCTGGGAGACGTACTGGCCCACGTAGGCGAAGACGCTGACCGGGACCGTCTCGTAGCCGGAGCCGCCGAGGTAGATCAGCGGCGTGAAGAAGTCGTTCCAGATGAAGACGGCGTTGAGGATCAGCACCGTGCCGGTGATGGGCCGCAGCAGCGGGAAGACGACCCGGGTGAACGCCACGAGGTGCGAGGCGCCGTCGATCTGGGCGGCGCTGGCGTAGTCGCGGGGCAGCGCCCGGATGAAGCCCGTGTAGAGGAATACGGTGAAGGGCAGCTGGATGCCGGTGTAGAAGAGGATCATCCCGGCGTGCGTGCCGATCAGCCCGAGCTCGGTCACCAGCTGGTAGAGCGGGATCATGCCGAGCTGGAACGGCAGCACGATGCCCAGCAGGAACAGGATGTAGAGCCCGTACCCGAGGCGGGTCTTCACCCGGGCCAGGAAGTACGACGCGAACGAGCCGAGCGCGATGAGCGCCACCAGGCTGACCACCGTGATGACCGTGCTGTTCACCAGCGAGGGGCCCAGGGCCGCGGCCGTCCACGCGCTGGCGAAGTTGTCGGCCGTGGGCGGGTCCGGCAGGGCCAGCGGCGACTGCGAGATCTGCGCGGGGTCCTTCAGCGACAGCGACACCAGCGTGTAGACGGGGAACATGAACGCCACCGCTGCCGCGATCATCACGATCTCGAGCAGGAAGGTCCTTCTCATACGGTCACCTCGCGGTTGCGCAGGTAGTAGACCTGGACGAGGGAGACGGCCGCCACGAACAGGGCGAGCACCAGCGCGATCGCCGTGCTGTAGCCGAACTTGCCGAACACGAACGCCTGCTTGTAGAGCACCGTCGACAGCGTCTCGGTGGCGTAGCCGGGGCCGCCGTTCGTGGCCGCGAAGACCTGGTCGAACAACTTGAGCCCGCCGATCGTGGACAGCATCAGGTTGATCGTCACGGCGGGGGCCAGCAGGGGCCAGGTGACGTACCGGAAGCGCTGCCACGTGCCCGCGCCGTCGATCATGGCGGCCTCGTGCAGCTCCTTGGGCACGCCCTCCAGCCCGGCCAGGAAGATGACCATGGAATATCCGGCGTACTGCCACACGACCATGCCGGCGATCGACCACAGCGCCACCGACGGGTCGCCCAGCCAGTCCACGCGCAGCCCGAGCAGGCCGTTCAGCCCCGCGGTGGGGTCGGGGTTGTAGATGTACTTCCACAGGAACGCCACCATCACCGGGCTGACCACGACAGGGGCGAAGAAGATCACCCGGAGCAGCGCCCGGCTCTTCAGCTTCGCGTGCACGCCGAGCGCCAGCAGCAGGCCGACGGCGTTCTGCACGAACACGACCGCCACGGTGAGCAGCAGCGTGTTGCCGATGGAGCCCAGGGCCTGCTCGTCGCCGAGCAGCGTGCGGAAGTTGGCCAGGCCCACGAACGACATGTCCTGGCCGATCCCGCTCCAGTCGGTGAACGCGTACACCACGCCGCTCGCCGCGGGATAGAGCACCACCAGCGCGTAGACCAGCAGCGCGGGCGCGGCGAACAGCCAGGGCGGAGCATCCGCGCTGACCCGCCGCCGCCCCGCGACGCGGGCGGCGCGGGCGCGGAAGGCAGTCAGGGGGGTCACTTCCGGTACGCCTCGTCCATCTTCTTCAGAGCCTCGTCGATCGTGGACTTGCCGGCGAGCAGCTCCTGGACCACCGCGAAGTGCACCGGCTGCACCTCGGCGTTGGGCCAGCGCTGGTCCATGAACGGCACCGCCCGGTCCTTGGTGAACGGCAGGAACGATTCCACCGCCGGGTCGACCTTGGAGGAGGCGTCCTGGGTGAGCGGGATGGCGGCGATGGCCTCGGCCCAGGCGTTGATGTTCTCCTGCTTGCCGAGGAAGTCGACGAACGCCTTGGCCTCCTCGACGCGCTCGCCCTTGGCGTTCGCGCCGAGCCCGACCACGACGCCCGCCGGGATCCACACCTCGGACGCCTGGTCGGCTCCGGGCAGCGGGAACATCGACAGGTCGTCCGGCGCGGAGGCGGCCTTGCGGAAGTCGGGCAGCACGGCCGACACCTGCACGGCCATGGCGGCCTTGCCCGAGGCGACCATGGAGGTCTGCTGCTCGAACGTGGTGCCGTTGACGTTGTCGTTGAAGAAGCCGCGCTTCTGCAGCTCCAGGTACATCTCCATGGCCTGGCGCCAGCCGGAGTCGGCGAAGGTGGCCTGCCCGGCGAGCTGCCTGTCGTCGAAGGCCGGGTCCTTGGCGTAGACGGTGGAGGGCACCAGCGCGTAGGTGATGAGCTGGGTGACCCACGGGGTCTGCGCGCCCAGCGCGATGGGCACCACGCCGGCCTTCTTCAGCTTGTCGCAGACCGACAGGAACTCGCTCCAGGTGGCCGGCGGCTCCTCGACGCCGGCCTTCTGGAACACCTTCTTGTTGTAGACGGCGCCGATGACCGACGAGCCCGCCGAGTGGATGTAGGTCTTGCCGTCGAGCTGGAAGGCGGGCTTGAAGCCCTCGGGGATGGTCTTCGTCCACGCCTGGGCCGACAGGTCGGCCAGCAGCCCGGCCTGGGCGATCTGGGTCATCGACATCGCGCTGCCGTTGCCGGGGTACACGACGTACAGGTCGGGAGCGTTCCCGGCGCCGAGCTGGGTGCGCACCGACGTCTGCACCTGGTCGGTGGGGGCGTACGAGGCGGCGATCCGCACCGACGGCCGAGCCTGCTGGTAGGCGGCCGCCAGCTTGTCCATCGGCGCCTTCTGGTCGGACACGCCGATGAACTTCAACTCGGTCGTGCTCTGCCCGCCGGTGGTCGTGGTCGTGGTCTCGGGGCGGGTGGAGCAGGCGGTGACGAGGGTGGCGGCGGCCAGGCCGCCCATCATGCGCAGGAAGTTCCCCCGGCTCAGCCGGGCCTCACGCAGCAGGTCGGTCATTGTCTCTCCTCGGTCGTGCGGAGGGTTGTGATCCCCGGGAGGTGGTAGCCGATGCGAACGTTTTAACGACGGCTGCGCGAAGAACGGGCGGGCCGCGAGTTTGTTAACTTACCAATCAAACTTGTTAAATCTGAGAGATGCCGGGAGACTACGAGTCGCCCAAGTTGGGTGTCAAGAGTAGAATTCGCAGCCCTCCGAGCAGGTGGAGACTCAGGTGAAGTCGCGGCCCCACACCTCCAGCAGGTCAGCGCGATGGCAGGGCATGGCCGAGCACATCGTGCGCCAGGGCTCCGTCTCCGTGACCGAGCTCGCCGAGAGCTTCGGGGTCAGCGTGATGACCGTCCACCGCGACCTCGACGAGCTGGAGCGCCAGGGGATGGTGCGCAAGGTCCGCGGCGGGGCCACCGCGCAGGCCAGCAACGTGTGGGAGAGCAACATCGCCTACCGGCTCAAGGCCCACACGGCGGAGAAGGACGCCATCGCGCGCGTGGTGGCGGGCATGATCGAGCCGGGCAGCTCGGTCATGCTCGACGACTCCACCACCGCGCTGGCCGTGGCCCGCCAGCTGCAGGAGCTCGCCCCGCTGACCGTGGTGACCAACTTCCTGGAGGCCATCAGGCTCCTGGCCGGCCATCCCGACATCCGGCTCATCGCGCTCGGCGGCGAATATCACGCCACGCATGACTCTTTTCTCGGTCTCGGCTGCGTCGACGCGGTCGAGGCGGTGAGCACCGACGTGGTGGTGGTCTCGACCTCGGCCATCTCCGAGAAGTACGCCTTCCACCAGGAGCAGGAGATCGTGCTGGTCAAGCGGGCGATGCTGGGCTCGGGCACTCGGCGCATCCTCGCCGTCGACGGCTCCAAGCTGGCCCGGGTGGCGCTGCACCGGGTGGCTCCGCTGGACGACTTCCACGTCGTGGTGGTCGACGCCAACGCCCCCGCCGACCTGCTCCAACGGCTCCGCGACCACCACGCGCACGTCGAGGTGGCGCAGTTGTAACGCCGAAGCTGTTATTTGTAACTTGAGGCTTGTTAAAACGATTGCATCTTGCTACAAAGTGAGGGCTTTCGCCCCCCACCTTAGGAAGCAACATGCACCGTCCCTCGCGACGATCTTTCCTTGGGCTCGGCGGCTCCGCACTCGCCCTCGCCTTCACCACCGACCTGGCCGACCCCTGGACCGCGCAGGCCGCTGTGAAGGGTGACTACCCCTTCCGGCTGGGCGTCGCCTCCGGGGACCCGCTGCCCGACCGGGTCATCCTCTGGACGCGCCTGGCGGCCGAACCGTTACAGCCACTCGGCGGGCTGCCGTTCGCCAAGCTCAAGGTCGAATGGGAGATCGCCGAGGACGAGGGGTTCACCCGGCGAGCCCGCCACGGCTCCGCCTGGGCCCGCCCCGAGTACGGCCACTCCGTCCACATCGACGCCAAGGGCCTGGAGCCGGGCCGCGAGTACTTCTACCGCTTCCGCTCCGGCGGCGAGATCAGCCCCACCGGCCGCACCAAGACCGCGCCGGCCCCCGGCAGCAGCCCGGACTCCCTGCGGCTGGCCTTCGCCTCGTGCGCCTCCTGGCCCGACGGCTACTACACCGCCTACCGCCATCTCGCCGACGAGAACCCCGACGTGGTCTTCCACCTCGGCGACTACCTCTACGAGTACGGCATCCGGCCGACGGGCGGGAACCGCGACATCCCCGTACCCGAGCAGTACCGGGTGCAGTGCGACACCCTCGACCGCTACCGGATCCAGTACGGCCTCTACAAGAGCGACCCAGACCTGCAGGCCGCCCACCACCGGGCGCCGTGGATCGTCACCTGGGACGACCACGAGGTGCTCGACAACTGGGCCGGCCGGCACGGTCCCGGCGGCGACGTGACCGAGCAGGACTACCTGGTGATCCGCGCCAACGCCTTCCGCGCCTTCTGGGAGAACATGCCCGTCAGGGTGCCTCCCGTGGAGGGCCCCGACGCCCGGATCTACCGCAGGTTCACCTTCGGCGACCTGGCCGAGTTCAACGTGCTCGACACCCGGCAGTACCGCGACGACCAGGTCTGCGGCGACGGCCAGCGGATCGGCTGCGAGGAGCGTCTCGACCCCGCGCGGCAGATGCTCGGCGCCGAGCAGGAGACGTGGCTGCTCGACGGCCTGGCCGCCTCCCCCGCCAAGTGGAACGTGCTCGCCCAGCAGATCGCCATGATCCAGCTCGACTTCGACCCCGGCCCCGCCCAGCAGCTCAGCATGGACCTCTGGGACGGCTACAAGGCCGCCAAGGACCGCGTCGTCAACGGCATGGTCGACCGCCAGGTGAGCAACCCCGTCGTGCTGACCGGCGACATCCACTACAACCTCGCCGGGGAGCTGAAGCAGAACTTCGACGACCCGTCCTCCCGCACCGTCGGCGTGGAGTTCGTCTGCACCTCGATCACCAGCGGCGGCAACGGCAACCCGGACACCGGACTGCCGCCCGGCGGCAGCGACCCCGTCAACCCGCACCTGAGGTTCTCCAGCTACCAGCGCGGCTACGTCTCCTGCGAGGTCACCCGCGACCAGTGGCGGGCCGACTACAAGGTCATCCCGTACGTGGACCGGCCCGGCGCCCCCGTGTCCACCAGGGCCAGCCTGGTCACCCTCGACGGCGCCCCCGGCCTCAACGCGCTCTAGGAAGGACCGATCATGCGTCACCTCACCGCCGCGCTGGCCGCCGCCGCCCTCACGCTCACCACCGCCGCCGCCTGGGACCCCGCCCCCGCTCCCACCCCCGAGCCGCCGCCCGCGGTGCTGATGAAGGTCAAGCCGGGATCCGCCAAGGGCTCCGGCAAGCTCACCCCCGTCGCGGGCGCCGACCGGATCGTCGCCCTCCTCGGCGCCGACCCCTCCTGCCCCGCCCGGGTGGACATCGGCCTGCGCAGCGACGCCAAGAAGGCCCGGTACGCCACCATGGACATGGAGATCGACCGGCCGCTCACCGCCTCCCGCACGATGCTGACCAGCTACCTGCCGCCGGGCTACGAGGTCCGCACGAAACTGCTCGTCACCCCGCCTCCCGGCACCGCGGAAGGCTCGTACGAACTGCGTCTGCGGACCCCGTCGCAGACCGTGAAGGTGCCGGTCGAGGTCGTCTCCGTGGACAGCCTCGACAACGGCGGCAACCACGCGCTGCGCCGCCCGGTCACCGCCTCCTCCCAGCATGCCAACGCCAACTACCCGGCCTGCAGCATCGTGGACGGCGACCGCTCCTCCAGCGGCTGGGCCGGAGGCAACGGCTGGAACGACGCCACCTCCCGCTCCTGGCCCGACACCGTCGCGGTCGAGCTGGGCGGCGCCCGGCAGATCTCCCGCGTGGACCTGTACACGCTCGACTCCGAGCGCTACCCGGCCGCGCGCTACGGGTTGCGCGACTGGGACGTCCAGGCGCGGGTGGCCGGCCAGTGGCAGACCGTCGCCCAGGTACGCGGCAACATCGCGGGCGCCGTGCAGTCCGGTTTCGCGGCCGTCACCGCGGACGCCGTCCGCATCGTGGCGCTCGCCTCGAACGGCGCCAACGACTACACCCGGATCGTCGAAGTCGAGGTCCGTTGACGAAGGAGGCTCCGATGAGCACGTTCACCCGCATCACCCCGCCCCGCGTCAAGGTGGGGCTGGTGGCCGGAGGGCTGGGAGCGTACTGGCCGCAGTTCCCCGACCTCCTCCCCCAGCTCCAGCGCTCGGCCGCGCGCGTGTCGGAGCGGATGGGGGAGTTCGACGCCGAGATCGTCGACGTCGGCTTCATCTCGGACGCCCAGGAGGGCGCGGCCGCGGCCGAGAAGCTCAGGGCCGCCGGCTGTGACCTCATCGTCGGGTTCCTCACGACGTACATGACGGCCACCATGCTGGCGCCGATCGCGCAGCGCAGTGGCGCGCCGATGCTGCTGATCAACCTGCAGCCGACCGAGTCGATGGACCACGCCACCTTCGACACCGGCCAGTGGCTGGCCTACTGCGGGGCGTGCCCGCTGCCGGAGATGGCCAACGCGTTCACCCGGCTCGGCATCCCGTTCCGCTCGGTGTCGGGCTACCTGGAGGACGAGCGGGCGTGGCAGAAGATCGGCCGCTGGGTGCGGGCGGCCGGCGTGCGCGCCGCGCTGCGCCGGGGACGGCACGGCCTCATGGGCCACCTCTACCCCGGCATGCTGGACGTCGCGACCGACCTCACCCTGGTCACCGCGAACCTCGGCGGGCATGTGGAGGTGCTGGAGTTCGACGACCTGCGCGTCCGCGTGGAGAAGGTGACCGACGGCGACGCGGACGAGCGCGTCAAGCTCGCCCGCGAGGTGTTCGAGCTGGACGCCTCCGTCGACGACGACGACCTGGCCTGGGCGGCCCGGGTGTCCGTCGGCCTGGACCGGCTGGTCGAGGACTTCGAGCTGGACAGCCTCGCCTACTACCACCGCGGCCTCGACGGCGAGATCCACGAGCGGCTCGGCGCGGGCATGATCCTCGGCTCGTCGCTGCTCACCGCCCGCGGCATCCCGGCCGCCGGGGAGTACGAGCTGCGCACCAGCCTGGCGATGCTCATCATGGACCGGCTCGGCGCCGGCGGCTCGTTCACCGAGCTGCAGGCGCTCGACTTCCAGCGCGGCCACGTCGAGATGGGCCACGACGGCCCGGCCCACCTGGCGATCAGCGCCCGCAAGCCGCTGCTGCGCGGGCTCGGCGTCTACCACGGCAAGCGCGGCTGGGGCGTGTCGGTCGAGTTCGACGTCAAGCACGGGCCGGTCACCGTGTTCGGGCTGCGCCAGGCGCGTGACGGCGGCTACGGGTTCGTCGTCTCGGAGGGCGAGGTCGTGGACGGGCCGCTGCTGCGGATCGGCAACACCACCTCCCGGGTGGACTTCGGCTGCGACCCCGGCGAGTGGACCGACGAGTGGAGCGCCACCGGCATCTCCCACCACTGGGCGCTGGGCACCGGTCACCGGGCCGCGGACCTCCGCGCCACGACCGACATCCTGGGCGCGGACCTGATCCACGTCCAGCCTTGACCCGCCCTCGGTGTCCGGCGGGCGGCCCGCCCGCCGGACACCGACGCCTCAGTCGACCTCCACGTCGTCGAGGAGCCGGAGCAGGCTGGAGAGCACGCGGACGCAGGCGTCGACCTCGGCGCCGGTCACGTGCTCACCGACCGGGGCCAGCATCGCGCGCTCGCGGTCGATCAGGGCGGTGATGGCGGCGCGGCCAGCCTCGGTCATCCGTACGAGCGAGGACCGCTTGTGCGCCGGGTTGGCGACGAACTCCACCAGCCCCAGCGCGGCCGCGTCGTTGCTCATGCGCTGCACGAACTGGCGGCTCAGCGCCTGGGCTCGGCCCATCTGGGGGACGGTCATGGGCCCGTGCTCGCGCAGCATGTTGAGCACGGCCCGGACCCCGACCGACAGCCCTTCGACGGGCGCGTCCTGCTCCACCTTGCGGTGGGCACGCCGGTAGAGCGGCCCCACGAGGTCGAACACCTCGATGAGCCGGTCGGGCAGCTCTCCGGGAACCGCTGTCTCACTCACTCCACCATGATGACACCTGGGTTGCCATTCTCGCCACAGAATGACACCTTGGTTGTCATGGATGACTTGTTCTGGATCGACACCGGCACCGGCCGCCCGCTCGTCCTCCTGCACGGCGGCTTCCTGGACCACCGCATGTGGGAGGACCAGATCCCGGTGTTCGCGGAGGAGTACCGCGTCATCGCGCCCGACGCCCGCGGCCACGGCCGGTCCGCCAACGCCACCGGGCCGTACCGGCTCACCGACGACCTCGCCGCCCTGCTGCGCCACCTGGACACCGGCCCCGCGATCCTCGTGGGGGTCTCCATGGGAGGCGCCCTCGCCGTAGACACCGCACTGGAGCACCCCGACCTGGTCAGCGCCGTGGTCGTCAGCGGGGCGGGGACCAGCGAGCCCTACTTCACCGACCCGTGGACCACCCGGGCCATGGCCACGTGGCACGCCGGGATGGCCGCCGGGGATCTGGACGCCTCGGTCGAGGGGTTCATGCTCTTCGCCGCCGGTCCGCACCGCTCGCTCGGCGAGCTCGATGCCGAGGTCGTGAGCCGCCTGCGCCGCATGGCCATGGAGACCATGTCCAAGCACGGCGCCGGCGAGCCCGACCACCTCGTCCCGGTGCGCGACACCTGGGAACGCGTCCCCACCATCGGCGTCCCCGTGCTGGCCGTCAACGGCGCCGCCGACTCCCCCGACCACATCGGCATGGCGGAACGCCTCGCCGGCGCGGTGGCCGACGGCCGCGCGACCTCGATCGACGGGGCCGCCCACTACCCCAACATGGAACGCCCGGACGCCTTCAACAGGATCCTCGGAGACTTCCTGCGCACCGTTTGACATCCTCCCCGTGCTGAAGCACGGGGATTCCAACCGCAACTACCCCACGAGGAGGAGGTCGCGTTGAGGTTCGCGGTGCACCGGCCGGGCAACCCGTGGCCTTCCCGCGCAGACACGGCATGCCCTGCCGCGTGTGCGATGTTCCTGGCCGCGTTCACATCGGCGTTGCCGGCGTATCCACACGATCGGCACCGGTAACGCGCTTGGCTCTCGCGCGCTTCCCGGTCCACGATCCCGCACGCCGAGCACCGCTGGCTCGTGTACGCGGGGTTGACCTTCACCACCCGTCCGGGCGCCTTGTCCTCGAGCCGTCGGACGAGACCGCCCCATGCGGCGGCCATGATCGAC
>NZ_BAABFD010000033.1:0-78881 GCF_039540635.1 Nonomuraea ferruginea | reverse complement strand
AAGGAAACACCCGGTTACATTCCGAACCCGGAAGTTAAGCTTCTCTGCGCCGATGGTACTGCACTCGGGAGGGTGTGGGAGAGTAGGTCACCGCCGGACAATTTTCATATGGGAAAGGCCCCGACAGGAGTGTCGGGGCCTTTCTCGTGGTGAGCCCCGAGGCTACGGCTTCGGGGCTTTTCTTGTTTGTGGGGCCACCGCGATTACACCGGTACGTTCCGGCTCCGCGAGGGCGAACGGACGACCGGCACTCCGGACCGGCCCCATGATGGAGGTATGACTTCAGTGACTTACCGCGTGTGCGTGGTCTGCATGGGCAACATCTGCCGCTCCCCGATGGCCGCGACCGTGCTCCGCAAGGTGCTGGATGGTCACGGGCTGGGCGACCAGGTGATCGTGGAGAGCGCCGGCACCGGCGGATGGCACGCCGGCGGGCCGATGGACGAGCGGGCGCTGCGGGTGCTCGCCGCTCACGGGTACGACGGATCCGAGCACGTCGCCCAGCAGTTCACCGCCGACTGGTTCGACCGCTACGACCTGGTGCTGGCCATGGACCGCGACAACCGGGCGTTCCTCAGCCGGATGGCGACCTCCGGCGTGGAGGTGCGGCTGTTCCGTTCCTTCGACCCTGACGCGCCTGTCGGCGCCGAGGTGCCCGACCCGTACTACGGGGGCGATGAAGGGTTCGTCGAGGTGCTTACCCTGGTGGAGGCCGCGTCCGTGGGCATCGCCAAGCACATCGCCGATGAGATCGACTGAGGACCTGGGCACGTCCCACGGCTGGCGGTTGCAGCGGGGCGTGCTCGACGACGGCCGCGTGGTGTTCGCCAAGACGGGAGCCCGTTCGCCGGTCTTCGCCTCCGAGGCGGCCGGGCTGCGCTGGCTGGGCGAGGTCATCGCCGTACCCGAGGTGATCGAGGCCGGTGCGGATCGGCTGGTCCTGTCGTGGGTGGACGAGGAGCCGCCGAGCGCCGCCGCGGCCGAGCGCTTCGGCCGCGACCTGGCGCTCATGCACCGGGCCGGGGCGGACGCCTTCGGCGCGCCCTGGCCGGGGTTCATCGCGGAACTGCCGATGGACAACACGCCCGCCGGCGACTGGCCGACCTTCTACGCGGAGCGGCGGGTGCTGCCGTTCGCCATGACGGCCCGGCTGCCGTCCCGTGACCTGGCGCTCGTCGAGCGGGCGGTGGCGCGGTTCGCCGAGGTCGCCGGGGAGCCGGAGCCGCCCGCCCGCATCCACGGCGACCTGTGGAGCGGCAACCTGCTGTGGTCGGGCGGCCGGGTCGTGCTGGTCGACCCCGCGGCCCACGGCGGCCACCGGGAGACCGACCTGGCCATGCTCGCGCTGTTCGGGGCGCCGTACCTGGACCGGATCCTGGGCGCGTACCAGGAGGAGGCCCCGCTTGGGGACGGCTGGCGCGAACGGGTCCCGCTGCACCAGCTGCATCCGCTGCTCGTGCACGTGGTGCTGTTCGGCGGCGCGTACCACGGCAGCCTGATGGACGCCGTGGCGAAGGTGCTGGCGCTCTAGGAGTTGAGCCGGCTGATGACCTCGTCGTGCAGGAGGCCGTTGGTGCACACCAGGCTGCCGCCCTCCAGGCCGCGCACGCCCGCCGTGTCGGTCCAGCGACCGCCCGCCTCCTCGACGATGACCGTGAGCGCCGCCATGTCCCACGGCGACAGCTCCGGCTCGGCCGACAGGTCCACCGAGCCTTCGGCCACCATCATGTGCGACCAGAAGTCACCGTACGCGCGAGTGCGCCAGCAGGAGCGGCCCAGGTCGAGGAAGCCGTCGAGGCGGCCGGTCTTCTCCCAGCCGCTGAAGCTGGAGTAGGAGAAGGACGCGTCGCCGAGGCTGGAGACGGACGACACGCGCATCCGGGTCGCCTTCGTCAGGCTCCTGCCGGTCCACGCGCCGCCGTCGGTCGCCGCCCACCAGCGCCGGCCCAGCGCCGGGGCCGACACCAGGCCGACCACGACCTTGCCGTACTCCATGAGCGCGATCAGCGTCGCCCAGACGGGGACCCCGCGCACGTAGTTCTTGGTGCCGTCGATGGGATCGACGATCCACGACCTGGCCCCCCAGCCGGTCTTGCCGAACTCCTCACCCACCACCGCGTCGCGCGGCCTGGCGCGGCGCAGCGTGCCGCGGATCGACTCCTCGACGGCGCGGTCGGCGTCGCTGACCGGGGTGAGGTCCGGCTTGGTCTCGACCTTGAGGTCGACCGCCTTGAAGCGCCGCATCGTCAGGTCGTCGGCGGCGTCGGCCATGACGTGGGCGAGACGGAGGTCATCGTGGTATCCCTGCACGAAGTGTCACGCTACCGTGCCGCCTGTGCCGAACAGCAGTCACCCGCGGCGGCTTTTCTGATAAGCCCGGTTTTCGGTTACCGGCTAGTAGCATGCGGGCATGTCACTTGACGTCGGCGATCTGCTGCTCCAGACCGTGCCCTTCGCCCGCACTCTCGGCATCACCTTCGACTCCGCCGCCGACGGGCGCGCCGTCTGCCGCCTGCCGGACCGGTCCGACCTGCACAACCATGTCGGCGGTCCGCACGCGGGCGCCTTGTTCACCCTGGCCGAGTCGGCGTCCGGCGCCGCCATGCTCACGGCCTTCGGCGACCAGCTCAATCGGGCGGTCCCCCTGGCTACCGCGTCGACCGTCCGCTACCTCAAGCTGGCCAAGGGCGAGATCGTGGCGTCGGCGCGGCTGCTGGCCGCGCGCGAGGAGGTGGTGGGGCGGCTGGACGCCGGTGAGCGGCCGGAGTTCGACGTCGAGGTCGAGGTACGGAACGAGGAAGGCACGGTGGTGGCCACCCTCACCGTCTCCTGGACCCTGCGCCCTTCCCGCTGAGGTCGGGTCAGGGGCTGTCGTCGAGCGCGCCTTCCCGGCTGGCCAGGAGGCGGCGGAGGGAGCGCAGGCGGGCCGTGTCGGCGTGACCGGCGGCCACCCAGGCGTCCAGGGCGCAGCCCTCCGTCAGGTGGGTGCAGCCCTTGGGACACTTGACCGTGCCCTCCACCAGGTCGGGGAAGGCGGCCAGGACCGTCTCCACCGACACGTGGGCCAGGCCGAAGCTGCGGACACCGGGCGTGTCGATGATCCACCCGCCTTCGGGCAGTTCGAGGGCGACGGCCGAGGTGGAGGTGTGGCGGCCGCGCCCGGTCACGGCGTTCACCTGCGACACGGCTCGGTTCGCGTCGGGGACGAGCACGTTGACCAGCGTCGACTTGCCCACCCCTGAATGCCCGACCAGCACGCTGATGCGCCCCTTGAGGTGGTCGCGCAGCTCGTCCAGCGAGCCGCCCCGGTGGACGACGACGTGCGGCACCCCCAGCGGGGCGTACTGGGCCACCAGGTCGTCCGGCGGCGCCAGGTCGGACTTGGTCAGGCAGAGCAGCGGGTCGATCTCCGCGTCGAACGCCGCCACCAGGATGCGGTCGATCATGCGCGGCCGGGGCGGCGGGTCGGCCAGCGCCGTCACGATGACGAGCTGGTCGGCGTTGGCCACCACCGGCCGCTCGATGCCGTCGGTGTCTTCGGTGTCGTCGGCCGAGCGCCGCAGCATGGACGTGCGCGGCTCCACCCGGACGACCCTGGCCAGCGTGTCGGGCCGGCCGGAGACGTCGCCCACGAGCGCCACCCGGTCGCCGACCACGATGCCCTTGCGGCCCAGCTCGCGCGCCTTCATGGCCACCACCAGGCGGCGCTGCTGCTTGCGCCTGGCCTCCACCAGTGTCGTGTAGCGGCCCCGGTCGACCGCCACCACGAAGCCCTGCTCCGCGTCGTCGTGGGCAGGGCGGATGCGGGTCCGCGGCCTGGAGCCCTTGCCCGGCCTGACCCGTACGTCGTCCTCGTCGTACTCCCGCCTTCTCAGCGGTCCACTCCTATGACCTCGCTGGCTCGTCCAGAGGGGCCGCATACCCCGGGAAGGGGGAGGTATCCGCGCATGGCGGTCACCGGTCGCCCAGCATGGCGGCCCACATGTCGGCGAACTCCGGAAGGGTCTTACCCGTCGTCGCGATGTTCTCCACCTCGACGCCGGGAACGGCCAGGCCGATCACCGCGCCGGCCGTGGCCATGCGGTGGTCGTCGTAGCTGTGGAAGAGGCCGCCGCGCAGCGGGCGGGGACGGACGACGAGCCCGTCGCCGGTCTCCTCGGCGTCGCCGCCGAGCCGGTTGATCTCGGTGACGAGCGCGGCGAGCCGGTTGGTCTCGTGGCCGCGCAGATGGGCGATCCCGCGCAGGCGGCTCGGCGTGCCGGCGAGCGCGGCCAGCGCGGCGACGGTCGGGGTCAGCTCGCCCACCTCGCGCAGGTCGGCGTCGATCCCGGCGATCTCTCCCGTGCCGCTCACGACGAGGTCGGCGACGTCGCCTGAGGCGGACTCCAGACGGACGTCGCCGCCCATCCGGGCGAGCAGGTCGCGCAGCGTGTCGCCCGGCTGGGTGGTCTCCAGCGGCCAGCCGGGGACCGTCACCGTGCCGCCCGTGACGAGGGCGGCGGCCAGGAACGGCGCCGCGTTGGACAGGTCGGGCTCCACCACCCACTCGCGGGCCGCGATCGGCCCCGGCTCGACGCGCCACACGTCGGGCTCGTGGTCGTCGACCCGGACGCCGGCGGTGCGGAGCATGTGGACGGTCATCTGGATGTGCGGCTGCGAGGGGACCGGCGGGCCGGCGTGGCGGACCGCCACCCCCTTCTCGAACCGGGCGGCCGCCAGCAGCAGGCCCGAGACGAACTGCGACGAGGCCGAGGCGTCGACCGTCACCTCGCCGCCGGCGAGCGGCCCGTGGACGGTGAACGGCAGCGCGTCGCCGTCGACCCGAGCGCCGAGCGCCCGCAGCGCGTCGAGGATCGGGCCCATCGGGCGCTTGCGCGCGTGCGGGTCGCCGTCGAACGCCACCGGGCCGTCGGCGAGGGCGGCCACCGGCGGCACGAACCGCATGACGGTGCCGGCCAGCCCGGCGTCGATGTGCGCGCCGCCGCGGATCGGCCCCGGCGTGACCGTGTAGTCGACGCTGGAGGCGGTCTCGGCCGACGCGGTGAGCGTGGCGCCGAGGGCCCGTAGCGCCCCGGCCATCAGGTCGGCGTCGCGGCTGCGCAGCGCGCGGCGTACGACACAGGGACCGTCGGCGAGTGCGGCGAGCACCAGCGCCCGGTTGGTCACCGACTTCGAACCGGGCAGCGAGACGGACGCCGAGACGGGAGCGTCGGCGTGCGGGGCGGACCAGTGGGCGTCAGGCATGCTCAAAGCCTACTGGCCCGCCGCGCCGTCACAGGAAGACGGCGGTGTCGAGCAGGAAGTCGACGGGGTCGGGGAGGTGGATCTCCTTGCCCAGGTCTACGGTGGTGGCGATCGTGTAGCGGCCGTCCTTCGGCTCGCTGAACACGGTGACCCGGGCGGGCTCCGAGACGGGGTCGACGAGCATGTAGATCGGGACGCGGGCGGTCGCGTAAATGCCGGGCTTGTGGTCGCGGTCGTCGCCGACGCTGCCGGCCGAGACGACCTCGCCCGCCATGACGAGCCCGCTCGCGTACACCTCGCGGGCTCCCCAGCGGGGCGCGTCGGGTGGGTACACCGCGACGTCCGGCTCGTACGGGTCACGTGTCCCGTCCGTGCAGATCCCGAGGCCGGCGACGGCTTTCCAGCCGCGTGCGACGGCGTGGGGGCGCAGAACGACGGCGAGGGTCGTCGCCATGTCCTGATGTTCGGGGGTGCCTAGGGGGCTCACTATCAACCTTCCGTCGATGATCTCGGCGCGCATCTTCGTGCGGCCGACCAGGGCGTCGTAGACGTCGCGAAGGGTCGTGAGCTCGTTTTCGCCCGCGGGGGCGGGCGGGACTTCGCCGGTCGTGGCGGACACCTCCGGCTCGGGAGACGGAGCGGGGCATCCGTGAGTCTTGCGAGAAGTCGTCACCATCGTCCGTATCCCTTCGTGTCCTCTTCGATACTCAGAGTATTGCGCATGCGACTCGTACACGCGAGCGAATGACGGACGTGGCAGTGTGGAGGAATGTGCGGGAGATACGCGTCGGCGCGCGACAAGCACCAGCTCCTCGAGGAGTTCCAGGTGGAGCAGGACGCCGACCCTGAGAAGGAGCTCGGCGCCGACTACAACGTGGCGCCGACCAAGAACGTCTACGCCGTCCTGAGCCGCGTGCCGAAGGACGCCGAGCGGGCGGTGCGGCAGCTGCGGGTGGTCAAATGGGGGCTGGTGCCGGCGTGGGCCAAGGATCCGTCCGTCGGGTCGCGGATGATCAACGCCAGGGCGGAGACGCTGGCGGAGAAGCCGTCCTACCGGCAGGCGTTCGCCAAGCGGCGCTGTCTGCTGCCCGCCGACGGCTACTACGAGTGGATGCCGGTCGAGGGCGACAAGAAGAAGAAACAGCCGTACTTCATCCATCCGTCCGACGGCGGGGTCCTGGCGATGGCGGGGCTGTACGAGTTCTGGAAAGACCCGAACCGCGCCGACGACGACCCGCTGAAGTGGCTCGTCACCTGCACGGTGATCACCACGGACGCGGAGGACGAGCTGGGCCGCATCCACGACCGCATGCCGATGATGATCGAGCGTGAGCGCTGGGGCGAGTGGCTCGACCCGAAGGTCACCGACACGGAGCAGGCGCAGCGACTGCTGGTGCCGGCCCAGCCGGGCAGGCTCACCGCCCACCCCGTCAGCACCGACGTCAACAACGTCAGGAACAACGGCCCCGGCCTCGTCGAGCCGCTTCCGGAGGAGGGGGGAAGCGCGCTTTTCTGAAGGTGTAAGGAGCGTGTGAAGCGGGCATCCGGTGAGGAAAGCAATGGCATGCGTGTACGCGGTGTCACTGCTTATCAAATGCCCCTCAATCGCACCGCGCGGGATTACCGGGGAGCTCCCGTCGCGGGTTGCCCTCACTTTCCCGGAGGTGCGGATCCGTGGACGCCGCGACCGCTCGTGAGCGACTGGAAGACATGCTCGCCGAACTCGACCGTTCGATCGGGGTGCTGCAGGGCGACCCGGTGGCGATCCGGGAGTATTCTGCCGCCGACGCGGGCTCCGACCTGACCGACGCCGATCGCGCCAGGGCGATGCTGACCGTCGCGACGACGCAGCGCAGGGCGGTGGTCGACGCCATCAAGAGGCTGGACGAAGGCACCTACGGACGGTGCGTCGACTGCGGCGCGCTGGTGCCCGAGGGCAGGCTGGAGGCCCGCCCGGAGGCGTCGCGGTGCGTGCAGTGCCAGGGCAAGCGCGAGCGCAGGCGCTGACCGCTCAGATCTTGCGGGCGCTGGCCACCAGGTGGATGCCGACCGTGTCGTCCTCGTCCGGACGCGCGTCGAGCTCGGTGCGCACCAGGTAGGACAGGGTGCGCGTGTCGGAGCCGAGCACGTGGTCGACCGTCGAGGGCGACAGCACCGTGCGCGGACGCACCCACTCGACGTCGAGGCCGGCGCCCATGAGCAGCTCGCGCAGCTGCGTGCTGCTGAAGCAGCGCGTGATGCTGCCGTCGGGCCACGGCACCAGCATGACCTCGCCGGTCTGCCGCAGGTGTTGCCACTGGCCCTGCTCGGCCAGGATCGCCATGCCGAGCACCAGCGAGTCGACGCACACCAGGGCGCGCCCGCCGGGCTTGAGCACGCGGGCCACGTCGCTCA
This sequence comes from Nonomuraea ferruginea, assembly GCF_039540635.1. Lineage (NCBI taxonomy): Bacteria > Bacillati > Actinomycetota > Actinomycetes > Streptosporangiales > Streptosporangiaceae > Nonomuraea > Nonomuraea ferruginea. Next base: position 71,243 of record NZ_BAABFD010000033.1, on the reverse strand, counting down.
TCGCCGACTCGGCCATCAGCTCGATCGACATCGCGCGTTCCTCGGCGACCACCGCGTCGACGCTCTCGTCGGGCAGGAAGGACAGGTCGTCGGCGCGCACGTGGCGGACCAGCCCCGCCTCCCGCAGCCGGACGCCCTCTGAAGTCCGGCGGAAGTCGAGCACCTCGATCACCCGGTGACCCGCCCGGGCGGCCTGGCTGGACCACCGGCCGCGGCCGCCGGACAGGTCGAGGACGACCGAGGGCTGGGCGGGGAGCCATCTGCTGAGCTGTTCGGCGACGACGGCGTGGTAAAAGGTCCAGTACGGCCCCAGCGTTCCTGAGCCGTTGAGTTCCTCGGCCGGAATGGGCAGCACGCGCGACTCCTGGGTTCCGGAAAATGGCTACCAGCCGGTACGTATGGTTTTCCCCGCACCGGGTTGTTCGTCACCTTCTATCTTGCGGGAACAGACGAAGACACGGGCGTGTTGCGAGGAGCATGCTCACTTTGCTCGACGCCCTCCCCGATGACCGCCCGGTCACCGGCGAACGGGTATCCTCCCCTGAGTACGGTGTCCCGCCACAGCTGGTCACCGGTGATCTTAGGGGGGTGGGTCCGGTGCCCGCGACAGGCGCGGAGACTCTGGAACAGCGGGGCGAGCGGTTCGAGCGTGATGTCATGCCTTACCTCGAGCAGCTCTATTCGGCCGCGCTCCGGATGACCCGGAACCCCGCCGACGCCGAGGACCTGCTGCAGGAGACCTTCGCCAAGGCGTTCGCGTCCTTCCACCAGTTCCAGGAAGGCACCAACCTCAAGGCGTGGCTCTACCGTATCCTCACCAATACTTTCATCAACAATTACCGCAAGAAGCAGCGCGAGCCCAAGCAGGCCGGCACCGAGGAGATCGAAGACTGGCAGCTCATGCGGGCCGGCTCCCACACCTCCAGCGGGCTGAAGTCGGCTGAGGTCGAGGCGCTCGAGCACCTCCCCGACGGCGACGTCAAGGAGGCCTTGGCCGCGCTGCCCGAAGACTTCCGGATCGCTGTCTACCTCGCCGACGTCGAGGGCTTTCCTTACAAGGAGATCGCCGACATCATGGGCACTCCGATCGGCACCGTGATGTCAAGGCTCCATCGCGGGCGCAGACAGTTGCGCGGTCTTCTGGAGGATTACGCTCGTGAGCGGGGCCTGGTCCCGACGGAGGGATCGAAATGAGCTGTGGCAAGCCGCATGAGACCGACTGTCGTGAGGTGCTCGACAGGGTCTACGAGTACCTCGACGGCGAGCTGACCGCCGGAGATGTCGCCGACATCCGCGTGCATCTCGACGAGTGCGGCCCCTGCCTGGAGGAGTACGACCTCGACAAGGCGATCAAGCAGCTCGTCGCCAAGAAGTGCGGCTGCGATCCGGTCCCCGACGACCTGCGCGACAAAGTGCTGGCGCGTATCGCACGGGTGAGGGCCGAGCTGTCCGACTAGGATCTCCCCATGCGCGTGCTTGTCACCGGGGGTGCCGGGTTCATCGGATCCAATCTCGTCGACCGTCTGCTCGCCGAAGGGCATGAGGTCGCCGTCGTCGACGACCTGTCCTCGGGCGGCCGCGACAACCTCGCCCAGGCGACCGGGACTGGCCGGCTCCGGCTGCATGAGCTCGACATCCGCGACCCCGCCCTGGTCGCCCTGGCCGCCGAGCTGAGGCCGGAGGTCGTCTGCCATCTCGCCGCGCAGATCAGCGTGCGCAAGAGCGTCGCCGACCCGGTGCTCGACGCCAGTCTCAACGTCACCGGCACCGCCGCCGTGCTCACCGCCGCGCGTGAGGGCGGCGCGCGCAAGGTGGTGTTCGCCTCGTCCGTCGCGGTCTACGGCAGGCCGCAGACGATCCCCGTGCCGGCCGGCGCCCCCACCGACCCGCGCTCCCCTTACGCCGCCTCCAAGCTCAGCGGCGAGACCTATCTCGCCGCCTTCCGGGGCCTGTACGGCATGGAATACACCACGCTCGTGCTGGCCAACGTCTACGGGCCGCGCCAGTCGCCCGAAGGCGAGGCGGGCGTGGTGTCGATCTTCACCGACGCGCTGCTCGGCGGCACTCCCACGGTCGTCTACGGCGACGGCACGCAGACCCGCGACTACGTCTACGTCGACGACGTCGTGGAGGGCTTCGTCCGGGCGTGCGGCTCCGCCGGCGACGGCCGCCGGTTCAACCTCGGCACCGGCATCCAGACCACCGACCGCAGGCTCCACTCGCTGATCGCCGACGCGGCCGGCGCGCCCGACAAGCCAGGCTTCGCCCCGCCGCGGCCCGGCGATCTGCCGGCCATGGCCGTCGACCCGGTGCCCGCCTATGAGGGCCTCGGCTGGGAGCCGCGCGTTGATTTGTCCACAGGCGTGAAGAACACGGTCGAATGGGCCAGAAGTCGCCGCAGGTAGTTGTTCGATTACACTTTGCTTGCGATTCGTGACTCGGCCGGTTTGCGGGCGCCGTCTTCTGTAGCGTGAGCCCCAGAAATCGACGTGGAGGCCAGCGCATGTTGAAGCCACTGATCGCCCGGCTGTTCACGGCCGTCGTGCTCATCACCCCCGTGGCCGCGTTCCTTGTGGGCATGGCCACGCCCCCCGGGGTTTCCTGGACCTGAACGTGCGTTGGGGGCCGCAATGCGTGATCTGCCGTGGCCCGCGAGGGTCTACCTGGTCGCCCTGATCGGAGCGGTGGCCGGGCTCGTCGGGTGGAGCGCCGTCGCGCCTGGAGGCTCGGCCGTCGCGGGCAAGCTCGACGTCCTGCTCGTGCTCATGCTCCTGTTCCTGGTGTGCGAGTCGATGCCGACGTTGCTGACCGTGGAGCATTTCGCGGTGTCGGTCAGCTTCTCGGCGGCGCTGGCCGCCGTGGTGCTGATCGGGCCCGAGGGCGCGGCGCTGGTGGGGCTGACCGCCGTGCTGAGCGTGCGGCCCGGGCTGCCGCTCATCAAGCGGGTCTTCAACGGGGCGCAGTTCGCCATCTGCGGCTACGCGGCCGGCTTCGTCTACGTCTGGCTCGGCGGCGCGATCGGCGTGCCGGAGGTCCACGAGTTCGACGACCTCATCGGCCCGTACGTGGGCGCGACCGCGGTGTTCGTGCCGCTCAACATCCTGCTCACGCTCACCATGGTCCGGCTGGCGACCCGCGTCAGGCCGGTCGAGATGCCGTTGCGCGGGCTGGCCCAGTTCCTGCTGTCCTACTTCGGCTACGGCACGTTCGGGTTGCTGGTGGCGGGCCTGTGGGCGACCATCCAGTCGATCTCGGCGGTGCTGGTGCTGGTGCCGCTGTTCGTGGCGCGCTGGGCGTTCGGCCAGTATCACGCGCAGCAGCGCTCGTACGACGCGACGATCGCGGCGCTGTGCCAGGCGGTGGAGACCAAGGACTACTACACCCGAGGCCACTGCACCCGGGTGTCGCTGGCGTCCGGCATGATCGCCGAGGAGGTCGGCATGGGCGTGGAGCGGATGCGCGCCATCCGTTACGCGGGCATGCTGCACGACGTGGGCAAGCTCGGCGTGCCGACCAAGGTGCTGCAGAAGGACGGGCCGCTCACCGAGGAGGAGTTCGCCGCGATCCAGCTCCACCCGATGCGCGGGCTGGAGATCGTGCAGGGCATCGACTTCCTCGACGAGGCGTTCGCCGGGATCATGCACCACCACGAGCGCCACGACGGCAAGGGCTACCCGATGGGGCTGGCCGGCGACGAGATCCCGGAGTTCGCCCGGATCATCGCGGTGGCCGACGCGTTCGACTCGATGACCTCCGTCCGCTCCTACCGCGGCGCGCGGCCCGTCAGCGTGGCCGTGGAGGAGCTGCGCAAGGGGGCGGGCACCCAGTTCGACCCGGTGATGGTGGCGGCGTTCGTGCGGGCGCTGGAGCGCGAGCCGTGGCAGCCGCCGCGGCGCGTCGATCTGCCGCCCCCCGACGCCGCCGAGACCCCCACGAAGGACCACGACGACCCCACCATGCCCATCCAAGTGGTGACCGGGCAGTGACCCGCGCGCTCCGGCGGCTCCGCACGGGTCAGCTGCTGCTCATCTGCACCGCGGGCGCCGTGGCTCTGGCGGGCATCGCCCATGTCTCGGCCGAAGGGCTCGACCGGCCGGAGATCGCCGTCGGGTTCGGCGCGCTGATCGCGGCCGGAGAGCTGGCCAGGCTCACCATGCCGGGCAACCGGGAGGTCGCCCCGATCGGGGCCGCCGCCGCGCTCGGCTACACGCTGCTGCTCGACCTCAGCCAGGTCCAGCTGCACCACTCCGCGCTCCAGGTCGTGGCGGTGATCGCGGTGGGCATGATCGCGGGCGCGCTGCCCCACCTGGCGGTCGGCCGTCCTCCCCGGCTCGACGCGATGGCCCGCCGCCTGCTCACCGGCGCGCTGCTGGCCGCCGCCTTCAGGCCGCTCGCTGATCCGCTCTACTGGCTGACCCAGGGCGAGGGCGGCACCTGGTGGCCGGCCCTCGGCGTGATGGTGGTGCTGATCGGCCTGATGCTGCTGATCGACATGCTGATCGCGGCCATGCTCAGGGCCGAGCAGGTGCGCACGGCCTTCCGGGTGGCGCTGCGCGACGAGCTCAACGTCGCCTTCCCGCTCGGCGCCGCGGTGGCGTCCTCCGGGGTGCTGCTGGCGCTCGCCACGCACAGCATGGACCTCGTGGCGCTGCTCGTGTTCGCGGCCCCGCTGCTGGTCACCCAGGTGGCCTTCCGCAAGTACGCCGGGATCCGCGCCACCTACCTGCAGACCGTGCGCGCCCTGTCCAGGGTCACCGAGGTCGGCGGCTACGTCGAGCCGGGCCACTCGCGCAGGGTGAGCCGCCTGGCCGTGGCCGTCGGCAGGGAGCTGGGCATGGCCGAGCCGGAGCTGCTGGAGCTCGAGTACGCCGCGCTGATGCACGACATCGGCCAGCTCTCGCTGCGCGACCCCATCCCCGGCGGCGCCACCGTGCTCGCCGAGCCCGACCAGGCCCGGCGCATCGCCGAGCTGGGCGCCGAGGTGATCAGGCAGACAGGGGTGCTGGACCGGGTGGCCGACCTGGTGAGCCGCCAGTGCGACCCGGTGAGCGAGGACCCTCCGCTGGCCAGCCGCATCATCAAGGTCGTCAACGCCTACGACGACCTGCTGGGCGGGTCGACCGACCGCGACCGGGCGAGCGCCGCGCTGGAACGGCTGAGGCTGGGCGCGGGGGTCGCGTACGATGCCGACGCGGTCGAGGCGCTGGCCCGCGTGGCGGGCCGCCTGCTGCTGCGGCTGTAGGGGTCGCGCAGTGAGCCGGGCCGCTAGCGGGTTTCCGTGAGCTCACCATTGTAGGAATCCTACAGAACCGGTTGTCCGGATCGGTGGTGTCGAGGGAAAGGGATCAGGGGTGCGGGAGCCGTAGGGTTGCTCCGTGCTGACTGAGTCGCTGGGGCCTGTTCTGGTCGCCAACCGGGGAGAGATCGCCCGCCGGATCATCCGTACCGTCAAGCGGCTGGGGCTGCGGGCGGTGGCGGTCCACTCGGAGGCGGACGCGGGGTTGCCGTTCGTGCGTGAGGCCGACGAGGCGGTGCTGATCGGCCCGGCCGCGCCCGCGCAGAGCTATCTCGACACGACCAAGGTGCTGGAGGCGGCCAGGGCGACCGGAGCCCGCGCCGTCCACCCCGGTTACGGGTTCCTGGCGGAGAACGCCCGGTTCGCGCAGGCCGTGATCGACGCCGGGCTGGTCTGGGTCGGGCCGTCGCCCGAGGCGATCGACCGGATGGGCGACAAGATCAACGCGCGCAACCTGATGGAGGCGGCCGGCGTGCCGGTCGCGGCCGGCACCCGCGAGCCCGCCACCGACCTGGACCTGGCGCTGGAGGCCGCCCGGAGCATCGGCTACCCCGTGATGGTCAAGACCGCCGGGGGCGGCGGCGGGATCGGCATGAGCGTGGCGCGCGACGAGAGCGAGCTGGCCAAGGCGTTCGAGCAGGCGGCCAGGGCGGCCGCGCGGTTCGCGGCGGGCGACGCGCCGGCCGGGCCGGCCATCCTGCTGGAGCGCTACATCGAGCGGGCCCGCCACGTCGAGGTGCAGATCCTGGGCCTGCCCGGTGGCAAGGTCGTGGCGCTGGGCGAGCGCGACTGCTCGGTGCAGCGCCGCCACCAGAAGGTGGTGGAGGAGTCGCCGTCACCCGGGCTCACCTCCGAGCTGCGCGAGCGCATGCTCGCGGCGGCCGTGCGGGCCGGGGAGGCGGTCGGCTACCTCGGCGCCGGCACCGTCGAGTGCCTGGTCGACGCCGACGCGCAGGACTTCGTCTTCCTGGAGATGAACACCCGGCTCCAGGTGGAGCATCCGGTCACCGAGCTGGTCACCGGGCTCGACCTGGTGGAGCTGCAACTGCGGGTCGCGGCGGGGGAGTGTCCCGAGGTGACGACGGCGACGGCCGGGCACGCGATCGAGTTCCGCGTCTACGCCGAGGACCCGAAGCGCTTCTTCCCCGGGCCCGGCACGATCACCGTGTGGGACGAGCCGACCGGCGACGGGGTGCGGGTCGACTCCGGCTACGCGGCCGGTGACACGGTGACCCCGTTCTACGACCCGCTCATGGCCAAGCTGTGCGTGCACGCGCCGACCCGTACCGAGGCGCTGGAGCGGGCCCGCAAGGCGGTGGCGAGCTTCACCGTCGAGGGTCCCAAGAACAACCTGGCGTTCTGCGCGGAGCTGCTGGAGCACCGCGAGTTCGTCAAGGGTGACTACGACACGGGTCTGGTGGCGCGGATGCGCGGCGGCAGGCCCGCATGACATTGTTGGATCATTTCCTCGAAGGGAGTCGCGGTGGCTGAGGTCCGTGCGGAGATGGTGGCGAACGTCTGGAAGGTGGTCGTCAAGGAGGGCGATGCGGTCTCCGACGGCGACACGCTGGTCATTCTCGAGTCGATGAAGATGGAGATCCCGGTGCTCGCCGAGGACGACGGCGTGGTGGTCCGGCTGAAGGTGGCCGAGGGCGACGTGATCCAGGAAGGCGACCTGATCGCCGTCATCGAGTGACGCGGCTCATGAACCTGTCGCGGTCGACCACGACCCGCTCGATCGTGCCGCGGGCGACGACCGCGTGCCTGTCGCGGGCGAGGAAGCCGAAGGTCAGCCGCCTGCCGTCGACCGCGGTCAGCTCGGTCTCGATCTCGACGTGGGTGCCGACCGGGCTGGCCGCCAGGTGCTCCAGCTCGGCGCGGGTGCCCACGGAGGTCTGGCCGGGCTCCAGGTGGTCGAAGACGGCCCGCACGGTGGCCTGCTCGGCGAGGGCCAGCAGGCGCGGTGTGGCGAGCACGGGCACGTCGCCGCTGCCGATCTTCGTCGCGGTGTCCTCCACCTCGACCATGATCATCAGCTGGGCGCGCAGACCTGGAGCGAGCGTCATGTGTCCAAGCCTAGTAGTCGACTACGGGCATCGAGATCTGGTGCAAAACGGGGACAAGCATGACCCCGAGGCCGCAGGATAGGGTTTGTACGGCTTATGGCATTTGTGTGGCGTGTGAGAAGGGTGAGTCGTACTCTCTCGAAGTTCCGTGACCTCTGTGTTACCTCACCGCGACACAAGTCCGCTTTGTTGGAGAACCCTGGGGTGGGCGAGGTTCGAGAGGTAGAGGGGTAGCGGGGGAAGTCATGGTGGCCCAAGGGACGACGCTGGCCGGGCGGTATCGTCTGGATACCCGCATCGGCGCGGGCGGCATGGGCGAGGTCTGGCGCGGCGAGGACACCGTCCTGGCCCGGACCGTCGCCGTAAAGGTGCTGCTTCCGGGCCGCATGCAAGACCCCGGGTTCCTGGCCCGTTTCCAGGCCGAGGCCAGGGCGATGGCCACGATCAACCACTCCGGGGTCGTCGACGTCTACGACTACGGCGTGAGCGGCGACACCGTCTACCTGGTGATGAAGTTCGTCGACGGCGAACCGCTCGACCGGCTGCTCACCCGCCTGGGCCGGATCGCCCCCCAGCCGGCCATGGAGCTGATCGCGCAGGCCGCGTCCGCCCTGCAGGCCGTCCACGACCAGGGCATCGTGCACCGCGACGTGAAGCCGGGCAACCTGCTCGTGCAGCGCGACGGCACGCTCGTGCTCACCGACTTCGGCATCGCCCGCTCCGACCTGGGCAACCGGCTCACCGACGCCGGCATGGTGCTCGGCACCGCCGCCTACTGCGCGCCCGAGCAGGCCGAGGGCGCCCCGGTCACACCCGCGGTCGACATCTACGCGCTCGGCGTGGTCGCCTACGAGTGCCTGGCAGGGCAGCGGCCGTTCGACGGCGACAGCCCCGTCACGATCGCGCTCAAGCACATCAGGGAGGCGCCTCCGCCGCTGCCTCCCGACATCCCGCCGCCGGTGCGCGCGCTGGTGGAGCAGGCGCTGTCCAAGGACCCCGCGCGGCGCTTCCCGAGCGCCCGGGCGATGAGCGAGGCGGCGCGCATGATCGCCGCCGGCCAGCTGCCGCCCGCCCAGCCGTCCATGCCGTCGACGGGCGCCACCATGCCCCCGCCGGTGGCGTCCTATCAGACGGGCGCCATGCAGGCCCCCGAGGCGACCACGGTGGCGGGGCCGCGGCAGAGCCGCCGCGCCGCGGCCAAGGCGCCCCGCCGGGGCGGTCTGGTGGCCGCCCTGGCCGCGGCCGTGGTGGTCGGGGTGGGCGCGGGCGCGGTCGCGCTGACCAACATGAGCGGCGAGACGGTGCCGCCGCCCGACCCGGACAAGGTGGCGATGAGCCAGCCGGCCGAGGTCACCGACGAGCCGACCCCCGCCAAGACCACCACGAAGGCGCCCAGACCCAAGCCCACTCCGACGACGGAGACGCCGGTCCGCCAGGAGACGACGCCGACGCCGGAGGAGACGAAGCCGTCGCAGTCCCCGACTCCCACGGCGACCCCTACGGCGACGCCGTCGAAGACGCCCTCCGCCACCCCGACTCCCAAGCCCAAGAAGCCTGTGCCCTACGTGGTCGACCTGCCGTATCCGCAGGCGAAGTCCATGCTCAGCGCCTCCGGGTTCAAGATCTACGCCGACGACCAGACCGGCGGCAAGGTCAAGGAGGAGTGCCTGAAGGTCGCGCAGAGCTGGCCGGACGGCGGGGAGGAGCTCATCGTGGGCAAGGTGGTCAAGGTCGTCCTCATCCCGATCGACCCCTGCGCCTCGTCCACTCCGAGCCCCACGGTCACGCCGGTCCCCAAGAACTGATAGGCCCTCACACCCCCGTGGTGTTGCGCGGGTAGGCGATCTCCGGGTCGGTGGCGATGTTCACCATGTACGGGATGCCGGAGTCGAACGCGCGGCGCAGCGCGGGCCCGATCTCCGACGGGTGGGTGACCAGTTCGCCGCCGCCGCCCAGCGCCGTCACCACCTGGTCGTAGCGACACTGCGGCTGCAGCTCGGCCGCCACGTCGTAGCCGTAGAGCAGCTGCATCGGGTGCTTCTCCAGGCCCCAGATGCCGTTGTTGCCGCAGATCATGACGACCGGCAGGCGGTGCCGTACGAGCGTGTCGACGTCCATCAGCGAGAAGCCCGCGGCGCCGTCGCCGAGCAGCAGCACCACCTGGGAGGACGGGCGGGCCAGGCGGGCGGCGATGGCGTAGCCGAGCCCGGTGCCGAGGCAGCCGTACGGGCCGGGGTCGAGCCAGTTGCCCGGCTGCCGGGGCTCGACGTACTTGCCGGCGTAGGAGACGAAGTCGCCGCCGTCGCCGATGACCACCGCGTCGTCGGCGAGCACCTTGCCCAGCTCGCCGTAGATGCGCATGGGATGGATCGGGTCGGTGTCGGCGGCCAGCAGGTCGGCGTCGCCGGCGATGGCCGCGGAGGCGGTGTCGGCGAGCGTGGACAGCCAGGCGGCGTAGCGGGAGGGCTTGACGCCCGCCTCGCCGCAGGCGTCGCCGAGGCTCCACAGCACCACGGACAGGTCGCCGGCGGTGGAGGCGGCCGGGGGCATGTGGGTGACCAGGTGGGACGGGGCGTCGGTGATGTGCACCACCTTGGCCAGCGGCGCGCCGTCCTTGCCGCCGAACCAGCCGTAGCCGAGCCGGAAGTCGAGCGGGGTGCCGATCACGACGACCAGATCGGCCTTGGCGAACGCCTGGCCGCGGGCGCGGGTGACGAGCAGCTCGTGGCCGGCCGGCAGGATGCCGCGGCCCTGGCCGTTGGGGATGACCGGCAGCCGCCACGCCTCGGCGAAGTCGCGGGCGGCCTCCTCGGCCCGGTCCATCCACACGTCGGACCCGTACACCAGGACCGGGCGCTCGGCCTCGGCCAGCAGCCGGGCGATGGCGCGCAGGTCGTCGGGGTCGGGCTCCAGCGGCGAGGGCGTCTGCGTCTGCGGCTCGTGCACCGGCGACGGCGAGAACAGGTGGTCCATGTAGAAGTCGAGGAAGACGGGCCCCCGGTGCGGCGCCACGGCCGTGCGGAAGGCCATCTCGACGTCCTGGCCGGTCGATTCGGGGCCGGAGGAGGTGAACGCCAGCTTGGTGATCGGGGCCAGCAGCGGCGGGTGGTCCATCTCCTGCAGGGCGCCGCTGCCCCAGCGGGACTGGGGGGCCCGCCCGCCCATGACGACCACCGGCGAGCCGTTGAAGTGGGCCGTGGCCACGCCGCTGACGCCGTTGGTGATGCCGGGGCCCGCGGTGAGCACCGCCAGGCCGGGCTTCCTCGTCAGGCGGGCGGTGGCCTCCGCGGCGAACACCGCGCTCTGTTCGTGGCGCACGTCGAGGATGCGCATGCCCTCGTGCTGGGCGCCGTCGTACAGGGGGAAGACATGTCCTCCCGAGAGGGTGAACATGGTCTCGACACCATAGGCCTTGGACACGGCGACGGCGGCGTCACCGGCGTGCTTCGCAGACTCCATAGCCCGGAACTTACCAATGAGTCACATGAGTAAACAGCCTTCAAGGAGGAGGTCAGCAGCAGATGTGGATGACGCCGTCGCGGGTCGTGGCGCGCACCTTGCGTGACGAGGACGGGTCGACGCGGCTCTCGACGTCCGTCTCGGGGGCGCTGGCGGTCACGTCGTAGTCGCCTTCGGGCAGGTCCATCCCGATGTCGCCGACGGCCCTGACCACGGCGCGCACGTCGGCCGGGGGAGTGTCGAACGACAGCCGCACCGTGCCGGTGCCGGTCTCGGCGTCCACCACGCCGCCGCGCAGGCGTGCGGCGTCGATGTCACCGGTCTCGCTGCGCAGCCGCAGGTCACCGGTCAGGTCGTCGGCGTCGACGAGTCCCCAGGCGGAGGTGAGGCTGACGTCGCCGTGGATGCCGCTGACGCTCAGCGAGGCGCTCGTGGTCGCCTCGATGTCGGTCTCCGGTGGGACGAACAGCTGGTAGTTGACCAGGCAGTCCGGCTGACCGGGGAGGTGGTCGCCGGGGCAGCCGCCGTCGAGGCGGAGCGCGTTGTCAGCCCACTCCTCGCTCACCGTGGGCTTCCGCCCGGTCCACATCAGCTGGCGCCCCACCCCGACGGAGCCGGCCCGGCCCGCCTGGATGTGCACGTGGATGTCGTCGCCGGCCTCGATCGTCAGCGCGCCGCCCCGGAACGGGATGGACCGCCACGTCAGCTCGGTGGGCGGGCTGGGGTCGGCGACGGCCTGCCAGACGAGGTTGGTGGAGACGGCCAGTGCGACCACCGTCAGGGTCGCGCCCAGGACCAGCCAGAGCCGCCTCACGGCAAGCTCCTGATCTTGAGGAACTGGAGCACGGCCAGCACCCGCCGGTGGTCGCCCTCGGCGGGGGGCAGGTCGAGCTTGGCGAAGATGTTGCCGATGTGCTTGCCCACCGCGCCCTCGCTGAGCACCAGCGCCTGCCCGATGCCCGCGTTGGAGCGGCCCTCCGCCATCAGCTGGAGCACCTCGTACTCGCGGGGTGTCAGCCGGTCCAGCGGGTCACTGTGGCCGCGCAGCAGGAGCTGGGCCACCACCTCCGGGTCGAGCGCGGTGCCGCCGGCCGCGACCCTGCGCAGCGCGTCGACGAACTCGGCGACGTCAGCCACCCGGTCCTTCAGGAGGTAGCCGACGCCGCCCGTGGCGGACGACAGCAGCTGGGCGGCGTAGCGCTCCTCCACGTACTGCGACAGCACCAGGACGGCGAGCGCCGGCCGCCGGCGGCGCAGCACCAGCGCGGCCCGCAGCCCCTCGTCGGTGTGCGTGGGCGGCATGCGGACGTCGGTGAGCACGAGGTCGGGCCGGTGCTCCTCGGCGGCCCGCAGCAGCCCTTCGGCCTCGGCCACGGCCGCGACCACCCGCATGCCCGAGCCCTCCAGCAGCCGGATCAGCCCTTCGCGCAGCAGCACGGAGTCCTCGGCGAGCACTATGCGCACGGTAGTTCCACCTCGATCGTCGTCGGCCCGCCCAGCGGGCTGCTCAGCCGCAGCGTGCCGTCGACGGACTCGACCCGCTGGGCCAGGCCGCGCAGCCCGGTGCCCCGGTCCATCGTCGCGCCTCCGCAGCCGTCGTCGTACACCAGCAGGCGCAGCCGGTCGCGCTCGCGCCGCACGGTCACCTCGGCCCGGGTGGCCGCGGCGTGCTTGGCGATGTTGGTCAGTGCCTCGGACACGGTGAAGAACGCCACCGCCTCGATCGTCGGGGAGACGCGGCGGTCGATGCCGACCTCCAGCCGCACCGGGATGGGGGCCCGCGCGGCCACGCCGGAGAGCGCCGCGTCCAGGCCCTGGTCGTTGAGCACCGCGGGGTGCAGGCCGCGGACGAGGTCGCGCAGCTCCCTGAGCGCCTGCTTGGCCTCCTCGTGCGCCTGCTCGATGGCCTGGCGCGCGGGGTCGGGCAGGTCGGTCAGCGTGGCGCGGGCGATGCCGAGGTTCATCGCGAGCGACACCAGCCGCTGCTGGGCGCCGTCGTGCAGGTCGCGCTCGATGCGGCGGCGCTCGGCGTCCGCGGCGTCGATCACGCCCGCGCGGCTCTCGGTCAGCGTCTCGATCCGCTCGTCCAGCTCCTTGCGGCTGGGGCCGAGCAGCGCGCGGGCGATCGCCAGGTCCAGCGCGGCCATGACGCGGGCCAGCAGCGGCGCCAGCACCAGCAGGACGACGCCGGCCAGCGCGTAGACGACCGCCACCGCCGGGTCGCGCAGGTCGGGCGTGAAGACCATGGGCGGCGGGCTGGACAGCGGCCCCAGGAAGGCCAGCACGCCCACGAGGCCCGCCCCCCAGGCCAGCGACACCAGGACGGCCGCGGGGAAGCTCACGAGCGGCGACAGCGCGTGGTAGCCCACCTGCCGCCACAGGCTCAGCGTGCGCCAGCCGGACGCCACCGGGACCGGCGGGATGCGCGCCCCCTGGAACGCCGCGAACCTGGAGCGCTGCACCCCGGTGAGCCAGGGCAGGGCGTGGCGGAGCGCGGCGGGGAACAGGGCCAGCGGGAGCGTCGCCGCGGCGAGCAGGCAGGCGACGGGCAGCCCGGTGATCACGTGCGCGGTGTCCAGCCAGGCCCTGGCCGACCAGGGACGGGGGACCTTCATGGAATCCACCGTATTGAGGTGGAAGGTCCGCTGGACATGGGTTTGTCGTCCGGGTACGGGGTGGGGTTAGCCCCACCCCCGGTCAGGTGCGCGACTTCGGCCTGGCCCTGACGTGCATGCGCTCGCCCTGCCGGCCGAAGAGGCTGAGGACCTCGACGGGCTGCTCGTCGGCGGAGCCGAACCAGTGGGGCAGCCGGGTGTCGAACTCGGCCGCCTCCCCGGCCTTCAGCACCAGGTCGCGGTCGGCCAGCACCAGGCGCAGCCGTCCGGACAGCACGTAGAGCCATTCGTAGCCCTCGTGGGTCTGCGGCTCGGGCGTGCCGCCCCGGTGCGGGATGATCATCTTGAACGCCTGCAGGGGCCCCGGCTGGCGGGTCAGCGGCAGCACGGTCATGCCGTTGAGCCGCCGTGGGGTGGGGCGGATGCGCGGGTCGCCGACCTCGGGCGCGCCCACCAGCTCCTGCAGCGGCACCTGGTAGGCCTGGGCGATGGGCAGCAGCAGCTCCAGCGTGGGCCGGCGCTGCCCCGACTCCAGGCGCGACAGCGTGCTGGTGGAGATGCCGGTGGCCTCGGCCAGCCCGGTCAGGGTCAGGCCGTGCTCGGCGCGCAGCCGCTTGAGCCGGGGGCCGACCTGGGTCAGGACGTCCTCGATCGCTTCCGTCATGGCCACTCCCGCAACGTGACTTGCCGTTCCGGCAATCCTAGACGTGGTACGAGTCGCGGAACGCGGCGGGGTCGAAGGCGCCGCCCAGCGTCACGGCGAGCCCGCGCCGCGCCACCGCCGCGAAGGCGCCGGCGTCGAGCAGCCCGGCGCCCTCCGGCAGCGCGCCCGCCAGCGGCCGCGCCGCCAGCATCTCCAGGTCGGCCACGTTGCTCCGCTCGATCACGCCGGGCTCGGCGGGCCACCCGCCGATGACCACCCCGGCCAGGTCCAGCCCGCGGTGCGCGAGCGCCTCCAGGGTGAGCGCCGTGTGGTTGAGCGTGCCGCACCCCGCCCCGGTCACGACCAGCACCTGCGCGCCCAGCAGCCTGGCCAGGTCGGCGATCGTCGCGCCGTCCTCGTCGAAGCGCACCAGCAGCCCGCCCGTGCCCTCCACGACCACCAGCCGGCTGCTCTCGGCCAGCTCCCTGATCCGCAGGGCGGCCTGCGCGAGCGACACCGGCGGCACCCCGGCCGCCCGCGCCGCCGCGGCCGGCGACAGCGGCTGCTCGAAACGGGCCAGCTCGAACGTGGTCGGCACCCCGGACAGCCTGATGACCTCGTCCAGGTCGCCGCGCTCGCCGGGCCGCACGCCGGTCTGCGCGGGCTTGACCACCGCCGCGCTCGCCCCGCGCGTGCGGGCCAGCGCCGCCAGGGCCGCGCACACCACTGTCTTGCCCACGCCCGAGCCGGTGCCGGTGACCACGATGACGCTCATCGGCCCAGCGTAGAGGGGCGCGGCTCAGGGACGGCGCAGGCGGGTGACGAACTTGTAGCGGTCGCCGCGGTAGAGCGACTGCGCCCACTCCACCGGGTTGCCGTCGGCGTCGAAGGCGTGGCGGGTGAGCAGCAGCATGGGCAGGCCCACGTCCACGCCGAGCAGCTTGGCGTCGTACGGGGTGGCCAGCACGGTCTCGATGATCTCCTCGGCGTCGGTCAGCCGCACGGTGTAGGCGTTGTGCAGCGTCTCGTACAGCGAGGAGTGCACCTCCAGCTCGCGGCGCAGGCGCGGGAAGCGCCGCGCCGACAGGTGGGTGGTGTCGACCGAGACGGGCTCGCCGTTGGCCAGCCGCAGGCGGTGGATGCGCAGCACGCGGCCGCCCGGGTTGATCGCCAGCCGCCGCGCCAGCGGCTCGTCGGCGGTGATGTAGCCCATCTCCAGGATCTTCGTGTCGGGCTCCAGCCCCGCCGTGCGCAGGTCTCCGATGTACGAGGTGAGCTGCAGCACCTGGGCCACCTTGGGCTGCGCGACGAACGTGCCCTTGCCCTGGATGCGCAGCAGCCGTCCTTCGACGACCAGCTCGGTCAGCGCCTGCCTGACCGTGGTGCGGGAGGTCTCGAAGCGCACCGCGAGAGTCCGCTCGGGGGGCAGCGCGGTGCCCGGCTGGAGCGACTTCGTGAGCTCGAGCAGGCTCCGCTTCACGTCGTAGTACTTCGGTACGCGAGGGCCTTCGTCTGTCACGCTCTCACCTTCACTTCTGCCACGGCGGTGAGGGCGTGTCGGATCACCGCGAGATCATCGGAACCCAGATCTGCCCTCACGGTCAACCGCGCGCGAGGGCAGCGCGCCGGTGCCCCGGCTCTCTGCTCCGCGCAGACCCGCTCACCTGCCCTGCCGCGCGCCCGTACGGGCAGCTCAGGCTGATGGTGAAGGATATCCACAGCCGTGGGCGGCGTGGCAACCGAGGATCGCGTCCTTCCTGTTCGCGCAGGTGCGCAGTCGTACGGGAGACGTGCCTTTCGCCTCCTGCCCCCGCCGGCGATGTGATGGTTATCACTGGCCGTCTTCTGAGCGCGTACGGCCAGGGCGCCGGTTTGGATGTTCGGCGGGAAACCACGCATGATGCAGTCGTGCCGACTCTCAGCGACCTCGTCGTCCGCCACACCGCACTCGACGGGGCGGACCTCGACTGGCTGCACTCGCTGGTCTCCGACTGGCAGCTGCTGGCGGACCTGTCGTTCGCCGACCTCATCCTGTGGGCGCCGCTGCTGGGGGAGGACGGCTGGATCGCGATCGCCCAGATGCGGCCCACCACCGGCCCCACCGTCTACCACGACGACGTCGTCGGCAGCGTCGTGGCCAGGGGCGAACGCCCGCTGATCGACACCGCCTGGAGCGAGCGGCGCATCTGCCGCGAGGGCGACCCCGACTGGTCGACGGGCGTCCCGGTGCGCGAGGAGACCATCCCGGTGCGACGGGCCGTCCCCGGCGGCGACGCCCGGTTCCTCGCCGTCATCCAGCGCTCCACCAACCTGTCGTCCGCCCGCACCCCGTCGCGGCTGGAGCTGACCTACCTGCAGAGCGCCTCCGACCTGGCGCAGATGGTGGCGGAGGGCCGCTTCCCGTTCTCCGGCGAGGAGCCCATCCTGGTGCGCTCGCCGCGCGTCGGCGACGGCCTGCTGCGGCTCGACCGGGCCGGCCGGGTCACGTACGCGTCCCCGAACGCGCTGTCGGCCTACCGGCGGCTCGGCCTGCACGCCGACCTGGTGGGCGTGGAGCTGGGCCGCGTCACCGCCACCTTGTGCTACTCCGACGAGCCGATCAACGAAGACCTGATGATCGTGGCCAGCGGGCGGGCCGCCAAGGAGACCGAGGTCGAGTCCGGCGGCACGATCGTGCAACTGCGCGCGATCCCGCTGATCGTCGGCGGCGGCCGCATCGGCGCGCTGGTGCTCATCCGCGACGTGACCGAGCTGCGGCGGCGCGAGCGCGAGCTGATGACCAAGGACGCCACCATCCGCGAGATCCACCACCGGGTCAAGAACAACCTGCAGACCGTCGCCGCCCTGCTCAGGCTGCAGGCCAGGCGGCTGCAGGTGCCGGAGGGCCGGGAGGCGCTGGAGGAGGCGGTGCGGCGGGTCGGGTCGATCGCGATCGTGCACGAGACCCTCTCGCACGCGCCGGAGGAGTTCGTCGACTTCGACGAGATCGCCGACCGCGTGATCGCGATGGCGGGGGAGGTGTCGGCGCCGGAGGCCGGCGTCACGCCGCGCCGGCTGGGGGCGTTCGGCGTGCTGCCCTCGCTCATCGCCACCCCGCTGGCCATGGCCCTGACCGAGTTGATGCAGAACGCGCTCCAGCACGGCCGGCCCGAGCGGCTGCAGGTGGTGGTGGAGTCGGGCCCTGAGCGGCTGCGCGTCGTCGTCTGGGACGACGGCAGGGGCCTGCCCGAGGGGTTCGACCTCGACAGCTCGACCAGCCTCGGGCTGCAGATCGTCCGCACGCTCGTCGAGGGGGAGCTGTCGGGCAAGCTCTCGGTCAGACCGCGCGAAGGCGGCGGCACGGAAGCGACGCTCTCCATCCCGCTGCCCGCCGGAGACCGTCAGAAAGCCTGAACGCCGCGTCCCCTGGCTATCAGGGACGCGGCGCGGTCCTGGCGGACACGGTGTCGTGCCAGGCTGGTCGGCTCGTCGCGGTTTTCAGGCGGGTTCCTGCCTTCTGCGTCGATGTCGGTCAGGCGGTCGCGCGGGCGCGGGCCCGAGCGGTGCGTCGCTTGAGCGCGCGACGCTCGTCCTCACTGAGGCCGCCCCACACACCGGCGTCCTGACCGGACTCCAGCGCCCACTTGAGGCAGGCTTCCACGGCCGAACAGGAACGGCAGACCTCTTTGGCTTCCTCGATCTGCATGAGTGCCGGTCCGGTGTTCCCGATCGGGAAGAACAGCTCGGGGTCCACGTCACGGCAGGCGGCTCGGTGTCGCCAGTCCATGCGTCCACTCCTTACTAGATGGAGCCTGCGGTCGGCTCCGGTGCGGCTACTACTTTGTGAAGAGTTTCACTAAGGCGTGCGAACAATTCCCCGGCACCTTGTGGTGGAGCCGGGGCTGCCCGCATACGGCGGAGGACCAGGGGTTTTGGCTAAAGGTCCTACGTTCCGACGTCACTATGAGCTTTTCAGCCACGGAGAGTGCACGCAAGAGGGCAACACCCAAGTTTTCCCCGTAATGGCTGTCGTATGCGTCACACCATGACCGAATGTAACCAGCTAGACCAGAACTTGTAACGCGTTCGGTGTAGCACGGAAGGTCACGGCCTCACGTTCCCCCAAATAGTCTCCGTCCAGTTGAAAGGCCACGGGACGGTCCGCGGTGAGCGTGAACTCGGCCTCGTCGTGCAGCTGCACGAGGTGTTTGCCCGACGGAAGGCTGTCACGTTGCGTGAGGATGTGGCGGATCACCGGCAGCAGGGCCATGACGCCCATCCGGCGCAGCCCGAGCAGGTCGAGCCCGGTCTCGAAGCCCGCCCACGGGGTGGGCTGGACGGGCCTGCTGCCGAGGTACGTCCACGGCGAGGTGTTGGAGACGATCGCCATGAACACGCCCCTGGCCCTGGGGATGCCGGGGCCGGTCAGCGTCATCGCCGGACGCCGCTTGTCGGTGGCGAGGTAGTGGCGCAGCGCGGTGTTCACGTAGCGGGCGGGCGTGGCCTTGCGGCCGGTGCCGCGCAGGCCCTCCACGGCCCTGATGACCTCGGCGTCGTAGCCCAGGCCCGAGCAGAAGGTGAAATAGCGGCTCTCGCCCTCCCACAGCGCCTGCCCCAGCCCCACGGTGCGCCGGCGGCCCTCGCGCAGCGCCTCCAGCACCGCGCCGGTGGCCTCCACCGGGTTGTTGGGCAGCCCGAGGGCGCGGGCGAACACGTTGGCGCTGCCGCCGGGGATGACGGCGAGCGCGGGGCGGCTCATGCTCGGGTCGTCGCCGAGCGGCTCGGGGGCGCCGTTGACCGGGTTGAGCAGGCCGTTCACGGTCTCGTTGATGGTGCCGTCGCCGCCCAGCACGACCACCATGTCGTAGCCCTTGGCACGGGCGGTGGCGGCCAGCGTGGCTGCGTGGCCGCGGTAGGCCGTCTCCTCGACGGCCAGCTCGACGGCCGCGCCGAGCGCGCGGAGCAGCACGTTGCGCGTGCGGGCGTTGGTGGTGGTGGCCTTGGGGTTGACCAGGAGCATCGCGCGCATGAGGCCAGGGTAGCCGCTGATGGATGTCCGGCTTGTCGTGAACATCCTTTTTTAAGGTGGTCGCGCAGGGAAAGTAAGGCGGCCGGGGCGGATAGGGTTCGGGTGTGGGGAAGCGTCCGTGGAGTTTGGTGATGGCAGCCGTGATCGTCGCCCTTGAGGGGCTGGTCGCGCTGGGCCTGGGAGTTTACGCCGCGGTCGGGACCGTGCTCGGCGGGGCGTCCGACCTGACGGCCGCGCTGGCCGAGGCCGCGTTCGGGGTGCTGATCGGCGCCGGGCTGCTCTGGGTGGCATGGGGCGGGCTGCTGGCCGGCCAGCGCTGGGGGAGGGCCCCCGGTGTGGTGGCCCAGATCTTCCTGTTGCCGGTCGCCGTGACGCTCATCCAGTCAGACCAGCCCGCGCTCGGGATCCCGCTGATCGCGGTCGCCCTCGCCGGGCTGGGCATGTTGCTGGCGCCTCCCACCACTCACGCGTTCTTCGGCGACGACGCCTAGTCGTCGGCCGTCAGGCCCTCGCGGAGCTGGGCGAGGGTGCGGGCGAGCAGCCGCGACACGTGCATCTGCGAGATGCCGAGCTCGGTGGCGATCTGCGACTGGGTCATGTTGCCGAAGAACCGCAGCAGCAGGATGCGCTTCTCGCGCGGCGGCAGCCGTTCGAGCAGCGGTTTGAGCGACTCGCGGTATTCGACGCCTTCGAGCGACTCGTCCACGATGCCGAGCGAGTCGGACACCGCGGGGGCGTCGTCGTCGCCGGAGTCGGGCGCGTCGAGGGAGACCGTCGAGTAGGCGTTGGCCGACTCGAGACCCTCCAGCACCTCCTCCTCGGTCATCTTCAGGAAGGCGGCCAGCTCCGCGACCGTGGGGGCGCGCCCCTCGCGCTGCGAGAGCTCGCTGATGGCCTTCGTGAGCGAGAGCTTCAGCTCCTGCAGGCGGCGCGGCACCCGGACCGCCCAGCCCTTGTCGCGGAAGTGACGCTTGATCTCGCCGACGATGGTAGGCGTCGCGTACGTGGAGAACTCGACGCCGCGGTTGAGGTCGAAGCGGTCGATGGACTTGATCAGCCCGATGGTGGCGACCTGGGTGAGGTCGTCGAGCCACTCGCCTCGGTTGCGGAAGCGGCGGGCCAGGTATTCGACCAGGGGAAGGTGGAGCTCGACCAACTCGTCCCTGATGCGTTGCCGGCGCGGCTCGTCGGGGCCCAGCTCGGACAGCTCGGCGAACAGCATGCGAGCACGGACCCGGTCGGGCACGGCGTGGTCGCTGGCGGCCATGGCTCCAGTCCTTTCCGTCACGCCGGCCTCGCCGCGCCTCGGCGCTTACGCAGGATGATCGCCATGCGATCGGCCGCGTCGGTCACCGCGTCGACGTCGTCGGCGAGGGCCGTCAGCACCATCCAGGCGAAGTCATCGCGTTTCGGTGCGGAGCTCCCGACGGTCGCCACCTCGACGCGGACCTGCATCTCCTGCCCGGTGAGCTCGAACTCGGCGGTCAGGTCGGTGCCCGGCACCGCCTCGTTGAGCAGCATGGCGCACGCCTCGTCGACCGCGATCCGCAGATCCTCGATCTCGTCCAGCGTGAAATCCAGCCGGGCGGCCAGGCCGGCTGTGGCCGTACGCAACACAGACAGGTAGGCGCTGTCGGCGGGGAGCCTGATGCTCACCACGTCGCGGATGGCGGCCTCACCTGTCGCGCGCGTCTCGGTGTCCTCGGTCACGTTCCTCCTCGCGTATACGACGCTGACTGCAACTTACCGCCAGAAGGAGCTGCTTGGCGGATTCAGACTCGCCCTCAACGGAAAAGGCTCTGCGCGGCCTGAAGGCCGCACAGAGCCTTTAGGCCGGTTTAGGCGGCCTTGGTCTCCCAGAAGATCTTGGAGATCTCGTCGATCTTGCCGAGGAGCTCCTCGCCCTTGGCGACGTCGACGGTGCCCTTGGCCCCGGCGGCGCCGGCCAGCTTGGTGGCGTCCCAGAAGAGCTGGTGGAGCTGGGGGTACTGCTCCAGGTGCGGCGGCTTGAAGTAGTCGGTCCAGAGCACCCAGAGGTGGTGCTTGACCAGCTCCGCGCGCTCCTCCTTGATGGTGATGGCACGGGCGCGGAAGACCGGGTCCTCGTTCGCCGCGTACTTTTCCATGATCGCCTTCACTGACTCCGCCTCGATCCGGGCCTGTGCCGGGTCATAGACGCCGCAGGGCAGGTCGCAGTGCGCGGAAGCGACATGCTTGGGTCGTAGCAGTCGTGCGAGCATCAGAAAGTCCTTCCTAGATGCCGAATGAGCTTGGTCCTCGTACCGACCTTACTCGTCTCCGAACCCCCGGGGAGAAAGGGGTGGCGGCCCATGAGAGTGCGTGTCGAGGGCGACTCGATGCGGCCCGCGCTGCTGCCGGGAGACTGGCTGCTGGTGTGCCGCCGGGTGCCGCCCCGGCCGGGCGACATCGTGGTGGCCCGGCTGCCCGGCGAGCCGGAGCGGCTGATCGTCAAGCGGGCCGCCTGGCACGGCGCCGACGGCTGGTGGCTGGAGAGCGACAACCAGCGCGCGAGCGGCCGCCGCGACAGCTGGGACTTCGGCGCGGTCCCCGAGCTCGTGGGCCGCGTCGTGCTGCGCTACTGGCCGCCGCGGCGGCGCGCCCGGTAGGCCGCGACGTTGGCCCTGCTGGCGCAGCGGGGCGAGCAGTAGCGGCGCGACCGGTTGGACGAGGTGTCGAGGAAGGCGCGGTCGCAGCGCGTCTCCAGGCAGCGGCCGAGCCGGTCGGCGCCCAGCTCCGCCACCACCGAGGCGAGCCCCATCACGGCGGCGGCGCCGGTGTGGCCGGCCAGGTGCAGGTGCCAGCCCCGGCCGTCGTGGTCGGTGAGCTGAGGCCGTACGGGGTAGCGCACGAGCAGGTCGTTGAGCAGGGCCACCAGCCGCTCCTCCGCGCCCGCGGCGTCGAACACGGCGGCCAGCTCGGCCCGCAGCTCCCGCAGGCCGGGCGGCGGTTCCGGGTCGTTGACGAGACGGACCGCCCACTCGGCGTAAGAGGTCAAGTCCATGCGGGAGTATTACACGAAAAGTGCTGGACGCCCGGTCGCGCGGGCGTCCAGCGGTCACTCCTCGGGGTGCAGCACGCGTTCCAGGAAGGTGCGGGTCCGCTCGTGCTGCGGATCGCCGATCACCTGGGCGGGCGGGCCGTCCTCGACGATGACGCCGCCGTCCATGAACACCACCCGGTCGGCCACCTGGCGGGCGAACCCCATCTCATGGGTGACCACGAGCATGGTCATGCCCTCCTCGGCCAGCTTGCGCATGACCGCGAGCACGTCGCCGACCAGCTCGGGGTCGAGCGCGGAGGTGGGCTCGTCGAACAGCATGAGGCCGGGGTCCATGGCCAGCGCCCTGGCGATGGCCACCCGCTGCTGCTGTCCGCCGGAGAGCTGGATGGGGAAGGAGTCGCACTTCTCGCCGACGCCGACCTTCTCCAGGTTCTCCCTGGCGATCTTCTCGGCGTCCCGCTTGCCGCGCTTCAGCACCCGCTGCTGGGCGATCATCACGTTCTGCAGCGCCGTCATGTGCGGGAACAGGTTGAACTGCTGGAACACCATGCCGATGCGGCGTCGTACCGCGTCGATGTCGGCGTCGGGGTCGTTCACCTCGACGCCGTCGACGAAGACCTTGCCCCGGGTGGGCTCCTCCAGCAGGTTGACGCAGCGCAGCAGCGTCGACTTGCCGGAGCCCGACGGCCCGATGACGCAGACGACCTGGCCGGGCTCGACGGTCATGTCGATGCCGCGCAGCACCTGGTTCTGGCCGAAGTGCTTGTGCAGGTCCCTGATCTCGATCGCGTGCGTCATCGGCTCGTCCCCTTGCGCTTCTCCAGACGTCCCGCCAGGTAGCCCAGCGGCACCGTGACGATCAGGTACGTCAGACCGGCGACCAGGATGGGCGTGGCGTTGGCGTGGGTGGACGCCATGTCGTTGCCGAACTTGGTCAGATCGACGTACTGGCCCGAAACGCCCAGGAAGAGCACCAGCGAGGAGTCCTTGAGCAGGGCCACGAACTGGTTGGTGGTCGGCGGGATGACGATCCGGATGGCCTGCGGGACCACCACGGTGAACTGGGCCCTGGTCGCCGACATGCCCAGCGACCTGGCGGCCTCCGTCTGCCCCCGGGGCACCGCCTGCAGGCCCGCCCGGAAGATCTCCGCCTGGTAGGCGGTGCCGACCAGGCCGAGGCCGAGAATGGCCTGGCCGTAGGTGCCGAAGGGCACCGCGAAACCTGGCAGCGCCAGCGGCAGGAAGACGATCATCAGGAAGACCAGCAGGGCGGGCACGCCCCGGAAGATCTCGATGTAGAGCGTCGCCAGCCACCGGTACGGGCCCACCGTGGACAGCCGCATCAGCGCCACGATCAGGCCGAACACGAAGGAGAACAGAAACCCGCCGACCGCGTACACCATCGTGTTGAGCAGCGCGACCGTGAACAGGTCGGGCAGCATCAGCTCGGCGATGTCCAGCCGCGCGAAGTTCTGGGCCAGGCTGGCCCAGTCGGCGTAAAGGGCGAGGGCGACCAAGGCGGCGACCAGGATGGCGTACTGGACGCCGCGGAAGATGCGCTGCCTCTTGCGAGGGCTGAGCCGGCGCCGGGCCGGCTCAGCCGCCTTCGGCTGGTCCGCCATGGATCAGCCCAGCTCGCCGGGCTTCTTGTCGAACCACTTCACGAAGATCTCTTCGTACCTGCCGTCCGACTTCGCCGCCGCGAGCTCCTCGTTGACGGTCTTGACCAGCACCGGGTCGGCGTCCTTCTTCATGCCGAGCCCGTACTGCTCGCCGGTGTCGAGGCTGGCGATCAGCTCGAACTTCTCCGCGATCTCCGGCTTCTTCAGCCAGGTGAGCACCACGGGGAGGTCCTGGACGATCACGTCGGCCTGGCCGGCCTGCAGAGCGAGGAGCTCCTTGGGGGAGTCGGCGTACTCGGTCGGGTCGAACCCGTTCTTCTTGACGTAGTCGAGGCCGGTGGTGCTGGCCTGGGCGCCCAGCTTGAGACCCTTGGCCTTGACGTCCTCCAGGGACGTGGCGCCGGTGCCCTTCTTGGCCAGGAGGGCCTGGGTGGCGTCGAAGTACGGGTCGGAGAACGTGATGTTCGCCTTGCGCTCCTCGGTGATGGTCATGCCGGCGGCGGCCAGGTCGCACTTGTTGGTGGCCATGGCGGCGCCGCTCTTGATCACCGCGAAGTCGATGTCGACGATCTCCTGCTCGACGCCGAGCTTCTTGGCGACGAGGTCCACGATGTCGACGTCGAAGCCGACGATCTTGTCACCTTCCTTGAACTGGAACGGCTCGTAGGGGACGTTGGTGCAGACCGTCAGCTTGCCGGGCTGCACCAGCTTGGCGCCGCCCGCCGCGTCACCGGCGTCCGCGGAGGCGCTGGCGGAGGTCGTACCGGAACCTCCCGAGTCGCTGCCGCACGCGGACAGGGTCAGGGTGGCGGTCAACGCAAGGGCGCCGGCGGCCATGCCTCGGCGCTTCATGGACCAGAGGGCCACGGGGAGGCCTCCTCGAAGTGGTATGCGGAGAAAGGTTGAGCTTTGTGCAGTTTAGAGCGGGTTTAGCTGCAGTCAGTCATCGGGCTTTTAACGATGCGTCAACGAAGCGGCGTCAGGGGGGCTACCTGATCCCGTCTCAGCATGTGTCACTATGGAGCGACGGGTGACCCCCGTACCCCTCCGAGGCATCGACGAGGGGATCCTGGCGAACCGAGGCCAGGCATCTCCGCCCGTCTGCCCAAGGTCTCTTCCGTCACAACCACTACTGGGGTCGCTGTGTCCATCACATCCGCTCACGAATCCGATCCGGCCTTCGCCCTGCACCGCGGGGGGAAGCTTGAGGTCCGCTCGACCGTTCCGGTGCGCAACGCCGACGATCTGGCGCTCGCCTACACGCCCGGCGTCGCACGCGTCTGCAGCGCCATCGCCGAGACGCCCGCGCTGGCCGACACCTATACCTGGATCTCCAACGTGGTCGCCGTCGTCAGCGACGGCACCGCCGTGCTCGGCCTGGGCGACATCGGACCCGTGGCCGCCATGCCGGTCATGGAGGGCAAGGCGCTGCTGTTCAAGGAGTTCGGCGGCGTCGACGCGGTGCCCATCTGCCTCGCCTGCACCGGCGTCGACGAGCTGGTGGAGACCGTGGTGCGGCTGGCGCCCTCGTTCGGGGGCATCAACCTCGAGGACATCAGCGCGCCGCGCTGCTTCGAGGTCGAGAGGCAGCTCCGCGAGCGGCTCGACATCCCCGTCTTCCACGACGACCAGCACGGCACGGCGATCGTGGTGCTGGCCGCGCTGCGCAACGCCGCCCGCCTGACCGGCCGCTCGCTGGGCGACCTGCGGGCCGTGGTGGCCGGGGCCGGGGCGTCCGGCGTCGCGGTCAGCCGCATCCTGCTGGAGGCCGGCATCGGCGACATCGCCGTCGCCGACTCCAAGGGCATGATCTACTCCGGCCGCGAAGGGCTCAACCCGGTCAAGGAGGCCCTGGCCCGCGACACCAACCGCGCCAAGCACACCGGATCCACCGAGGACGCGCTGGCAGGGGCGGACGTGTTCGTCGGCCTGTCCGGCTCGACCGTCGCCGAGCGGGCGGTCGCCGCCATGGCCGACGGCGCCATCGTGTTCGCGCTGTCCAACCCGACGCCCGAGGTCGAGCCCGCCGTCGCCGCCCGCCACGCGGCGGTCGTGGCCACCGGCCGCTCCGACTTCCCCAACCAGATCAACAACGTGCTGGCCTTCCCCGGCGTCTTCCGCGGCGCCCTCGACGTGCGGGCCACCACGATCACCGAGAACATGAAGGTGGCCGCCGCCGACGCGCTCGCGGGCGTGGTGGGCGACGACCTCAGCGCCGACTACGTCATCCCGAGCCCGTTCGACGAGCGGGTCGCCCCCGCGGTCACGGCCGCCGTCGCCGCGCAGGCCAGGGCCGACGGAGTCGCCCGCGCCTGATCGTCTTCTCTCCAGGCAGGAGCCCGCCGGGTCGGCAGCGAGTGAAGGATTCCTCAAACATCCTTTACCCAGCGTGCTATAACAAGAGCCCTCTGTAAGGATGCGGGCGCCGGCTCCTGCCTGGAGGAGAGCGATGAAACGCGAGCCCAATCGACTGCTGCGGCAGCTCATCGTGGAGGCGGGCTTTTCCCACAAGGGTCTGGCCAGGCGCCTCAACGATCTGGGAGCCGCGCGTGGCACCCCCGGCCTGAAGTACGACCACAGCTCCGTCCTCCGATGGATCGGTGGCCAGCGGCCGCGGGACCCGGTGCCCGGGCTCCTGACCGAGATCTTCGCACAGCGGCTGGGCAGGCCCGTCACGGCTGATGACCTGGGCATGCCCGCCGCTGCTACGCCCCTCGATCTCGGGCAGGAGTTCACGCACACGTGGCAGGAGGGGGTCGCGACCGTGACGGCGCTGTGGCGGGCCGATGTGGAGAGACGGAGGTTCCTGCTCGATTCGACGTTCGCGATCGGGGCGGGCTCCGTAGGGGCGGTGCGGTGGCTCACCTCCCCGCCGGAAGGGCGGCCCAGCGCAGCGGGCGCCCGCAGGGTGGGCAGGGCGGACATCGCCGCCATCCACGAGGTCACCCGTTCGTTCGGGGAGCTCGACAACCGGTTCGGCAGCGGGCGCGTGCGCTCGTCTGTCGTGAGATATCTGGACACCGCCGTGACGCCGCTCCTGAAGGACGGCTCGTACGGCGACAAGACCGGCCGCGAGCTGGCCGCGGCCGCCGCCGAGCTCACCAGGCTGGCCGGCTGGATGGCCTACGACCTGGAGCAGCACGGCCTCGCCCAGCGCTACCTCATCCAGGCGCTGCGCCTGGCCAGGGGCTCCGACGACCACGCCCTGGGCGGCGAGATCCTGGCGGGCATGGCACACCAGGCGATCTACATGGGCCAGCACGCGCACGCGCTCGACCTGGCGCGGGCCGCGCAGCTCTCGGCCCGTCGCGCCGGGGTGGCCACCCTGCTGGCCTCCAGCCACGTGCTGGAGGCGCACGCGCACGCCGGGCTGGGTGACGCCCGCGCCTGCGGCGGCGCGCTGCACGAGGCCGAGCGCGCGTTCGACGTCCGCAAGCCGGCCGGCGAGCCGCCCTGGCTGGGCTACTTCGACGAGGCCTACCTGTCGGCCAAGATCGCTCACTGCTTCCGCGACCTGGGGGAGGGCGAGCGCACCGTACGACAGGCGCGGCGCTCGCTCGACATGGACGGCCGCTTCGTGCGCGGCCGCATGTTCAACCTGTCGCTGCTGGCCGCCGGGCTGCTGCAGTGCGGCGAGCTGGAGGAAGCCTGCTCGGTGGCGCTCGGCGCCATGACGCTGGGGAGCGAGCTGCAGTCGGCCCGCTCCCGCACGTACATGGCCGACCTGCGCAGGCGGCTGGAGCCGTACAAGAACGAGGCCCCGGTCCGGGTGCTGAGGGAGCGGACGCGGGAGCTCGCGGGGGTCTGAAGACGAAAGAGCCCGCCGGGCGCGCCGGCGGGCTCTTCACGTTCTGACGACTACTGCAGGAGCTCGCCGTTCGGGCCGACGATCGACTTCGTCTGGGCGTAGTTCGCCTTGTTGTAGACGTCCGCCGTCTCGCCGTCGAAGTAGGCCGAGCTGATGTGGTCGACCCGGTCGTTGCCGTCGTCGTCGTAGAACACGCTGGTCACGCCGTTGACGTAGCCGGTGCGCTTGGAGTTGTTCCACTTGATGAGCCACGGGCCGCCGTCGGCGCCCGGGGTCATCGAGCACTTGAGCACCTGGTGGGTCTCCACCTTGAACATGTTCGCCTGGATGGTCTTGGTGCCCGTCTTGCCGTAGCAGTACTTCGGCGTCACGCCGGTGAACGGCTTGTCGCCGTCGGGGTGCGGGGCGGCGGGATAGCCGAAGACCATCGTCTGCTGGTTCATCGGCTGGTTCCAGGCGAAGCCCTGGCCGCCGACGACGTCACCGAGGCGGCCGGTGTCCTTGGCCAGGCCGATGACGAACCGACCCTCGAAGTACTTGCGGGACGTGCCGGGCTTCACCCAGCGCTGCACGTGGTAGCGCGTGATGGTGTAGTTGCCGACCTTGTCCTTGCCCTTGGTGCCGGGACCCTTGTAGGCCTTCCACTGGGCGTAGGTGACCGCCTCGGTCACCGGCTCGCCGTACTTGGCGCCCTGTGTGCGGCCGGCCTTGGCCTTGTTGTACGTCTCCGGGCTGACCTCGACCTTCTCCAGGACAGCGTCCGGGTGGTCGGGGCCGACCAGGTCAGGGTTCGTGTCCTTGCCCTCGGACCAGCACTCGCCGAGGTTGAGCTGGCACTTGCCGAACTCCTCGCGGGTGATCTCGCGCGGCTTGACCCACTTGTCGCCGGCCCAGGCCTTGTACTCCTTGGGCGTGACTTCCTTCTCGCCGGCCAGCGCGAAGCCGTTGTGGACGGCCACGAACGCGTAGTCGCCGTCGTAGTCGTCGTAGGTGTCGAGGTCGTAGGTCGTGAAGGCGTAGGCGCCCACGTAGACGCCGAACTTGGCGGTGCCCTGGTAGTAGCCGGGGACGAAGACCCACTTGGCGAAGACGTCCTCGCCGCTCTCGTACACGCAATGGCCGGCGGTGGCTACGAGGTTGCGGTGGCGGGACTGGATCGAGGTGGCCGAGCACCAGCGGTGCTTGCCGGCCTTGTCGACGAAGAAGACCTTGCCGATGGTCTTCGGCAGGTTGACGTTCTTGGTCTTGCCGCCCGAGCCGGTCGTCGCCGGAGCCGTGGCGCCCGGCTTGCCGTCGTCGGGAGTGGTGCCGCCCTTACGAACGATCTTGTCGACCTTCTTGGCGTCCCAGTGGTACTGGGTGGCCTTCTTGAGGGCCGCGCCGTTGGCGTCGAGCCAGAAGAAGGCGGCGCCGTAGGCGTCCTTCGCTTGGGGTGTCAGAGGGTCCTTGACCCAGTGGGGGGCGGCTTGGGCCGGTATGGCCAGAGCGGTGACGCTCAGGCTGGCGGCTGCGAGGGGGATGAGCAGGCGCTTCACGGGATGGCTCCACACGTATATCTACAAGGGGTGTAAAGACCCTATCGACACTCCTGTCCCTCTGGTCACAAACGAACAGGGATCTTGTCAGAAATGTCATCAGAAATGGCCGAAGGGCCTGGCGCGAGCCAGGCCCTTCGGGTGAAGCAGAAGGAACCGAGGTTTGGACCCCCGACTCCGGGAGATCAACCCGACTTACTTGGGCATCGGGGTGATCTGGCCCGACCAGACGTTCTTCGCGGCGTTGTAGACCGCAGCGGTCTCACCGTCGAAGTACGGGCTGGAGATGTGGTCCCAGCGGTCGTTGCCGTCGGCGTCGTACAGCAGGCTGGTGACACCGTTGACGTAGCCGAGACGCTTGGCGTTGCTGTACTTGAAGAGCCACGGGCCACCGTCGTAGCCGCCGGTGACGGCGCACTTCAGGGACACGTGCTCCTCGACCTTGTACTTCGCGGCCTGAGTCGTCTTGGCGCCGGTCTTGCCGTAGCACCACTTCGGCGTCTTGCCGGTGTAGGGCTTGCTGCCGTCGGGGTGCTTGCCGTACGGGTAACCGAAGGTACGGACGTACTTGCCGGTCGGCTGGTTCCACGCGAAGCCCTGGCCGCCGACGACGTCGCCGAGGCGACCAGCGTCCTTGACCTCGTGGACCACGATGTAGAACTCGGCCTTGTAGTACTTGGTGGCGGTGCCGGGCTTGTACCACACCTGCACGTAGTAGTGCGTGATGGTGCTGTTGCCCTTGCGGTCAATCTTGACCTCGCCCGGGCCCTTGTACTTCTCGGCCTCGCGCCAGGTGACGTGCTCGACCTCGGGCTCGCCGTACTTGCGGAGGTTGCCCTGGCCGGTGCGCGCCTTGTCGTAGACCTCCTTGGAGACCTCGTGCTTGGCCACCTCGGCACCGGGGTAGTCCGGGCCAGAGACCTGGTCCTTCTTGCCCCAGTCACGGAAGTACAGGTTGGCGTTCTTCGGGTCGAGGCGACCCTTCTTGAACTCGTCCTCGCTGACTTCGACCTTCTTGGTGAACTTCTCACCCTTGTAGGCGTCGTACTCGGCCTTGGTGACCGCCTTCGGCTTGTTCAGGGAACCGCCGATGCCGTTGTAAACGGTGACGAACGCGTAGTCGCGGTCGAAGTCCTCGTAGACGTCGAAGTCGTAGTGGGTGAAGGCCTGCTTGCCCACGTACACGCCGTACGGCGTCTTGCCCTCGTAGTAGCCCGGGACGAAGACCCAGCGCGACACAACCTCGGCGTTGCCGGACACGTCGTAGACGCAGTGACCAGCGGTCGCAACCAGGTTGCGGTAGTTCGACTGGATCGAGGTGCCGGAGCACCAGTACAGGTTGCCGTCGCGACCCTCGAAGAAGACCTTGCCGATGGTCTTCGGCAGGTTCACGTTCTGGGTCTTGACAGCGGACTTCTTCTCCTCGCCGATGGGCGCGGTGGAGCCAGGCTTGCCGTCAGGCGAATAACCGCCCTTGGACACGACCTTCGTGACGTCCTTGCTGTCCCAGTGGTAGGCCGAGGCCTGCTTCAGGGCAGCGTTGTTGGACTTGGTCCAGAAGTCGAGGATCTCAGCGGCCTTGGCCTGGCTGGCCAGAACCTCGTCGTTGATCTTCTTGTCGTTGGCCTGAGCGGTACCGGCCAGGCCGGCAGCCAGGAGACCAGTGGCCAGAATGGCGCCACCGGCCGGAAGGAGGATGCGCTTCAAGGTAACTCCTTGCGCTGTCGTGGAACGCCTCTTGCGTCCCATGCGTCAGTAAAGGGATAGCCAGGAAGATACAGTGTCGATCTTGCTAACAGGAAGCCGCTTTGAATGAAAAAGAGGCGACATGTCGGGCGTGATCGATCTGTGATGTTTGAGACGCTTCAGCGCAGGAGCCGGGGGAAGGTCACCGGCCGGGTGTTCTCGCAGATCAGCATAAGGATGTTGTTAGTGTGACTGGCGAGAGCGGTGCGGCCCCCTCGGGACGCCTCTCTCGCTGGTGTGACGCACATCACAATGGGTTCATGGCACCATCTGCGTGTCCTGTGCGTCCAAGCGCCCGCACTTTCCGGGCCCGGAACGCCGAAGGGCCCGGCTGGTGTGCCGGGCCCTTCGGGTCTTACAGGTGACGATCCCTCAACGGGTGACCGTCAGTGGCGTCGCAACTTAGATGATCTTGCCGGACCACACGTTGGCGGCGGCCTTGTACACCGTGTTGGTCTCGCCGTCGAAGTACGGCGACGAGATGTAGTCGACGCGCTTGTTGCCGTCCTGGTCGTTGAAGGTGCTGGTGACACCGTTCACGTAGCCGAGACGCTTGGCGTTGCTGTACTTGAAGAGCCACGGGCCACCGTCGGCGCCCTCGGTCATCGCGCACTTGAGCGCGACGTGCTCCTCGATCTTCTTGGCCGCGTCACCCACCAGCTTCTTCGTGGTCTTGCCGTAGCACCACTTCGGAGTAATGCCGGTGTAGTTCTTGTGGCCGTCGGGGTGAGGAGCCGCCGGGTAACCGAACACGCGCACGTACTTGCCGGTCGGCTGGTTCCACGCGAAGCCCTGGCCGCCGACCACGTCACCGAGCCGGCCCGCGTCCGTGGCGGCGTTCTCGATGATGGTGAAGACGGTCTTGTAGAACTTCGTGTCGGAGCCGGGCTTGTACCACTGCTGCACGAAGAAGTGCGTGATGGTGCTGTTGCCCCTGCGGTCCAGCTTGACGGTGCCCGGGTACTTCTCGGCGTCCTTCTTCTGGTTCTCCAGGTACTTCTCGGCCTCGCGCCAGGTGACGTGCTCCTCGATGGGCTCGCCGAACTTGCGCCCGTTGCCCTTGCCCACCCGAGCGGCCTTGTACTTGGCCTCGGAGACCTCGATCTTGGCGACCTCGGCACCCGGGAAGTCCGGGCCGGTGGGCTCGGCCTTGGAGCCGCGCTTCACCCAGCAGGCCTCAGTGGAGGTGGGGTCGAGCCGGCACGCGCGGAACTCCTCGCGGCTGATCTCGACGTCCTTGGCCTCCTTGAGGCCCTCGTACTTCTCGAACTCGGCCTTGGAGACCTTCTTGGCGGTGCCCCCACCGAGCTTGACGCCGTTGTAGACGGTGACGAACGCGTAGTCGCGGTCGAAGTCCTCGTAGACGTCGAAGTCGTAGTGGGTGAACGCCTGCTTGCCGACGTAGATGCCGAACGGGGACTTGCCCTGGTAGTAACCGGGGACGAAGACCCACTTGTCCATGACGTCCGAGTTGGCCTTGACGTCGTAGACACAGTGGCCGGCGGTGACGACGAGGTTGCGGTACTTCGACTGGATCGAAGTAGCCGAGCACCACTTCTTCTCGCCCTTGCCGTTGACGAAGAACACCTTGCCGATGGTCTTCGGCATGTTGACGTTCTGCACCTTGGCGGAGGTCTTCTTCTCCTGGCCGATGGGGGCGGTGGAGCCCGCCTTGGTGTCGGCGCTGTAGCCGCCCTTGCTCTGCAGCTTGGTGACGTCCGTCTTGTCCCAGACGTTGGACTCCTTGGCGGCCTTCAGAGCAGCGCCGTTGTTGTCCGCCCAGAACGAGGCGATGGCCTTGGCCGCGGCGGCGTTCTTCGCCATCGCGTCCGTGGCGACGTCGTTGTTGGCCTGAGCCGTACCGGCCAGACCGGCGGCCAGGAGACCGGTGGCCAGAACGGCACCACCGGCGGGGATGAGGATGCGCTTCAAGGGAACTGCTCCTTGGTCTGTCGTGGGCCGCAACTTGCGCCCCATGCGTCAGTAAAGGGATAGCAAGGAACATAGCGCGGTGATCTCCGCAGGTGAAAGCCGAATCGAAGGGTCCGGCACGGACCCGGATCGCCGTGACCATTCCGTGACCTGTCAGAGATGTTCGCCGTACGTGATCGGGTCGGTACGTTTTCCCAGGGTATGTAGGGGGTGTGAAGATTGGGACGAAAGTTCCGTTAGCATCGCCTCACGGGCTGTAGTCAGGGAAATGTGACTCAGATCACAGGAACCGAATGGAACCTATCCTCCGTCTAAGTAGCCAGTCTTCTGCCAGGGAACGTTCAGGTTCCGGAGAATTCATGATTGTCTGGGCGGTTTTGCCCGTCTGGGCCTTGCGCTGACACCTAGCCTCCGCGGGCACGAAAAAGGGCCCGGCGGTGGCCGGGCCCTTCACGAAGCGGACTGGGTCAGCGGTAGAGCTCGCCGTTGGGGCCGACGATCTTGCCCGACCACACGTTCCTGGCCGCGTTGTACACCGCGGCCGTCTCGCCGTCGAAGTACGGCGACGTGATGTAGTCGATCCGGTCGTTCCCGTCCTGGTCGGCGAAGGTGCTGGTCACACCGTTGACGTAACCCACCCGCTTGGCGTTGCTGTACTGGGTGAGCCACGGCCCGCCGTCGTAACCGGGGGTCACGGCGCACTTGAGCCCGATGTGCTCGTCGATCTTCAGCCAGGAGGCGCCGACGGCCTTGGCGGTGGTCCTGCCGTAGCAGTGCTTCGGGGTGACGCCGCTGTACGGCTTGCTGCCGTCGGGGTGCGGCGCGGAGGGGTAACCGAAGGTGCGCACGGTGCGGTTGGCGGGCTGGTTCCAGGCGAAGCCCTGGCCGCCCACGTTGTCGCCGAGCCGGCCGACGTCCCTGGACTTCAGGATGTAGCGCTGGCCGCCCCAGGACCGCTTGGGGCCGCTGAAGCGCTGGTAGTCGCGCCGGTTGACGCGCTCGGCCCCGGTGAACTGGATGCCGTTGTAGACGGTGACGAACGCGTAGTCGCGGTCGTAGTCCTCGTAGACGTCGAAGTCGTAGTGGGTGAAGGCCTGCTTGCCGACGTAGATGCCCCAGGGGGTCTTGCCCTGGTAGTAACCGGGCACGAAGACCCAGTTGTTCAGAAGGGCCTTGTTGCTCTCGGTGTCGTACACGCAGTGGCCGGCGGTGGCGACCAGGTTGCGGTAGTTCGACTGGATGGACGTGGCCGAGCACCAGCGGAACTTGCCGGAGCCGTCGACGAAGAACACCTTGCCGACCGTCTTGGGCAGGTTGACGTTCTGCGAGCCGCCCGCGGCCTTGTTGCCGCTGGTGGGGGCGGCGGTGCCGGGCCTGCCGTCAGGGCTGTAGCCGCCCTTGGAGACGACCTTCCTGACGTCCTTGGAATCCCAGGTGTAGGCGGTGGCGCGACGGAGGGCGGCGCCGTTCGAGGCGAACCAGAAGGACGCGACCGAGGCCGCCTGGCTGGTGTTCCTGGCCATGGGGTCGTTGGCGACGTCGCCGGCGGCCTGCGCGGTGCCGTTGAGGCCGGCGAGCAGCATGCCGGTCGCCACGGTGGCGCCGCCGACGGGGAGGAGGATTCGCTTCAAGGTAACTCCAGGCTTTGCCTTACGCTGGCGCGGCGCCTTGGTGCGCCCCGGATGCCAGCAAACGGACAGCCGGAACCGTACAGCGTCGATCCTGGTCACGCGGGTTCCCACCGGGCGCGGTCGGCGCGCGGAAGGCCGCCGTGATCGTACCGAGACCAATGTCTGGGCTGATCGCCCGGAGTGACCGATCGGTAACTTGTTAACTAGATCACATTTGCCGGGGTCTTCTGCGCGGCGGCGTGCCGGTAGACGTCTCCGGCAGCGGCCGTGAGGTACGGCGAGGACACCGCGTCGAACTCGCCCTTAGCGTCTCTGTTCCAAGTCAGGCTGTTGACGCCGATGAGGTTGCCCAGGTTGTTGTTCAGGCCGGTGATCCACGGGCCGCCGCTGGCGCCCTTGCTGAAGTTGCAGGGGTGGAGCTGCACGCCGTGGTCGAGGTCGAGGCTGGGGGCGACGGCCTTGCGCGTGCCGCCCACGCAGCTCTTCAGCGTCTGGCCGTTGAAGGGCCTGCTGCCGTCGGGCTGCGGGCCGGCGGGGTAGCCGAAGGCGTGCACCTGGGCGAGCGGCGGCTTCTTGGCCAGCTCCAGGCCGAGCCCGCCGACGTTGTCCTGCAGCCGGCCGACGTCCTTGGCCACGTAGGTGTTGCCCTGCTTGACCCAGGTGAAGCCGCGGTGGACCGTGACGAACGCGTAGTCGAAGTCGTAGTCGTTCTTGCCGGCCCAGTCTTCGTGCATGCTGATCGACGAGCCTACGTAGATGCCGTGCGGCGTGGTGCCGTCGGCGCCCGGCTCCGGGACGAAGATCCAGGAATCGGCCTCTTTGCCCTGGCGTGCGTCGTAGGCGCAGTGTGCGGCGGTGGCGACCACGCTGTGGTTGCCGGCCGCCACGGCGGCGGCCGAGCACCAGTACTCCTTGGTGCCGAGCCGGAAGAAGACCTTGCCGGTCGTGCTGGCCCGGCCCGTCTTCGGCGCCACGGCGTTGACCGGGCCGGCCGCCTTGCGCAGGGCGGTGATCCGCTGGCTGGCCACCGTGCCGCCGCCCGCGGTGCCGGACTTCGGCGAGCCGTTCGAGGTGGGGGCGGCGGGGGTGTAGCTGTCGGCCTTCTTGAGCTTCTCGGGCTTCCAGTAGTCGGCGACCTTCTGCACGTCCGCCTTGGTCTTGGCGAGTGAGACGTGGAAGACGTGGCTCGCCGCGGCGGCGTTCGCGCTCCCGGTGAACGCAGGCAGCATCAGCAGCGCGCCGCTGACGGCGGCGGCTAGCAGGTGCCTGGCCCGGGAGATCATGAAAGTGCCTTTCTGAGGTTGTAACGGTGGATTTTTCCAGATCAACTGGGGCTATTGCAGCTCGGATGGAGATTCGTTATCTGAGCAAGCGTGACTTGCGTCGCATAAGAACCATGTCAAGCGTGCTGGAACGTGCCTATAAACGATCTTCATTGTATGACGTCATCCCAGCTAGACGCCGGATTTGCGAGGCCAATTCGCGATGGTCGACGGTCAAATGGTGGAAGGTCACGTTCGCGCGGAAGATGTTCTTCCCGGCGTGGCGGATTCGGTGATCACTCGGCCCGGCCTCCGGTGCTGGTCGAAACCGTTCCTTATCAACCGAATCTTGTTCTGGTTGGATGGGGGGCATGGATCCACGCACCCCCTGCCTCATCGGCGCGGCCCAGCGCACCGTCCGCGAGCAGCCCGGCCCTGAACCGCTCGACCTGTGGGAGGAGACGGCGCGGGCCGCCGCGGCCCAGGCGCGGCTCCCGGTGGAACGCCTCGAATCGATCCAGATCGTCCACACGGACTCCTGGCAGTACGACACGCCCACCGGACGGCTCGCCGAGCGGCTCGGCGCCACTCCGGGGCACACCGCGTACTCGAAGGTCAGCGGCACCGCTCCGCAGACGCTCATCGGCGAGGCGGCGGCCCGGATCGCGGCCGGCGAGCTCGACTCCGCGCTGATCACCGGAGCCGAGGCCCTGGCCACCCGCCGGGCGTACCGGCTGGCGGGCGAGCACGCGCCGTGGAGCCACGCCGCCGACCCGAGGCCGCCGTACGCCTGGGAACGGCCGCCGCACCCCAGCGAGCTGGCGCACGAGCTCTTCCTGCCCGTGCACACGTACCCGATCATGGAAACCGCCCGCCGCGCCGCCCTCGGTCACACGATCGAGCAGGAGATGCTCGACCGGGGCCGGATGATGGCGCCGATGACGCGGGTGGCCGCCGCCAACCCGCACGCCTGGCGGCGCACCCCGCGCACCCCCGAAGAGCTGATCGACGGCAACCGGTTCGTCGGCTGGCCGTACAACCGGAGCACCGTGGCCGTGATCGAGGTCGACCAGGCGGCGGCGGTCGTGCTGGCCAGCACCGCGCTCGCCGACCGCCTCGGGGTGCCCTCCGACCAGCGCGTCTACCTGCGCGGCTGGGCCTACGCCGAGGACACGTGGGAGGTGGCCGCCCGGCCCGCGCTCGGCGCCTCGCAGGCCGTCGGCAGGGCCGCCGAGTCCGCGTTCGCCAGGGCCGGGCTCACCCTGGACGACATGCGCGCGCTCGACGTCTACAGCTGCTTCGCCATCGCGCTCCGCCAGACGTGCGACGCGATCAAGCTCGACCCGATGGACCCGCGCGGCCTCACCGTCACCGGCGGCCTGCCGTACGCGGGCGGCCCGGCCAGCGACTACGTGCTGCACTCCACCGTCACCATGGCCGGCCTGCTGCGCGCCGGCGGCGGCCACGGGCTCGTCACCGGGGTCGGCATGCACCTGACCAAGCACACGTACGCGATCTGGTCCGCGGAGCCGGGCGGTGTCCTGGGCGGGCCGGAGCCGGTCTTCACCGCCGAGCCGGTGCCGATCGCGGACTCGTACGAGGGACCGGCGGTCGTGGCGGGATACACGGTCGCCTACGACAAGGACGGCGTGCCGTGGCGGGGCATCCTCGTCGCCGACCTTCCGTCGGGGGCGCGGGCGTACGCGCACGTGACCAGGGAAGAGCTGATGGCGGACGCCGTGTCGCGGGAGCTGGTGGGGCAGCGGGTCGAGCTGACGACGGACGGCAAGGTCAATGTGGCGAGTTGGTGAGGTGGCAAAGATGGTGCAAAGATTGTGACTGCTCGACTACGCTTCGCTATTGACATTTAAATGTCACTGGCGGACGCTGGAGTCATGCGGAGGACCACGGTGCGCATCGACGAGACACTCCTCAACGAGGCGAAGGCGTACGCGGCCAGAAACGGACGCAGTCTCAACTCGGTGATGGAGGACGCCTTGCGTCAACTACTCAACCGTTCCACCGACACGGTGGAGCGCCCTCAGATCAACCTGCCCCTCTCCGGGGCCGAGGACGGGCCGACGCTGACCTGGCACGAGATCCAGGAGATGCTTGAACTGGATGACATCGAGCGTGTGGTGGGGGTGCGGCAGCATGAGGATGCTTGATGTCAACATCCTGGTCAACGCGCAGCGGCGGGACATGGAGCACCACGAGCAGTGCCTCGCCGCCCTCAAGGAGCTCCTCTACGGGGAGGAGTCCTACGCGGTGAGCGACTTCGTCATCAACGGCTTCATCCGCATCGTCACCGACCCGCGCATCCCAGGCTCGACGCCCTTCGAGACGGCCAGACAGTTCGCCGAGAGCGTCCGTGGCCAGCCACACGCGGTGACGATCCACGCCGGGTCCCGGCACTGGGAGATCTTCACCCGGCTGTGCGTCGCATCCGACGCGAAAGGAAAGCTCGTGCCCGACGCGTATCTCGCCGCGCTCGCCATTGAGCACGGATGCGAATTCGTGACCTGTGACCGGGATTTCGCCAAGTTCGAGGGGTTGCGCTGGCGGTCGCCGCTCAACTGAACTGAAGGCAGTACAACTCGCTAGCGAGGTCCGTCGTGGCCGATCAGTTCGATGTCATCGAAGCGGGCGAGCGCGACCGCCGCCGTCCGATCGGGCTGCTGGTCGTGCTCGCGCTCCTGGGCGCGTCCGTCGCCGGCCTGATCCTCAGCCGCGGGCCCGACCCCGCGCCCGAGCGGGAACCGCCCCGCGAGGCCGCCGCCCCCATCCGGTCGCTCACCCGCGTCGACAGCCGCCCCAACCTGCTGCATCCGGAAGCGGACGAGAAGAAGGGCACGGCCCGGATCGAGGTGACGTTCCCCGACGGCGTCCGGGCCACCGTGCGCTACCCCGCCGAGCTCCGCCTCGACCGGCTCGGCCTGCGACCGTTCCAGGGCGTGTGGGTCGACGACGAGTTCCGCCAGCTCACCGCTCCCTACAACGGCGAGCTGGAGATCACCCGAGGGGGCGAGCCGATCAGGTCGTTCGGCGACAACGTGACGCTCTGGCCGCGTCAGGCGGGCAGCGGCTCGTTCGGGCAGGTGCTGCTGTTCGCGTTCGGCCCGTGGCGGATGGCCATGTACGACCGCCCGCCCGGGCTGGGGTTCGACCAGCGGCTGGCGGTCGCGAGCGGGGTGCGCGGCCGGGTGACCGGTGACGGCCACCTGGTGCTGTCCGGCTCCGGGCGGGTGCGGCTGGCCGCGCCGGGCGACACCGAACGCGGCGAGCCGGTGGGGCCGCAGCTCTGGTTCGGCGGCGGCGCGACCGACATGGTGGCGCTCATCCCCACCCCCGGCTGCGAGAAGGCGCGCGGCCTGCCCCGGGGCGTCCGGGGGCGCGGACACCCGGTCGCGGACGTGTGCCGCGACGGGATGCGCGTGGTCGCGATGGGCGACGACGCGTTCGTCGGCAAGGCGCTCGACGGCATCCGGATCAGCGTCAAGTAAGGTGCGGCCATGTTCGCCGTTACCGCCACACAGACCGATCCCGACAATCCTCTCGCCGGCCTGACCCTCGGTGAGCGCCCCGAGCCGAAGGTCCCCGACGGCTGGACGACCGTCTCGGTGCGGGCGGCCGCGCTCAACCACCACGACCTGTGGACGCTCAAGGGTGTCGGCATCAGGCAGGACCGGCTGCCGATCGTGCTCGGCTGCGACGCGGCCGGCGTCGACGAGGACGGCAACGAGGTCGTCGTGCACGCGGTGGTCGGCTCCGGGGCCGACGAGACGCTCGATCCGAAGCGGTCGCTGCTGTCGGAGGTGTACGACGGCACGTTCGCCGAACGCGTGGCCGTGCCCCGCCGCAACCTCGTGCCCAAGCCGGCCGCGCTCTCCTTCGAGGAGGCCGCCTGCCTGCCCACCGCGTGGCTGACCGCGTACCGGATGTTGTTCGACAAGGCCGGGCTGGAGCCCGGCTCGACCGTGCTCGTGCAGGGGGCCGGCGGCGGCGTCGCCACCGCGCTCATCGCGCTCGGCCGGGCGGGCGGGTTCCGCGTGTGGGCGACCAGCCGCTCGGAGTCCAAGCGGGAACGAGCCCGCGAGCTCGGCGCCGACCAGGTCTTCGAGTCCGGCGCGCGGCTGCCCGAGCGGGTGGACGCCGTGATGGAGACGGTCGGTCAGGCCACCTGGGACCATTCGCTCAAGTCGCTCAGGCCGGGCGGGCGGATCGTGGTCAGCGGCGCCACCAGCGGGGCGGTCCCGCCGGCCGACCTGAACCGGGTCTTCTTCCTGCAGCTCTCGGTGGTCGGCTCCACCATGGGGACCCGCGACCAGCTCCAGCGGCTGGGCGTCTTCCTGGAGCAGACCGGCGTCCGGCCGGTCGTCGACCGGACGATGCCGCTCGCCGAGGCCCGGGACGGGTTCGCGGCCATGCACGAGGGCGACGTCTTCGGCAAGATCGTCTTCACCGCCTGACCTCGGAGGGCGCCTGGTCCCGGGTGGCGGGGGAGCAGGCGCCCTCCGGCGGATCATGATCGCAGCGTGTCACGCACCCGGGCGGACGTCTCGTCGAGCGTGCGCCGCAGGTCGTCGAGCTTCTCGCGGGTGATGCTGGACTCCGACGCCTCCTCGCGGACCTTCGCCACGAAGTCGGCGAGCGCCTCGCCCAGCTCGTCGTCCAGCTCCGCCCGGCTCTCCGGCGCGCCGCCGACCGTGCGCCACACCTCGGTCCAGATGCGCCGCCACTCGCCGGCCAGCCGCTCGCTCTCGCCCTGCCAGTGCTGGGCGTGCTCGCTCCACTGGCGCTTCTGCTCCTCCTTGAGCCGGGTGAACTCCTGCTTCTGCCGCTCACGCGTACGGCGGACGTCGTCGCCGGTGCCGGTGCGCACGTCCCTGGCCATCCGCGTCAGCTCTTCGCGCAGCGACTTGACGGTGTCGCGGACGTCCTCCTTCACCTCGCGGGCGATGTCGCGTACCGAGGCCGAGATCTCCCGCTCCAGGTCGTCGAGCTCGTCGAGGCGGGCGTTCAGCTCCTCGCGGCCCTTGTCGGTGATGGAGAACACCTTCTTGCCGTCGGCCACCTCGTGCGTGACCAGGCCTTCGGCCTCCAGGCGGGCCAGGCGCGGGTAGATGGTGCCGGGGGAGGGCGAGTAGACGCCGAGGAAGCGGTCCTGCAACAGCCGGATGACCTCGTACCCGTGGCGGGGGCTCTCCTCCAGCAGCTTGAGCAGGTAGAGCCGGAGCCGGCCGTGGCCGAAGACGGGACTCATTGCTTCTCCCTCTTGAGCAGCGTGACTTCGCCGGAGACGGTCGTCGCGGAAAGGGAGGCCATGCCGCCGCCCAGCCGCCCCGACATCGACCGGGCGCCGGGGCCGCCGGTCTGCGACACCTCCTCGAAGGCGCTGACCAGGCGGCCGGACGTCGACCTGATCGTGACGTCCGTCGCCGCGTTCTCGGGCAGCCGGACCAGGATGGAGCCGGACACCGTGTTCAGCGTGACGTAGCCGGTCGGCTTGAGCGCGAGGTCGGCGGTGATGCGGCCGGAGACGGTGTTGGCGCGCAGCCTGCGCGGCAGGCCGTCGGCGACGGTCAGGTCGCCGGAGACGCTCTTGAACGACAGATCGCCCTCCATCGCCCGACTCTCCACCGCGCCGGAGGCGGTGGTGGCGCTCACCTCACCGCTCACGCCGTCGAGCACGATCTCGCCGGACACGCTCTTGACCTGCGTCGACGCCTCGAACCCGGCCACCACGGCGGACGCCGACACGACTCCGGCGTTGACCGCGCAGCGGCGCGGCACGGTGAGCGTCGCGACGGTCCTGCGCCGGTCGCGGCGCAGCCAGCCGAGCATCCCGTCCCAGGTCAGATCCTTGTACGTGACGCTCAGGCGCCGGGCGTCCTCGTCGTAGGTGACCAGCAGCGGTGAGGCCGAGTCGAACTCGGTCACTTCGAGCGCCGGTGGACCGTCGCTGGCCAGCACGGCGAGCCTGCCCGCCACGATGCGCACGTCGAGGGCGTCAACGTGCCCGAACGTGAGCTGCTCTGGACTCTCGATGGTCCACTGCCGCATGATCCCGCCCTCTCTGGCGACGCATCTTGACAGTGAACACGATATGTCGCGTCCGCCGAAATCTCAAGATGTATCGCGTCTACGGGCGGGCGGGTGTCACTCGTCCTCGTCGTCGAGCCTGGCCAGCCAGGTGGCCAGACGCTCGACCGGCGTCTCGAACTCGGGGTTGAGATCGACGAACTCGCGCAGCCGCTCGCCGAGCCAGAGCAGGGTGACCTCCTCCTCGCCCCGGCGAGCGACCAGCTCCTCGATCCCCCGATCCGTGAAGTACATCGTGCTCCGTCTCCTCGACTCTCCAAGCGACCCGCACGTCCCGGCGGGGAGCGCGGCGAAAGCAGTCGGC
The DNA here is from genome assembly GCF_039540635.1 of Nonomuraea ferruginea. Lineage (NCBI taxonomy): Bacteria > Bacillati > Actinomycetota > Actinomycetes > Streptosporangiales > Streptosporangiaceae > Nonomuraea > Nonomuraea ferruginea. The sequence continues at coordinate 29,192 of NZ_BAABFD010000033.1, read as the reverse complement.
CCCCGCCGGGGCGGGGGCCGACTCACGTGATCAGGTCAGCCGTAGACCTGGCGCAGGATCTCCTCCAGCTCCGCGTCGTGGGCGGCGTGCGAGCCGGCCGCGGGCGAGCTGTTGGCCGGACGGGAGACCCGCCGCAGCGGGCGGCCGCCCAGCAGTTGCGGGTCCTCGGCCAGCTTGAGCGACAGGTAGGGCCACGGGCCCATGTTGATCGGCTCGTCCTGCACCCAGAGCAGCTCGGCCTGCGGGCCGAACCGGGCCAGCTCGGCGTCGAGCTCCTCCTTCGGGTACGGGTAGAGCCGCTCCACGCGGACCAGCGCCACGTCGTCGCGGCCGTCGGCCTCCCGCTTGGCCAGCAGGTCGTAGTAGACCTTGCCGGAGCACAGGACCACCTTGGTGACCTTCCCCGGATCGATCAGCGTCTCGCCGATGACCGGCTGGAAGGTGCCCGAGGTGAAGTCGGCGGCCTTAGAGGTGGCCCGCTTGTGGCGCAGCAGCCACTTCGGCGTGAAGATGACCAGCGGCTTGTGCCGGCCCGACTTCACCTGCCAACGCAGCAGGTGGAAGTGGTTGGCCGGGGTGGTCGGCTGCGCGACCGTCATGTTGTCGAGCGCGCAGACCTGGAGGAACCGCTCGATGCGGGCCGAGGAGTGGTCGGGGCCCTGACCCTCGTAGCCGTGCGGCAGCATGAGCACCACGCCCGAACGCTGGCCCCACTTCTGCTCACCGGACGAGATGAACTCGTCGATGATCGTCTGGGCGCCGTTGACGAAGTCGCCGAACTGCGCCTCCCACAGCACCAGCGCGTCAGGGCGTACGACGCTGTAGCCGTACTCGAAGCCCAGCGCCGCGAACTCGCTCAGCAGCGAGTCGTAGACGTAGAACTTGGTCGTGCCCTGGTTGAACGCCTTGAGCGGGGTGTGCTCGGCGCCGGTCACGCGGTCGACCAGCACGGCGTGGCGCTGGGTGAACGTGCCGCGGCGGGAGTCCTGACCGACGAGGCGGACCGGGTGGCCGTCGATGAGCAGCGCGCCGAACGCCAGCGTCTCGCCCATGCTCCAGTCGATGGAGTCCTGCTCCACCATCTGGCCCCGGCGCTGCAGCACCGGCGCGAGGCGCGGGTGCACCGTGAAGCCCTCGGGCAGGCTGAGCTGGGTGTCGACGATGCGCTTGAGCGTCTCGTCGGTGATCGAGGTCGCCGTGTCGGCGTGGGACCACTTGACCACCTCGGTCGGCGGCACCCGCATCGCCCCCGCCTCCAGCGGCTTCTTCGCCGCCTCGCGGGTCTCGGTGAACGCCTGCTCCAGCTTGGCCTGGTAGTCGCGGAGGGCCGACTCGGCCTCCTCGACCGTGATGTCGCCCCGGCCGATCAGCGCCTCGGTGTAGAGCTTGCGGGTCGAGCGCTTGGCGTCGATGAGGTCGTACATCAGCGGCTGGGTGAAGGCCGGGTTGTCGCCCTCGTTGTGGCCGCGGCGGCGGTAGCAGATGAGGTCGATCACGACGTCCTTGCGGAACGCCCGGCGGTACTCGTAGGCCAGCTCGCCCACGCGGACCACGGCCTCGGGGTCGTCGCCGTTGACGTGGAAGATCGGCGCCTGGATCATCCGCGCCACGTCGGTCGCGTAGACCGAGGAGCGGGACGAGGCGGGCGAGGTGGTGAAGCCGACCTGGTTGTTGACCACGACGTGGACGGTGCCGCCGGTGCGGTAGCCGCGCAGCTGCGACAGGTTGAGCGTCTCGGCCACGACGCCCTGGCCGGCGAAGGCCGCGTCGCCGTGGACGAGCACCGGCAGGACCGTGAAGCCCTCCTCGCCGCGCTCCAGCAGGTCCTGCTTGGCGCGGACGACGCCCTCCAGGACCGGGTCGACCGCCTCCAGGTGGGACGGGTTGGCCACCACCGAGGTGGTGATGGTCTTGCCGCTCGGCGCGGTGAACTCGCCGGAGGCGCCCAGGTGGTACTTCACGTCACCGGAGCCGTGGGCGGTGCGGGGGTCGATGTTGCCCTCGAACTCGCCGAAGATCTGCCCGTAGGACTTGCCCACGATGTTGGCCAGCACGTTGAGCCGGCCCCGGTGGGCCATGCCGATGACGACCTCGTCGAGGCCCTCGTCGGCGGCGTCGCTGATCACCGAGTCGAGCAGCGGTATGAGGGACTCGCCGCCCTCCAGCGAGAAGCGCTTCTGGCCGACGTACTTGGTCTGCAGGAAGGTCTCGAACGCCTCGGCGGTGTTGAGCCGGCTCAGGATGTTGAGCTGCTCGTCACGGGCCGGGGAGGCGTGCGGCTTCTCCACCCGCGCCTGGATCCAGGCCCGCTCCTCGGGGTTCTGGATGTGCATGTACTCGATGCCGACGGTGCGGCAGTAGGAGTCGCGGAGCACGCCCAGGATCTCGCGGAGCCGCATCAGCGGGCGGCCGCCGAAACCGCCGGTGGCGAACTCGCGCTCCAGGTCCCACAGGGTGAGCCCGTGGGACTGGATGTCGAGGTCGGGGTGCTTGCGCTGCTTGTATTCCAGCGGGTCGGTCTCGGCCATGAGGTGACCGCGCACGCGGTAGGCGTGGATCAGCTCCAGCACCCGGGCGGACTTGGACACGTCGTCGTCGTGCGAGGCCGAGACGTCCTGGACCCAGCGGACCGGCTCGTACGGGATGCGCAGGGCTTCGAAGATCTCGTCGTAGAAGCCGTTCTCGCCGAGCAGCAGCTGGTGGATCGTGCGCAGGAAGTCGCCCGACTGGGCGCCTTGGATGATCCGGTGGTCGTAGGTGCTGGTCAGCGTGATGACCTTGGAGACGGCCAGGCGGGAGAGCGTCTCGGGGGAGGCGCCCTGGTATTCGGCGGGGTACTCCATCGCGCCCACGCCGATGATGGTGCCCTGGCCGGGCATCAGGCGGGGCACGGAGTGGACGGTGCCGATCGTGCCGGGGTTGGTCAGCGAGATCGAGGTGCCGGCGAAGTCGTCGACGCCGAGCTTGCCGGCGCGCGCCTTGCGGACGATCTCCTCGTAGGCCATCCAGAACTGCCGGAAGTCCATCTCCTCGGCCGCCTTGATCGACGGCACGAGCAGCTGGCGCTCGCCGTTGCTCTTCTGCACGTCGATGGCCAGGCCGAGGTTGACGTGCTCCGGCTTGACCAGCGTGGGCTTGCCGTCGACCTCGGTGTAGGAGTGGTTCATGTCCGGCATGGCCGCCAGCGCCCGGACCACGGCGAAGCCGATCAGGTGGGTGAAGGAGACCTTGCCGCCGCGACCCCGCTTGAGGTGATTGTTGATCACGATGCGGTTGTCGACCATCAGCTTGGCCGGGATGGCCCGGACGCTGGTGGCGGTCGGGATGGCCAGCGAGGCGTCCATGTTGACGGCCGTGCGCGCCGCGGCGCCGCGCAGCTTGACCTCCTCGGCGCCCTTGGGCACCGGGGCAGGCGGCTGCTTCGGCTTCACGGCGGCCGGCGCCGCCTTGGGTGGCGCCGCCTTGGGCGGCTCCTTCGCTGGTGCTGCGGGGGCGGGCGCGGGCGCGGTAGCCGTGCCGTTCGCCGCCTCCCTGGCCGGGGTGCGCCCCGGTCCGTAGTCAGGGTTGTAGTCAGCGAAGAAGTTCCACCAGGCCTTGTCTACAGACTCGGGGTCTTGGAGGTACTTCTGGTACAGCTCGTCGACAAGCCATTCATTCTGACCAAAGCTTGCCAGCGGGTTTGTCCGCGACGACTCAGACGACACGGCGGAAATCGCCCTCTTCCGCAGATCGGCGTTGATGATAGAGAACTTGTCCAAGGCTACTCGCCCGGACCGGCACAGCGCGCAGCCTAGGCCGTTGCGCCACGGCTGATCCTCTCAGGGGTGTCCAAAGAGGTCACGCCTCCCTCGTCAGTACAGGCGGTGCTGAAAATATTACCTTTTGGTATCAACATCACTGGATGGTGTTTACTTCCCGCTTGATACGAGCCTGGTGGTGATGCGGACCTCGGGAGTGAGCCGGGTCAGCAGGTCGGCGAGCTCCTCGCCGGCTTCCTTCAGCTCCTCCAGCGTCATCGGCTCCAGCCGCTCCAGCAGGAAGATCGCGTTGGTGGTCTCCTCGGTGAGCCGGGTGCGCACCACCTGGCGCCAGTTCCACCTGCGGCAGGTCACGCCCACGTCGTCGCGCCAGATCACCTCGCCGGGCTCAGGCTGCCCCAGCGCCTCCTCGGACGCCTCCTCGCCGGTCGCCCTGACCAGGCGGGCCGGGCCGGAGTAGCGGTCGAGGTCCTCGCCGCCGATGGGCAGCGCGTGTCTGACGCTGACGGAGTTGTAGGCGTCGACCACCAGGTTGATCTCCGGCAGCGGCAGCCTGCGGGTGAGCGCGTCGACCGACGGGCGGGTGCGCTGCGGCTTGGCGCCGAAGGCGCGGTAGGCGTCCTTCCAGGCGTCGATCTTGGCGTCCTGGACCGGCCGCGCCGCCTCGGCCGCCTCGGCGAGCCAGGCGCGGGACCGGTCGTCGGTGGGCCCGTTGCGCAGGCCGAGAGCCGTCATCGCGAGCACCGTGAAGTCGGGGCGGAGCGCGGCGACCGCGTCGTCCACCCAGATGTCGTCCAGCATCCGCCCAGTCTATCGATCTCGGAAAACCGCAAAATTGCCTTTGCAAAAAACTCTTTGCGGTTTACGCTCGACCGTATGGAAGAGCAGTACACGATCAGTGACCCGCGGGTGCTCAAGGCGGTCGCCCACCCGCTGCGGGTGCGCCTGCTCGGCCTGTTGCGCGGCGACGGGCCGGCCACCGCGAGCGAGCTGGGCCGCAAGGTCGGCGAGAGCTCGGGCTCGACCAGCTACCACCTGCGCGAGCTGTTCAAGTACGGCTTCATCGAGGAGGACGCCGACCAGCGCGACGGCCGCGAGCGCCGCTGGCGCGCCCGCCACCGCTACACCTCGTGGGACGCCGTCGAGTTGTCCGCCAGCGCCGAGGGCCGCGAGGCGCTCAGGATCATCCACCTGCGGCAGGCCGAGATGGTCGGGCGGGTGATGGAGGAGTACGACCAGGCCGGCTGGTCCGAGGAGTGGGCGGACGTCTCCGGGATGAGCGACCACCTCCTCACGCTGCCGCCCGCCGCGCTCCGCGAGTTCAAGGACCGGGCCGAGGAGCTCCTGCGCGACCTCGTCGCCCGCCACGCCGGCGACCCCGGCGCCAGGAAGGTGCACGTCTGGCTGGGCGCCGTCCCCCGCACGTCCCAGGAGGAGGAGTCATGACCGCCCGTTCCGCGTTACGCCGCTACACGCTCGTCTGCTTCCTGGCCTGGTTGCCGGTCGGGCTGCAGGTCCCCTCGATGGTGCTGCTGATGACCGAGAGAGGTCTCGGCCTGGCGCAGATCGGCCTGGTGGTCACGGTCTTCTCGACGGTCACCGTGGCCCTGGAACTGCCCACCGGCGGCCTGTCCGACGTCGTGGGGCGGCGCGTGATGCTGGCCGTCTCCGCCGTGTTCCTGACAGCGGCGCTCCTGCTGATGAGCGTGTCCACGGCGTTCTGGATGTTCCTGGTCAGCGGGGCGCTCAAGGGCGTCGCCAGGGCCCTGTCCAGCGGTCCCGCCACGTCCTGGTACGTCGACACGCTGCACCGCCTCGAAGGGCGCGACGCCGACCTCAAACCGGGGCTGTCCCGCGGCGCGGCCATGGAGTCCGTGGCGCTCTGCCTCGGCGTGCTGGCCGGCGGCGCCCTGCCGCTCGTCGTGCCGCCTGAGCTGGTGTTCCCGCTGGCCGCGCCGAGCCTGGTCGGCGCGGTGGCGGCGGCGGTCCTGCTGGCGGTCGTGCTCCTCGCGCTGCCCGAGCCGCCGCATGCCCGCAGGTCGCTCGGCGGCGTGCTGCGCGAGGTGCCCGCCACGGTCGTCTCCGGGGTGCGGCTGGCGGCCGGCGGGCGCGTGCTGCGCCGCCTGATGCTCGCGTCCGCGGCCTCGGGCGTGATGCTGATGTCGATCGAGCTGCTCACCCCGGGCCGTCTGGCCCAGCTGGCGGGCACGGCCGAGCAGGGCAGCACGGCGTACGCGGTCGTCGCCGCGCTGGGGTTCGCCGGCAGCGCCGCGGGCAGCGCGCTGGCGCCCCGGGCGGCCCGTCTGGCCGGTGGCTCGGCCAGGGGAGCGATCGCCGGTCTCGTGGCGACCGCGCTCTCCGTCGGCGCGCTGGCCGCGACGGCCGGGCTCGGCGGCGCGGCCGGGCTGCTGACCGCCGGCGCGGCCTACGTCGCGCTGTTCGTCGGCTCCTCGGTGACCGGGCTGCTGTGCCTGGAGATGACCCACAACGCCGTCACGGCCGCCGAACGCACCACCGTCACCTCCACGTCCTCGCTCTCCCTGCAGTCCGGCGGCATCCTGGCCAACCTGACGCTCGGCACGCTCGCCGTGCATGCCGGCGTGGCCGCCGCCTGGGGGGTGAGCGCGGCCGTGGTGCTGGCCTCGGCGCTGCTGTTCGTCCGGATGCCGGTCACAGGCTCCAGTCGAGCTCCGGTCCCAGCGGCACGAGCCGGTTCGGGTTGATGGTCGTCTGGGTCATGTAGTAGTGGCGCTTGATGTGGTCGAAGTCCGTGGTCTCGCGGAAGGCCGGGATCGCGTACAACCTCCTCGCGTACGCCCACACCGCCGGATAGTCCGTCAACCGGCGGACCGAGCACTTGAAGTGCGCGTAGTAGACCGTGTCGAACCTCGCCAGCGTCGTGTAGGCACGCACGTCGCTCTCGGTCAGCCGGTCGAACAGGAATTCCGACCCCGTCAGCCGCTCCTCCAGGAAGTCCAGCGTGGCGAACACCCGGCCCACCGCGTCCTCGTACGCCTCCTGGCTCCTGGCGAAGCCCGCCTCGTAGACCGCGTTGTTGAGGCCGTGGTAGAGGCGGTCGTTCACGGCGTCGATCCCGTCGCGCAGCTCCTTGGGGTACAGGTCGGGCGTGCCGCCCCAGCGGGTCTCCAGATCCAGGGTGATCTGCGGGAAGTCGTTGGTGACGATGCGCCGTTCCTTGACGTCCCACACGCACGGCACCGTGTGGCGGCCCTCGAAGCCCGGGTCGGTGGCGAGGTAGAGCTCCGACAGGAACCCGCCGCCCGGCACCCGCCAGCCCCGCTCGTCCCTGATCGGGTCCACGATCGCGACGTCGAGCAGGTCCTGGAGGCCGAGCAGCTCGCGGACGATCAGCACCCGCTGCGCCCACGGGCAGGCGTAGGAGGCGTAGAGCCGGTAGCGGCCCGGCTCGGGCGGCCCCAGCCGGTCGGTGAAGTGGTTGGCCTGCCTGACCCAGCGCCCGTCACGTACCGCGTCCATGACCCCAGTAGAACATGGTTCGGGAAGTACGGGCAGAATCACGGGCATGGCGAAGTTCGTGGTGACTCCCTCCAGCGAGAAGCAGCGCGCGGCATGGACGGGCGGCGGCATCCCCGAGGTCGAGCGGGTCCGGCCCGGTCTCTGGTCGATCCCGGTGCCCATCCCGATCAACCCCCTGCGGTACGTGCTCGTCTACGCGCTGGAGCTGGCCGACGGCGTGGCGATCATCGACGCCGGGTGGGACACCGACGAGGCGTACGAGGCGCTGACGGCCGGGCTCGGCGTGGCCGGCTACACGATCGCGGACGTCAGGGCGGTGCTCGTCACCCACATCCACCCCGACCACTACGGGCTCGCCGGGCGGGTCCGCGAGGCGTCGGGCGCCTGGATCGGGCTGCACCCCGCCGACGCCGGGCTGCTGCGCGAGCGGTACGACGAGGAGTTCATCGACGCGCTCGTCGCCAAGGAGCGCGCGCAGCTCCTGCGGTGCGGCGTGCCCGCCTCGACCGTGGACGAGCTGGCGGGCGCGTCCATGATGATCCGCACCTTCGTCACGATGGCCGCGCCCGACCGGCTCATCGAGGACGGCGACCGGCTCGACCTGTCCGGCTGGGACCTGCGCGCGGTGTGGACCCCGGGGCACTCGCCCGGCCACCTGTGCTTCGCCGAGCCGTCCAGGAAGCTGCTGTTCACCGGCGACCACGTGCTGCCCAGGATCACCTCCGCCGTCGCCGTGCACCCGCAGTCGGCGCCGAACCCGCTGGCCGACTACCTGGACGCGCTGGCCGCCCTGCGCGCGTTCGACGTGGAGGAGGTGCTCCCCGCGCACGAGTACCGGTTCCTGGAGCTGGCCGGGCGGGTCGACTACGTGATGGAGCACCACCGCGAGCGGCTGGCCGAGATCGAGGAGGTCGTCTCCGGCACGGACGGCGTCACCTGCTGGGACGTGGCCACCAAGCTCACCTGGTCGCGGCCCTGGGAGTCGATCCCGTCGTTCATGCGCCGCGCGGCCGGCAACGAGACGCTCGCCCACCTGGTGTGGCTGGAGTCGCGCGGCCGGGCCCGCCGCCTGCCGGGGGAGCCGGAGCTGTGGACCCGAGCTGTGAACCGGAGCTGAGGGCTGACCGCGGGGCGCTGGGTTATCGTGCAGGTAACAGAATGTTGTTCTCCTGTGCTGGAGGTTCGATGCTGCGGTTCGATGACAGGGTCGCGATCATCACGGGGGCCGGGCACGGCCTCGGCCGCTCACACGCGCTGCTGCTGGCCGAGCGCGGCGCCAAGGTGGTCGTCAACGACCTCGGCGGCGCGCTCGACGGCACCGGCGCCTCGACGGGCCCCGCCGCCGAGGTGGCAGAGCTGATCACCAAGAACGGCGGGCAGGCGATAGCCAGCACCGACAACGTCGCCACCCCCGAGGGCGCGCGAGCGATCGTCAAGTCCGCGGTCGACGCCTTCGGCAAGGTCGACATCGTGATCAACAACGCCGGCATCCTGCGGGACAAGTCCCTGGGCAAGATGACGGTCGAGGACTTCGACAACGTGCTCGCCGTGCACGTGCGCGGGTCCTTCCTGGTCAGCCAGGCCGCCTATCCGCACATGAAGGAGGCCGGCTACGGCCGCGTCGTCAACACCTCCAGCCCGGCCGGCCTGTTCGGCAACTTCGGCCAGGCCAACTACTCCACGGCCAAGATGGGCCTGGTCGGGCTGACCAAGACCATCGGCATCGAGGGCGCGCGCAACGGCATCAAGGCCAACGCCATCGCCCCGATCGCGTGGACCCGGATGACCGAGGCGCTGCTGCCCGCGGAGTTCGAGGCCAAGTTCACCCCGGAGCGGATCAGCGCCCTGGTCGCCTACCTGGTGCACGAGTCGTGCGAGGTGAGCGGCGAGGTGTTCAGCGTGGGCGGGGGCCGGGTGGCCCGGGTGTTCGTCGCCGAGGGACCGGGCTGGAAGACCGACGACCTCACGCCCGAGACGATCGCCGACCACTGGGACGAGGTCATGGCCGAGCAGCCGTACGTCCAGTCGGCCACGGAGTCCATGCAGCGCATGCTCTGATCGCGGCACGTCAAGGCCGGGCGGGGGAACCCCCGTCCGGCCTTCGTCATGTCCGGCCAATCAGACTTTGTTCGATGAACGGCGTAAGTATGGGGAGTTATGTCACCTCGCCCTCTTGAATTGCGCGTTGTGTGATCTTATTGTCGCGGCATGACCCCCGCCCCGGGCTCGCCCGGTGACGTCCTGACGCTCATCAGCGCAGGCTCTGCCACGACCCGTTCCGATCTCGCCCGGCTCACCGGCCTGGCCCGCTCCACGATCTCGCAACGGGTGGACGCGCTGATCGAACGCGGGCTGGTCGAGGAGACCGAGAGCGGCGAGTCCACCGGCGGACGGCCGCCGCGCCAGCTCCGCCTGCACGCCGAGGAGCACGCGTTCGCCGGCGTCGACCTGGGCGCCACCCACTGCCGGATCGCGCTCATGGACATGACCGGCGACCTGCTCGCCCAGTGCGAGGACTCGCTGCTCATCGGCGAAGGCCCGGAGAAGGTCCTGGCCCACGTCGACGGGCGGATCGACCGGCTGCTCGCCGAGGCGGGCCGGCCCAGGGCGGCGCTGCGGGTGATCGGCATGGGTGTGCCGGGGCCGGTCGAGTTCGCCACCGGCCGGCCCAACAACCCGCCGATCATGCCCGGCTGGAACGACTACCCGATCCCCGACTACTTCCCCGGCGTCGACGTCCTGGTCGACAACGACGTGAACGTGATGGCGCTCGGCGAGCACCGCAACGCCTTCCCGGCGGCCCGCCACCTGCTGTTCGTCAAGGTCGGCACCGGCATCGGCTGCGGCATCGTGGCCGAGGGCACCCTCCACAGGGGCGCCCAGGGCTCGGCCGGCGACATCGGCCACATCCGCGTCAGCGGCCACGAGGAGTCCGGCTGCCGGTGCGGCAACAGCGCCTGCCTGGAGGCGGTGGCGGGCGGCGCGGCGGTGGCGCGCCGGCTCACCGAGCTCGGCGTCCCCGCCGAGACGGGCGCCGACGTCGTCGCCCTGGTCCAGGCCGGCAACACCCAGGCGCTGCGGTTGGTCCGGGAGGCCGGACGGCTCATCGGCGAGGTGCTCGCCAGCCTGGTCAACTTCTTCAACCCCGAGGCCATCGTCATCGGCGGCGCGCTCTCCCGCGTCCACGAGCACCTGCTCGCGGGCATCAGGGAGACGATCTACCGCCGCTCGCTGCCGCTGGCCACCCACCATCTGTCGATCGTGCCGAGTCGCATGGGAGTCGACGCCGCGGTCATGGGCGCCGGAATCCTGGCGATCGAGCACTACCTGTCCCCGGACAACATCAACAAGATCGTCAACGCCTGAAAGGGAGCCCCATGCTCGTCATGAGGGGCATCGTCAAGCAGTTCCCCGGCGTGCGCGCGCTCGACGGCGTGGACCTCGACGTGCGGGCGGGAGAAGTGCACTGCCTGCTGGGCCAGAACGGCGCCGGCAAGTCCACGCTCATCAAGGTCATGGCGGGCGTGCACCAGCCGGACGAGGGCACGGTCGAGTTCAACGGTCAGCGGGTCCGCCCGTCCGGTCCCAACGACGCGATCAAGCTCGGCTTCGCCACCATCTACCAGGAGCTCGACCTGGTCGACGGGCTCAGCGTGACCGACAACGTCTTCCTCGGCCACGAGCACGCCAGGCTCGGCTTCGTCAACCGGGCCGCGGGCAACCGGGCCGCCCGCCAGGTGCTCGAACGCCTCGGCCACCCCGAGATCCGCCCCACCACCGAGGTGGGCCGTCTGTCCCCGGCCGCCAAGCAGGTCGTGTCCATGGCCAGGGCGCTGTCCCACGACGCCCGGCTGATCATCATGGACGAGCCGTCGGCCGCGCTCGCCCACGACGAGGTGGCCAACCTCTTCCGCATCATCCGCGAGCTGACGAGCCAGGGCGTGGCCGTGGTCTACATCTCCCACCGGCTGGAGGAGATCCGCGAGATCGGCGACCGCGTCACCGTGCTGAAGGACGGCCGCACCGTCGCGGTGGGGCTGCCCGCCCGCGACACCCCCACCTCCCAGATCGTCTCGCTGATGACCGGCAGGAACGTCGAGTACGTGTTCCCGCCGCGGCCGGAGGCGCCCGCCGACGGGCCGCCCGGCGAGGAGGTGCTGCGGGTCGAGGGGCTCACCTCCCCGGGCGCGTTCCGCGACGTGTCCTTCTCGGTGCGCGCCGGCGAGATCGTCGGGCTGGCTGGCCTGGTCGGCTCCGGACGCTCGGAGATCCTCGAAGCCGTGTACGGGGCGCGCCCGTCCTCCGGCCGGGTGGTGCTCTCCGGCAAGCAGGTACGGAAGAGCGTCGTCGGCAACGTGCGCCGGGGCATGGGCCTGGCCCCCGAGGAACGCAAGGCCCAGGCGCTGCTGCTGGACCAGAGCGTCACGGCCAACATCACCCTGGGCAGCCTGCCCGGGTTCGCGAAGTTCGGCTGGCTGGACCGTACCCGGGAGAGGGCGGAGGCCGAGCGGCTGGCCAAGGCGCTCGACATCCGCCCGCCCGACCCGGAGCGGCCCGTCAAGACGCTGTCGGGCGGCAACCAGCAGAAGGCGGTGCTCGCCCGCTGGCTGCTCGGCAGCCGCAAGCTGCTCCTGCTCGACGAGCCGACCCGGGGCGTCGACGTGGGCGCCAGGGCGGAGTTGTACGCGGTCATCCGCGACCTGGCCGACCGCGGCATCGGCGTGCTGCTGGTCTCCAGTGAGGTGCCTGAGGTGCTCGGCCTCGCCGACCGCGTGCTGGTGCTGCGCGAAGGGTCGGTCATCCACGAGGGCGACGCCCGCGAGCTCGACGAGCACCTCGTACTCGACATGATCATGAACGGGAGGGCGGCCTGATGAGCGACCCCACGAAACCACGGTCGGACACCGGGCCGCCAGGCATCGCGCTGCCGGGGCGGGCGGGCGGCAACCCGCTCGGCAGGCTGACCGAGGCCGGCCACATGGGCCTGCTGGTGGCGATCGCGCTGCTCGTCGTCGTCGGCCTGGTGACCAAGCCGGCCGCGTTCGCCACCACCTCGAACCTGGTCAGCATCCTGTCGCTGGCCGCCACCATCGGCGTCATCACCGTCGGGGCCACGTTCGTCATCATCGGCGGCGGCATCGACCTGTCGGTCGGCGCGATCATGGCGCTGGCCTCGGTGTGGGCGACGACGGTGGCCACCCAGGAGTTCGGCCCGGTCGTCATGGCGATCTGCGCCATCCTGGTCGGCACCGGGACCGGGCTGGTCAACGGGGTGCTCATCGCCTACGGGCGGCTGGTGCCGTTCATCGCCACCCTGGCCATGCTGGTCGCCGCCCGCGGGCTCGCCCAGCGCATGTCCGACCGCAAGACGCAGCTCATCCAGCCGGAGAACTCCGCCATCGTCGAGCTGTCGACCACGCGGGTGCTCGGCGTCCCGCTGCTGGTCTACATCTTCGCGCTGGTCGTGGCGCTCGGCTGGGTGCTGCTCAACCGCACCACGTTCGGCCGCCGCACCTACGCCGTCGGCGGCAACCCCGAGGCGGCCCGGCTCGCCGGCATCGACGTGCGCCGGCACACCATGCTGCTCTACGCGCTGTCGGGGCTGTGCTGCGGCATCGCCGCGGTCCTCATCATGGCCCGCACCACCACGGGCTCGTCCACCCACGGCGACCTGTACGAGCTGGACGCGATCGCCGCCGTCATCATCGGCGGCACCCTGCTCACCGGCGGCCGGGGCACGATCATCGGATCGATCCTCGGCCTGCTCATCTTCACGCTCATCACGAACCTGTTCATCCTCAACGGGCTCAACACCAGTGACCAACTGATCGCCAAGGGCCTGATCATCGTCGTCGCCGTCCTCCTCCAGCGGCGGAACTTGAAGGAGAGAGCACCATGAGTGAAAACGTCGCGCGCCGGGGTTTCCTGATCGGCGGGCTCGGCGGAGCCGCGCTGCTGGCGGCCGGCTGCACCAGCAACGAGCCGTCCGCCGCGCCGACCTCGGCCGCCCCCGCGCCCACCCAGGCGGCCGGCGGCAACGACGAGCCCGGCACCAAGGTGACCATCGGCTTCTCCGCCCCCGCCGCCGACCACGGCTGGATCGCGGCCATCGCCAAGAACGCCGAGGCCACCGCCAAGCAGTTCTCGGACGTCGAGTTCCAGCCCGTCGAGCCCACCAACGACATCAACCAGCAGATCTCCGCGGTCGAGTCGCTCATCGCCGCGAAGGTGAACGCGCTGGTCATCCTGCCCAACGACGGCCAGCAGCTGAACCAGATCGCGCTGCGGGCCACCGAGGCCGGCATCCCCGTGGTCAACCTGGACCGGATCTTCCCCGACAAGCTCGCCTACCGCACCTGGATCGGCGGAGACAACTACGGCATGGGCGTGGCCGCCGGCCACTACATCGGCACCGCGCTCAAGGAGAAGAACGTCTCGAACCCGGTCATCGTCGAGATCCAGGGCATCGCCACCCTCCCGCTGACCCAGGACCGCAGCAAGGGCTTCGCCGACGCGCTCAAGACGTACGGGTTCGAGGTCACCGCCCAGCAGGACGCGCAGTTCACCGTCGAGACCGGCAACGAGGTCGCCACCTCGCTGCTGCAGGCCCACAGCAAGATCGACGCGCTCTGGAACCACGACGACGACCAGGGCGTCGGCGTGCTCGCCGCCATCAGCGAGGCCGGCCGGGACGAGTTCATCATGGTCGGCGGGGCCGGCTCGGCCAACGCCATGCGGGCGATCAAGGAGGACAACACGGTCCTGAAGGCCACCGTCACCTACAGCCCGACCATGGCCTCCTCCGCGATCAAGCTCGCCCGCCTGATCGCCCAAGGGAAGGGCATGAGTGATCTCGTGGAGAACCAGGTTCCCCAGTCGATCACGCTGGCATCCGAGACCATTACCAAGGAGAACGTCGAGCAGTATCTGCCACTCGGCTTCGAATCCTGATCGGGGGTTGCATGTCAGACAGAACCGTCGGCGTCGGCATGATCGGCTATGCCTTCATGGGCCGCGTCCATTCCCAGGCCTGGCGCAACGTCGCCGCCTTCTTCGACCTGCCCGTCACGCCCCGCATGCGGGTCATCGCGGGCCGGTCGAAGGACGCCACAGAGGCGGCGGCCGAGCGGCTGGGCTGGGACGAGGCTGTGACCGACTGGCGGGAGGTGGTCGGGCGGGCGGACGTCGACGTGGTCGACATCTGCACGCCCGGCGACACGCACGCCGAGATCGCCATCGCCGCACTCCGCGCCGGCAAGCACGTCATCTGTGAGAAGCCGCTGGCCAACACCGTGCCCGAGGCCGAGGCCATGGCGGCGGCCGCCGCCTCGGCCACCGGCAAGAGCATGGTGGCGTTCAACTACCGGCGGGTGCCCGCCATCGCGCTGGCCCGCCGCCTGGTGGAGGAGGGCCGGCTCGGCGAGATCCGCCACGTGCGGGCCCAGTACCTCCAGGACTGGATCGTCGACCCGGACTTCCCGCTGGTGTGGCGGCTGCGGAAGGACAAGGCCGGCTCGGGCGCGCTCGGCGACATCGGCGCGCACATCATCGACGCCGCCCAGTTCATCGCCGGCCAGCACCTCGTCGGGGTGTCCGCGCTGACCGAGACGTTCATCAAGGAGCGGCCGCTGGCCGAAGGCTCGGCGGGCCTGGCCGCCAGCGGCGGCTCCGGCAGGGGGGCCGTCACGGTCGACGACGCCGCCCTGTTCGTCGGACGGCTGTCCGGCGGGGCGCTCGGCTCGTTCGAGGCCACCCGGTTCGCCACCGGCCGCAAGAACGCGCTGCGGATCGAGCTCAACGGCTCACTCGGCAGCCTCGCCTTCGACTTCGAGGCGATGAACGAGCTGTGGGTCAGCGACGGCGGGCGCGGCTTCGAGCGCATCCTCGTCACCGAACCCGACCATCCGTACGTGGGCGCGTGGTGGCCGCCCGGCCACGGCCTCGGCTACGAGCACACGTTCACCCACGAGATCAAGGACTTCCTGGAGGCCATCGGCCAGGGCGCCGATCCCACGCCGTCGTTCGCCGACGGGCTGCGCGTCCAGCGCGTGCTCGCCGCCGTCGAGCGCAGCGCGGCCGACGGCAGCCGCTACACCACCGTGGAGGACTGATGAGACCCGTCACGCTGTTCACCGGCCAGTGGGCCGACCTGCCGTTCGAGGAGGTGTGCCGGCTCGCCGCCGAATGGGGCTACGACGGTCTGGAGATCGCCTGCTCGGGCGACCACTTCGACGTCGCCCAGGCCGTCTCCGACCCGTCGTACGTCGAGCAGAAGCGCGCCCAGCTCGACAAGCACGGCCTGAAGGTGTGGACCATCTCCCACCACCTCGTGGGCCAGGCCGTCTGCGACCACCCGATCGACGCGCGGCACAAGGCGATCCTGCCCGCCCGCATCTGGGGGAACGGCGACCCCGAGTCGGTGCGCCAGGCCGCCGCCGAGGAGATGAAGAACACCGCCAGGGCCGCCGCCCTGCTCGGCGTCGACACCGTCGTCGGCTTCACCGGCTCGTCCATCTGGCACACCGTCGCGATGTTCCCGCCCGTGCCCGCCTCCATGGTGGACGCCGGCTACCAGGACTTCGCCGACCGGTGGAACCCGATCATGGACGTGTTCGACGAGGTCGGCGTGCGGTTCGCGCTGGAGGTGCACCCGAGCGAGATCGCCTACGACTACCACACCACCGTGCGCACCCTGGAGGCCATCGGCCACCGGCCCGCGTTCGGGCTCAACTGGGACCCGTCCCACATGGTGTGGCAGGACCTCGACCCGGTGGCGTTCATCCTCGACTTCGCCGACCGCATCTACCACGTCGACTGCAAGGACACCCGCGTCCGCGTCGGCGACGGCCGCCGCGGCCGCCTGTCGTCGCACCTGCCGTGGGCGGACATGCGGCGCGGCTGGGACTTCGTCTCCACCGGCCGCGGCGACGTGCCGTGGGAAGACTGCTTCCGCGCGCTGAACTCCATCGGGTACGAGGGACCGATCTCGATCGAGTGGGAGGACGCCGGGATGGACCGGCTCGACGGGGCCAGGGAGGCGCTGTCGTACATCCGCACCATGAACTCGATCACCCCGCCGACGGCTGCCTTCGACGCGGCCTTCAGCAGCGGCTGACCATCGGGCGAGGGCCTCGGACCCGAGGCCCTCGCCCGCCGCTGACCGTCAGTGAAGAATTGGAAACCCTCAGTGTTTGACACGAGGGGCGTTAGCGGACAAACAAGGGCATGAGAAGAATCGCATCCATGCTCCTGGCGGCCGCATGCGCGACGTCCGTCGTCGTCCTGCCCGATGCGGCGACGGCCCAGGCAGAGGGCGTCGACGTGGGTCAGAGTGACACCCCTCCGGCGGACTGGCTCGACCAGCTGCGCCAGGCGACGGCGAAGTACAAGGACCCGAAGGTCGCCGAGCAGGACGGGTACGAAAGGGCCGACGATTGCTGGGAGTTCCCGTACACGCTGCCCGGCGGTGAGCGGCTCGGCGGCATGGGCTACCACTACGCCAACACGCGGCTCATCGAGGACCCGAAGATCGAGCTGATGCGTCCGGAGATCCTCGTGTACGTGCCCGACGGCCACGGCGGGCGGGAGCTGGGGGCGGTCGAGTACTTCCAGCGCGACAGGGACCAGCGCATCGCGACCGTGGACGACCGGCCCACGCTGCTCGGGCACGAGTTCCAGGGGCCGATGGGGCCGCACGTGGACGGCATGCCCATCCACTACGACCTGCACCTCTGGATCTTCAAGGAGAACCCGAAGGGCATGTTCGAGCAGTGGAACCCGAGCGTGAAGTGCCCGGCCGGCGCGACCCACGGCCATGGCTGAGACCTCCTGCGGCCGCCGGCGCCCGGGACGATCCACCCGGGCGCCGGCGACCGAAACCGCGATCAGTCCATGATGACGATCTGGCGCAGCACCTCGCCGCTCTTCAGCGCGGCCACCGCGTCGTTGAGGTCGGCGAGCTTGATGCGGGAGCTGATCAGCGACTCCAGGTCGAGCTGCCCGGCCTTGTAGAGCTTGGCGAAGTACGGGAAGTCATGGCGGACGTCCGCTTCCCCGTACAGGCTCGACAGCAGGTTCTTGCCCTCGAACAGCAGGCTGAAGGCGGAGATCGAGACCATGTCGTCGGCCGCGCCCGCGCCGACCACGATCACGTCGCCGCCCGCGCGGGTGATCTGCCAGGCCGACTGGATGGTGGCCGACTTGCCGACGACCTCGAAGCCGTAGTCGAAGCCGGCGCCGCCGGTGAGCTCGGCCAGCGCGCCAGGCACGCCCTCGGGGGTGACCGCGTGGGTGGCGCCGACCTTCTTGGCCAGCTCGTGCTTGGACTCCAGCGGGTCGATGGCGAGGATCGTGCGGGCGCCGGAGATGCGCGCGCCCTGGATCACCGACAGGCCGACGCCGCCGCAGCCGATCACCGCGACCGTCGAGCCGGGGCGCACCCTGGCGGTGTTGATCGCGGCGCCCACGCCGGTGGTGATGCCGCAGCCGATCAGCGCCGCCGCCTCCCACGACACCTCGGGGTCGATCTTCACGACGCCCACCGACGGGACCACGATCTCCTCGGCCCAGGTGCCGCAGCCGGCCATGCCGAAGGCGGTGGTGCCGCCGCCGAAGCGGAAGTTGCCCTTGGTGAACGACTCGATGATGTACTTCATGCACAGGAAGGGCTGGCCGCCCAGGCACAGGTCGCACTCCTGGCAGGCCGGCCGCCAGCTGATCACCACGTGGTCGCCCGGCTGGACCGAGCCGACGTGCTCGCCGACCTCCACCACCTCGCCCGCGCCCTCATGGCCGGGGAT
The DNA here is from genome assembly GCF_039540635.1 of Nonomuraea ferruginea. Lineage (NCBI taxonomy): Bacteria > Bacillati > Actinomycetota > Actinomycetes > Streptosporangiales > Streptosporangiaceae > Nonomuraea > Nonomuraea ferruginea. The sequence continues at coordinate 11,137 of NZ_BAABFD010000033.1, read as the reverse complement.
CAGCGGCACGGGTTGCGGCAGCACGCCGGTCATGGCCGACAGGTCGGAATGGCAGACGCCCGTCGCCTTGATCCGTACGCGGACGTCACCCGGCCCGACGGGGGCCAGCGTGATGTCGTCGCGGATGTCCAGCTTGTCGTCGCCTACGGCGTGCAGGAGAGCTGCGCGCATGGGTTCCTCCTCCGGCTAATCCTCAAGGGAGAGGGCGGCTTTGGGGCAGGACCGCACCGCGTGGCGGACGCGGTCGAGCATCTCGGGGGGTGGTTCGGGGAGCAGGATGTGGAGCTGGTCGTCGTCATCCAGCTCGAAGACCTCGGGCGCGAGGCCCATGCAGACGGCGTTGGCCTCGCAGACCAGCTCGTCGACACTGACTTTCACGTGATTCTCCGGTGATCCCATGAGACCACTTTGACAGGCTCGACCACGTAGGCGAGCCGCTTGCGCCCGGTGTGCTCCACGTAGGGACGCAGCTGCTCGTCGGCCACGCCGGGAGTCATCCGGCGGGCCACCCGCATGCCGACGTCTAGCACGTCCTCAGGGCTGTCCTGCGGCGTGACCCGCCCGTACACCAGCACCCCGCGCAGCTCGCTGTAGTCGTCGCCCAGCTCGACCAGGCAGCTCACCCGCGGATCGCGGGCCAGGTTGAGCGCCTTCTGCGACTTGGCGTACGTCCAGAACGTGATCCTGCCCTTGTCGTCCAGGCCGTAGAACATGGTCACGAGGTGGGGCGTGCCGTCGGCGTTGATGGTGGCCAGCTGGAGCTTACGTCCCGCTTCCAGGAACGCGGCGACCTCTTCCTCGGACATGGAGATGCGAGCGCGCTGATTCACGCTGCCAAGTAGAACAGGTTGCATAATGGCGGGCAAGGGGTCGCCCGAATAAGATTCGGTGCCGTTAGGGTGCTGGGCATGACGATGCCGCCCGCGCTGCTCTACGCAGCTGAGCACGCCAAGGGTTTCATGCCCGCGCAGGAGGGCCTGGCCCTGTACGAGGTGGCTCGGACGTACGGGACCCGCGGGCCGATCTGCGAGATCGGCACCTACTGCGGCAAGTCGGCGATCTATCTCGGCGCCGCCGCCCGCGAGGCCGGCTCCGTGGTCGTCACCGTCGACCACCACCGCGGCTCCGAGGAGATCCAGCCCGGCTGGGCGCACCACGACCCGACGCTGGTCGACCTGCGCTTCGGCAAGATGGACTCCCTGCCGACGTTCCGCGCCACGATCGCGGCCGCCGGGCTGGAGGACGAGGTGATCGCGATCGTCGGACACTCGGACCGGGTGGCGAAGCTGTGGACGACGCCGCTCGGCATGCTGTTCATCGACGGCGGCCACTCCGAGGAGCCGGTGACCCGCGACTACGAGGGCTGGGCGCCGCACGTCATGCCCGGCGGGGCGCTCGTCTTCCACGACATCTACCCCGACCCCGCCGACGGCGGCCAGGCGCCCTACCGCGTCTACCTGCGGGCGCTGGAGTCCGGGGCGTTCGCCGAGGTCGGCGTGACGGGCTCGCTGCGCGTCCTGGAACGCGTCGCCGACGGCATCTAGCGCGCCGGGTCAGGCCGGCTGGTGGCGGCGCAGCCAGAGGCGGCGGGTGTGCGCCTGCCAGGCGAGGAACTCCTCGTGGCCGCACGGGTCGTCCGGGAGGGTCAGCAGCGCCCGGTCGGCCCAGGCGACGGCCTCCTCGGCCGTGCCGCCCGCCAGGATCGGCGCCGCCTGCGCCACATGGTCCGGCAGGTGCCCCGCCTGGGCCCTGGCCGTCGCGGCGAACGCGCAGCCCTGCGCCAGGTGGGAGCGGAAGCCGTCGGCGCCCGCGTGCTCGGTCAGCCACCACAGCTCGTCGGCCTCCGCGCCGCCGGTGTAGGCGGCGGCGAAGCCCACGCCGCTCCACAGCGCCGCCCGCCGCGCCACCGGATAGGCGGCGATCCTGGCCGCCACGTCGTCGGGCGAGGCGCAGTCGTGATACCAGAGCAGCCGCCCCAGCCCCTGGTCGAACAGCGCGCAGTGGGCCCGCGACAGCAGGTCGGGCATGGCCCGCTCGCCCACCATGCGGTCGGCCCGCGCCATGCTCCACTGGAACCCGAACCCGTCGAGCGCCAGCCAGCGCAGCAGCGGGTGGGCCCGCCGGGCGGCGCGCACCGGCCGCATCCGCAGCATGGCGTAGCCGCGGCCGGCGCCCAGATGGGCGGCGAACGCGTGGTGCGCGGCGGGGCCGGCCAGTAGCTCGCGAAGGCGCCGGCCCCGGGTCAGGGTGACCAGATCGAGCACCGCGCACGCGGCCCCCGCCCCTTCGTAGGCGAAGGCCAGCTGATCACGGGAGATGTCCTCGATCCGTTCGACATTCCGTGAGACGACCGCGTTGAAGCCGGTGAGGTAGGACTTCTCCGCGCCTTCGATGACGGCCCTGGAGGCCGGCCGGGTGAGCCGGAACCTCCGCCTGCTCAGGTCCGATTCGCCCGGATCCCTCGACAGCAGCCGCCGCCATCCTCGGGCCGGGCTCGCCACCGGCTCGCTTCCGGCGTGCTCCAAGAACGATGTCGTGCCCGTGTCGCCCACGCTTCCCCCGAAGACGCCTCGTACGGTCGCTCCCGAAGCTAGTAACCGCATTGGGCGCTTTCACGGAGCCGCACGGGCCTCGCGCGCAAAGACGCGGCAAAACCGCTTGCGTGTCACGCCCGCGCGGGCGTACAGCCGCACAGCTCCGGGCGGCCGGTGAGGCCGGACGGCGCGGCGGTGTCGCGGAAGATCCCGCCCCCGCCGGTGAGCCCCTGCAGGGCGTCCGCGGCCAGGATCACGGCCGCGGACGTGTAGCCGGAACGCTCGTACGGGAAGTGCTTGCGGTTGGCGAACTGCCAGCCCGTCCAGTACGAGCCGTCCTCGTGCCGCAGGTGCTGCATGTCGGCGAAGAGCGCGACCGCGCGGTCACGGTCGCCCAGCGCGTCCAGGGCCAGCGCCAGCTCGCACGTCTCCGCGCCGGTCACCCACGGCTGGTCCGACACGCAGCGGATGCCGAGCCCGGGGACCACGAACGTGCCCCACTCCCGCTCCAGCAGCTCGAAGGCGGCCTGGCCGCGCACCGCGCCGCCGAGCACGGGGTAGTACCAGTCCATCGAGTAGCGGCTCTTGTCGGCGAACGCCTCCGGGTGCGCGGCGAGCACGTGCGCCAGCCGGTCGGCGGCCAGCTCCCAGTGCGGCTGCGGGTCGCCCAGGCGGTCGGCCAGCAGCACCCCGCAGCGCAGCCCCTGGTGGATGGAGGCGCAGCCGGTCAGCAGCGCGTAGGTGGCCGGCCGGCCGTGCGCGTCGCGCTCCCACACGATCTCGCCGCGCTCGGTCTGCAGCCCCGCCACGTAGTCGAGCGCCGCCTTGGCCATCGGCCAGCGTTCCTCGGCGAAGGCCCGCTCGCCGGTCACCAGCCAGTGGTGCCAGAGCCCGACCGCGACGTAGGCGGCGTGGTTGGACTCGCCGCCGCGCTCCACCGCGGCGTCGCCGACCACCTTCATCGGCCAGGAGCCGTCCTCGCGCTGGTGCGCCGCCAGCCAGGCGTAGCCCCGCCCGACCGGCTCGCGCAGCCCGGCGACGGCCATGGCCATCAGGCACTCGATGTGGTTCCACGCGTCGACGTGCCCCTCGGGCCAGGGCACGCCCCCGTCGTCCTGCTGGATGGCCGCGATGCTCTCGGCCGTCTGTACGACCTGCTCGCGCGAGATCACGCCTCGGGCTTCCGCACGTAGAGCACGACGCTCTTGCCGATGATCGGGGTCAGCAGAGCCTCGGCGATCCTGGTGGCGGGAGGGCGCTTCATGATGTCCCACACGAGCAGCTCGTGGTACGCCTTCGCCAGCGGGTTGTCGTCGTTGTTGACGCCGACGGCGCACTTGATCCACCAGTAGGGGGCGTGCAGGCCGTGGGCGTGGTGGTGCGGGCCGATGACGAACCCGGTGGACTTCAGCTTGGCCGACAGCTCGGCCAGCGTGTAGATGCGCACGTGCCCGCCGGGGGCCGTGTGGTAGTCCTCGTCCAGCGCCCAGCAGATGCGCTCGGGCAGGAAGCTCGGCACCGTGATCGCGGCCGTGCCGCCGGGCCTGAGCACCCGGAAGATCTCCCGCATCGCCGTCATGTCGTCCGGGATGTGCTCCAGCACCTCGGCGGCGATCACGCGGTCGAAGCTCGCGTCCTCGAACGGCATGTCGAGCGCGGTGCCCTGGACGGTCTCGCCGGTGCCCCCGCCGGGCACCTCGCCCGCCTTGTCCATCGCCGCGAACATCGCCGCCACGCTGTCCAGCTCGGTCTGGTCCATGTCGAAGGCGACCACGTTCGCGCCGCGGCGCAGCACCTCGAAGGCGTGCCGGCCACCGCCGCACCCCAGGTCGAGCACGCGCACCCCAGGGCCCACGGGCAGCCGGTCGAAGTCGACGGTCAGCACGAGAAACGTTCTCCTGTCTTCGGACGGGCGATCAGCGGGACCGGCGGGCGGCGATGGCCTCCCGATAGGCCTCGACGGTCTTCTTGGCGACCACGTGCCAGGTGTAGCGCTCCATGACCCGGTCGTAGCCGGCCCGGCCCACCCGCTCGCGCTCCTCCGGCGAGTCGTGCAGCCGGCGCAGCACCGCGGCCAGCTCCTCGGCGTCGCCCGGCGACACCTGGACCGCGGCGTCGCCCACGACCTCCGGCAGCGCCCCCGTACGGCTGGCCACCAGCGGCGTGCCGCAGGCCATGTGCTCGACGGCGGGCAGTGAGAACCCTTCGTACAGCGAGGGGACGACCGAGATCTCCGAGGTGGCGATCAGCTCGCCCAGCTCGTCGTCGGAGATCCCGTGCACGAACCGGACCCGGTCCTGCAGCGACAGCTCCTGCACGAGCTGCTCGGTGGGCCCGCCGGGGGTCGGCCGGCTCACCACGGTGAGGTTGACGTCGCGCTCGGTGGCCAGCTTGGCGACGGCCCGCAGCAGCGTGGCGACCCCTTTCATCGGGGAGTCGGCGCTGGCCACGGCCACGATCGAGCCTTTGCGGCGGGGCTTGTCCGGGCGGGGGTGGAAGTAGCGGGTGTCGACGCCGAGCGGGATCAGGCGCATGTTGGCCTGCGGCACGTTGAAGTCGCGGTGGATGTCGGCCAGCGACGACTCGCTGACCGTCAGGATCGGGTTCAGCCGGGGGGCCACTTTGGCCTGCATCTTCACGAACCCGTACCAGCGGCGCATGGTCAGCTTCTTGACGCCCTGGGCGGCCTCCAGCTCGATGCGCCGGTCCACGCTGATCGGGTGGTGGATGGTGCCGACCACCGGGAACAGCTTCTGGATGCCGAGCAGGCCGTAGCCGAGGGTCTGGTTGTCCTGCACCACGTCGAAGTCGCCGACGCGCTTCTTCAGCTCGCGGTGGGCGCGCAGGGTGAAGGTGAGCGGCTCGGGGAAGCCCGCGGTCCACATGGTGCCGACCTCCAGGAGGTCGATCCAGTCGCGGTACTCGCCGAGTCTGGGGGTGCGGAACGGGTCCTCGTCGCGGTAGAGGTCGAGGCTGGGCACCTTCCGCAGGATGACGCCCTCGTCGAGCTCGGGGTACGGCTGGCCGGAGAACACCTCGACGTGGTGGCCGAGCGCGACCAGTTCGCGGCTCAGGTGGCGGAGGTAGACGCCCTGGCCGCCGCAGGTGGGCTTGCTGCGGTAGGACAGCAGCGCGATCCGCAGCGAGTCCGTGCTCACGGACACCCCTTTCTCCGCCGGTAGGCCCGGAACGCGGGCGTGTACCGTGAAAGATGACCTTAGTCCGAGAAGGCTACCATTCGGTAGGTCATCTGGAATGGTTCACAGTCACACGGACAAGCCGTGCGAACTGCGGCATTAGCCTGACCGAGCGTTGTTCGGTGGAACGTGTTCTAGATAGTATTCCCCGGGTAGGCGAGAGTTGGAGGACCCTTGGCCAGGCGCGCTCTGATCACCGGCATCACCGGCCAGGACGGTTCCTATCTGGCGGAGCACCTGCTCGATCAGGGCTACGAGGTATGGGGGCTGGCCCGCGGCCAGGCCAACCCGCGCGTGTCGCGCATCCGCAAGCTTCTGGCCGACGTCCACCTCGTCAGGGGCGACCTGCTCGACCAGGGCTCGCTGATCTCCGCGGTGGAACGCGTTCAGCCGGACGAGGTCTACAACCTCGGCGCGATCTCGTTCGTGCCGATGTCGTGGGAGCAGGCCGAGCTGACGGCCGAGGTCACCGGGATGGGCGTGCTGCGCGTCCTGGAGGCCATCCGGGTGTGCTCCGGCGTCTCACGCGGCGGGCGCCCGTCGGGCGGGCAGATCCGCTTCTACCAGGCCTCCTCCTCGGAGATGTTCGGCCAGGTCGGCGAGACCCCGCAGAACGAGAGCACCGGTTTCCACCCGCGCTCGCCGTACGGGGTCGCCAAGACGTACGGGCACTTCCTCACGCAGAACTACCGCGAGTCGTACGGGATGTTCGCGGTCTCCGGCATCCTGTTCAACCACGAGTCGCCCCGGCGCGGGGCCGAGTTCGTCACCCGCAAGGTCTCGCTCGGGGTGGCCCGCATCAAGCTCGGCCTGGCCGGCGAACTGCGGCTGGGCAACCTGGAGGCGCGGCGCGACTGGGGGTTCGCCGGCGACTACGTGCGCGCCATGCACCTCATGCTCCAGGCCGACAAGCCCGAGGACTACGTGATAGGCACCGGGCGGATGAAGTCCGTCAGGGAGCTGGCCGAGGCCGCGTTCGCGGCGGCGGGGCTCGACTGGGAGCGGTACGTGGTCACCGACCAGGCGCTGCACCGGCCCGCCGAGGTCGACCTGCTGTGCGCGGACCCGAAGAAGGCCAGGGTGCAGCTCGGCTGGGAGCCGACGGTGTCGTTCGACGAGCTGGTGGCGATGATGGTCGAGTCGGACCTGCGGCTGCTGACCGACGGCGGCGACCCCGACCAGGAGTCCTCCTGGCCGTGACGGGTCACAGGGCGGCGGCGCGGTAGGCGGCGGGGGTGAGCCCGAAGCAGCGGCCGAACCAGCGCGTCAGATGGCTCTGGTCGGCGAACCCGGTGAGCGCCGCCACCTCGCCGATCGGGGTCCCGCCCGCGATCAGCCGTCGCGCCTCCCGCAGCCTGAGCAGGCGCTGGTAGTCGCTGGGCGCCATCCCGTAGGCGGCGCGGAACGCCCGGTAGACGGCGAACCTGCTGGTGCCCGCCTCCCTGGCCAGGTCGTCGGCCGTCACGTCGTCGAGCGGGCGGTCACGCAGCATCGCCCTGACCCTGGCCGCCACCCCGCCGGAGCCGCCCGCCACGGTGACCGGGCCGGTGGCCGCGCGCCGTACCAGCGCCCTGACCGTGTCGGCGAGCAGCTCGTCGCGGCGCAGCGCGGGCGCGCCGCCGAGCAGGGCCGCGTGCAGCGCGCGCAGGGCGGCGGCGAGCGCCGGGTCGTGCACCACCGGCTCCGCGAACAGCGGCAGGCCCGTGCGGCGGCCCGCCAGGTCGTCGAGCACCTCCGACATCAGGCCGGGGCCGAGATGGACGATGCGGTAGGTGAAGCCGAGGGCGTCGGTGGGCCGGCCGTCGTGCGGGTCGTCGGGGTTGAAGGCCATGACCATGCCCGGGGTGCTCGTGTGCGCCGACCCCCGGCAGGTGAACGACTGCGCGCCGTCCTCGGTCATGCCGAACGAGTAGGTCTCGTGGCTGTGCCGGTGGTAGACGTGGCGCGCGAAGTGGGCGTGCATGGCCTCGATCGGCCGGTCGGGAGACCTCCAGTAGCGGGACCATTCACGTGCCACGCCTCCGATTCTATTGACAAACAGTGTTTTTACGTAAAGGATGATTTTTGCGATGAGAGAAGTCCTGTATCTGGAAGAGATCGAGCAGGCCGAGGCGCTGCTCAAGCCGCAGCGCGTCGAGGTGCTGCGGCAGCTCGCCGAGCCGCGCACCTGCAGCGAGGTCGCGGCCCGGCTCGGTCAGACCCCGCAGCGGGTCTACTACCACGTCAAGCGGCTGGTGGACGCGGGGCTGGTCGACCAGGTGGCCGAGCGCAAGGTGCGCGGCATCAGCGAGGGCATCTACCAGGCCGGCGCCCGCTCCTACTGGCTGTCGCCGCGCCTCGTGGGCCGCATCGGGCTGACCAGGGCACGCGACGAGCTCAGCCTCGGCTACCTGCTCGACCTCATGGAGGAGGTCCAGGCCGACATCGCCGCGCTCGACAGGACCGCGCCGGAGCTGCCGTCCATCGGCCTGTCCGGTGAGATCCACGTACGGCCGGAGCAGCGGCAGGAGTTCCTCGACGACCTGCAGACCGTGATGCGGGACCTGTTCACGCGCTATGGGGGAGCCGAAGGCGACGCCTTCAAGCTCGCCCTCGCCTGTTACCCCAAGGGAGAGAGCCCATGATCATTCGTGCCCGCGTGCAGGCCCCGGTCAAGGAGGTCCGGCACGCCCTCACCGACCCCGCCGCGCTGCGCGTCTGGCTCGCCGAGCACGCCGAGGTGGAGCTGCCCGACCGCTACGCCTTCTGGGGCCGCCACACCCCCGAGGGCGACGCGCCGCACCAGCGGCTGCTGCACGCCGACGACCGTACGGTCCGGTTCGCCTGGACGCTGGACGGCGTCGAGACGACCACCGAGCTCCGGCTGGAGGAGGAGGGGCCCGAGACCACGGTCGTCACGGTCGAGCAGAGCCACTTCAGCATGGAGGAGGCGCTGGCGGAGAGCTCGATCAGGGGAGTGCTGCAGACGTACTGGTGCCTGGCGCTGACCAACCTGGCCGAGCACTTCGAGGGCCGCGAGCTCACCCCGAAGATCGACTTCACCGCCACCGGCGACCTGCGCGCCTCGGTCCTGGTCGACGCGTCCCCGGAGCAGGTGTTCCACTCGCTGATCGACTCCGAGTCGGCCACCCGCTGGTTCGGCTACCCGATCGAGATCGAGCCGCACGTCGGCGGGCGGTTCGCGATGGGCCGGATCGAGAACAACCCCCACCCGGCCAAGATCCTGGAGCTGGAGACCGACCGCAAGGTCAGCGTCGACTGGGGCGCCACCGGCGTCGGCACCTGGGAGCTGGAGGGCACCGGCGGCAAGACCCGGCTCACCATGATCCAGAGCGGCTTCGACCGCCCGCCCTTCGCCGCCTGGGGAGGCAACCTCGCCGGGCTGGCCGAGCTGCGCCGCTACCACGAGGTGCCCGGCTGGCAGCCGGTGCTGGCCGGATAGCCGCACCAGCGTTCAAGACCCCGAAGGGGCGGTGACGGCAGCCTGGACGCCATGCGTTTCGACACGAAGATCGGCATCGTGGTCCGCGACGACCTGGCCACCTGGCAGAAACTGAACGTCACCGCCTTCCTCGCGAGCGCCGTGGCCGGCGGCGCGCCGGAGACGATCGGGGAGCCTTACGAGGACGGGTCGGGCAACGCGTACCTGCCGATGTTCCGCCAGCCGGTGCTCGTCTACACGGCCGGCTCGCTCGCCTCGGTCCGTGAGAAGGCCGTGGCGCGGGGGTTGCGGGTGGCGGTCTACATCGAGGAGATGTTCAAGACGGGCCACGACGACGCCAACCGGGCCGCCGTGCGCGCGGTGGCGGCGCCGGACCTGCAGCTCGTCGGCCTGGCGGTGTACGGCCCCAAGAACGCCGTGGACAAAACCCTCAAGGGCCTCCACCTGCACCCGTGACGTCCTGTGGACGGCCGTCGCCCATCCACAGAACCCCGCTCACCTCCCGCTTTGCGCGGGCCACCGGTGCACCCTGAACCCATGACCGCCTCCACATCGTCTGAACCCGCGGACCGTACTCACGGTGAGTCTGACGATGCTTCCTGGAGGCCACGGGAGCCGCAGCCCCGTTTCGGCCCGGCGGTTCAGCCGGTCCCGCAGAAGGAGCGCAAGCGGGCAGGGGCGCGCGAACGGGTCCTCCTGCTGGTCCAGGCCCGGCGGGTCACGCGGGCGATTCCCGAGGCCGTGGTGTGCCGGGCGAGCGCGGCACGCGTCTGGGGCGTGGAGACGTCGCACCCCCTCGGCACGCTGCAACCCCTGGAGCTGATCACCCCGGAAGGGCTGGACGCTCCCGGCTGCGTCACCTATCCGGCGGCCCTGCTCGCCGGCGACGTCACCCACCATGCCGGCATCCGCGTCACCACCCCCGCCAGGACCGCCTTCGACTGCGCCCACTGGCTGCCCAGGGCCGAGGCGGTGGTGGTGCTTGACCAGTTCCTGCGCCGGGGCGTCGACCTCGGCCCGCTGTGGCACCGCACCCTTTCCGGCCGCGCCCGTGACGTGCTCACCCTCGCCGACCGGCGGGCCGCGTCCCCGAGGGAGAGCCTGCTGAGGATGATGCTCGCCGACTGCGGGCTGCCCAGACCCGCTCCGCAGCTCCGCGTCACTCTCCCCGGAGGCCGCCACGCCTGCCTGGACCTCGGATGGGAGGCCTACAAGGTGGCGGTCGAGTACGACGGCCGCGAGCATCACACCACCCCCGCCGACCGCCGCCATGACGAGTCGCGCCGGGAGGAGCTGCGCGGCCTCGGCTGGCGGATCGTCGTCGCGGGCCCCGACGTCATCCCCGGCCGGGCCGCCGACCTCCTGGAGGCCGTGGCCAACGCCCTGATCGAGGGCGGGTGGCAGCCGGGCCCCGAGGGCATGGTGCGGATCCTCGCCCGCATCCGCGCCACCCGCCGCCCCCGCACCTCCCGCCGCGGCAGGTGGTACGGGTAGAACCCCCTTTACGTGGCGCGTTCGGGGTCATCCACGGAGAACGGTGACCTGGCGGCCGGACGGGGTGGTCGCCTGCTCGAACGTGCCTCTCTGGTTCCAGGGCGGGGCCTCGGGGCGCCGGTCGAAGATCACCAGGACGCCGGTGGTGAGGCTGAGCCGGTCCAGGTACCCGTCGAGCTGGGCGAGGCCGTCGGAGAGGGGGTCGTCCTTGCCTGCTCGCCAGACCTTCAGCTCCATGGCTTCGCGCTGCACCAGGCGTTCGCCGTCCGGGCCGGTGTAGGGCCAGCGGACGAGTACGTCCAGGCGTTTGGTGCCGGCGGCGTACTCGCGATCGAGATAGCCGCCGCCGTTGACCAGGCGGTGCAGGAAGGCCATGAGGATGATCTGGCAGGCGGCCTCGTGGTAGTTCTCCTGACGGATGAGCACCTCGCCGTGCTCGCGCCAGAAGACCACGAACTCCTCCAGCAGCC